>CAJUNN010000012.1 GCA_910587955.1 uncultured Lachnospiraceae bacterium | reverse complement strand
CCGGCGGTA
The DNA here is from genome assembly GCA_910587955.1 of uncultured Lachnospiraceae bacterium. Classification (GTDB taxonomy): domain Bacteria; phylum Bacillota; class Clostridia; order Lachnospirales; family Lachnospiraceae; genus Laedolimicola. Next base: position 59,974 of record CAJUNN010000012.1, on the reverse strand, counting down.
ATCAGCAGAAGGTAATTGTATCCCGCTGGCTGGCAAATGACCCGGATGTTCTGATCATGGATGAGCCCACCCGGGGTATTGACGTAGGCGCCAAGCATGAGATTTACGAGATTATGAACGAGCTGGCGAAGCAGGGCAAGGCCATCATTATGATTTCTTCCGAGATGGCGGAGCTTTTGGGCATGTCAGACCGGATTTACGTGATGTGCAACGGAAAAGTGACCGGCGAGATTACGGAAGAGCATGAAATGAATCAGGAGAGCATCATGGGTTACGCAACCCGGTTCTAATGGCGAAGGAGGATGGAAAGAATGGATAAGACAAAAAAGAAACAAATTACAGACTTTTTGATTAATAACGGCGTGATTATCGTTATGTTTGTCCTGGTGTTTTATACGGGATTGACAGCGGATAACTTTTTTACGTCCGGCAACCTTCTGAATACGCTGATGAACATGAGCGCCCGTCTGGTTATCGCCCTGGGCATTGCAGGCTGTGTAATTACTGCAGGCTGCGACCTGTCCGCAGGACGTATGATTGGTTTCGGTGCCTGTATCGCAGGCGTGCTTCTGCAGCGTATGGATTACTCCGGTAAATTTTTTCCGAATATGGAGCCCATGAATATATTCCTGGTAGTTCTGATTGTTATGGTTATCTGCGGAATCTTTGGTTCCATCACCGGATTCTTTATCGCTTACTTAAGCGTGCCTCCCTTTATTGCCACCCTGGCTATGATGGAGATTATCCTGGGAATTAACATGATCTTTACCAATGCCACCCCTCTGGGCGGCTACGTGACCGAGTATACCAACGTTGCTACCGGCCGTTTCTTAGGGATCAGCTATTTGATTTGGATTGCTGTGATTGTGGCGGCCATTACCTGGTTTATTTTTAACATGACCCGTCACGGAAAATATATGTATGCCATCGGCGGAAATCCCCAGGCGGCGGAAGTGGCCGGTGTTCCGGTTAAAATGACCCTGATCCTGATTTACATGAAGGCTGCCATGATGTACGGCTTGGCCGGATTTATGCTGGGAGCAAAGGCTGGCGGCGCGTCCGTGGCCCTGGGTCTTGGCTATGAGATGGAGGCCATTGCAGCCTGTACCATCGGAGGTGTATCTGTTACCGGAGGACGAGGCAGAGTTTCCTCCGCCGTCATCGGAGTTGCCGTATTTGAGCTTTTGAAGGTAGCTCTGCAGTACCTGGGCATGGATGCAAATGCACAGTGGATTGCCATCGGTGTTGTTATCTTCATTGCAATTTCTCTGGATATTAGAAAATACATTGCAAAGAAATAATAGGAAAGAGCATAGCGGCCGGAAGGGATTCCGGCCGTTCTTTTTGTTCCGGCCCCTGTTGGGGCTGAGTTTCGTCAGGAAGGAGTTTCAAGATGAAAATAGAAACAATGATACAGCAGGCTGGACTTCCCCTGCTGATCTTTGCAGTTTGTATGTACTATGGAATCCGGCTTTTGGTGACCCAGGATGCCGCGCTGATACGGGGCAGGGATAAGAAGCCTTTGAAAGATGAAAAGGCGTACGCCAGGGGCGGCGGGAAGATTATTTTGTTTTTGGGAGCCGGGACGCTTCTGATGACGGTTTTGAGCTTTATCAACATCTATGCGGCAGTAGGGGAGCTGGTTCTCTGCATTGTTATCATGGGAATCGCCTGGAAGAGACTGGCGGATCGGTATGAAAAATAGCTTTATACAAAACGGTTCCCCTGGGGATCGTACTGGAAGCCGATTCCGTCCAGGGCCGTTTCCAGGGCTTTGCGATCCAGATCAAAGCTTTGGCAGAGTTCGTCCAGGGTGGGGTAGGAATCCCTAAGCTGCGTGTTGATCCAGCTTAGAAGCATGAAAGGGTCTTTTGGGATCATAATCACATCTCCTTGCTTTTTACTCTATTATTGGATAAAACGGGAAAACTTGCAAGTACATTTTATTTCTGCTAAACTGGACAGAAAGAAACTTAAAGGAGACAGGACATGGACAAGCAGAAGATAGATGCTCAGGAGAAAAGAGAGATACAGAAACAGACCATTCGGATTACCCTGGGGATGGCGGCGGTGGTAATTCTCTACGCGGTGTACGGCATTGCTACGAAGCGCTTGAATTCCCTGGTGTTTGAAGTGCTGCTGGGTATTTTTGTAATTGGCTATAGCTTTTTGAACGACGTGGCGGAGCCTTACCGTCTGGGTATGCTTCAGGGGATGACTTTCGGACGGCGCCAGGCTTTTCTCAAGATTTTAGGGGCGGATGTAGTTGGTATAGGAGCTTTGCTTTATTGGATTGTAGGAATGGATTCGGAGTCCGGAAACAACTTTTTGATGCCGGTGCTGATTTATTTCCTTTCAGTCCAGATGAAGCGGCGGTTCCGCGCGGAATTTGAGGAAGCGGAAACGGAAGGGGACGGGGAATAATCGTAGGGCAGACCTTAACAGACGGTCTGAAAGAGCAGTCATACGGGATACCTGAAAGGTATATATATTAGTAAGACTGCACGTTTGGAGCCTGAAGAATGGATAAGGGAACGGTATCCGGTATTCCGGCGTGGAAGCGGGGACTTTTGGTAGGAATTCTGGGTCTGGCGGCTGTGGGAGCAGCGGCAGGATTCCGCGGAAGCCGGGAGGAGGCAGGGGGCGGCAAGGTACTGGAAGCAGACCTGGAGGAAACGGAAGGGTCTGCCGGGAAAGTTTCGGAGAAGATTCGAGAACCCTTGGAGGAGACAAAGAAAATTGCCCTGACATTTGACGACGGACCTCACCGTGTCTATACGGAACGCCTGCTGGACGGTTTGAAGGAGAGAGGGGTCAAGGTGACCTTCTTCCTTCTGGGGTCTAATATTGAAGGAAAAGAGGAGATTGTGAAACGCATGTCCGAGGAAGGGCATCTGATTGGCAATCACACCTTTTACCATGTGGATATTACCAAACTGGAACCGGAGGAGGCGTCGGCAGAAATCTTGGATACCAGCCGGAGAATTACGGATATTACGGGCCAGCCGGTGGAGTATGTGCGTCCGCCCTTTGGGAACTGGGATAAGGAGCTGGAGGGTGATGTGACCATGATTCCCATTTTCTGGACAGTGGATACCCTGGACTGGACCACGGGGAACGCCGACCAAATTGTGCAGAAGGTAGTAACTTCAGTAGAAGAAAATGATATTATTTTAATGCACGATTCCTATGACAGCACCGTGCAGGCGGCTCTTCGCATCATCGACTTGCTGCAGGCGGAAGGATACGAATTTGTGACTGCGGATGAATTGATTCTGGAGTAAGCGCAGTGCAGGACGGAGGATAGGATGGATTTATTTGACTATATGCGGGAAAATACCCTGGAGCAGGAGGCCCCTCTGGCCTCCCGCCTGCGCCCCCGGACTCTGGATGAGATTGTGGGCCAGCAGCACATTTTGGGGAAGGATAAGCTTCTTTACCGGGCTATCCGGGCGGACAAGCTTAGCTCTCTGATATTTTACGGCCCGCCGGGAACCGGAAAGACGACCATAGCCAAAGTGATTGCCAATACCACCCGCGCCTGCTTTACCCAGCTCAATGCCACGGTGGCGGGCAAGAAGGATATGGAGGCGGTGGCGGCCCAGGCGAAGGACAATCTGGGGATGTACGGCAGGAAGACCATACTTTTTGTGGATGAGATTCACCGTTTTAACAAAGGCCAGCAGGATTATCTGCTCCCCTTTGTGGAAGACGGGACCTTGATTCTGATCGGGGCCACCACGGAGAATCCTTATTTTGAGGTGAACGGAGCGCTGATTTCCAGGTCCGTGGTCTTTGAGCTGAAAGCGCTGGAGAAAGAGGATATTAAGGTGCTGATTTCCCGTGCCGTCTGCGATACGGAACGGGGTATGGGTGCTTACGGGGCGGAGATTACAGAGGAAGCGGCTGATTTCCTGGCGGATGTGTCAGGAGGGGATGCCCGGCTGGCGCTGAATGCGGTAGAACTGGGGGTACTTACCACAGAGAAAGGAGAGGACGGGAAGATTCATCTGACGGCGGACGTAATGTCCGAGTGCATTCAGAGAAGGGCGGTGCGGTACGACAAGGCCGGGGACAGCCATTACGACACCATCTCCGCATTTATCAAAAGTATGCGGGGCTCGGATCCGGATGCGGCCGTTTATTATCTGGCCAAAATGATCTATGCAGGGGAAGATGAGCGCTTTATTGCCCGCCGGATTATGATCTGTGCCTCGGAGGACGTGGGAAATGCAGATCCCATGGCCTTAACGGTTGCCGTGTCTGCGGCCCAGGCGGTGGAGCGGATTGGATTTCCGGAGGCTCAGATTATCCTGGCCCAGGCTGTTGCTTATGTGGCCAGCGCCCCCAAGAGTAATTCTGCCGTGAAAGCCATCGGAAAAGCTATGGAGTGCGTGAGAAGCCGCAGAACCAGCGTCCCGCCGCACCTGCAGGATGCCCATTACAAGGGAGCAGGGAAGCTGGGACGCGGTACCGGTTATAAATATGCCCACGATTATCCCAATCACTATGTGGAGCAGCAGTATCTTCCCTCAGAGCTTGAGGGAGAGACTTTTTACGAGCCTTCCGGGAACGGTTATGAAAGGCAGATCCGGGAACATTTCCGGAAGCTGAAAGGCAGCCGGACTACAGAGTCTCCGGCTCCGGATACTCCGTATCAAAGGTCTCCACAGTGACGGATTTTAGGATCTGGGGTGTCAGGGGACAGTCCCGGAAGTCCACGGGAACTTCTGCAATCTCGTTGACGGTGTCCATGCCCTCCGTCACCTTGCCGAAGGCTGCGTAGGCTCCGTCCAGATGAGGGGCGTCTTTGTGCATTAGGAAGAACTGAGAGCCTGCGGAATCCGGGGCCATAGTTCTGGCCATAGAGAGAACGCCTGGTGTGTGTTTGAGGGGATTGTCAAAGCCGTTCTGGGAGAATTCTCCCCGGATGACATAGCCGGGGCCGCCCATACCGTTTCCGTCCGGGCATCCGCCCTGAATCATAAAGCCGGAAATGACCCGGTGAAAGGTTAAGCCGTTGTAGAAGCCTTTCCGGATCAGGCTGATGAAATTGCGGACGGTATTGGGGGCGGTATCGGGGTAAAGTTCGGCCTTGATGAGCTTTCCGTTTTCCATTTCAAAGGTTACGAGAGGATTTTGTGACATATGGGTTATTCTCCTTTTTTCTGTTTTTGTATCGGCTCTTATTGTATCGGAAAAGGGAAGATTCGTAAAGGAGTTTTTATAAAATGCTGAAAGGTCTTGTGATTGCAGCTTCCAAAACAGAGCTGCTGAAAGAAACATTGACCAGAGAAGGACTTCCCTGGATAGAACCGGCCGGAAAGGAGAAGGAAGATTTTCTTGGGGCTCTTATCAGGCTGGGGGCCGGACCGGAAGAGATTCTCTGCCTGGTAGAGCGGGATCGGGAGGAAGAAATCGCCCGGGATCTAGGGTGGTTCTGTGTGGGGTATTTAAACCCGGAACTGCCAAAAGAGCATCTGTCTTGCTGCAAAATCCTTCTGGAGGGGTTTCAGGAAATTGACCGTGTTTTTCTGCAGAATGTGTATACCAGGGCCTGCGGGCTTCCGGTGCAGATTGCGGAAACCAGGCGCCTCTTAATCCGGGAAATGACCCTGGCGGATTTGGACGCGGTAAACGCCCTCTACCGGGAGGGAGATTCGGCCGGATTTTTCCCGGAATGTTCCCTGGAGCGGAAAGAGGAGGAGGAGCGGATCCGGGCGTACATTGCCTATATGTACGGGCTGTACCAGTTCGGCATGTGGGTGGTGATAGAAAAGGAGAGCCGCAGGCTCATCGGACGGGCGGGCTTTGGAATCGCCGATTACCTGGATTTTTCCGAGGTGGACATGGGCTACCTTATTGGGAGAAACTACCGGAGACAGGGGTATGCGGAGGAGGCCTGCCGGGCGGTGCTGGAATATGCCAGAACCGTACTTTATTTTCCGGGAGTCAGCGCGTATGTGGACAGTGAAAATCTGGGCTCTCTGCGGCTTTTGGAAAAACTGGGATTTCACAGGGAGCAGTTCTTCTCCCTAAGAGAGCGGAACCTGTGCCGGTATTGCCTGGCGTTTCAGTGAGATTTTGCGATAACAGAAATGAAGAGGTAGAAATGGTGAAAATAAGGGAATACTGGGAACAGATCCGGCAGGCTAAGGATGTCCGCCAAAATCTAATTTCCATCAAGGCGGCTTTGCAGGAGCCGGAGGGAAAGCAGCTTCTTCGGGAGCTGGCCGGAGCGGATCCGGAGCTCCTGCCCGGATGCCTGAAGGAAAAAGACCCGAAAATCCGCAAACATGCGGCGCTGCTTTTGGGGAGCCTGGGAACGGAGGCGGCCAGGGAAGACCTGCTGGCGGCCTATGGGAAAGAGGAGACCCGGTTTGTAAAAAGTGCATATCTCACAGCCCTTAAGGGCTGCGACTTAAGCGGCTGTCTGGACTGGCTGGAGGAACAGCGGAGGCAGGTTCTGGCCCGGGAAGTTACGCCGGAGACGGAGAAGCATCTCCGTGAGGAGCTGGAAGCCCTGAATGCCCTGATTGGCAGATACGGGCATCCGGCCCGTCACCGCTTCCGGGGAAACGGGACGGCGGATGTGATTTTGACCACGAACCGGAATTACCGGGAAGAGACGGCACGGCAGATAGACAGCGGAAAGGTTCTGCTTCTAAAGGCCGGGGTGAAGGTTCTGGGAGGCAGCCCGGAAGCCCTGCTTTCGATCCGCACCTTCCGGGATCTGTTTTTCTGCCTGGATACGGAGGAGGTGAAGGCGGAGACGGCGGCGGAGGAGCTTGCCGCTTCCAACCTTCTGGAGCTTCTGGAAGCTTTTCATGAGGGGGAGGGCCCGTTCTTCTTCCGGGTGGAGTGCAAAAGCTCTATGACCCAGGAGCAGCGGGGGGCCTTTGTCAGAAAGCTGGCAGCCCGGCTGCAGACACTCACGGAAGGGAAGCTTGAAAATTCCCCGTCTGATTATGAGGCGGAGCTGCGCCTGATAGAGACAAGGCGCGGCGGGTTTCATCCGCTGCTGAAGTTATATACTCTGCCGGACCGGCGTTTTTCCTACCGGAAACATGTTCTGGCATCTTCCATTCATCCCTCCCTGGCAGCCCTTATGATGGAGCTTGCCGCCCCATGGCTTAAGGAAGAGGGACGGGTACTGGATCCGTTCTGCGGAGTGGGAACCATGCTTTTGGAGCGGAATTACCGGGTGCATGCAGATACGCTCTACGGGGTGGATCGCTACGGTCCGGCTATTGAGGGCGCCAGGGAGAATGCCGGGGCAGCCCGGGTGACGGCACATTATATCAACCGGGATTTTCTGGATTTTACCCACCAGTATCCCTTTGACGAGATTGTCACCAATATGCCGGTGAAAGGAAAGAACCTAACAGGGCATGACCTGGATTTCCTCTACGGAAAGCTGTTTGACCGGGGAGAAGAGCTTCTGGCAGAGGGCGGAAGGATGTTCCTTTACTCCCGCGACAAAAATTTTGTAAAAAAACAGCTTCGGGAACACAAATCCATGAAGCTTTTGAAGGAGTGGCTGATTCATGACCGGGAGGAAAGCTGGTTTTTCGCCATTGAATACACAGGCATCAGAAAGGCAGAATAAATGAGGAAAAATTGTGTGAGGAAGAAGTTTCTGGCTTTGGCTCTTGTGCTGCTGGTTCTGGGCGGCTGCACAAGAGTCAAAACCGGAGAGAAGGATACCGGACAGGCAGTGGATACGGAAGCTGCTCCCCAGTCAGAGGAACCGGTCATAGGGCTGATTTTAACCAGTGAGGATGCCGGCGAGAATGAGGAGATCATTTCCCGGTTCCGGGAGGAAGCAGAAGCGGCCGGGGCCAGGCTGGAGGTCCGGATCCCGGAGGTTGCGGAAAAGGATGCCAGGGAAGCGGCCGCATTGACGGAACATTTTGTGCTTTGCCAGGTGGATCCGATTGAATTCCAGATGCTGTTTGTCAATGAGCTGGTGGCGGAGGATGCGGATGTGATTGCTATCTGGGCCAACCACGGCGAAGCTCTGGAGCCGGTGCTGGCCGCAGCCCGGTCCGTAGGAATCCGTATTTGTGCGTTTGGCCGGGAGGTAGGAGAGGAGAGCTGTGATCTCTACGCAGAAATAGAGGAGGCCCCTGCAAAAGCAGCAGGCCTCCTCTAAAAGACATTTTACATTTTTTTATTCCAGATTGAGCCGTTTGGACATAAAGTAGTTGGCGGTCAGGAAGGCTCCGACGCCCATGATAACGGCCAGAATGGAATTGAACCAAAAAGTGCTCCAGAAGTAATCCGTGGCCGATACAGCAGAGGAAGATACCAGAAACATGGAAATGCTGGGTCCGTAAGTGTTCATGCCGAATAGAGCCATAAATGCGGAACTTAAAAGGTTTGTAATCATGGAGACCCCTGCATAGACTCCGATGGATGCTAGGATCCGGTAGCTGTTAAAGCTGTGTCCGATGGCCAGGCACATATAAATAATCAGAATACTGCTTAGCATATCCATAAGAGCCATCAGAAGGAAGAGCGGCATTCCGATGCCTGCCGATACGCCGAAGACGTAGGGGAAGGATTCTACCATTTCCGGCCATACCGTGGCTACTCCTTCAAAAAAGTCCTGATTGGCAAACATGCCGATGACTGAGAGTATCAGCATCAGGCCGTCAATCAGCTGCCATACGGCCGCTACCAGCAGTTTGCTGAAGATATGCTCTGATGCAGATACCGGAAGCGTGTGGGTCAGGTATCCTTCATCCGTAAACAGGTTCTTCCGGGGCCGCAGCACCAGCAGATAGAGATTGGTGATGGCGTAGATAGCAATGAGGGCGATCACATAGAAAGAGACCAGTGTAAAATTGATCAGGTTCTCCCAGACATTGTAGGTGAAATAGCCGTCTATTGCAGAGCTTGGCCATCGGTTTACGGCAAATTGTACATAGAAGCGCCCAACGATGGTTACCAGGATGAGCCCTAAGTGCATGGGGATCATCAGGCGGTTGACTGCTTTGAATTCGTGTTTGATAAGTTTTCCTAACATCTGAACACCTCCCGGAACAGCGCATCCACGGATTTTCCTTCTTGTTCCCGAATCTCATCCACCGAGGCGTGCAGGCGGATGTGGCCGTCCTGAATGAAAATCACGTCATCCAGGATATTTTCAATATCGGAAATCAAATGGGTGGAAATGAGCACCGATGCGTTTTCATTGTAGTTGGTGATAATGGTCTGCAGGATATAGTCCCGGGCAGCCGGGTCCACGCCGCCGATAGGCTCATCCAGGCAGTACAGATCGGCGTTGCGGCTCATAACCATAATCAGCTGGACCTTTTCTTTCGTTCCCTTGGACATGGTACCCAGACGATGAGCTTCATTGATATTCAGGCGGTGAAGCATTTCCACTGCCCGGTTCCGGTCAAAGTCCACATAAAAGTCGCAGAAGAAATCCAGCATATCCGAAACCTTCATCCAGCTGCTGAAATAGGTCCGCTCCGGGAGATAGGAAACTACCTTTTTTGTCTCCGGTCCTGGTGCGGAGCCGTTGATGGCAAGGAAGCCTGAGGTTGGGGAGAGCAAGCCGTTGATCAGTTTGATCAGGGTTGTTTTGCCGCTTCCGTTTGGCCCCAGAAGTCCGATGATACGGCCGCGCTCAATATTCAGGTTGATGCTGTCCAGCGCTGTCTTATAGCCGTACCTCTTTGTCAGGTTCTGACAGATCAAAAGTTGTTCCATTTACAGTTCCTCCCTCAATTCAGTCTGCAAAAGCTTCTTGATTTCTTCTTTGGTAAAGCCCAGCTGTTCCATGGCTTTCAGGAAGTTTTGGATTTGTTCTCTTGCAAGCTGTTCTTTGATTTCTGTCATTTTCGCAATATCCTCCGTGATAAATCTTCCGTTGGTGCGCTGGGTGTAAACCAGACCGCTGCGTTCCAGTTCTGTCAGAGCCTTCTGCATGGTGTTGGGATTTACGGAAGCCTCCATCGCCAAATCCCGTACGGAAGGCAGTTTGTCGCCGGGCCGGTAGACGCCGGCAATAATTTCGGTTTTGATGAGATCCACAATCTGAAGATAGATAGGACGGGAATCATCAAGAATCCAGGCCATATAGTCACTCCTTTCTCTGATCTGCCCGTGTTCTCAGGGCATAGAGGTACACCCGAAGGGTGTTTCTCTGATCTGCCCGTGTTCTCAGGGCATAGAGGTACACCCGAAGGCGCTCCCTTGATCTTTTGTAAAAAGTCCATTTTTTTCCAGGGGGGGGGGTAAAAAGGATTTTACGTTCCCCGGAACCCTCCTGCAAGGAGGTATATAGACTGTTTCGCCGCAAGGGCGTGTATCATTGTATTACTTTAATAATACAATAAACGATGGAACAAGAAATGTCAAGGGGATTGCAGGAAATTCAGAATTTCTTAAGAAAGGGGGGAATTGATTCTTGCATGTTTGGGCCTGGTATGATATTCTTATTAAAGAATTTGGACCGTGGAGGTAGAATACTTATGAGAAACCTATATGGCCTGTGTGTAAGGGGCCGTTCAAAGCAGGGGGGGGGTAAAACCCAGCCTTAGGATACAAAGAAGAGAGCGAAATGCTTTGGGAAGACGTGCAAAGATCGGAACGGCAGGGAGTATCTGCCGGAGATTTCTGCATGTTTTTTTGTGTATGGAAAAATCCTCCGGGATCAGTGCTTTTAATGCTTGGGAGAGAGGAGATTTCCGATGAAGAATCTGGTGGTGATTCCGGCATATAAGCCTGACGAGGCTTTGATTTCCCTTGCACAGAGGGTACGGGAACTGGGATATGAGCTTCTGACGGTGGATGACGGAAGCGGGGAAGCCTATGAAGAAATTTTTGAGAAGGTCAGCCGGTGGGGCAAGGTGCTTCGCCATGAGGAGAACCGGGGCAAGGGTGCGGCGATCAAGACAGCCCTTGCATACATAGAGAAAGAGGCTGCGGACACAGACGGAGTAGGAATTATGGATGCGGACGGACAGCATCTTCCGGAGGATATGGCTCGGCTGTTTGAAGAGGTTTTGAAGCATGAAATGTCTCTGGTGCTGGGTGTACGGAATGTGGGGAAGGACATGCCCTTCAGATCAAGAGCGGGAAACGGAATTACCCGGATGATTTTCCGGCTTGTAACCGGGGTTGCGGTTTCCGATACACAGACAGGGCTCCGGGCTTTTGATTCCGGGCTTATAGGCCGGATGGGGGAGATTCCGGGAGAGCGGTATGAATATGAGACGAACGTGCTTTTGGCTCTTGCGAAGGAAAAGGTTCCCATAGTGGAGGTAAAAATAAAGACCATTTACCGGGATGCAGAGAATTCCTCTTCCCATTTTCATGTAATCCGGGATTCTTTTTTGATCTACAAAAATATTTTGAAGTTTACCCTGGCGTCCCTGTCCAGTTTTCTGTTGGATTTTGTTCTTTTTACGATTGGGACGAAGCTGCTGGCCGGAATTCCTTATGGGGTACAGTACTCCAATGTTCTGGCGAGACTTATCAGCGGTTATTACAACTACCATATGAATACCAGTCATGTGTTTCATAGAAAGAAGAGTGTAAAAACGGCAGGAGGATACGCTGCCCTGGCTGTGGGGATTCTGATCTGCAATAGCTTGGTCCTGGAATTATATAGGAAGGTATTTTCGCTTTCGCCTTATCCGGCGAAACTTCTTACAGAGATTACATTGTTTTTGGTGAGCTACGGAGTGCAGAATAGGATTATTTTTTCAGAAAAACCGTTACAGAGGGGGAGAGACCAATGATAAAGAGATGGCTGATACTTGCGGCTGATATTCTGGCTGCGGCATTGCTGGTACTGGTTATTTATATTGTCAATTACCGCCTGCCCCAGGAAGGCACGGAAGCCATGGCTTCCAACCGGCCGGATATGAGTAGTCTTAAGGCGGAGGTAGAGGCGGACGGCGTGGCGGGGCGGAAAACCAATGTGGTGTGGGCAGCGGAGGATTGGAAAGAGAAATTCCGGGATAAATTTTCCGACACCGTGATTTCTACTGAGAATTCTTATAAGAGCCCCAATGTGTCCATTGAAATTACCCGTTATACAGAGGATACCGGAGTCAGTGATATGTACGGAAGCGTGGTTTCCTATACAGTGGCCGATATTTATGTGGCGGATATCACTTGTTTTCAGACTGTGTTCGCAGAGAACATGTATGGCATAGGGTATGAGGAAGAGTTGGGGCAAGTGGCGGAACGGGTAAATGCCCTGTGTATTATTAACGGTGATTCCTATGGAAATGATATGCACGTGGATAACGGAACGATTATACGGAATGGTGTTATTTACCGGGCGAAAAATACCAATGTGGAAACCTGCGTCCTGAACTGGGACGGAACCATGGATATTTATCCGGCCGGCTATCTGAGCGCAGATGAGCTGATCGCCCGGGGCGCTTACCAGAGCTGGATCTTCGGTCCCAGCCTTCTGGAGGAGGATGGGACGGCGAAGAAGTATTTTGTCACTTCCAGCTATATCCGGCAGGCCCATCCCAGGACAGCCATTGGGTATTATGAGCCGGGGCATTACTGCTTCCTGACTGTGGACGGAAGACAGTGGGATACGGCCAGGGGCATGTTCTTGAACGAGATGGGAGAAATATTTGAGGAGCTGGGCTGTGCCAAGGCATACAATCTGGACGGCGGGAAACCCAGCCTGATGATGATGCAGGGAAATCTGGCCAGCCATCCTTATTATCAGGGAGAGTATCTGATTCAGGACGGCATTTTTATTACGGAGGGGATTTGAATGAAAGGGAAGACGCTTATCAAAGTGGTAAGGGAAATAGCGGCGCATCTCTGTATCATATGCGGCATCGCGTTTATTATTATCCAGATTCTTGACTGGTACAACCCCTTTATGAATTTTATGGGAACATCTGCGATGATCCGTTATCTGCTCTGTGCAGGGGCGCTGACCCTGGGGATCATGCACCACTTCCGGATTGGCGGAAAAAAAAGAAAAAAGAGGAAATAGACCCGCGTTTTGCGGGTTTATTTTTTTGATTGGATGGGTTATAATTGTAATCTGAGTAAAAATACGCTATACTGATAGGAAAATCGGGGAATCCGGTAAGCCTATGGGTTGCTTTTTGTAGGAAAGAGGTGTTGATTGACAGCGAGTGATAAATATTTGAAGAGGTTCTGTATGATTTTGGATAATATTTTTACAATCTGGAGGTCTATGATGAAAAAGGATAAACAGACAAAACACAAATTTGCACTGCTGGCATGCGTATTGGCGCTTGCGGCCGTACTTGGCGCCTGCGGGGAAAAAGAGCCTGTGTTCAGCAGACAGCTCTTTCAGCTGGACAATGAGGAGACTGTCCGCGTCCTTCTGAACGAGGAGGAGAGCGATTATAAATACCGTATAGAGGAAAAGGAAAACGGTCTGAAGGTGAACACCCGGGAGGGCGATACCGTTCTTTATCTCACCTTTGTCACGGAGGATATCCTGGATCTTAGGATAGAAGAAAACCGCTCTTCCATCGATGAGCTGGGAGAACTGGGAGAGGCAAAATATGCCAGGCTGATAACCGGAGAGGATGGCTATATGAAATGGGTGCTTTATTTTGAAAAAACGCGGATCGGCGTGACGGTACAATCAGCCTCTCCGGAGCTCAACAATACTGCGGAGGAAGTTCTGCACTGTCTTTCCTTTGAAGTGGCGGAGGGCAAGGGCGAACGGCCGGATCCGGGACTGGAAATCAGTGAATAAAGAGGGTTGGTGCGATGTATCAGGAAGTAGCGAAATTAGTATTGTACCGGGATTTGGGGGAAGACAGCATCCTGGGGAAGCTCTCCCGCATTTTTGAGGATTTTGACCGGGGAGAGAGCAGCAGGGAGGAATTGATTACCCGGATCTATGAGCAGATAAAAGCGCTTTTGGATCTCTCCACCCTCTATGGTTTTGACAAAAATTTGTGGCACAATTATCTCACCTTTCTTCTTCTGACCAATGAAAATTCTTTCAGCATGACCAGCGAAAAGGTGGGAGCCAGCGAAGGCAGTGTCAATCATTTTGCAAAAGGAGATTTCCGGATCTTTAAAAATCTCTTTGATTTTGATTTCGGTCCCATTGAAAGGGAACTGGGAATCGACTGCTTTTCTACGGTGTGCAGTTACCGGGCCATTGTAAAGAAGGAGCGGATGTATAATAAAAATGTCAGTGAAAAAGTCCAGGCGGTTAGCGCCCGGATTGAGGAGGCCGGAGACGAGGAGGAAATTTTCCGGATTATCACAGATTTTTACCGGGCTTACGGCGTGGGCATGTTCGGCCTGAACAAGGCGTTCCGCATCAAAAGCCTGCCGGATGGAGTGGAGTTTCTGCCCATCAACAATACGGATAAGGTGATGCTCTCAGATCTGGTGGGATATGAGCTTCAGAAAAAGAAGCTGATCGACAATACGGAAGCCTTTGTGAAGGGGCTGCCTGCCAACAATGTGCTTCTTTTCGGAGACAGCGGCACAGGAAAATCCACCAGCATCAAGGCCATTCTCAATGAGTATTACGATCAGGGCCTGCGCATGATTGAGATTTACAAGCACCAGTTCCGGGATCTGTCGGCCATCATTGCCCGGATTAAGAACCGGAATTACCGGTTTATCATTTATATGGATGATCTTTCCTTTGAGGAATTTGAGATTGAGTATAAATTTCTCAAGGCTGTGATCGAGGGCGGCATGGAAACCAAACCGGACAATGTGCTGATTTATGCCACTTCCAACCGCAGGCACATTATCCGGGAGACTTGGGGAGACAGGAGTGATCTGGAGCAGGACGAGGGAATGCACCGTTCGGATACCATGCAGGAGAAGCTGTCCCTGGTGGCTCGTTTCGGTGTGACCATCAGCTATTCCAAGCCTTCCCAGAAAGAATATTTCCAGATTGTGAAGGAACTGGCGAAGCGCTGCCCGGAGATCACCCTTTCCGAGCAGGAGCTTTGCGCCCAGGCCAATCAGTGGGAGCTGAGCCACGGAGGAATCTCAGGCCGGACGGCCCAGCAGTTTATCAATTATCTGGCAGGGAGTGGGAAATGAGACGGGTTGCAGTGGTGACAGGGGCTTCCAGGGGCATTGGGCGGGCCGTTGCCCTGAGACTCCTTCAGGAGGGGTACCGGGTATACGGGCTTTGCAGGAGCATCCCGGAGAAAAAAGCGGGGATCCGCTTTCTGGCCTGCGACATTTCGGTGAAAGAGAACGCAGAGAGGGCTATAGAGAAGATTTTGGAACGGGAAGGGCGCATCCACGTGCTGGTGAACAACGCGGGGATGGGTATTTCCGGGGCTGTGGAATTTTCCTCCCGGGATGAGATCCAAAAGCAGCTTTCTGTGAACCTGGAGGGCAGCGTCTGGTGCACCCAGGCGGTGATTCCATCCATGCGGAAAGCGGGAGAAGGGAAGATTTTGTTCGTCTCCTCTCTGGCGGCAGTTTTTCCTCTGCCTTTCCAGAGCTTTTACTCTGTGAGCAAGGCGGGACTGAACGCGTTCTCGGACGCATTGGGGATAGAGCTGAAGCCTTTCGGCATCCAGACCTGCAGCCTGATGCTGAACGATGTGAAGACGGAGTTTACGGATTACCGGGAAAAGACCCTGGAGGGAGACGATGCCTACCAAGGGCGTATTTCCCGTTCCGTGGGAAAGATGGAGGCATCAGAGCGCAGAGGCATGAAGCCGGAGCGTGTGGCCGGGGAGGCAGTACGGCTTTTGGGAAGGAAACGGATGCCCGGTCATGCCGTAGCGGGGCTTTCCAATCAGATGCTTGTGCTTTTGAGCCGTGTACTGCCTTGGGACACAGTGCTGAGATTGCTGGCCGGGCTGTATGGATGAAATTTGCCAGGGTCAGAACTCTTTGAGCGTTAATTCCACCGGACAGTGATCCGATCCGAAGATCTCGGTGTGAATGTTTGCGTCTGCCAGCTGTCCGGCCAGACGCTCCGATACAATAAAGTAGTCGATGCGCCATCCGGCATTTTTTTCCCGGGCTTTGAAGCGGTAGGACCACCAGGAATAAATGCCTTCCGCGTCGGGATAAAAATGCCGGAAGGTGTCTACAAAGCCGGATTTCAGCACTTGGGACATTTTGTCCCGTTCTTCGTCGGTAAAGCCGGCGTTTTTCCGGTTGGTTTTGGGATTTTTCAGATCGATTTCTTTGTGGGCCACATTCAGATCTCCGCAATAAATCACCGGTTTCTCTGCGTCCAGTCTTAGAATGTAAGCTAGAAAATCATCCTCCCATTTCATCCGGTAATCCAGGCGGGCAAGACCGTCCTGGGAGTTGGGAGTGTATACCGTCACCAGGTAAAAATTTTCAAATTCCAGAGTGATGACACGCCCCTCATGGTCGTGCTCTTCTATGCCCATGCCGAAGGATACGGACAGGGGCTCCAGTTTGGTAAAAACGGCAGTGCCGCTGTACCCTTTCTTTTCCGCATAGTTCCAGTACTGGCGGTAGCCGGGGAGCTCCAGATCAATCTGGCCTTCTTGCAGTTTCGTCTCCTGCAGACAGAAGATGTCCGCGTCCAGTTTTTGAAAATCTTCCAGAAAGTTTTTGCCCACGCAGGCGCGCAGTCCGTTTACATTCCAAGAAATTAGTTTCATAGGGTCCTCCGTTATAAAAGATTTGCTTTTTCTCTATGATTTACATATAATAACTATATTATCATTATAGTGATTTTGCGCGGGAAAGTAAAGGTTAAGCGTGTGTTGGCAAAACGAAACTAGAAAGGGGTAAGAAGATGGAAAAAAGGTATGATGTAACCGCACTGGGGGAGCTGCTGATTGATTTTACGGAAAACGGCCTGAGCGGCCAGGGAAATCCCCTGTTTGAAGCCAATCCCGGGGGAGCGCCCTGCAATGTGCTGGCCATGATGAACCGTCTGGGAAAGAAGACGGCCTTTATCGGGAAAGTGGGGCAGGATCAATTTGGGCGCACTTTGAAGGCCTCCCTGGAGGAGCTGGGAATCGGGACAGAAAACCTGCTGCTGGATAAAAATGTGCATACAACCCTGGCCTTCGTGCATACGGCGGAGGACGGGGACCGGGACTTCTCCTTCTACCGGAAGCCGGGAGCCGATATGATGATCTTGGCAGAGGAGGTTCAGGAGGATCTGATTGCATCCAGCCGCGTCTTCCATTTCGGAACGGTTTCTATGACGGATGAACCCACCCGGGGCGCCACGGTAAAGGCTTTGGAATATGCCAGGAAGCATCAGGTTATGGTCACCTTTGATCCCAATCTGCGCCCGCCTTTGTGGAGGAATCTGCAGGAGGCCAAAGAGCAGATCTGGTACGGCCTGTCCCAGTGTTCGGCCGTGAAAATGTCGGAGGAGGAGCTGGAATTTATTACGGGAGAGCGCAGCCTGGACCGGGGAGTAGAAGCCGTGCGCAACCGCTTTGACATTCCGCTGATCTGTATCACCATGGGCAAGCAGGGCAGCAAGGCCTACTACGGGGATGCAGCAGTGGAAAAGGCAGGCTTTGTCCAGGAACATACCATTGAGACCACTGGGGCCGGAGATACCTTCTGCGCCAGCATGATCAATTATATTTTGGACCACGGCATTCAGGGGCTGACGGAGAAGGATCTGGAGGAAATGCTCACCTTTGCCAACGCTGCGGCCTCCATTATTACCACCCGCAAGGGCGCGCTCCGGGTGATGCCCACCAGGGAAGAAGTACAGGCATTGTTAAACTAGAATTTCAGAGGGGAACTGTGATTATGAAAAAATTACTGGATCGGATCACCGAGGAGACGGCAGGAGCTTTTGCAGCCTGCGGGTACGACAGGGCGTACGGGAAGGTTACTTTATCCAACCGCCCGGATTTGTGCGAATACCAGTGCAACGGCGGCCTGGCGGCTGCGAAGGAGTATCATTGTGCGCCTATTCAAATTGCGGCGGCAGTAGCGGAGGAGCTGAAAAAGAGCGCTCTGTTTGAGGAAGTCTGCGCGGTGAATCCCGGTTTTATCAATATGAAGCTGAGTGCTGCATTTGTGCGGGATTATCTGCGGGAAATGGCAGAAGACGAGCGGCTGGGGTGTGAGAAAACACAGCATCCCTGTACCATTCTGGTGGACTACGGCGGGCCCAACGTGGCGAAACCCCTTCATGTAGGGCACCTGCGCTCGGCCATTATCGGCGAGAGCGTGAAACGCCTGGGCCGTTTTATGGGCCACAACATGATTGGGGATATTCATCTGGGGGACTGGGGCCTGCAGATGGGACTGATTATTACGGAGCTTCGGTGCAGGAAGCCGGAGCTGGTGTATTTCGACGAGGAATACACAGGGGAATATCCCCAGGAGGCGCCTTTTACCATTTCCGAGCTGGAAGAGATTTATCCCACGGCCAGCGCCCGGTCCAAGACGGACGAGGCATACAAGGAAGAGGCTATGCAGGCCACTTATCTGGTGCAGCACGGCCACCGGGGGTATCAGGCGGTTCTGAAGCACATCCTAAATGTGTCTGTGGCGGATCTGAAAAAGAATTACGCCAGCCTGAATGTGGAGTTTGAGCTTTGGAAGGGAGAGTCCGACGCACAGCCCTATATTCCGGACCTGGTGGCAGAGCTGAAGGAAAAGGGCTACGCCTATGAGAGCGAGGGCGCTTTGGTGGTGGATGTAAAAGAGGAGACAGACACCAAGGAAATTCCGCCCTGTATGATTTTGAAATCCGACGGGGCTTCCCTATATACCACCACGGATCTGGCAACCTTGGTGGAGCGGAAGAAACTGTTTGATCCGGATGCTGTTATCTATGTGGTGGACAAGCGCCAGGAGATGCACTTTGTCCAGGTGTTCCGCTGTGCCAGGAAGACGGGGATTGTGGACGAAAAGACCAAGCTTTTGTTTCTCGGCTTCGGGACTATGAACGGGAAGGACGGCAAGCCTTTTAAGACCAGGGAAGGCGGCGTTATGCGCCTGGAAAACCTGATTGCGGACATCAACGAGGAGATGTACCGAAAGATTGCCGGGAACCCGGAGATCTCCCCTGAGGAGGCCAGGGAGACGGCAAAGGTGGTAGGGCTTTCCGCCATCAAATACGGGGATCTCTCCAACCAGGCGTCCAAGGATTACATTTTTGACGTGGATCGCTTCACCTCTTTTGAGGGAAATACGGGTCCGTATATTCTCTATACCATTGTGCGGATTAAGTCCATCCTGAATAAGTACCGGGCTTTGGGAAGGGATCCGGAGGCAGAGCTGGTGGGAGATTGTTCCGGCGGGACTCAGAAGAGCCTGATGCTGGAGCTGGCGAGATTTGGCGGCGTGGTGGAGAACGCCTTCGAGGAGACCGCCCCCCACAAAATCTGCGCCTATATTTATGAGCTGGCAAACGCCTTCAACAAGTTCTACCATGAGACGAAGATTCTTGGGGAAGAGGATGAAGAGAAGCGCGCCGGACTGGTGGGACTATTGGTTTTGACGAAACGGGTGCTGGAGATCTGCATTGAGATTCTGGGGTTTGAGGCGCCGGAGCGGATGTAGATAACAGAAAGCAAATTGAAACGCCGTACAGGATTTTCTGTACGGTGTTTTTGCCTCTCTTTTCCGGGCAGAAAATAAGAGGACAGAGGCGCCGGAAGGTGTTATTCTAAATGTGCAGGCCTGCATACCCTTTGGGTGTCCCGTGTGACAGGATCATCGGACGATCCGGTAAGGTATCTTTGAAGGGGATAGAAGAAAGGAGCTTTTTATGGAATGGGTGGAACGGTTAAATGAGACTATGAAGTATATGGAGGAGCACTTGACGGAGGAGATAGATTATGAGCAGCTGGGAAAGACAGCCTGCTGTTCAGCTTACCATTTTCAGAGGATGTTTGCCTATATGGCAGGTGTTCCTCTGGCTGAATATATCCGCAGAAGAAAAATGTCCCTGGCCGCAGTAGATCTGCAGGGCGGGACTATGAAAATCATTGACGTGGCGGAGAAGTACGGATACCATTCTCCTACGGCTTTTAACAGGGCCTTCCAGTCGGTTCACGGCATTGCACCTTCTGCGGTCCGGGAGGAAGGTGTCACTGTGAAATCCTTTCCGCCTATTTCGTTTCAGGTTATGGTAAAAGGAGCAGAAGAAATGGAATATCGGATTGAGACAAAAGAAGCGTTCCGCGTGGTAGGGGTGTCCGCGCCCCTGGACCGGCAGATTGAAAATAATTTCAAGGTAGTCCCGCAGATGTGGCAGGAGGCTTCTAGGAACGGAACGGTGGGGAAACTGGCAGGGATGATGGATGCGGAGCCCAAGGGGCTTCTGGGTGTCAGCGCCTGCGGAGATGAAGAAGACTGGAAATATTTTATTGCGGTTGCCAGCACGAAGGATCGGGGAGCGTTTGAAGAATATGAGATTCCGGCAGCTACCTGGGCTGTTTTTCCAGGAGCGGGGACCAATATCTCCATTCAAGAGCTGGAGCAGCGGATCGTCATGGAATGGCTGCCTGCATCGGGGTATGAGTATGGAAATGCGCCGGATATAGAGGTCTATCTGAACCCGGATCCGCAGAATGCGGTGTTTGAGGTGTGGATACCGGTGGTGAAGGGAAAGACAGGGACACCATAGTTTGTAAAAACATCAAAAAACATTTCTTCTCGAAAACGTATTTTCCAGAAGAAATGTTTTTTGATTTCAAATTTGCTGTATTTTTGCTTATAGATTTCTTTTTCAGCTTACTGCTATCTGCTTTACCCGTCCGAAGGCTTTGCTCACTGCCGGAACAGAGAGAATCACCAGTGTCATGGCAGCCTCAATCCCTAAGTAGCTTCCGTTGTAGGCCAGGGAGTAGACCGGCGCGCTCATGCCGGAGCCTTTCGCGTAGGCGGCGAAGAAAATCAGCCCGGACAGAAAGGCGAAGAGGTAGCGGCCGAGAACGCCTGCAATATAACCCTTGATCAGGCCGTTTTTCTGGTTGGAGAAAAGACCGGAGAGTCCCAATGCGCCAAAAGCCAGCAGGTAGTCCGTGATCATCTGGGGCAGGCTGATAATATAGGGATCGGCGATAAGCTGCAAAAGCCCGTAGGCCACGCCGGTGATGAGGCCGGTGCGGAGTCCGTACCAGTATCCGATGCAGCAGATAAAGAGCATGGAAAACAGGGTGACGGAGCCGCCCATGGGAGCTTCAAACAGCTTCAGGAACGAAGTGATCATGCCCAGGGCCATAGCCATGGCGGCAAAAACCATAGGTTTGGTCTGTACCTGCCGTTTTTCTCCGGTGAGATAGCAGGCGGCCAGCAGCAGGACCAGAATTAAAACCACCAGAGCGGTATACCCGGCTCCGGTGAGGGAATATGAGGTTCCCCATTCATCTACGGTTTTGGTTACAAAAAATGACATAAAAAAGACCTCCTTAGGTTAAAAATTTCACAGGAGGGGATACGAAAAAAAGCTTCCTTACGCCGGTATTAACCGGTTCAAGTATTGAGGGTCAGCGCGTGGTGCGCTTTCTCAGCCTTTGGCTCCCCTAGCAGTTTGCTATATGTGATTATCTTGACTATACGCCTTTGGAGAAGAGATGTCAAGTAAGTTAGAAGAAAAGTGAAAATAAATGAAAGATCCTGTTGAAAATACGTAATTCATTCGGCAAGGAGCTTGATAAAAGGTACGCAATATGGTACGCTTGCATCGGTTGGAGGAGAAAATTATGATGAAAAAATACAATACCAAAGCCATCGTCCTGCTAAGCCTCCTGTGCTGCGCTCTGATTGCGGCTTTTAATCTGTACCAGAAGTCTTTCCGGACCATGGACGTGATTTTGTTTATGGGGCAGAGCAATATGAGCGGTGCCTGCGGGGATGCTTCCGAGGCGCCGGAACTGACGGAGGGAGCAGGGTACGAGTACCGGGCCGTTACGGATCCGGATGCCATTCATGTACTCTCGGAACCCTTTGGGGAACAGGAACACCGGGAGGGAGCTTTAGATGACCGGGAGATCCTGGAGCGCCAGGGAACCCTTGTGACTTCCTTTGTAAACGCCTATTATGAGAAGACGGGAACGCCGGTGGTGGCTGTCTCTGCCTCCAGGGGCAGTTCTTCCATGAACGGCTGGCTGAACAAAGGGCTCAAAGAAGATGCGGCCAACCGGCTGGCGGGGGCAAAGGAACACCTGAAGAAGGAAAGGGTGCGGATCCGCCATATCTATATGGTGTGGTTTCAGGGTGAGGCGGATGCCAATCTAAAACTCACCGGAGAGGCTTATCAGGAAGGGCTTCATACGCTGGTGGATTATATGAAGGAGCAGGGAGTAGAGACTTGTTTTCTCATTCAGATCGGACAGCACCTGGGAGATCCGGGACATCACGACGTGATCCGGCAGGCCCAGCTTGATATCTGCGGAAATTCGGAAGATATTGTACTGGTTTCCCAGCTGCCGGGGACCTTAACCGGTCCGGATATGATGGACGGCCTGGGTGTTCACTTTACGCAGAAAGCCCTGAACTTGATCGGAGAGGATGCCGGAGCCTGTGCGGGAGATTATGTCCGGGAACTTAAGCCTTTGGGAGAACAGGACGGGGCGGATAAGAAATGAACGGAAGAAACCGGATGCGCGGGGCGGGGGAAATTCTGTTTCCCCTTTTTCTCTATTATGTGTTAAATATGGCAGTTCCTTTCTTTTTATCCTTATTCTGGCCGGGACTTTTGGAGGAGGATCAGGTGATGTGGCTATTGACAGTCACCAACTGCTGCCTGATTCCGGTATTTGCCTGGATGTATCAAAGGGATCGGATCCGGGAGCAATGTCTAAGGCAGGAGAGAAAGATCCGCTGGAAACGGAAATGGGGATTTCGGGAAGTGCTTCTGGCGGCTGCGGGAGCCGTTTGTATTTCCAGGGGCGTGAATCTTTTTCTGGGACTCACATTTCTTCCCCGTTTTTTCCGCGGATATGAGACGGTACAGGCGGAGCTGTACGGCGCAAGCCCTCTGTCCCAGGCTGCTGCCAGCGTGCTCAGTGCTCCGGTGCTGGAGGAGCTTTTGATGCGGGGCTTGATTTACCCCAGACTCCGGGATGTTTTTTCCGGTCCCAGGGCAGCCGTGTTCGGAAGTGCCCTGATCTTCGGTCTGTTTCACGGAAATGTGGTCCAGGGACTTTATGCCTTTTGCCTGGGCCTGTTTTTTGCACAGGTATATGAGAGCCTGGATTCTTTGCTTCCGGTGATCATCGCCCATGGGGCAGCCAACGGGGCTACCCTTCTTGCCGCCCGGTTTTCCCTTTGGGGACAGGGATTTCCCGGCCCGGTTTTGTATGAGTTTACGGCAGCGGTGTATTTGCTGCTGGGAGGAGTTCTCTGGAAAAAAATCATGAAGGAATCTATTGAATTTCCCCGGGAAAATTGTTAAAGTAGTGAGATACTGTATTTGACGGATGGGATGCTGGAGCGGGCCGGGAACTGCCCCTTTGAACAGCAAAGAGTAATGGAGTGATTGAGGCGTAATGGGAATGACAGATCCGGCAGACATGATGAAAAAAATTGCAGAGGTTTACGGTCTCCGGGTGGCGGACATTCTGCGTAAAGACAGGACCACAAAGCAGAACATATTGTGGGATGCCAAGGGCAGCCGTGCCAGAGGAAGAGCGGAAGTGTTTACGCCTGCCTGGGTCTGCAACGAGCAGAATAACCTGATTGATGCTGCATGGTTCGGGCGCCCAGAGGTGTTTAACCGGAGTGAAGGCCGGAGTTGGAGAACCAGGAAGGAACCGGTTTTCTTTCCGGAAGACAAAACCAGGACATGGAAAACGTATGTGGATGCCAGGAGGCTGGAGATTACCTGCGGGGAGGCCCCTTATCTAGCCAGCCGGTATGACGTGGTGACCGGGGAAGAGATTCCCTTGGGCGAGCGTATCGGCATGCTGGATCGGAAACTGCGTATTGTAGGAGAAAATACAGGTTCGGAGGGAGAATGGCTCCGGTGGGCCAGACGGGCGTTTGAGAGTGTTTACGGCTATGAGTATCAGGGGGACAGCTTGTTTCAGGCCAGGGGAAATCTCCTTTTTTCGTATGCAGAGTATCTGGAGCGGCAGCTTAAGAGGAAGCCCTCCCGGAAGGAACTGGAAGAAATTTCTGCCGTTATTTCCTGGAATATCTGGCAGATGGACGGCGTGACGTATACGGTTCCAAAGGGAGAGGATGCGCCGGAGAAGGGAAATCCGGAGCCTGTTTACTGCCGGATCCGTGACTGGCGCTCGAAAGTGACCCTGGAATACCGCAGCCTGGCACAAAAAGGAAATGAAAAAGAATGCAAAATTTGAAATTGCTGGACGAGTTGCTCATCGGCCGTGTGGAGCCTGTGATTTATGCCTTTTCCACCAATACAATTCCAAACTGCCTGAAAGTCGGTGATACCTGCCGTCCCCTTTCCCAAAGGCTTCAGGAGTGGCGGAGATATTTTCCGGACTTAAAAGAGGAATTTCAAGACAAGGCAGTTCTCGGCCGGGAGATCTTTTTCCGGGATTACTCCGTACACCGCTATTTGGAATCGGAGCTTTTAAAGGAGCGCTTAAGGGAAGAGGAGCTTCCGGCCGGGCTTTATTATTCCAGGGAGTTTTTCAAGGATACCTCCGCGGAAGACCTGCGGCGGTCTATCCGGGATATCCGCAGGAGCTGGAAGGAAAAAACCGGAAAATACCGGTTTTACAGGGCCTCGGATCACCTGCCTCAGACGTATGCCTACGCTTCCACCGGAAAGTGGGAACCCCGGCCCAACCAGGCCGAGACAGTAGAAGCCTTTCAAAAGGCAGTGAAGGCAGGGCGGACCAATCTTCTGATGTATGCGGTGATGCGGTTCGGAAAATCGTTTACTTCTATGCTGTGCGCCCAGAGCATCCGGGCAGAGCTGGTTCTTATTGTGTCCGGCAAAGCAGATGTGAAGGAGGAGTGGAAGAAAACCATAGAGAGCGCCGGAAATTTTAACAGGGAATACGTTTTTCTGGGCAGTGAGGAACTGATGCGGGATCGGAATGCCCTTGAGAACGTGTTTCGGGAGGGAAAAAAGGCCGCTGTATTTTTGACCCTGCAGGATCTCCAGGGAGAGAAGATCAAGGAGAAGCACCGGGAACTGTTTGACCGGACGGCGGATCTCCTGATTGTGGACGAGACTCATTTCGGAGCCAGGGCAGAGAAGTACGGGCAGGTTCTCCGGGAGAGAGAGGCGGATGACGACTCCGTATCCTTTGCGGAGGCGGAGGAGCAGATGAAAATACTGCGGGCCCGGATCCGCCTGCATTTGTCGGGGACTCCTTACCGGATTCTGATGGGCAGCGAGTTTTCCAGAGAGGATCTGGTATGCTTCTGCCAGTTTTCCGATATTGTAAAGGCCCAGGAAGCGTGGGACAGGGAACATTTGCTTTCCGGGGAGGAGGAGTGGGAAAATCCCTATTTCGGATTCCCGCAGATGATCCGTTTTGCATTCCATCCGGGGCAGGCATCGGTAAAGCGGCTGAGAGAACTTCGAAGCAGCGGCTATACCTATGCCTTTTCGGCTCTGTTTCAGCCGGTTTCCGTGAAAAAGGATGTCAAAGGCGGCGGGCACAGAAGGTTTGTGTACGAGGAGGAGATCCTTGAGCTTTTGGAAGCCATTGACGGCAGCAGGGAGGAGGAAGGCCTTTTAGGCTTTCTGGACTATCCTAAGATCAAAGAAGGAAGCATGTGCAGGCATATGGTCTGCGTCCTGCCCTACTGTGCTTCCTGTGATGCCCTGGAAGTTTTGATTGAGCGGGAGCGGGGCCGGTTCAAAAATCTGGGAGGCTACAAGCTGGTTAACATTTCGGGTGTGGATCGTCCGGGACGTTATAAGAGCAGCCGGGATGTGAAAGAGCGGATCCGGGAATGCGAGGCGCAAGGAGAGAAGACCCTGACCCTGACGGTGAACCGGATGCTGACCGGGAGCACGGTGGAGCAGTGGGATACGATGATTTATTTTAAGGATACGGCTTCTCCGCAGGAGTACGACCAGGCCGTATTCCGGCTCCAGAACCAGTATGTACAAACGCTGACGGATCCGGAGGGAAAGACCATCCGCTATAACCGGAAACCCCAGACCCTGCTGGTGGATTTTGATCCTCACCGGATGTTCCGCATGCAGGAGCAGAAGTCTTTGATCTACAACGCCAATACGGAGAAGAACGGCAACCTCCGTCTCCGGGAACGCATGAAGGAGGAGCTTCGGATTTCTCCCATTGTGACGATCAACCGGGACCGGATGGAGCGGGTGGAGCCTGCGGATATCTTGAGCGCTGTAAGCGCTTATTCCAACAGCCGGGGCGTTATGGACGAAGCACGGGAGATTCCCGTGGATCTTTCCCTCTTAAACCACGAAGAGATCCGCCGCCTCATTGAGCGCCAGGCAGCTCTGGGGTCTAACCAGGGCTTTGAAACAGGGGCTGTGGAGGGAGAGGAGACGGAGCTGGAGATCCCGGATATAGACGGGGAGCCGGATACAGAGCAAACTCCGAAAGAGGAAGTGCGGGAAAAGGAGAACCCAGACGAGTGGGATTGGAAAAAACTGGAAGACAAATTCCGTACCTATTATTCCCGCCTTTTGTTTTATGCCTTTCTCACAAAGGATGAGGTATACTCTCTGGAAGAAATTCTGGACACCCTCAATCAGGGAGAGAATCCGAGAATTGCGCGAAACCTGCAGATCAGCCGGGGCGTGCTACAGCTTTTTGCCGTTCATATGAATGCCTTTGTGCTGAGCCGTCTGGATTACAAAATCCAAAATATCAGCCGTCTGGCTAAGGATTCGTCCCTTCCGCCCATGGAACGGGCCCTGACGGCCATACGGAAGTTTGAAAGGCTTTCTTCTTCCGAGGTGGCCACGCCGGAGCAGGTGACGGAGAAAATGACAGACTTATTGCCGGATGCTTGTTTTCGTAAGCTTGCAGGAAAAAACCATGTGATTCTGGATCTGGCAGGCAAGGCGGGAGAGTTTGCCATTGCGGTCAGCAGGCGCTGTGAGAAGCTGGGGCTTGACAGGGAAGACATAAAGGATGCGGTCTGGACGATTCCCACTTCCTCCGTTGCCTATGAATTTACCCGAAAAATATATGAGGTGCTTGGTCTGAACACGGCCTGTATTGCAGAGTCCTTTTATTCTTATGATCTTCTGAAAATCACAAAGACCTGCCAGGGAGAGACCCAGGTGGATTATGAGAAAATTGCCCGGATTTTGTCTCAGGGAAAACCGTTAAAGGAGATTTCCCTGGAACATCCGCCGGTTGGAGGGAACATAATGAAATTTGAAGCAGTGGTGGGAAATCCGCCCTATCAGGAGGTTATTCACAGCGATACGGACAACTCCTCCTTAAGCCGCCAGCTTTTTCCGTATTATATGATTGGGGCCATGGAGCTTGGGGCAGAGTATGTTTGCTTGATTACGCCGGCCCGGTGGTTTGCGGGTGACGCCCAGGATAAGTCCTTTATTAAACTGAGAAAGTATATCCGGGAGCACAATCATATTCAAAAAATGTATTACGTACAGGATGCCAGGGAGCTCTTTCCGAATGTGGAGATCAAAGGCGGGATCCAGTATTTCCTTGCATGCAGAGGGTACGAGGGAGAGCTGGATTTTTACCGGGATCAGAGGGAGCCCGTCCGCCGGAGCCTGTTTGCAGAAGGGCTGGACATTGTGATCAGCGATATGGATACCCTGCCCATTCTGGAAAAAGTCCGGGGGAAAGATTTCAAGCCCCTGACAGAGATTACAACCGGCCGGAACGCCTTTGGGATTATCGGAAAACCTTCGGTGGTAAATGCAGTTTCCCGGCCGGAACCTTTTGAAGGCAGCGTGCCCCTGCGGTGCAAGGCCAATGCGGTCCGCTATATGAAACCGGAGGCAGTGAAAAAAAATACGGAGATTTTCCGCAAGTATAAGGTGTTTGTCTCCAAGTCTGCCGGAAACCCCAACAGCGACCAGAAGGTTATCGGCTATCCCTATGTGGGAGAACCCTTTTCTGCCTGTACGGATTCCCTGATTCCCATTGGGAAATTTGACACTCTTTTTGAGGCGGAGAATCTTGCAAAATATATGAAGACGCGTTTTCTGCGTTTTCTGGTGCAGACCGTTAAATCATCCCAGAATGTGACGCAGATTGTGTACCGCTTTGTGCCGATGCAGGATTTTACGGAGAAATCGGATATTGACTGGAGCGGGACAGTGGCCGGAATTGAGCGGCAGCTCTATGAGAAGTATGGGCTGACGGATCAGGAGATTGCCTGTATTGAGGAGACGATCCGGGTGATGGAATGAGGAAATAAGAAAATGTATGAGCCGGGAATTCCATAAGGGATTCCCGGCTCTATGATTGTCCCGGCGGCTTTCTATTTATGCTCCGAGAGGTAATTTAAGTACGAGATCAAATGCTCCTGATCACCGGGAGACAGACGGTTAAAGGCATCCAGAATATATTCCTGGGTGTCGGTTAGATCACGGGAAGAATGATCGAAAAACTGGGAAACGGAGATTCCGCAGGCAGAGCAGATTTTTTCTATGGTCTGTACCCGCGGGTCCGTGTTTTTCTCAAACATGGAAGTCAGCGTAGAAAGGGAAATGCCTGATTTCTTAGCCAGGCGGTAAGGGTTGTAGTTGTTTCTCTCCATCAGTTCTTTGATTCTTTTGATGCAAAAATTCTCTTCGTACATAAAAGTAGCTCCATACGATCATGATACCTATTATTCTATAATACTATACGTTTTGTGATAAAGAGTTATAAACCGTTGAAAAAGATAGAATATACGTAGCATATGTGATATAATGCAGACAATACATGTACACGGAGGCTGACAATGGGGGTGAGCGAATATTTGAAATGGCGCGTGAGGAAAAAGAAAGGAATGCTTGAGACGTCCATTTCCCAAAAAATCAGGGAACAAGTACAAAAAGAACTGGAAACGGAGGCTTCCCTTCTGGAGGAAAAGGTCCTGGGGCTGGAACTGCCGAAGGAACCGGACGTCTGGGAGAAACGGGGAAAAGAGAAATAAGATGGAATGTAAGGTGGAAAAACAGATTGTTAACCAAAAATATTAAATGGTTGACAATCTGTTTTTGATTTCGTATACTTGCATACGAGAACCGTGTCACAAAATTACATATGGAGGAATCATATTATGGAACAAAAATCATTTACTGCTTATCAACTGGCTGTGACGGGACTTATGACGGCGCTGATCTGCATTCTGGGCCCCATGACCCTGACCATTCCCGTCAGCCCGATACCCATTTCCCTTGCCAATCTGGCTATCTGCCTTTCCGTTCTGATTCTCGGAATGAAATTCGGCACGTTAAGCTGCCTTTTGTATCTTTTGATTGGGCTGATAGGGCTTCCTGTGTTTTCCGGTTTCAGCGGGGGCGTGGGAAAGCTGGCAGGACCTACCGGCGGATATTTGGTAGGCTACATTTTTCTGGCTCTTATCGGCGGTTATTTTGCAGACAAGTTTCCGGGAACCGGCATCCGGGAGAGGGTCATGCAGGCAGCGGGACTTCTGCTGGGGGCCGTGGTACTCGATGCTTTCGGAACCATATGGCTGGCCTATATGGCTCATATGGGTTTTGGTGAGGCCCTGTGGGCAGGCGTGATTCCTTTTATTCCCGGAGACTTGGCGAAAATTTTCCTGGCAGCAGCGGTAGGTCCTGCTGTTCGCAAGCGGCTCCTTAGACAGAATCTGCTTGCAAAAGAATAACGGATATTATAAAATAAACAGAAGTGTCACAGAGGGAAAAGCAGGGAGAGGCCGAAAGACGTATGGAAAGAACAGGGCAGCCCGGCGAAATGCTGCGGGCAGAGGAACTGGTATATGAATATCATAGGTACGACGAGGAGGGCAGGGAGACCGAGGCCACGCGGGCGGTGGACAATGTCAGCCTCCATGTGGAAAAAGGAGAGTTTGTAGCTATTCTGGGCCACAACGGTTCCGGGAAGTCCACATTGGCCAAGCATATCAACGCCATTTTGACGCCCACCGGCGGAACGGTCTGGGTCGGCGGAAAAGATACAGGGAAGGAAGAAAATCTCTGGGAGATCCGGCAGAGTGCGGGAATGGTTTTCCAGAATCCAGACAACCAGATCATCGGAACCGTTGTGGAAGAGGATGTAGGCTTCGGCCCGGAGAACATGGGCGTTCCCACAAAGGAGATTTGGGAGCGTGTGGAGGAGAGCCTGAAAGCCGTAGATATGCTGAAATACAGGCATCACTCTCCCAATAAGCTGTCCGGGGGCCAGAAACAGCGGGTGGCCATTGCGGGAGTGGTGGCTATGCACCCGCAGTGCATCGTATTGGATGAGCCTACGGCCATGCTGGATCCCAACGGGCGCAGGGAAGTGATCCGTGCGGTTCGTGCCCTGAACCAGGTGGAAGAGATTACGGTGATTCTGATCACACATTATATGGAAGAAGTGATTCACGCGGACCGGGTATTTGTCATGGACAGCGGACGGGTGGTCATGGAGGGGACGCCCCGGGAAATCTTTTCCAGGGTGGAGGAATTGAAATCCTACCGCCTGGATGTTCCCCAGGCCACGCTTTTGGCCTGGGAGCTGAAAAAGGCGGGCGTGAATCTGCCGGACGGGATTTTGAGCCGGGAAGAGTTGGTGGAGGCCTTATGTCAATTAAGTTAGAGCAGGTAAATTACGTATACAGCCCGGATACCGCCTACGAGATTCATGCCCTGAAAAATGTAAGCCTGGAGATTGGAGACGGACAGTTTATCGGCCTGATCGGACATACGGGTTCCGGGAAATCTACTTTGGTGCAGCATTTGAACGGCCTTATGAAGGCCACCAGCGGCCATATTTATTTTCATGGGGAGGATATCTATGCTCCCGGTTACGATATGCGCAAGCTGCGCAGCCGGGTAGGGCTGGTTTTCCAGTATCCGGAGCATCAGCTTTTTGAAGTGGATGTGTTAAGCGATGTGTGCTTCGGGCCCAAGAACCAGGGACTTTCCAAGGAGGAGGCCCAGGAGCGGGCAAAAGCAGCCCTGCGCATGGCAGGACTTTCGGAAAAGTTTTACAGGCAGTCTCCCTTTGAGCTGTCCGGAGGCCAGAAGCGCCGGGCGGCTATTGCCGGCGTACTGGCCATGGAACCGGAGGTACTCATTCTGGACGAGCCTACGGCAGGGCTGGATCCCAGAGGCCGGGACGAGATTCTGGATCAGATTCAGAAGCTGCACCGGGAGAAGGGGATTACCATTGTGCTGGTCTCCCACAGCATGGAGGATGTGGCGAAATACGTGGAGCGGATTATTGTTATGAACCAGGGAGAAGTGATGTATCACGACACGCCCAGGGAGGTGTTCCGCCATTACCGGGAGCTGGAGGCCGTGGGGCTGGCAGCTCCGGAGGTGACCTATCTGATGCACGCTTTGAAAGAGAAAGGCTTCCGGGTGGACGCGGATGCTACAACAGTGGAGGAAGCGCGGGATACGATTCTGGCAGCGCTTGGGAAGGGAAATCCATGATTCGAGATATAACGCTGGGACAGTACTACCCGGCCGATTCCATTCTTCATAAACTGGATCCCAGGGTGAAACTGGTGACAACCCTGGTATTTCTGACGGCCCTTTTTCTGGTCAGCAGCTGGTGGGGCTATCTGGCAGCTACCTTGTTCCTGGCCTGGGTGATCCGGCTGTCCAAGGTGCCTTTTAAATTTATGATCCGCGGTTTGAAGGCCATTATCATGATTTTGATGATCACGGTGGTATTTAATCTTTTTCTCACGCCGGGAGAGCGGGTTTTGGTTCAGTTCTGGAAGCTGCAGATTACGGATACGGGTCTTAGGACGGCAGCTTTTATGGCAGTGCGCCTCATATACCTTATCATAGGCTCTTCGGTGATGACCTTGACCACTACGCCCAATGATCTGACGGACGGCATGGAGCGTCTTCTAAGTCCCTTAAAGAAGCTGCGTGTGCCGGTACACGAGATTTCTATGATGATGTCCATTGCTCTGCGCTTTATTCCCATCTTGATGGAGGAGACCGACAAGATTATGAAGGCCCAGATGGCAAGGGGGGCTGACTTCGAGCACGGAAATCTCATGCAGAAGGCAAGGAATCTTGTCCCTCTTCTGGTGCCTTTGTTTATCTCTGCGTTCCAGAGAGCCCATGACCTGGCAATGGCAATGGAGGCCCGCTGCTACCGGGGCGGGGAAGGACGCACCAAGATGAAACCTCTGGCCTACCAGAGGAGAGATTATGCGGCCTACGGGGCTGCGGTCTGTTTCCTGGCGGTAATTATTGCGGTGAGAGTGGTGGTATGATGCGTGTATTGCTGGTGGTGGCCTACGACGGGACCAATTACTGCGGATGGCAGGTGCAGAAGAACGGGGAGACCATTGAAGGAGTTTTGAACCGGGAGCTTTCCGCCCTTTTTGGGGAAGACATTGCGGTGATTGGGGCCAGCCGGACGGATTCCGGCGTTCATGCCCGGGGAAATGTGGCCGTCTTTGACACAAAGACCCGGATGCCGGCAGAGAAAATTTCTTATGCCCTGAACAGCCGGCTGCCGGAGGATATTAGGGTACAGGGATCCCGGCAGGTGCCGGAGGATTTTCATCCCCGGAAAAGGGCCTGCACCAAGTTTTATGAGTACCGGATTTTAAACCGGGAGTTTGAACAGCCGGAGCTTCGTTTGAACTCCTATTTCTTTCGCCGGAAATTAGACGTAGAGCGGATGAAAGCTGCCTGTCCGTATTTCTGCGGGGAGCATGATTTCAAAAGTTTTTGCAGCATTCATACCCAGGCGGAGACCACCGTGCGCACGGTTTATGATCTGCGGGTGGAGCAGGAGGGAGACCTGATCTGCATCCGTGTGTCCGGAAACGGCTTTCTGTATAACATGGTAAGAATTATTGCCGGGACTCTGATCCAGGTGGGACTGGGAGCTTTTGAGCCGGAGGATATGCAGACCGTGCTGGAGGCCGCGGATCGTCAGGCGGCAGGTCCTACCGCCCCGGCTAAGGGTCTGACCCTGACCGGGATGACCTATAGTCCAAAGCCGGAGGAAGTGTGAGAAAGTGCCTGTTTCTGCTTGTTTCCGGGCAATTATTTGGCAACTTATTTCAAAAAAACGGGTTGACACACACGGGTGAGTATAATATAATATTTCAATGTGACGTGGTGAGAAAATGTCTAAGCCATAGCCCCGGTAACGACATTTTTCCATAGAAGATTCTATTAATGATCCAGGAGGAAAACCAATGAAGAGTTACATGGCCAGTCCGGCAACCGTTGAAAGAAAGTGGTATGTAGTAGATGCTACCGGATATACATTAGGACGCTTAGCTTCTGAGGTAGCTAAGGTATTAAGAGGAAAGAACAAGGCAATTTTTACACCGCACATTGATACCGGCGATTATGTGATCATCGTAAACGCTGACAAGATCAAAGTGACCGGGAAGAAGTTGGACCAGAAAATTTACTACCATCATTCTGATTACGTGGGAGGCATGAAAGAGACCACCCTGCGCGAGATGATGGCGAAGAAACCTGAGAAAGTCGTAGAACTCGCTGTAAAGGGCATGCTTCCGAAGGGACCGCTGGGAAGGCAGATGTACACCAAGCTTCATGTGTATGCAGGGCCGGAGCACAATCACCAGGCGCAGAAACCGGAAGTATTAACATTTTAGTTGAAGGAACGTTAAAGGAGGAAATCTACAGTGGCTAATTCAAAATTCTACGGAACAGGCAGAAGAAAGAAATCAATCGCCAGAGTGTACCTGGTACCCGGCACTGGAAATATTACCATTAACAAGAGAAGCATTGACGAGTATCTCGGACTGGAGACCCTGAAGGTTATCGTGCGTCAGCCTATGGTTGCCACCGAGACCGTAGATAAGTTCGACGTACTGGTGAATGTACGCGGCGGCGGCTATACCGGACAGGCAGGAGCTATCCGCCACGGCATCGCGAGAGCTCTGCTCCAGGCAGACCCGGATTACCGTCCCATCCTGAAGAAGGCCGGTTATCTCACCCGCGACCCGAGAATGAAAGAGCGTAAGAAATACGGCCTCAAAGCGGCTCGTCGCGCTCCGCAGTTCTCAAAGAGATAAGCAGTTATCTGCGGACAGAAAATATGGAAACCCACAGACAGATTTTGTTTGTGGGTTTTTTTATTGGATGGATTGTGATATACTCAAATTAAATTTGGAAGGAATGGAGGAATTAGTAATGCCAGAAATTTCACTGTTTTATGGAATACGGGTAACCATGTATTATGACGATCATAATCCGCCGCATTTCCACGCGGAATATACATGGAAATAAAGCGATTGTTAGAATTGATGAGGCAAGAGTGATTAAAGGAGCGTTACCTTCAAGGCAGTTAAAATTGATTTTGGCATGGTGTGTTCTTCATCAGGATGAATTGATGCAGAGTTGGGAATTATCAAAGGATGGAAAGCCATTGAACAGAATTAATCCATTAGTGTAACGGAGGTGATAGTATGTTTCCGAAGGTAGTTCAGGTTGTGCCAATGCGGGATTATTCCGTATATGTATATTTTGAAGACGGGAAGATCGTACATTATGATATGTCGCATATGATTGAAAAAGAAGCTTTTTGCTGCTTAAAAGAAATTGAAATTTTTATGGACAGATGTACCGTGATGAATGATACTCTTGCGTGGGACATTAGTGGAAATTGGGATAATACTACATGTCTTGATATTGATCCGGATACATTATATGATTTACCGTATGCTAAGGAGGCTATAGCATAGCACATAGAGTAAAATCTTGTTATCTGCGGACAGAAAATATGGAAACCCGCAGACAGATTTTGTTTGTGGGTTTTTTTATTGAATGGATTGTGATATACTTAATTGATAAAAAGATAAACAGGTGTATGACGGATATTTCAAGGAGGCAGTGTGAATGAATCCGATGATTAAATATAGGGGAGGAAAATCAAAAGAGATTGTTCACTTTGTCAGGAATATGCCTGATGCATATGCAAGATATATAGAACCCTTTTTTGGCGGAGGGGCTTTGTATTTTTATCTTCAGCCTGAAAGAGCAATTATAAATGATATAAATTTCAAATTATATATGTTTTATAAAGAAATACAGGAAAAATATCCGGTAGCCCGGGTACAGTTAGATGCCTTACAGAAAATATATGAGAAAAACCAGAGAGCATATGAACAATTAAAAGCCCAAAATCCTCAAGAGCGTGTGGAAAATAAAAACGAAGCATTTTATTATATGATGCGGGATGCTTTTAACGGTAAAGTGGAGACAGAATATCTTTCTTCTGTTATCTATTATTTTATAAACAAAACAGCTTATTCCGGCATGATAAGATATAATGCGAATGGAGAATACAATGTGCCCTTTGGCAGATATAAGAATTTTAATACAAAACTGATAACAGAGGAACATTATAAGCTTTTAAATAGAACACAAATTTATAATTGTGACTATGCAAAGATATTTGAGATGGCAGAACAAAATGATTTTATTTTCTTAGATCCTCCGTATGACTGTATTTTTTCAGATTATGGAAATGATACTTATAGGGGAGGATTTGGAGAGGATGAACATAGAAGATTGGCCAATGATTTTAAAAATCTTTCCTGCAGGGCTCTATTAGTGATTGGCAAAACATCTTTGACAGAAGAACTGTACGGAAAGAGTATTGTAGAAGAGTATGATAAATCATATGCAGTAAATATAAGAAACCGGTTTAAAGCAGATGCGAAACATATTATCGTAACAAACTATAAGATCGGAGCAGTTTGATGGCTTATTTAAAGAGTAAAACGTTGTTTTTTACTACGTCGCCCAGAACACCTTTGAAGATGATTCCGGAAATAAAAGTATTAGCAGAAGACTTTGAGGGTAAAGTCTGGAATCCGGTAACACAGATTGATTTTATAAAAAGATTGGCACAGGGGAAATATTTTCAAGGGGAAGGTTCAGCGAAAGAAATGGCTTTTAGTGCGAGAGATCGTATCAACCGGGCGCCGAAAGCCTTGGGGTTTGTTGATTTGAAACCTACAATAAGATTGACAGAACCAGGGAAACAGCTAATTCTCGGAAAAAGGACAGAAGAAATTCTGCTGAGACAGTTATTAAAATTTCAGTTGCCGTCCCCATATCATATGGAACCGAAGCAATTTGACGGAGCATTTGGTGTAAAGCCATATTTGGAAATGTTCCGGTTAATTTATGAGCTGGGAACGGTAAGCTTTGATGAGTTAATGATATTTGGGATGCAGTTGACACATTATACAAAATTTGATGAAGTAGCTGCAGATATAAAACAATTTAGAAGAATGAAAACATATGCCTCTGCGAGTTACAAAACTTTCAGAGGCAGCTATTTACGAAAAGAAGTAGAAAGAATATATCAGGATAATATTTGTGAAGGTAATACGCAGACAAGAGAGTCAAAAGATAAATCTTTAGATAAATTTGTAAGGACAAAAGCACGCAATATGAGGGATTATGCGGATGCTTGTTTCCGGTATTTGCGTGCAACTGGTATGGTAGAAATTTCTCAAAGAGGGCACTCTCTTTCAATTATGCCTGAAAAAAGAGAAGAGGTTGAATTTTTTTTAAATCATGTAGATAGAAAACCAGTGTTTGTAGATGATGAAGAAAAGTATAAAAAGTATTTATTCGATCCGGCCAGTCCAGTACTGTATTCTGATGACAGGGAGAGGGTACTTAGACAAATTGCCGAGTCTACAGATATATCTGGAGATTTACGTGGGCAGACCATAGAACAATTAAAAGATCAGTTGGATCAAGCTATTCAAAATAAAAAGAAAACGATTATTGAGGAGCAGGTAAGAGATTTAAAAGAATACAAAAATTACGACGATGTAATGAATACTTTTGAGGATATTAAATCCAATAATTTTTATGATGCGCCTCTGATGCTAGAGTGGAACACATGGAGAGCTATGACCATGCTGGATGGAGGAGATATAAAAGCCAATTTGAAATTGGATGATAAAGGGCAGCCAATGTCAACGGCACAGGGAAATATGGCAGATATTGTTTGTAATTATGGTGATTTCGGTCTGGCGGTGGAAGTAACGATGCAGTCAGGCCAAAGGCAGTATGAGGCAGAAGGAGAACCAGTTTCCAGACATTTGGCTAAGTTAAAAAAAGATACGGGTAAAGACGCATATTGCTTATTTATTGCTCCAAAAATCAATGAGTCCTGCATTGCTTATTTTTATTCATTACATACAATGAATATTGCATTTTACGGCGGACATTCTGTGATAGTTCCCTTGGAACTGGATGTGTTTATTCATATGGTTGAACAGTCACGCAGAGCTGGATATATACCAAATCCGAAGCAAGTAAAAAAGATTTTTGAATATTCATTGGAACAAGCAAAAGTCTCAAAAGACGAAAATGAATGGTATAACAAAATAAAGGAAAAAGCTTTGGACTGGTTATAAAAAATGGAAGCTGGATATATGAAAACAAAAAAATTAGTTCTTGGCCTTTTGGCCCATGTAGACGCCGGGAAAACCACTCTGGCGGAAGCTATCCTCTACCAATGCGGCAGTATCCGCAGAGCCGGAAGGGTGGATCATGGAAACGCCCATCTGGACACCCATGAACTGGAACGGGCCAGAGGAATCACCATTTTCTCCAAGCAGGCGGTCTTGACGCTGGAAGGAATGGAGGTGACGCTTTTGGACACGCCGGGCCACGTGGATTTTTCGGCGGAGATGGAGCGGACGCTTTCCGTGCTGGACTATGCAGTCTTGGTAATCAGCGGGGCCGACGGGGTGCAGGGACATGTGCGCACACTCTGGAGACTGCTTTGCCGTTACCAGGTTCCTGTTTTTTTATTTGTCAATAAAATGGATCAGGACGGAACGGATAAGACACGGCTTATGGCAGAATTGCGGGAGAAGCTGGGGGATCACTGTGTAGACTTTTCCCCGGGCCGGGAGCGGGAGGCCTGGAGTGAAGAATTGGCAGTGTGCAGCGAAGAGCTGCTGGAAGCCTATCTGGAGCGGGGGGCTCTGACGGAGGATGAGATTGCCGGACAGATTGCGGGGCGCAAAGTGTTTCCCTGCTATTTCGGTTCTGCCCTGAAAATGGAAGGGGTAGAAGGATTTCTCCGGGATCTGGCCCGTTACGCCCGTCCGCCCCGGTATCCGCAGGCGTTCGGCGCCAGGGTATATAAGATCAGCCGGGACGAACAGGGAAACCGGCTGACCCATTTAAAGATTACCGGAGGAAGCTTGAAAGTAAAAATGCTCCTTTGCGGCCGGGACAACGGGAAGGCCTGGGAAGAAAAGGCGGATCAGATCCGCATTTATTCCGGCTCCGGGTATGAGACGGTTCCCCGGGCGGAAGCGGGAACCGTCTGTGCGGTGACGGGGCTTCTCCGCACCCGGGCCGGGGAGGGGCTGGGTGCGGAGGACCAGGCGGGAACGCCCAGTCTGGAACCGGTGCTGGCTTATCAGATTCTGCTGCCGCCGGACTGCGACACGCCGGCTATGCTTGCCCGCCTGCGCCAGCTGGAAGAGGAACTGCCGGAGCTTCATGTGGTGTGGAAGGAGCAGCTGGGGGAGATTCATGTCCAGGTCATGGGAGAAGTCCAGATAGAGATCTTGAAAAGCCTTATGGAAAAGCGCTGGGGCATTCCGGTGGAATTTGGAGCAGGAAGCATTGTCTATAAAGAAACCATCACCTCCGCAGTGGAGGGAGTGGGCCATTTTGAACCGCTCCGCCACTATGCGGAAGTCCATCTGCGGATGGAACCAGGAGAGCCGGGGAGCGGTCTCACATTCGCAAGCGAGTGCAGCGAAGACTTGCTGGATCGGAACTGGCAGAGACTGATTCTTACCCATCTGGCAGAAAAGAAGCATCCGGGTGTCCTGACAGGCGCGGAGATTACGGATATGAAGATTACGCTGACTGCAGGACGGGCCCATGTGAAGCACACGGAGGGCGGAGATTTCCGCCAGGCTACCTACCGGGCGGTGCGCCAGGGGCTTATGCAGGCCCAAAGCGTCCTTCTGGAACCGTACTACGAATTTCGTTTGGAGGTTCCCACGGATAAGGTGGGACGGGCTATGGCAGATATTCAGAAAATGAACGGCAGCTTTTCGGAGCCGGAGACAGAAAGAGATCTGACAGTGCTGACGGGCAGCGCTCCGGTGGCAGCTATGCGCTCTTACCAGACGGAGGTACACGCCTATACACGGGGAAGCGGCAGATTGTTCTGCACGCTGAAAGGGTATGCCCCCTGCCGGAACGGGGATGAGGTGGCGGCGGCTTCCGGCTACAATCCGGAACAGGATTTGGAAAATCCTGCGGGCTCCGTGTTCTGCACCCGCGGAGCCGGTTTTCTTGTACCCTGGGATCAGGTTCCGGCTTATATGCACTTGGAAAGCACCCTTCCGAAAGAGCGGGAAAAAGAGGGTACGCCTTCCGGGCGCAGGACTTCCAGGGAAAGCAGGGCGGCGCGGGGGTTTGCGGATCCCAAGGAACTGGAAGAGATTTTTGTGCGCACCTACGGCCCAATCCGCAGGGATCGCCAGGGAGTTGGGCGTGTGGAAAGAACTTTCCGGCGGGAACCGGAGCCAAGGCCTGCGGAAAAAAGCAGAACGAAAAAGCCGGAGAAAGAATATCTGCTGGTGGACGGCTACAATATTATTTTCGCCTGGGAGGATTTAAAAGAGCTGGCAGCGGACAGCCTGGAAGCAGCCAGAGGAAAGCTGATGGATATGCTCTGCAATCTGCAGGGGTATCGGAACTGTACCTTGATTCTGGTCTTTGATGCCTACCGGGTGGAAGGCGGACGGCGGGAAATAAGCAGATATCATAATATCCATGTGGTCTATACCAAAGAGGCGGAGACGGCGGATCAGTACATCGAGAAGACAGCCCATGAGCTGGGACGCAGGTATCAGGTGACGGTAGCCACTTCGGATGCCTTGGAGCAGGTGATTATTATGGGCCAGGGGGCCAGGCGCATGTCGGCCCAGGGGCTTTTGGAGGAAATAGAGGCTGTGAACCAGGAGATCCGGGACGGTTTTCTTAAGCAGTACGGAAGCGGACGGCAATATCTCTTGGAAAATCTTCCGGAGGAACTGGCGCGCTTTGTTGAGGAAGTGCGTCTGGGAAAACGAGAATTTCCAGGATCAGAAAGAGAATGAGGAGAGTTTACATAATATGAACAAGAAAGAAATAGCGGAAATAAAGAAGCAGTTTACCCCGGAACACTGTACCATCACCCGGCTTTGCGGCTGCTACGTGGATGGGGAGAAGACGAAGAGAACCGAGATGAAGGAGGCTTTTCTCTCCCTGCCGGAGGAGGAGGCATTTAAGTATTTTGAGATTTTCCGGAAAACCCTCTCCGGAACCATTGGAAAAAATCTGCTCAATCTGGAATTTCCCCTGGATACGGAAATGCCGGGAGGGACTCAGGAATTTCTGGTGAAACTGAAAAACAGCCGCTTAAAAGAGGATGTGCTTCTGGAAGCCTTCTACGATCGGATTCTGGAAACTTATGAATACGGAGAAAACTACCTGATTCTGCTGGTCCACGGGGTCTACGATATTCCGGGAAAAACTTCGGACAATGAGGAGCTGTTCGATGCGTCCGAGGAAGTCTACGAGTACCTGCTCTGCGCCGTCTGTCCTGTAAAACTTTCCAAAGCGGGCTTAAGCTACGACGCGGAGAGCAACCGCTTCGGGACCAGAACCAGAGACTGGCTGGTCGAGCAGCCTGTGGCAGGTTTCCTCTTTCCTGCATTCCGGGAACGGAGTACGGATCTGCACAGCATGCTGTATTATTCCAAGAATCCCGAACAGCTCCAGGAGGATTTCGCCCAGAGCATGTTCGGCTGCCGGCTTCCCTTGTCTGCCGGGGGACAAAAGGAGACTTTTAATGCAATCATCCAGGAGACCCTGGCGGAGGAATGCGCCTACGAGGTAGTGCGGAATATTCATGAGAATCTGCAGGAACTGGTGGAAGAGCGGAAGGACGAGCCGGAGCCGGTGACTCTGGATAAAGCA
Organism: uncultured Lachnospiraceae bacterium; assembly: GCA_910587955.1. Classification (GTDB taxonomy): domain Bacteria; phylum Bacillota; class Clostridia; order Lachnospirales; family Lachnospiraceae; genus Laedolimicola. Next base: position 18,975 of record CAJUNN010000012.1, on the reverse strand, counting down.
CAGATGCGTCGTATTTTGGCCCAGAGCGGCGTGCAGCAGGAACGGCTTGAGGAACTGGAGGAATGTTATGAAGCTGTTGCGGGGAGCGGGACGGGATTTCTGGCTTCCAATGTGATGAACACCAGAAAATTTGAGGTGAAAACGCCCGATGTAATCATCCAGGTGAATCCCGAGCGGGCAGATCTCGTAGAAACCCGAATGATCGACGGTCGAAGGTGCCTGGTGATTGCCGTGGACGATCACGTGGAGGTCAATGGGATTGCCGTGAACGTGAAAGGAATAGAAAGAGCATGAGAGAACAACTGACAGAGAGCGATGTAAAAAAAATAGAGGCGGAGATTGAACACCGGAAGCTGGTGGTGCGCAAAGAAGCCATTGAGGCGGTGAAGGAGGCCAGAGCCCACGGAGATCTGAGCGAGAATTTTGAGTACTATGCGGCTAAGCGGGAGAAAAACCAGAATGAGAGCCGGATCCGCTATCTGGAGCGGATGCTGCGGACGGCCCGGGTGGTTTCGGACTGTTCCGGCAGCGATGAGGTAGGGCTTAACAATCTGGTGGATCTTTACTTTGAAGAGGATGATGAAATCCAGCAGGTAAAACTGGTGACCTCTATCCGCGGAAATTCCCTGGACGGCCGGATCAGCATCGAATCGCCTCTGGGAAAGGCGATTCTTGGACGGAAGCTGGGGGAGCGGGTCCATGTCCAGGTCAATGAGAGCTACGGTTATGAAGTAGAGATCCGTGCCATAGATAAGTCCGGGGATGACGGAGACGCTATCCGGGGGTTCTAGTGAGTTGGGAGAATTCCCGTTCCACGCAGTACTGCAGCACGGATTCCAGCTGGGGAGAGATCCATTTATCCCTGCGGCAGAGAAGCTGTTTCCAGATTGCCAGCTCGAAATCCTTCACATGCAGCCGGACAAGCCGCCCGGACTGCACCTCACCCTCCGTTACATAGTCAGGCAGGAAGGAGAGGCCTGCTTCCTGTTCCACCAGGGAACAGAGCAGGCGGACGCTTCCGATTTCCAGGACAGGCTTTAATTCCAGAGACAGGCCGGCCAGACGCTCATCCAGAAGACGCCGGTAGCTCATGCCCTTTTCCGTCAGGATAAAGGGATAGGGAAGGAGATCCGGGATCGCCAGGCCGGGACGTCCGGCCAGAGGGCAGTCCGGGTGTGCCACAAAGTGCATGTTTATTTGTTCCTCCCGGATAATGCGGTATTCCGTGTCGTAGATATGGCTGTCCAGAGTCAGGATAGCGTCAGCTTCATTGTGGTTTAGCAGCCGGAACATTTCTTCTGTTCCGGCTGCGATGATTTTCAGGGAAATGCCCGGATGCCGGGTACGGAAATCCGGGAATCCTTCTTTTAAAAGGGACTCACAGAGAGAATCGGCTGTAGCCAGGCGGATACGGCCCCGGAGGTCTTTTTCGTCCCTCATATTTTCTCCCAGTTCCAGGGTCAGCCGGTGAATCTGATGGGCGTATTTGAGAACCTCCCGCCCCTTTTCCGTGAGCGCCACCGTATGGTTGATGCGCTCAAAAAGCTGAGAATTAAGCTCCGATTCCAGCTGTTTGATTTGAAAAGATACGGTGGACTGGGAATAACCTAGGGCTTTTGCTGCTTTGGTGAAACTGCTGCGCTCAGCTACTTGAATAAAGGTAATGAGATTTTTGATGTCCATAGAGTCTCCTGAAAATCTAAAATTTCGATGGCAAATATTATGATTATCAATTTTACAGATGCTTTGTTTTACTATATACTAAAAAAAAGAAACATGCAAATCTTTTACGAAGAGAGAAAGGGTGTGCGGGAAACGCGTAGAGCCCTGATTTGAGGTTTTATATGTCTGTATTTGAAAAAATTTCCCAAATGATGGTAGGAGTGATCCAGTCGGTGTACGGTTTTCTCTGGGGTGATCTGATAAGGATTCCCCTGCCGGGAGGAAGCACGCTGGGAATTTCCCTTCTGGTGCTGATTCTGATTCCTTCCGGGATTTATTTTACACTCCGCACCCGTTTCCTTCCTTTCCGCCTTTTTCCCGAGATGCTAAAAATCGTAAAAGAAAAGCGGAACCAGGATCACAAAGACGCCATCTCCGGCGTCCAGGCCCTGATTGTCTCTACCGCCACCCGGGTGGGCATGGGGAATCTGGTAGGCGTGGTGGCGGCCATTTCCGTAGGCGGGGCAGGCGCCGTGTTCTGGATGTGGGTCACGGCCCTTCTGGGTGCGTCTACTGCCTTTGTGGAGGCGACCCTGGCTCAGATTTATAAAGAAAAAGATCCTCTTTACGGAGGCTACCGGGGAGGCCCGGCTTATTATATACACCACTTTTTTCTCAGGAAGGGCAGCAGGCGGAAACGCTCCCTGCTGGCAGTTCTCTTTGCCGTCTCAGGCCTGATCTGCTGGTGCGGGATTAGCCAGGTGATCAGCAATTCCGTGTCTTCGGCTTTTTCCAATGCTTTCCGGATTCCGCCCCTTTATACGACCATTGTTCTGGTGGCAGTCTCGGCGGTGATTGTCCTGCGCAAGAATGCCACAGTCAAGGTGCTGGATGTGGTAGTTCCGGTGATGGCAGCCTGCTATTTCCTGTTCACCATCTTTGTGATAGTGAAGAATGCGGGACAGCTTCCGGACGTGTTCCAGCGGATCTTTTCCGAAGCTTTCGGCCTGCGCCAGGTTGCGGGAGGCGGTTTTGGAGCAGTGATTATGAACGGGGCTAAGCGAGGGCTTTTTTCCAATGAGGCAGGCTCCGGGTCTGCGCCCTGTGCAGCCGCGGCCGCAGATATCAGCCATCCGGCCAAAGAAGGGCTTTTGCAGGCTCTTGGCGTATTTATTGATACCCTTGTGATCTGCAGCTGCTCTGCCATGATTATGCTGCTGACTCCTGCCGGGCTCACGGCCGGACTGGAGGGTATGGATCTTCTGCAGGAGGCTATGCGTTATCACATCGGTGAATTCGGCGTGATTTTTATTGCTGTGATTCTCTGGCTGTTTAGTTTTTCTACCTTTATCGGCATTTTGTTTTATGCCCGGCCCAACGTGGCCTATCTCTTCGGGGATAACTGGATTTCCCAGATTCTCTATAAAGTACTGGCCCTGGTGATGCTTTTTGTCGGGGGCCTGGCGGCATACACGTTTGTATGGGATTTGGGAGACATTGGTGTGGGTCTTATGACTATATTTAACATGATTGCCCTGGTTCCTTTGGGGAAAGAGGCTCTGGATTCTCTGAAGGATTACGAAGAGAAACGGGGATAATTTTTTAAATCACAAAATTTTTATAATTTTTCCGTCGCTCTTTTCCCGGTTCTGTAGTAATATAGAAACAGACAGGAGGAGTTGTATGCGGCAAAATAAGCTTTTGATGGAGAAAGTATACGAATCAGTGGCGTCGGTGCTTCCTATTACGGCAATCGTATTGCTTTTGAGCATTACGATTGCCCCGCTGCCTCCCGGTACCCTGGTTCTTTTTTTGTTTGGGGCCTTGCTGCTTGTCTTTGGCATGGGCTTTTTTACGGGCTGGTCCTGATTCTGACAGTGCTGGCGCCGGAGGGCTTTATCCCTGTATCCTTTGATTCCGGGGTGTGACTACGGGGCCTATTACGGTTCCTTTTATTATGGCTCTTGGTATTGGTATGGCTTCCGTCCGGAGTGATAAGAATTCCGGCAGCGACAGCTTTGGCTTGATTTCCCTATGCAGCATAGGACCCGTGCTTTCCGTGCTGCTTTTTGGGATCTTGTACCGGCCGGAGGAGGTGGCCTACACGGCAGCCGAGATTGTTGAGATTGTGACTACCCGGGATGCTGCCAAACAGTTTTCCGCAGGGCTGCCGGCTTATCTGGAAGAGGTAGCATTGGCGGTTGTGCCCATTGCCGGATTGTTTTTGCTGCCCCTGGCCATGGGAGCCTGCGAGGCGGTGGGCGGAAACATTCTGGCAGACGCCTTCGGTGTGGCTGCCATGGTGGCGATGACACCTTTGCTTACCATTCAAGTATTTGGCATGTCCAGCCAGATCCGGCGTTATCTGGAAAAAAGAAAGGCGGCAGGAGAGCTGGAAAATGCGGTTTCCGTGTGGGATCTGGAAGACTGCATTGTGTATTTTGGCAGGGAGACCTATGAAGATTAGGAGCAGAAAACAGGGAGATTGAGATGATTAAACTGATGGTATCCATTGTGGGGCGGGGACAGGGAAAAACGCTGGGCGGGCCCGGAGGACACGGAGAAATTTTACGGCTTTCAAGTCCAGGCGGAGAAAGAAATTATAGCCATTGTGGCGTCTGCGGAAACCTGTAATGTTATTATGGAAACCGTCAGCCGGAAGCACGGCATGAAGACGGAGGCCGAAGCATGATCTGTTCCGTGAGCATCGATCAGACGGTGCGGCTTGGATAAACTAGAAGAGCATAAGGAGATTTTGAAGATGAGCAGTTCCAATATGGAGCCTTTTGTAAAGTGGGCCGGCGGAAAACGGCAGATGCTGGAAGCCTTGCGCATTCGTATGCCGGATACCTGGAAACATTACTATGAACCCTTTGTAGGAGGCGGGGCCCTGATGTTTCACCAGAAACCTGCCTGTGCCTTTATTAACGATATCAACCGGGAACTGATTCACACTTACACAGAGATCCGGGATCACCAGGATTCCCTGATTGCGGCTCTTGCTTCTATGGATCAGGTGACCTGTACAAAAGAATTCTATTACCAGATGCGGGAACGGTACAACGATAAGCTGAAAAAGAAAGATTATGACACAGAGATGGCGGCTCTTTTTATTTACCTGAATAAGCATTGTTTCAATGGTCTTTACCGGGTCAATACAAAAGGATGTTTCAATGTCCCGTGGAATCAGAAAAAGCAGGTTGCTTCTATGGATATTGAAAATATCCGGCAGATATCCGGGTATCTGAAATCTGTAACCATTACCTGCCAGGACTTTGAAGCTGCGGCGTCGGATGCAGAAGAAGGGGATTTTGTCTATTTTGACAGCCCTTATGCGCCTCTGAATCCGGACTCTTTTGATTCTTATACCAAGGAAGGGTTTGCGGAAAGCGAACACCGCAGGCTGGCGGGACTTTTCCGCAAACTGGCAGAACGGGGAGTCTTGTGTATGCTGACGAACCATAACACAGAGCTGATCCGGGAATTGTATGCAGACTTCCTCCTGGAGGAAATCTCTGTGCGCCGGGCCATCAACTCCGATCCGAAGAAACGGACCGGAACGGAAGTGATTATCCGAAACTATGGGGAAGTATCAGGGACACCAGCACCGTGATGATTCCGCAGATGCCGATGGCCAGGCCGCTCATGGCGCCTTCGGTTTCTCCCAGCTCCAGGGCCTTGGAGGTGCCGACGGCATGGCTGCAGGCTCCGATGGAAAGGCCGGCGGTTACAGGATTTTCTGCATGAAACACACGGATCAGGAAAGGTGCCAGGATGCTTCCCAGGATTCCGGTGAAGATAACAGCGATGACCGTAACCGGAACGATACCTCCCCGGGTCCGGCATACCTCTGCGGCAATGGGGGTAGTCACGGATTTGGGCAGCAGGGAGGCGGTCATGGAAGAGTCCAGCCCGAATAAGCGGCAGAGCAGAAAGACGCTTCCCATAGAGGCCAGGGAACCTGCCGTACAGCCTGCAAGAATCGGCAGCCAGTATTCTTTCAGAAGCCGGATGCGGGTGTAGATGGAGACTGCCAGGCAGGCGGTAGCCGGAGCCAGGAACATGTTAATTACGGCGCCGCCCTCATTATAGCTCTCATAAGGGATTTTGAGAAGGGAAAGCAGCAGGACAATCAGTACAATGGCAATCAGCAGGGGATTGCAGAGAACAGACTTGGTCCGTGCCTGGATTTTCACACCAATCCAGAAAGCCAGAATGCTCAATGCAATACCGAAAAAAGGGGAGGAGCACAGTTCTTTCATGACTGTCCCTCCTTTCTCTTTGAGAGCAGGCTCATGGTAAAACGGACGCTGTATGCAGTCGCCGCAAAGGTAATTACGGTGGTCAGGAGGCACACGGCCAGCAGAGGCAGCCAGTTTTGCCTTAGGATGTCCAGATAATTCATGACATTGACTCCGGCGGGGATAAAGAAAAATGCCATATTTGCCAGCAGAAAATCGGACTTCTCCCGGATGTGTTCTACTTTTAAAAGTCCGGACAGCAGAAAAAGAAGGAGAAGTACCATGCCGATGACGCTGGCAGGAAAGGCAAATGGAAGAAGGGCTTCCAGAATCACGCTGATCCAGCAGATGAAAAAAATAATGCCGGTCTGTTTGATAATTTTCATAGTTTATCACTCCTTAAATCCATCCCCCGTCCAGCCGTATCACCTGTCCTGTGAGATAGGAGGACCGGACACACAGGGAGAAGATAAGATCTGCCGCTTCGGAGGGAAGCCCGAACCGTCCGGCCGGAATCTCTTCTGCCAGGGCGGCTTTCTCTTCCTCTGTAAAGCAGGCATTCATATCTGTGTCGATAGCTCCGCAGGCCACGGCGTTGACCCGGATCCCGCTGGGAGCCAGTTCCTTGGCTAAAGCCATAGTAAGGGCATTGACTGCGCCTTTGGACGCAGAGTAGGCAGTTTCGCAGGAAGCTCCCACACAGCCCCAGACGGAGGAAACATTCACGATAGCACCGGAGCCCAGGCGCAGCATGCTGGGAACGGCCTGACGGGAGCAGAGGAATACGGAAGTCGTATTGGTCCGCATGATTTCCTCCCACTGGGACAAGGTAAGGTCTGTGAGCAGTCCTGTCCGCGAGATGCCTGCGTTGTTGACCAGGGCATCCAGCCGGCCGAAGCGCTCCTGCACCAGCCGGAAACATTTCTCTACATCTTTTTCATTTCCCATGTCGCCCGTAAAGGGAAGACAGGTGATGCCGAATTCTCCGTGAAGGCGCCGGGCCAGATGCTCTAAGCGCTCCCCGGAGCGGATGCAGGTCAGGCAGAGATTCCAGCCCTCCCCGGCAAATTTTTCTGCGGCCGCAGCCCCGATTCCCCGGGAGGCCCCTGTGATCACTGCACATTTTGCTGTCATGGCATTCCTTCCTTTCTGCCCTATGTTACTATATTTTTCTCCTTTTCACAACCATTGTTTTTCCGCATATCTTAGTTAGAAAGGAAAAAAGCAAAAGGAGATTTTATGGCAACAAAGATCGTAGTAGACGCCGGGCACGGAGGAAGCAATCCGGGAGCAGTATATCAGGGCAGAAGGGAGAGCGACGATGCGCTGCGCCTTGCTATGGCAGTGGGAAAGATTCTGGAGGCAAACGGCTTAGACGTAAGCTATACCAGGACCAGCGATGTAACCCAGTCCGTAGGACAGAAGGCTGCCATTGCCAATGAAGAGGGGGCGGATCTCTTTGTGTCCATCCATCGGAATGCGGGCCAGTATCCCGGCCAGTATAACGGGGTTCAGACACTATTTACAAAATTAAATGGAAATGAAGCTAGGCAGCAGTAGAAATACTTAGATTTCTTGCTTGACGATTAAACACAAACAATAAAAAAAGACTTTATTAACGCCGACCAAAGCACCATAAAGTCTTTTTCCCAGACAAGCTAATACTCAGATACTCCTGATAATCGGATACTCCTGATTCTTAGATACTCAATAATCGAATACTCCTGATACTCAGATACTCCTGATACTCAGATACTCCTGATTCTTAGATACTCAATAATCGAATACTCCTGATTCTTAGGTACTCCTGATAATTAGGTACTCCTGATTCTTAGCTATACCTTTAGACTTATTTTAACCGTTAGTAGATAAATTTGTCAATAGATTTCATATGAAAATTAGTAATTCGTGATTCTAAAAAGTATTTTAAAGGAATGGAGAGATGAAAAATGGGGTGACTTGCCGGATGAAGTACAGTACTGAAATATGTAGAAACCATTATCAAGGATACACAACAGGCGAATTGGCCTACATGTGCGCATGGTACGGGGTGGCGTCTTCCAGGGAGATTGCGCTGGCGCTTGGCCGGACACAGAACGCAGTTTTACGGAAGGTGAGGAAATTAAAAGAATCAGGTGAATTTGGTTATTACAAGAAGAGACAAGCTGTCGGAAAGGAGGGAGCGGCATGTCATGGATTATGTATGTCTACCATGTAGTAAGAGAGTACCCAGATGGAACCAGGGGAAAGAGAAAGAAGATCCTGTGTCGTTATGAACCAGATCTGGAAGTAGGCGGCCTGTATCTGCACTTGGGGAAATCCTTCCCCGGGATGTATCGGATACTTGACATGAAGGAAGAAACACACCAATGGGATTAAAAGTAGAAGCACCAAAGGACAAAATCAAACTACAGCAAGGCATAGAGGCTTTGAAACGTCTGGAACGAATGAAAAATGAATTAGGATTTAGGAGGGTAGTTACGTGAAAGCAGTAATGAAGTACCCTGGTAGCAAGTGGAGCATAGCACGATGGATTATAGATTTCTTTCCGGATCATCATAGTTACCTGGATCCCTTCTTCGGCAGCGGAGCAGTGCTTTTCAATAAACCCAGAAGCCATATTGAGACAGTTAACGACCTGGACGGAAATGTGGTCAACCTCTTCGAGTGTATCAAGCGCGATCCGGAGCGCCTGGCACATGAAATCTACTGGACGCCCTACGCCCGGCAGGTGTATGAGGACGCCTTTGATGCAGAGCCGGAGGACAGCTTTAAGCGGGCGGTGAACTTCTACATACGGCTTAATATGGGACATGGGTTTCGCACGACCGGGGAGAAGGTTGGCTGGAAGAACGATGTGCAGGGCCGGGAACGGGCATACGCCTCACAGGACTGGTGCAACTTGCCGGAAAAGATTATGCAGGCGGCCGAACGGCTCCGGGGAGTGCAGATAGAGTGCAGGCCAGCTGTGGAGTTGATTCGGCGGTTCAAGAGCCCGAAGGTTCTAGTATACGCAGATCCGCCTTATGTGATGGGGACCCGTCACGGAAAGCAGTATAGGCATGAGCTGGACGACGAGGGACAGAATGAATTGTTGGATGTCCTTCTGGAGCATCCAGGGCCAGTTCTAATATCCGGTTATGACAGCGACCTATACAAACACAGACTGGCGGGCTGGCATCGGGAGGAAACAACTAGTTATTCACAGGTGTGCAGCAGGAAGACAGAGATTCTATGGATGAATTTTGGGCCGGAGAAGCAAATGAGCTTGTTTGGATAAGAACTTAAACTGAAATTTACAGGAGGATGAAGATGAAAGTACGAAAAAAGGGAATATATCATTTGAGATCAAAGTATAGAGATGCGTTGTTTGCCGTTTTTCTTCTCTATGATAAGGAAGAGCTGAATGGAAACGAAGAGTATGTAAAGAGATATCGGAGCATGGTCAGCAAGTGCCAGAAAAATCCAATGAAATTTACGGAAGAGGAATTTCAGCTTTTAATTATTCTCATAGATAGATTTCTCCGGGACGCTGAGAAGGGCATCAAGGAGTGCCGGGAGAGCGAGGATTGGGAACTGCTGGAGGAATGGGAAATTGACAAGGAAGAGGTTTCGGCGGCAAGGGATAAACTTATACGCTTAAAAAGAGGACATTAATATGTGGAAAATCAAGCATTCCATTGTAAAAGTACTAACAGAAAAGAGAATTACACGCAGTGAGTTTCTCGTTCTCTGGTGCATTGCCCGGTGGCAGAGTGAATCTGGGCGGATTCGAAAAGTACAGAGGCGCAAAGTATGTAGAATAATCCATATTTCAAAGTCAAGTTTTTATAATGCGGTTGATGGTTTAAAAGATAAGGGGATTCTCTTTACGATTCCGAGGCACAAAAATGCAATGGATATACAAATCCTGGACAATGACTTCCGGGATAAAGATTTTAGCTGCGGTTATTTTACCCTGGATCTGAAAATTTTTGAAGACCCCGAATTTCAGAAACTAAAAGCTAGGGAAATTCTTTTGATTTTAGATTTGCTGAAAAACTGTATGGCAGGGAAACGAGCATTTCTAATTGGTTCCAAAAAATTTTTTGAGAAATACACGAAGCTCTTAGGGGTGACGGAACGAACTTTGAGAGGATACTTAAAATCTATCAAAGCATTTTTCCATGTCAAACTACATCAGGGAATCTATTCTTTTCTGGCGATTGCTAAGAAAGTATATCCGAAAAGAACGGGTGCCATAAGCCCAGGCGAAGCAGAAGTTTACCGGGAGCATGTAATATCCAGCATATGCGACCAGGAAAAGATCCGGACATACAAACCCAAAGACTTCCGGGATGTTAAGACGCTTCTGTCCCAGTATCGAAAGCGGGTTCGAGAGGACAAACTGGAAGAACATCTAGCGGATGCGATAAAAAGAAGCCTGGAGGTCATCAATAAAAATCGAAAGAAAAAGTCCGAATGGCAATACGAATTAAACCCTAAATTGATACATAAGTTGCTCCGGGAGAATTTAAGTTTATAGGCTTGTTAAAACAGGCCTGTTTGTCATGCTTTTAATTACTCAATCTATCTGTAAAAAGACGAATGGTAACTAATAGAATAAAAAGAGTTATGAGAAAAGGGCATCCATGAAGAGAATTTTTTGCATGGAAGCTATTTTTTTGCTATTTTTTAAAAATTTGATTCCAAATTTGCGTCACTACGAAAACGAATGATTCCAAATTTACCGTAAAACAGAAAAAATGATTCCAAATTCACGGGTAAATATGTAACCCCAGATTCCAAAAATGTGAAAAGAGGAGGTTAAGAAAAACCTTGAAACGCGAAGCCTTTTTGAGTGGAAAAGCAGGAGCATATCTATCCTTATAATCATATCAATTCTGTATATACATACATAAGATATAATTTCTGTAAAATACAACTTCTGAAAGCAAGTTATTCTATAAGACGTAAGAAATAGGAAAAAATTAGAGAGGATACCCCTTTCTGCCTGCCAGAGAGTAGCAAAAAGGGAAAAATCTGTCAAGGGACGGCTCTTAATGCTCCCTACAGTCCGCTTACGCCGTTCTTCCCCTTGACAGACTTTTTCCTTTTCGCAAAACAGTCGCCCAAGCAGGAAAGGGGGAGTGCAGCCTAAAGGCTGCTTCCGACACCATAAGGAAAATAAAGATTGTGAAATAAGAAAATATATATTAAAATGTTTTTAAAGAAATAGTATCTTGTAAAGAGAGTGATTAGCATGGAAGAGTTTTATGTTTTGATGAATAAAAATGTTCCAATATTAAAGTGCCGGCTGGGATACCAAGGATTTTTGGCGGAAATACAAGAAGTATATCATTCAGAAGCTCTTCCGGTCTGCATTCGATCACATAAAGGTGAAGTGAATGGAGAGCAGCTAGGAAGATGGTGGACTTCCCGCTCTATTCCGGCCAGCCGGATTGGGTTGAGGGAAGCGCTTGAAAGGCTGAACATGGAAAGTTCCTTAGAGTTAATGGAGAAGTGTTATGGCTTGTCTTTGTCAGACCAATATTGGATGAATCCGGAGGGAAAGTTAAATTGGTCTGAAATAAATTTTTTTGAGAATGATTTTTCAGAAGATATGGGGAAATTTCTTTGTGGTGAGAAGGTAGACGCTGCATTTACTTTAATGTCCCCAGACAATACCAGCGATGGCTGGCTACAGAAGAAATGGAAAATAATAGATGGAGAGAGGTATTTGTTTAAAGGCGGCAGTATGCCGTACTTACAGGAGCCAATCAATGAGGTGATTGCCACAAAATTGATGGAGCGGCTTCATGGATGTGAGTATATTCCCTATGAAGTTATTTACCAGGAGCAAAAACCTTTTTCAGTATGTCCCAATTTTATTAATCCAAATACCGAGTTCGTACCAGCATTACATGTTTTCCGAAGTATGGATAAAGATAGTAATGTAGATAACTATAGTCATTTATTACACTGTGCGAAGCGCTTTGAAATAGGAGATGTAGAAGGATTTTTGAATAAAATGCTGGCAGTAGACTATATTCTGTCAAATACAGATCGTCATTTTGGAAATTTTGGATTTATCAGGAATGTGGAAACCTATCGGTTTGAAGGGACGGCGCCAATTTTTGATACAGGGAGCAGTTTGTCTTATAATGTATTGGATAAAGAGATTGTACCAGGGAAAGAGAGAATGGCAAAACCATTTGCAGATACGCATGAAAGGCAGTTGAGGTATATTTCGTCTTTTGATGATATAGACATAGGGGATTTAAAGGACTTCCCGGAACAGGTTAGGGAAATGTTTGATGATTACAAGAGACCCTACAGTGAAATGAGAATTTCAGCTATATGTAAGTGCTTAGATCAGAATATCAAATCGTTAGATAATTATGCGGCTCGTTTTAGGCAGGAAGACTTCCAGTTCATTAGGAAAGAGAACGGAAGAAGCCAGATGTGTGATTCCGTTACGACAAAAAAATTAGAAGTGGAGCTATTGAAGAATGGGTTTATGCCTACCGAGACAGTGATGTCAAATTTAAAAAAGGTATTACAGGGGGTGGGGAGTGAAATAACGTTACGGGAAATTAGAGATATGTATTGGGACTTAGATTCTGTCAGTGAAACGCTTCGGGATACTATTTATCAGTTGGGAGAAGAATTGAAAGAACAGGAGGTATTAATGCAGATAGAGGAAGGGCTTTTTGTGGAGCTATAAATAAAAGTTAGACAAAATAGCCATTTTGTCCAACTTTCTGTTTTTCATATTCTATTGTAGTCTTTTTTTAGCGTTTAATCAACCCTTAAATTTGTCACTTTTCCAGTGCCTTTGTGGAAAGTGGGGCGCAGCCACTCTTAGGCATTTCCCCTTGGTGATCGTACAGCTGCCCCAGAGCAGAAAGCAAGGGACAAGGCGTAGCCGAGACGCCGTAGGGCAGCCCTTGCTTTCTGCTCTGGGACGGCTAAAATCTTGTGAGGGGAAAGACCTATAGGAACAATTCCCATACGGAAATTTTGTAATATGAGGCTATTTTCTCCAGCATTTTAAAAGTTGGATTGGTGTGTCGGTCTTTATCTTCCAATGCGTGATAATATGCGACACTGATTTCTAAATTTTTAGCAGTATCCGTGATATTGACTGGAGGAGCTTGTTCTAGCCGGAGCCGCTGCAAATTTCTTTTAAAGATAATTTCGGACTGGAGCTTTTCAGATTCCGGGAGTTTCCTTTTTGCCATTGGTATTCTCCTTTATGGTTTCTGAACCTGGATTGCTTTAATAAACGCAGTTTCAAGTTCATCCCGTTTTTCTGGTGCTAATGTTATATATTTTTTGAAAGCTTGGCAGGCAGCAATTACACTGTTTTCCAGATTTTTAAGGGTGGCTTCATAGGCAACAGACATTCTCAAGAGTTTTTGTTCTTTCTCTTCCAGAGGAGGCCTGTCTTCTATGGCGGCCAATTTTCGTTTTAAATCCGAAATTTCTTTCTCAGTTCTGGCGTTTTCACTTTGAGTTTCTTTTCGGAGCCGGGAGAGTTCTTCTTCCTTATTCTTTATCATGTTTTTTAAGGCTTCCCTTTCTGCATCCCCCACTTTCTGATCTGTAGCAAATTTTTCCTGAATTTCTGCTTTTAGCTTTGACATTTCAGATTCGTGTTCCCGCAATTTTTTTGCCAGTGTTTCTTCGGCTTCCTTTTTCTGTCTCTGGAGAGCTTTTAACTGCTCTAGGTTTGCGGCCTTTTCTTTTTCTCGTTCCTGCAACAGCATTTTTAATTCTTTAATTTCTGTTTTTGATACTTTTTCGCCACTTCTAATTAATTCTAAAAGGCACCTTTGTTCTTCTTCTGTAAGTTGTGCGTAACTGGAGCCTTCATTTAAGGTAATACTTTTTTCTCGGAATGCTTCCTGGAGTTCTGGGATTAATTTCTCTGCAATAGAGGTGTATTTCATTACGGTCCGCTCGGTAAGACCCGAATTTTTGGCTAAAGATTGGTTTATGTTAATCCTAAGGTATTGGGGGAGCAGCGCGTTTCTTTTCTGTAGCAGCTCTTTTTGACGCTTCAAGTAAACTGCGCGTGCAAGCGGATCGATTTCGCGAACCTGGAGGTTTGCTTCATCAAGGCGGAGAAGACTGTTGATTTTTTCAAGTTCTGTCAAGTCTCCACTTTCTGTTAGGTTAGGGCGCACAACGTTAAGAGGATACCCATTTGCAAACCCTTTTACGTTTTTGAGAAAAAGCTTATATTCTATGGATTCTTCATCACAATCTGCATGGAGGTATCTATCCAAAAGAAGGTCAATCGCCCGGGTTCGGCGTTCGCCGGATTCCAAAATGTAGACATCCTCTTCTCCATCGTAGTAGGCTTCCATAGGATGTATCAAACCGTAATTCAGGATAGATTCTGCCAGCATTTCAATATCATCTTGTTGATAATCGTTATTTTCGTGGAATTTGATTTTTCTTCGAGAAATATACTTTAGTTCCAAGGGACGTAAAGGATCTTCTTCTTGGGGCTTTGCCGGGCGCAGAAGCGGAACGGCAGAAGAAGGTTCCTTTGATTCATTTGTTGTTTCTTCTGTTGCTGCTGGCAATGAGGAAGCGGCGGTGGTTGAGAGATTAAGTTTGAATTTTTGTTTTGCCATTTGTTTTCCCTCCTATTTATTTTTATGAAATGGCTTCCTTTAGTATCTGGGAGCTTTTGGGATCTAGAAGCCCAGTTTCCAAAAGCAGATTTGCATAGTCTATCAATGCATTAGATTCAGGATAATGCAGCAGTGAATCAAAAGAGGCATTGATTTCGTTAATTTTTGTATCTGACCGGATATATGTGTGGAAAAGTTTTCCATGGAAACCTGCCAAGGAAAAGTTTGTCTTGCATTGCCCGGTCATTTCTTTGAAAATGTTTGTCCGCGGATTTACCTGGGTAAAAAAAGCACCTAAAAATGTCAAGTTTTGAAGTTCGTGCTCTTCGATGATGTAACTAAGGCTGTTTAATGTTTCGCACAAACCCTTATAGCTGTAGTTCTCAATACGCAAAGGGATCAATATGTAGTCGGAAGCGAACATGCTATTGACAGTCAGGATATTATCTGCTGGTGCGTTATCGATCAGGATAAAATCATATTGGTCTTTTACAGTTTGAAGAGCTTTTTTTAAAATCACATTGTTATTTCCGGTGCTTTGAAGGATGTTGCTAGGTGTATGTTTGTGCCGCTTAGAGGAAGGAATTATATCTATGCCGGAAATGGTGGTACGGTAGATGACTTTCTCTACTTTTTCTTTTGTGCGGTAGCGGAAACGGAAAAGTTCCGCTATATTGGGTTTTTCCGAGATTTCGATCCCATCCAGAACGGAAAGGGGATCCTCCGCATAATGATGATAAGACATGCTAAGATTGCCGGATTCATCACAATCAACCAGAAGGACTTTTTTATTTAGGGTTGACAGCAGACAGGCCAAAATATTTGCCGTCGTGGTTTTACTGACCCCGCCTTTATTGTTTAGGATGCTGATGGTCTTGGCAGGTGTCACGGTGACAGCAGGGGAGACAGTCTGGTTTAAAATTTGATTTTCTGTACTTTTCATAGATTTCCTCTTTTCCTTTTTGGATTTTGTTTTCCTAACCTTTTAAGAATTTTTTTATAGAAATTTTCTTATAAAAAAATTGTAACACAGGATTTGGACAACCGTAGACCTTTTTTTATCAGAGAATTTTGCTCTTTTTTTGTACCATTCCATACCCCCCTGCCCCCCTAGCCCAACTCCTTCAGGGGGGAACTTTTCTCTTTTCCACATCTTGGCTTTCTCCGTCTGTCTTCGTATGTCTTTGAGATTTCTGCCATGCCTTTTGGACAATAGCCTCTCCTCCGCTTAACTGCAAGGGTTGCCCTACGGCGTCTCGCTGCGCTTGCCCCTTGCAGTTAAGCGGAGGAGAGGCTTCATATTGTCCAGCATACCAGGAAACCTCAAAGACATACGAAGCCAGATTTCGAAGAGGAAGAAAGTGAAAATAGAAAAGGAAAATAAAAAACAGCACCCAGTTTCCTAAAGAAACCAAAGCCAGTTGGAAAAACCACAAGGCGGTACGGAAAAGCCGGGAACGCCGATAAGCAAAATCAAATGTTTAAAGGTAACTTGCAAATAAAATATCAGGCAGAAATTTAGGAGGAATTTAAAATGACAAAATTTAAAAGAACCAAAGAGACAATCGCTATCAACAACGCTTTAAAAATCGTCAAGTTAACGGAGAATGTAAAATTTTTAAGTAAGGACAAAAAGGGATACTATCTTCCGGCCGGGTACTGTTTCTGGCATCCTCAAAAGGGCTATTTGGCGTTTGCCGGAGCTGAAACGCCATATATTCCAGCAGGTGGAGAAAAAGCTCTCAAAAGCATTATGGAGGGTGGCGGATTTATAGATTTTGACACCGCTGTATGGCTAAAACCACATACTGCATAATTTCTAACGTCAAGCAAACTATGCAGGAAATGATTTATAACTAGTCTGAACGGTGTACGGAGGTTCAACTCCTCAGCAGGCTTTTACCGAAATAAAAAAGAAAGGTTAAGAGGTGGAAAATATGACACATACAGAATTACAGAAAATGACGGTGGGAAGATTTACAAAGGTAGCAGAAACAGGAAATAGCATTGTTGTCGGAACAATCGGCAGTCTGAACGCTGACAATACAACGTATGAAGTCATTTTGTATCTTGCAAGATACTTACAATATTAGCATAGAGCCAGGAAAATTCTGCTATCACTGTATAACCGCAGAGGGTGCAGTAAAAAGAGGTTGCAAGTTGCCGACTGGGAATTATAACGAGTTTATCGAGATTTTCAAATAGGCAGACTAGGGGAAAAGCGGAAGATTTAAGGAAAAGGGAAGGAAATGAAAGCTATGTCAGCAAATCGGATGGGATACCACAAGGAATTTTGTGGAAGGCATTACCAGGGATATACAACAGGCGAATTGACCTATATGTGTGATTGGTATGGGGTTATATCATCTAGGGAGATTGCGCTGGCGCTTGGCCGGACACAGAACGCAGTTTTACGGAAGGTGAGGAAATTAAAAGAATCAGGTGAATTTGGTTATTACAAGAAGAGACAAGCTGTCGGAAAGGAGGGAGCGGCATGTCATGGATTATGTATGTCTACCATGTAGTAAGAGAGTACCCAGATGGAACCAGGGGAAAGAGAAAGAAGCTCCTGTGTCGGTATGAGCCAAATCTGAAAGTAGGCGGCCTGTATCTGCACTTGGGGAAATCCTTCCCCGGGATGTATCGGGTACTTGGCGTAGAGGAAGAGACATATTCAGAATAAGGAGGATAGGGGCATGGGATAGACTAAAAAGTTATTGAGATTGCTATACTTTTTAAGTATAATAAATTTGAAAAGAAGATAGAGGATTCTAGCTGTGAAAGGATGTAATGATATGGGTATGGCTGAGCAGGAACGGAAGAGACAAGAAAAGATAAATGGCGTTATTTACAATATGTCTCCTTCCCCAGGATATAAGCATGGAATTATCAATGGCAATATTTATAGGGTCATAGGGAATGGCTTGAAAAAAAGCTTGTGCCTTGCCTTTATGGAAAATTTGGATTTTAGATACCATCCGGAAGAAAGTGATGATTATGTGGTTCCAGACGTCATGGTCATCTGTGATAGGAAACATTTAAAGGGCGGATGTTACAGCGGGGTTCCTAAATTTGTTGCAGAGACCTTGAGCCCGTCTACTGCAAAGAGGGATAGGCTGGAAAAAAAGGATATTTATGAAAAGGCCGGCGTTGGAGAATACTGGATAGTGTCGCCAAATGGCAACCTGGAGATTTATTATCTTGAAAATGGAACGTATATTTTGGAGCAAAGTTATATGTTGCAAGACAAGGTGGAAGAGCCCGATTATAATGCAGAAACTGAGATATGCTTAAGGGAGTTTCCTCACATTAAGATGATGCTGGGAGAGATTTTTGAAGGTTTAGAAGAAGTACACATGTAGTGGAAATCTAAAAAATGGGACTGTTGCAATGATTTTCTAAACATTATTGCAACAGTCCCATTTTTATGTTTTCTTATGTTCTTTTCTATATTTTTTATTATATTCTCGATAATGTTCCTTATGCTCTTCTCTGTATTTTTTACGGTAATCTTTTGTATCGTCAAATCTTCCATCTAGTTTTTTTATGGAATTGCTAAGAGACATTCTAACTGAAGAATAACTAATGCCTAAAATATGGGAAATTTCTAATGTTGGAATACTAGGATTAGAAATCTTTATCTCCAGAACAGCCTTTTCTGTGTTTGATAGTACACTTAGATCGCATTCCCTATACTTCGAATAATCGATAAAATGTTCATTTCTGTCTCTTTTTTTTCTTGCATTATAACTAGATAAATTTCCTCTTCTAATACGGATGATAGCTCCAGCAGCTTGTATCGCAACTTGAGTTCCATAAGTAGAAGTTCTTTTTAGCATTTTTGTAATTTCCTTTAGCGTATACCCTTCTCTATAAAGAAGGGCCACTTTTTGCTGACACTTAGCCAGCATAGAAATTTCTAGGTCTGTTGCATGTAATAATATATCAGTAGCTTGAGAAAGATTCTTCATATTATTTGCTTTCCCTGTCTTTTTGTATACTTAGAAGTTTTTCAATGATTAAACCTTCTACCCAGGCAGGAGGATTCTTTTGTCCCGAATCCCATTTTTTTATAGTATTAATGGGAATTGGAGGATCAAACAGCGCCGAAAATTCTTTCTGTGTAAATCCTAATTTTTTCCGAAAATCTTTAATCAATTTTGTCCTCGATTCTGGAAAATAGAATTTCTCCATCCATGTAATTTTCATCATAAATATCATAAGTTATAATATCTACTGTGTAACTAGAGTAATTTTCGTCATACATAGCAGCATTACAGAGAATATCATCAATGTCCCAATCTCCCGCCGCGTTATTCCAACGGTAATTTTTTACATCTTCTCCCTCTTTGATATACTCAACAACCTGTGCCAGTGTTTGAAATGTTTTCATTTTTATAATCCACCTTTCTGCGAAAGGCACCGATGGGGTTATGAAACCCACT
>CAJUNN010000011.1:37952-61531 GCA_910587955.1 uncultured Lachnospiraceae bacterium | reverse complement strand
GGGACCGGGCGGAGACCATGACCCGGATGTTTTTCCGGATGATGCGGGGGTATGCGGCAGAGGCTATGGCAGAGCCCGCCTATGAAGTAGTGAACACGGCGGAGCCGGAGCAGGAAGTGATTGTAGAGCAGAAGGTGGAGCATATCAAGAGAAGCCGGGAGATTACGGAAGAGGCGTCCATGACGCCGGCAGTTCTGGGAACCACCCAAGGAGGCCTGGCATCTCCGCCTACAGGAGATACCGCCCATCCCCTTGCCTGGCTGTCCCTTTTGGCAGCATCCGCGGCGGGAATTGGCGGCTGCGTGATTTGGCGCCGCAAAAAGAAAGAAGACGAGCAGTAAAAAGTATGTGTAAAAAAACCCGGCCGTACCGAGGGGTGCGGCTGGGTAATGGAAACGGTAATTATTGGATAGAGCATGAGATCAAGTATTCAAGTCCTCCATTAGTTCTTCAACGGAGTGAAAGGTTTTGCTTAAATTCCTTTCATGGTATACGTCATCGATGGCGGCCAGGGTTTCTGCGTTTGGAATATCAAGTAAGGCAGCTTCCAGCCAGGCTCTCTTAGCGTCTTCTGCATTGCGGATGGCATCTTCCATAGTACTGCCGCAGGAAATGCACCCGGGCAGTTCGGGGTAAGATGCGACATACCCTTCTTCCTTATCGGGTATGATTTCAAGTTTGAAAGGGAGAGACAAATATTCATTTAGGGTTTTCATTGTTTAGTACCTCCACTGTTATCATATATAGCGGCATATATGGTGTCAATCGTTGAGAAAGGAAATTTTTAATTATGGCAGTGCATACAGGTATAAAAGTAGCGGCCAAATTGGCAAGCGACCCGGAACAGACAAAAAAACTTCTCTGCACGGTACTGATAACAGTATTAGCTGTCCTTGCGCTCCCTTCCATTGCCCTTCTGGGAATCCGCGCACTGCTGGGTGAAGGAGAGATAACAGAAGAATTTGATATTACGGAAACGGAAATTTACCAGGCGGTGTTTCCGGTGTATAAAAGCTACATGGACAAGCAGACGGAAGAGATGAAGGTCATTGCGGAACAGATTGTGGAAGAAAACACAATTACGGTCCAAAAGGAGCGTCCGGGCACAGATCCCGTAACAGGGGAATCCATTACCATAATAGAAGAAGTGGAAATATGCACCGTTGATGTGTATGTAATCTGCAATCACATGGATTTTGCATACCTTTTGTCTTATCTCTCTGTGAAAAATGAAGAGATTGTTGCCGGAGAGAAATACAGATTAAAGGAAAAAGAGCTGACAGATTTTCTTTCCAGCATCCAGGATATTAAAATTCAGCATCTAGGAAGCAATTACTTCATCTATAACCAGTTTCGCACGATGGATGAGATTGAGCGCCTGACCTGCGGAGAAGATGAGACAGAGCGGGGATATTTTCAGACCGTCTTCCAGAATTACAAAGAATTTTTGGGGGAAGTGACGGAGAGCGAAAATTTTCACTTTGGCGGAGCAGATGAGGCCTATAAGAATGATATTCAGATGGAAGGGAATTCCATGGGAATACCGGAAATGTATCAATACTTGGGAGCCTGGGCGGATTATCCCTATGGGGACGGAACTATCCGGGACAGCGGATGTGCAATAGCTTGTTTGGCTATGGTCACAAGTTATATGAAAAGCAGTGTGATTACCCCCCTTGACATAGTAGATTTTACCGGGAACCGGTACTACGTGGATGGGGTGGGAAGCTCCTGGAGCATCTTTCCAGCTGTGGCGTCGCATTACGGATACAACTGCAGCAGCTTGGGGAAAGATGCAAAGGCAATTATTTCTGCTCTGGAATCGGGGCATCCGGTGATTGCTTCCATGGGGCCCGGAACATTCACCAGCACTGGCCACTTCATTGTATTGAAAGGAATCACGGAGGACGGACGCATTTTGGTGAATGATCCAAACGATTCTGCCAGCAAAAATTATAACCGGACGGAATTTAATTTGAACTTGATTTTATCCCAGGGCAAAAATTTTTGGAGTTTTTACTAGAGGAGAACGCAATGAAAGATGTGAAAGCGATATTCATGGTGGCGTTGTGCCTGATCGTCGCCTTTTTAGGCCTGTACTTTCAATTTTTTTCAGGCCAGAGCCATAAAGATACCCAGGAGAACCGACAGGAAAATAGACAAGAGGAAATACAGGAAGAAAAGGAGAAAAAGCCGGAAAACGGAACAGAGCCGGCAGAAAAACCTGCAAAAGAGGAAGAATTGACGCCGGAGCGTTTCGGTGTAGAAGATGGCTGGAGCGTATATTTTACGGAGATGGAAGAGATCCAGGAGGATGATGCCTTTCTTCCCTATCAGGCATATGCAGATCTGGTTCCGGCGACCATGGAATTTTTGAAAACACAGAAGGAATTGCCGCTTCCGGAAAACCGGGATTTGGAACTTCGGTTAAGGGAGGGCATGGCGCGCCGGGAAGAAAACAGGATTGGTTTTCATTGCTATTTTGCAGACTTGGAAACGGACCTGGAAATAGAATATATCTATGATGACATAGAAATGGATTACACAGAGATCCGGTTTACAGAGAAAGGAATATGGGGATTGGAATGGAAAAAATAACGATTTGGTTTTCGGAAGAGGAAATTGTCCTTTTGAATGACTGCACTACGCTTACAACACTGAAAAGCTTTCCCCTGCTCCGGGGGCTGCTGATGCAGAGTTTGGAGGAGCTGCAGAAGGAGATAGAAGAAAAAGGGAGTATTACTTGCACCTTTCCGGTGCGAAATCTCCAGGAAGCAAAGAAAAAAAGGATTGTAAAAACAATTCCCGTTCGAAAAGAGGTCAAAGATGGTTATGATGCTGTATTAAGCCGGATTCCGGTTCAGAGGGCAGAATTTTTGAAACTGCTTCTTCTGCCGAAACTGGAAAAGATACAAAGTAAAAAAATGCGGATGGAAGAGGTGATTGCATGATTTATTATATTGCATCAGAGCCATATAACGAAGTGATACGCAGTACGATTGAGCGCTGCGGGTTATTAATATTAAACTGTCAGGTGAGCAACGAATTTTTTTTGTTGAAGCATGTCCGCCAAAATATTGCAAATATGAGCCAGATAGAGCAGCTTGTGATAGACCTGTCAGCACTGAAAGATACGGATGAAGAAATTATCCAGGCAGTGGAAAATTACCGGATGATGTATGACAGCTGCCGGATTATCATTTTGGCAACCAACAGACGAGCGGGAGACGGGTTGCTTTCCCATCTGTTTCAGCTGGGTTTGTATAACCTGATTTTGACGGACGATTACCTGACTATCAGACAGGAATTGGAATGCTGCCTAGTATCAGGAAAGACATTCCGGGATGCCGTATCTTTTAAGGATGCGGGAACGGCAGAAAAGGTTTTGGTAAGGCAGGAAATTAAGCAGGTCGTCAATAAAGTAATGATTGCTGTTGCAGGGAGTCAGGCGCGCATCGGCGTGACCCATACCTCCATTGCCCTGGCGTCTGCCCTTCGGAGCAAGGGGTACATGGTGGCGGTTGCCGAGTATAACGGATCCGGGGATTTTCAGAGGATACAGGAAAGTTTCGATGAAAACCTGATTGAGAAGGATTACTTTTCCATTGGGGGAGTAGATTATTATCCGGCCAGGAAAGAAGCGTCTTTGGCCGCTGTGCTGGGAAAGAGCTACAATTTTGTGATTGTAGATTTTGGAAGTTATACAGGCTGTGACCAGCTGACTTACAACAAAGGAAATGTCCGCCTGATGGTAGCCGGCAGTAAGGCGTGGGAGCTGGAGAATCTTCAGAGCGTGTTTGCCCTGTGTCCGGAAGAAATGCTGAAGGAAATGTACTTCTTGTTTAATCTTACTTACTCAGGACACCAGAGGGACATACGGGATAGCATGACAACAGAAAAGGGTGAGACCCTGGCGGTATTTTTCCCGAAATATGAGGCATACCCATACAATGCGGTGCAGGTGGAGGGGATGGACAGCTTTTTGGGAGACTATTTTCCGAAGCCGGAACCGCAGAAAAAGAGCTTTTTTAAGAGAAAGGGGCAGGCATGAGAAAGAAAACAAAGCCGAAAATATTGTATTTGAAGTACCGTGCGGAGCATCAGGAAGAGCAGGAAAAGCAAGAATTAAAGGAAAGGCTGAACGCAGAGGCGGTGGTAGTAAATAAATTGACAGCCGGAGCAAAGCTGGCGCAGATCTTGGCAGATGTTTTGCGGTGGAGTGTCCGGATTATGCTCGCAGGGGCGGTGCTTGCCTTGTTGTCCTTGGCCGTAACGGTATTGCTGAACGAACCGCTTCGGAAAGTCGTGTTTGAGTTTTTGGGATTTGTGAAGTAAATCGGTGATTTAGTGGGGAAAATTGTTCTTTGATAAGTGAATAGTGATGGGATGGATATATATGTGGGGCGGAATAAGGAAATAAAAAGATACGTATATATAAAAAAATAGGGTGTGGTGGAAAATGTGGAAATGATTCAAAAAATGCCTTTCTATGAAAATGAAAAAGAACGTGCTATAATGGTACAAAAAGTCTATAATCAGACACAAAAACAAATCTTTGAGTTACAAAAGAAGAAAAAAAGAAGTAAAAAGCAAGATAAGTGACTAATAAGGGGGGATGGCCTTGTATGACATGGAAGAAGCTATATATGCTCGGCAGTCTATAGACAAGAAGGACAGTATTTCCATTGAGACACAGATTGAATTTGGGAGAAGGCGCTGCCAAGGCGATAATGTACAAGTATATGTTGATAAGGGGTACAGTGGAAAAAATACAAACCGTCCAGAGTATATTCGGTTATTTCAAAATATTGAGGCAGGAAGAATACATAGGGTAATTGTATACCGCCTTGATCGGTTCAGCCGCTCTTTAATAGATTTCTGTATTGCCTGGGAAATAATGTCAAAACACCGGGTCGAGTTTATTTCTGTAAATGAAAACTTTGATACGTCAACGCCGGTTGGAAAAGCAATGGTATACATCGTTATGATTTTTGCGCAAATGGAAAGGGAGGTTATCGGAGAACGAATTAAAGATAATTATTACAGTAGAACAGGTGAGGGGCACTGGCCGGGAGGTCCAGCCCCTTATGGATTTACTCTTTGTAAACGTGTGGCTATGAATGGAAAGAATTATGCTTCCATAGAGTTTAATTCTTCAATTCATATTGTGGAGAGAATATCTAAAGCGTACATAGAGCTAGATTATTCATTATCGCGTATTCGTACAGAGTTAAACGAAGAAAGAGTACCATCATATTATGGAACTACATGGAGTAGCATGTCAGTATCCCGGGTTTTGAAAAATCCTGTGTATGTCAAAGCGGATATAACATTGTATAGTTATTTTAAAGAGCTTGGGATTAAAATTGTAAATCCCATGGAAGAATTTACAGGTGAGCGGGGAATTTTGATTGTTGGGCGAAATAGTACTAAAGTAATTGCAAGTTTTTCAGAAAAAAATCGGGCATTATTACAAGTGTCTTTGGGAAGCTGGCCTGGAATACTAGATTCCGGTTTATGGATTGCTATACAGAGAAAATTAAGGGATAACATTCCGATGAAAAATAACGGAAAAAGTAAAAATACTTGGCTAAGTGGAGTAATGAAGTGTGCTGAATGCGGAAAGGCGGTTGTACCGATTGTTCGTAAAGGCAGCACAAAACATCCTTTGTATTGCAGTGGTCACATGCAGCATGGATGTGATAAAATGATTAGACTATATTTGGATAGTGTAGAGGATGAAGTAGAGCAAGCCCTGGAAGAGATGCTGGAAAAGTGTAGCATAGAACCGGTGGACGAAGAATTGACTGTTATAAGCAATGAAGTGAAAATAAAAATTATGCAAATCGAAGAACAGATTCAAAGATTGGTTGCATCTATATCTACAGGAGTTTTAGAGGATGTTGCGTTAAAATATGTGAATGAAGAAATCAAAAAGCTAAATAGAAATAAGGAAGAACTCTATACGCAAGTGATAACTGTAAGAAAACAGGTATATTTGAAGGAATTAGTTTTTTCTTCTTTAGGATTTGAGGAACGAAAAATAGTGGTTAAAAATTTTATCAAAAGGATTTGTGTATTTGAAGATGATTTTAGTATAGAATGGAAAGTTTAACTTGTCTTTGATTCAAAATATGCTATAATATAAATATCTTAAATTTCTACATATCAGATTAAGGATACCCATTTAATTTTGTAACTAGTGTTCAAACTCTTATTTTTGATGATTCCGGGATTAAGAAAGAGATAGCGGAGAGAATCGACGCCAACCTGGCAGCCTTGGGCTTCCGGGATATCGGCATCAGCCTCAGGCCCAATCTGGTGGTGCTGAACAGTACCCAGATGCCGGCCCTTCTGGTGGAGGCCGGCTTTATCGACAGCGATAAGGACAATCAGCTCTTTGACTCTAAATTCCAGGCTGTTGCACAGGCCATCGCGGACGGGATTATGGAGACCCTGGAAGGGCAGGCCGTATCCTCCAGTGCCGTGGAGGAGGAAGAACCGGAGGAGCGCCATAGATTTCCCATGCGGCCCGTTCCTCCCATGCCGCCCGAGAAACCGGTTCCTCCTATGGAACCGGAAGAGCTTTACCGGGTGCAGGCAGGGGCTTTCCGGGAGCGCCAGAATGCGGACAATTTACTCCAGCTTCTGGAAAACGACGGCTTCCCGGCGTTTATCGTGTACCAGGACGGCCTGTACAAGGTACAGGTAGGAGCATTTTCCCGGCTGAGCAATGCCATTGCTATGGAGCGGGAAGTACGGGAGAAAGGGTACAATACTTATATTACCACTTAAACTTTTAAGCCTGGATTAGACAGCACCTCCCTGGAAAAGGGAGGGCTGCTGTCGTATAAGAAGAGGTAACTGCATCATATGCTTATGGCATCTTATTTTTCAGCATGAAGAATGAGTTGACCAAGAACTTTTTTTTGGATAAGATAAAAAATACAGAATGAATAGAAGCAGTGGATTACAGGGGAATTGATATTTTCTGTGAAACTGGGACAGAGGAGGAAGAGAAATGGAACGGCTGATTATTCTTGGCACAGGAAATGCCAATGTGACGAAATGCTACAATACCTGTTCGGCGATTCAAAATGAGCAGGGCTATTTTTTGGTAGATGCGGGAGGCGGAAACGGAATTCTGGCGCAGCTGGAGAAGGCAGGGATCCCTCTGGATGAGATCCATCAGATCTTTTTGAGCCATGAGCACACGGATCATTTACTGGGGATGGTTTGGATGATCCGGATGATTGCGGCGCGGATGAAACAGGGAAAATATGAGGGGAATCTCGATCTCTACTGCCACCGGGATCTGGTGGAGACACTGATGACCATTGTGCGTCTGACCGTGCAGGGGAAGTTTGTGAAGCTCATTGGAGAGCGCATCTTTTTTCATCCTTTGGAGGATGGGGATGTGCGGGAGATCCTGGGCTATCAGGTGAAGTTTTTTGACATCCAGTCTGTAAAGGCAAAACAGTATGGCTTTACTATGAGTCTCCAGAATGGACAGCGTTTTACCTTTGCAGGGGACGAGCCTTACCGGGAGTGCGAATACGAGTATGTGAAGAATGCAGACTGGCTACTGCATGAGGCGTTCTGTCTGTACAGTCAGGCGGATGAGTTTAAGCCCTATGAGAAATGCCACACGACGGTGAAGGACGCCTGCGAGATGGCGCAGGAGCTGGGAGTAAAGAACCTGATCCTTTATCATACGGAGGACAAGAATATTGCCCGGCGTAAAGAGCTGTATCTGGCGGAGGGAAGGCCGTATTTTTCAGGAAATCTCTATGTGCCGGAGGATCTGGAGGTGTTTGAGCTGTCGTAGGATTCCGTTCTTGTATTATGGATTGTTTTTGAGTATACTGAGATTATAGATGGAAGAAAGAGATAGGGGAATTTGTAAAAGGAGAGAAAAACGATGATGAATTTTCAGTATTACGCCCCCACCCAGGTGGTCTTTGGAAAAGATACAGAGACCCAGGTGGGAGAGTTAATCAAGGCGCAGAATGGGACAAAGGTTCTGGTGCATTACGGAACGGGCAGTGTAATAAGAACCGGACTTTTGGATCGGGTGTGCGCATCCCTGAATGAAGCGGGGATTCCCTATGTAAGCCTGGGGGGAGCAGTGCCCAATCCGCGGCTGTCTCTGGTGTATGAGGGGATTGAGCTGGCAAAAAAGGAGGGCGTGAATTTTATCCTGGCTGTGGGAGGCGGAAGCGCCATCGATTCTGCCAAGGCGATTGCTCTGGGAATGAAATATGAGGGAGATGTCTGGGATTTGTACTTGAAAAAATCCCAGGCTAAGGCGGGTACGCCTCTGGGCGTGGTTTTGACGATTGCGGCCACGGGAAGCGAGATGAGCGACTCCACTGTGATTACCAATGAGGAAGGGTGGCTGAAACGCGGCCTGCACAGCGCTCTCATACGTCCCCGTTTCGCTGTGATGAACCCGGAGCTGACCTATACCCTTCCGGAATATCAGACCATGAGCGGCTGCGTGGATATTATGATGCACACATTGGAGCGCTATTTCTCCCATGAGATGAATACGGAGCTGACCGACTATCTGGCAGAAGGGCTTTTAAAAACGGTCATGCACGCAGCGAAGATTCTTTTAAAGGATCCGAAGAATTACGAAGCCAGGGCGGAGGTTCTCTGGGCGGGAAGCCTTTCCCATAACGGGCTGACCGGCTGCGGACGTACCGGAGACTGGGCCTGCCACCAGCTGGAGCATGAGCTGGGGGGCATGTTTGACGTAGCTCATGGCGCGGGGCTTTCTGCTGTATGGGGCAGCTGGGCGCGCTATGTGTACCATTCAGATGTAGCCCGTTTTGCAAAATTCGCGGTTAATGTCATGGGGATTCCCTATGATTATGCAGATCCGGAGAAGACGGTGCTGGAGGGCATCGAGGCTCTGGAGAATTTCTTCCGTTCTATCCGTATGCCGGTGAGCATCACAGAGCTGGGCGTGGAGCTTGGCGAGGATCAAATGAAGGAGCTGGCATATAAGTGTACTTATATGGAGACACGGACCATCGGCGGCATCCAGAAGCTGGGGAAGGAAGATATTGAAAAGATCTATCGGATGGCAAAGTAGACTTTTGAATGGTACAAAAAAGTGATTGCTACCAATGGAGAAGAGTTGTAGTTTGTGAAACAAGGAGAGTGTGACCCCGGCCGGGTGAGGCCGGGGTATTTTTTTTCATCACCTCTGTGAAATCGGAGATTTGCGGCGGGGGATGGGATTTTTTATAATGGAATCATCAAAAACAAGCCTGTATATAAGGAAGGAGAGGGGAATATGAAGAACATTCTGTTGGCCTGCGGGGCAGGCGCGTCCAGCGGCTTTATCGCACAGAAAATGAGGAAGGCGGCCAAGCAGCAGGGGCTTGAGGTATCCATCCGGGCAGTGAGCGATACGGAGATTATGGAGAATATCGAAGACATAGGCGCTCTTCTGATCGGGCCGCATCTGAAACATCGGTTTGAGGAGATTCAAAAGGATGTGGAGCCCTTTGGAGTGAAGGCATCTATTATTGACCGCAGATACTATGCAACCTTAGATGGCGAATCTGTACTGAAGCAGGCGCTGGCATTGATGAATGAATAAGTGAACGAGGGAGAAGACAAATGGAAAAATTCATGAACTGGATGGGAGACGTGGTCGCTCCCAAAATGGAAGCACTGACGGCAAATGCGTGGCTGTCCGCTATGCAGAAGGCAATTATCAAGACTCTTCCCATGGTACTGGTGGGTTCTCTGATTACAATTTACAATGTAATTAAAAACTTTATTCCATCCCTGCCGGTGTTGACAAGCCTGAGGGATTACACCTTTGGATTGATTTCTCTCTTTATGGTATTTTTGATTCCGTATTATGTGCTGGAGCTGAAAAAGAACCATAAAATGAAACACATTGCGGGATTTACCGGCATCGCGTTGTTTATGATCCTGGTGAACCCGGAGATCACGGATGCAGGTTATGTATATCAGTTCTCTTCCTTTGGCGCAGGCGGCATGTTTGTAGCTATTGTGGCAGGGCTTTTTACCGCTTTTATTATGAACCTGTACTCAAAATTTACTTTTTTTAAAGGGGACTCTGTAGTTCCGGATTTTGTGAAAGAGTGGTTTGACTCTATGCTGCCCATTGCTACGGTGGTGCTGATTGGATGGCTCTTTGTGATTCAGCTGGGCTTTGATCTCTATACGGCTATTGTCAATTTGTTCACTCCGCTGAACGCCATTGCACAGTCTCTTCCGGGCATGATTCTTCTGTATCTGCTCCCAACGATCCTGTACTCCATGGGCATCAGCGGCTGGGTATTCCAGCCCATTCTAAATCCCATTGTATTGGTGGCGATTACAGCCAACGCAGAGGCAGTGGCAAATGGACTTTCAGCAACGCAGCCTTTTACCAATGAGGCGACCTACGCATGGCTGAGCCTGGGAGGACGCGGGGCAACCCTTCCGCTGTCTATCATGCTCCTGTTTGCAGCCTCCAAGAAACTGAAAGCCCTGGGCAAGGCATCGATTGTACCCAGTGTGCTGAACATCAATGAGCCGATTGTGTTTGGATGTATCGCCTGGAACCCGATTCTGATGATTCCCCTGTGGATTACAGCAATCGTTCTTCCGCTGATTACATATCTTGCCCAGGTCTCCGGTCTGGTGGCGATTCCGGTGGAGGTGTTTAATATGTGGTACTGTCCGGTATTCATCAGTTCCTGGCTGGTGAATCACAGTATCTCCGGACTGATTTTGACGGCGGTTAACCTGGCTGTGGCGGCTTTGATTTTCTTCCCCTTCTTCAAAATTTATGACCGGCAGCAGTTAAAGCTGGAAGCGGAAGAGGAAAATGGAACTGTAGTATAGAGCAGAGGAGTTTGAATGATGATGGCAGATACAATGGATTATGAGGCGCAAAGAGAACAGCTTGCCGAGGTGGCAATGCAGATTATACTTCATGCGGGAGACGCGCGCAATCTGGTGATGGAGGCTCTGGACGAGGCCGGAGAAGGCAGGTACCAAGAGGCGGAGCAAAAACTGGTTGATGCGAAGGAGGAGCTCAGGCAGGCCCATGTATCCCAGACGGGCGTGGTGCAGTCTGAAGCAGCGGGGACGAGATATGAGTACTCCCTTCTGTTTACACATGCGCAGGATACGGTGATGACGATTTTTTCAGAGTACAATCTGGCGAAAAAATTGATTCATCTTTACAAGAAGACGGATGAGCGGATACGCAGTCTGGAAAAACACGTAAAGGAGTAACGCTATGTACCAGGTTCAGCATGAATTTCCGGAAAGTTTTTTGTGGGGCGGAGCGATTGCGGCGAATCAGGCGGACGGCGGATTTGGGGAGGGCGGCAAGGGAGTTTCCATTGCCGACCTTCACCCTTACCGGAATGTGAAGAACCGGGATGACCGCAAGGAGGACGCCACGATACGCAACGATGAGGACGCGCTTGCCCTTGATCCGGCTCTGTATTATCCAAAGCAGAAGGGGATTGACTTTTACCACCGTTTTGAGGAGGATCTGTTTATGATGGAGGAGATGGGGCTTAGGGCTTTTCGCACCTCCTTTGACTGGAGCCGGATCTATCCCGACGGGGATGAGGAGCAGCCCAATGAGGAAGGGCTTGCATACTATGACCGCCTGATAGCGTCTGTCCGGGCGCATGGAATGGAGCCGTTTATGACGATCTCCCACTATGAGATTCCGGTTCACCTGGTTAAAAAGTACGGTGGCTGGATGAACCGCAGGCTGGTGGATTTTTTCAAACGATACTGTGAGACGTTGTTTGAACGGTATCATGATCAGGTGAAATACTGGATTGTATTTAATCAGATCAATCTCCTGACCTTTAATTCCTTAGGCATCCTGGGAGATCGGGCGGAGAATTTTGAGGAGGCTGTGTATCAGGGCGTACACCATCAGTTTCTGGCCTGTGCGCTGGCAAAGAAGATTTCCAGGCATTATGATGGCCTTTTGGTGGGAACGATGCTGAGCGATAAGCTGGCGTATCCGGCTACCTGCAGGCCGGAGGATATGCTGTTTAATCAGCGAAAGAATCAGATGCAGTATTTCTTCCCGGATGTGCAGCTGAGGGGCTTTTATCCGGCCTATGCGTTCCGCTATTTTGAGGAGCGGGGAGTTTCCCTTCACTTTGAGCCTGGCGACGAGGAGCTGCTGCGGGAGAATGTGATGGACTTTTTGTCTACCAGCTATTATTATACGAAAATTAATGATTCTACGAAAAATACGTATGCTCCCATGGATAAGAGCAAGAATCCGTATCTGAAGACGTCGGAATGGGGATGGGAGATCGATCCCATTGGCCTTCGGGTGAACCTCAATCACTACGCGGAGCGCTATCCGGGGGTGGATATTTATATCGCGGAAAACGGATATGGGGCAGTGGATGTGCCGGACGCGGATGGAAAGATTCATGATGTCTACCGAATCGATTATCTCAGGGAGCATGTCCTCCAGATGAGGGAGGCCATCCGGGACGGAGTGCCGTTGAAGGGCTATCTGATGTGGACGCCCATTGATATTGTGAGCTGTTCCTCAGCAGAAATGAAGAAACGGTACGGATTGATCTATGTAGATCTGGACGACGAGGGAAACGGCAGCCGGGCGCGCAGCAGGAAGGACAGTTTCTACTGGTATAAAAAGGTAATTGCATCAAACGGAAGAGAGCTGGCTTGAAAGAGAGCGCCGCTGGCAACAGGCGGCGCTTTCTTCCTATGGGAGAGGAATGTTATGGAGGAAAAGAGAAAGAGGGCGGTGGTTCTGGCAGGGCTTTCCGGTTGTATGTGGGGGTCAATCGGGCTGTTTGTCCATCTGTTGGGAAGCTTTGGGATCCGTTCCATTGAACTAACGGTGGGAAGATTCCTTGTCTCGGCTGTGATTCTGGGGCTGTGCTTGATGGTGAAGCGAAAGCTTTTGGTGATCCGGCTGCGGGATCTGCCGCTGTTTGCGGCTGCGGGAATTTGCTGTCTGTTATTTTTTAATGTGAGCTACGGGATTGCCATAGAGAAGGCGTCCATGTCGGTGGCGGCAGTGATGCTTTACACGTCGCCTGCGCTGGTAATGTTGATCTCGGCCGTCGTCTTTCGTGAAGCATTGACTATTCAAAAGGGGGCGGCCGTCGTCCTGGCGATTGCAGGCTGTGGCTTTGTATCTGGCATAATGTCCGGATTTCTCGCGTATCCGCCGTCCGCGTATCTGTGGGGCTTTGGGGCGGCAGCTGGCTATGCCTCCTACAGTATTGTGGCGGGGATTCTTCTGAAGAGGCATCATCCTGCGACAGTTCTGTTCTATGCCTTTTTGTTTGCAGGTGCGGCAGGCTGCCTGTTTGCGGATCTGGGGAGTGTGGCAAAGGCGGTGGCTGCGGAACCGGCGGCAGGCTTGTGGCTGGTTTGTGCAGCTTTTGTGTGCAATATTTTTTCTTATCTATGCTATAATCTGGCGTTAAAATCTATGGAAGCCAGCCGGGTGGCGGTTGTGGCGTCGGTGGAACCGGCGGTAGCCTCTGTGCTGGGTGTGGTGATTTTGGGGGAGCATATGGACGGGTTTGGAGTGATTGGCGTTCTTTGCATCTTTGGTGCAATTCTGATACTGAACCAGCCGGAGAAAAGGGGGAGCAATGAGAGATAAGCACATGGCTTTGGTGAAAGCGTTGATGAAGCAGCCGGGGTGGACCACGGCCAGGCAGCTGGCGCTCCAGCTGCAGGTTTCGGATCGGAGTGTGAAAAATTATATTGGGGAGATCAACTATCAGGAGGAGAATCTGATCGAGGCATCCAAAAGCGGATACCGGATTGACAAGGAGAGGGCAAAGGAGATCCTGGGGAGGCAGACGGAGCATCTTCCGGAGACCCAGGCAGAGCGGATCAACTATATCATTGCGGAGCTTTTGACCGGCGGCACGGATGAGGGGATCGATCTCTTTGACGTGGGGGAAGATATTTTTGTCAGCTATGAGACTCTGCGAAAGGATATGGTTAAGGTGCGCAAAAAGGTGAAGGAGTACGGCCTTTTTGCAAGCGTGTCCAATTCTACAGTCCGGCTGGAGGGGAAGGAGCTGGATAAACGGAAGCTTTTGAGCGCCATTTTGTATGACGAGTTTGACAAAAATATTGTCAGCCTGGATTTGGTGCAGAGGGCGTTTCCGGATTTTGAATTGGAGGCGCTGCAGGATATTATTCTGACAGAGTGTAAAAAGAATCACTACTATGTCAACGACTATGCCATGTTGAACCTGATTCTGGATCTGGCCATCAGCATGGAGCGGATCAGGAGGGACTGTACTTTCCGCACCCATGTGCCTGAAAATCGTGAATTTGGGAGGCAGGAGACGGAAATGATAGGCAGGATTGCGAAACGGATCGAAGAGGTGTTTGACATCCGTATTGCAGGCATGGAGCTGCAGGAGCTGACGGCGTTGATTTTGAGCCATCTGATGCAGGTGGACGTCAATACCCTGGACAGGGAGAAGGTCAGCACCTTTGTCCCGCCCGGCAGCATGGCTATCGTAAACCGTGTGCTGGAGTATTTAAATGAAAATTATTTTATTGATACCGGGGATGAGGAATTTGTAGTCAAGTTTGCCGTACATATCAACAATCTCCTGCTGCGCCTGGAAAATGCCTATGCGGCGAAAAATCCGCTGACGGATCACATTAAAAAGACATGTCCCCTGATTTTTGATTGCGCGGTGGGGGCGGCGAACTGTCTGAATCAAATGACGGGCTATCGCATCGACGAGGACGAGATCGCCTATCTGGCTCTTCACATCGGGGGCAATCTGGAAAATTATAAGCAAAAGGAGAAGACAGGCTGTATTCTTTTGTTCCCGCAGTATTATGATATGTCGGATATTATGGTGAAAAAAATCCGCCAGGAGTTTTCAGATTCACTTTTGATACAGGCGGTGGTGACCAAGCCTTCTGAGCTGGAACATATCAAAAGGGCGGATTTGATTATCTCAACGGTAGATCTCTCTTTCGGGAAATGGGAGCATGTGGTCAATGTGAATCCTTTTTTGCGCACCGGTGATATGGAAAAAATCAGGGAGAAACTCAGGGAGATTCGCCAGGAGAAGAAGAGGCGGCAGCTGGAAGATGCGCTGATGTATATGACGTCCCCAGAGCTTTTCAGCAGGAATCCGCCCTGCACCAGTCAGGAACAGGCGCTGGCCTATATGATCCATGAGATGGAGATGCAGGGCTATGTAGGGTCTTCTTTTATGGAGGAGGTCAGGGAGAGGGAGATTCATTCCACGACGGCTTTTGGACGTCTGGCCGTTCCTCACGCGCTGGAATTGAATGCGTATAAAACGGGCATCTATATTATGCTGAGTGAACGGCCGGTGGAATGGGAGGGGAATCAGATTAATCTGATTCTGCTGTTCGCGATTAACCGGGAGGACCGGGTGATGTTCCATGAGGTATTTGACAATCTGATCGTGCTTTTGCTGGAGCATGAAAATATGGATCTGGTGCTGCACAGCAAGAGTTATCCGGAATTTATAGATGCAATATTGTCTTGCAAGTAAAAGCGGAACGTGTTACAGTAGAATAGTAGTAAGAGGGACTTTTATAAGTCCCTTTTTTTGAGAGAGTTTTAGGGAAGTGATAGGGATGGGTGAGAGAAGTACGGATCTGGGAACGGAAAAAGTGGGAAGTCTGCTGGTCAGGCTTGCGATTCCCACCATTACGGCTCAGATTGTCAATATGCTTTATAATATTGTAGACCGGATTTACATCGGGCATATCCCGGAGGAGGGGGCATTGGCCCTGACAGGGCTGGGCTTATGCTTTCCGGTGTTGATGCTGGTTACGGCTTTTTCCAGCCTGGTTGGTATGGGAGGTGCGCCTCAGGCGTCTATCAAAATGGGGCAGCAGGACAATGAAGGAGCGGAGCGGATTCTGGGGAACTGTTTTATTGTGCTGATAGCCTTGGCGGCGGTGTTGACCGCCATATTCCGTCTGAGCGGGGAGCCGCTTTTGTACCTCTTTGGGGCCAGCGGCGACACCATCGGCTATGCCCTGGATTATCTGAATATTTACATTTTGGGGACGATTTCCGTAATGATTTCCCTGGGGCTCAACGCCTTTATCACCACCCAGGGTTTTACCCGGATCAGTATGCTGACTGTGGTTATCGGAGCAGTGGTTAATATTATCTTGGACCCCGTGTTCATTTTTGGCCTTGGCATGGGTGTTCAGGGCGCGGCTCTGGCTACGATTCTGGCGCAGACCGTATCGGCTGTCTGGGTGCTCGTATTTCTCTTTGGAAAAAAGACGATTCTGCGGATTCAAAAACGGTATATGCGGGTATCCCCGCAGGTGATGTTTCCGGTTCTGGCTCTGGGACTTTCGCCTTTTATTATGACCAGTACCGAGAGCCTTTTAAATATCTGTTTTAATACCTCCCTTCAGAAATACGGCGGGGATCTGGCGGTGGGAACCATGACCATACTTTCCAGCTGTATGCAGGTGTGCAATCTGCCCCTGCAGGGATTGGCCCAGGGGGCCCAGCCCATTATCAGTTATAATTTCGGGGCCGGAAACCTGGGAAGGGTGAAGGAGGCATTCCGGCTGCTTTTTATGAGTGCCATTGCGGCTTCTTCCATGATGTGGCTGATAGCCGTCTTTGCACCGGGATTTTTCCCGGGACTGTTTTCCGGAGACGCAGAGCTGATTGCCTATGCTTCCTGGGCCATCCGGATCTATCTGGGGATGGCGTTTGTCATGGGAGCGCAGATGTCCTGCCAGCAGACCTTTGTGGCGATTGGAGCGGCAAAAATTTCTCTGTTCCTGGCCTTGTTCCGGAAAATTATCGTACTGATTCCGCTGATTTATCTGCTGCCGCAGTTTTTTGCGGACAAGGTATTTGCCGTCTTTCTGGCGGAGCCGGTGGCGGATACCATTGCGGCGGCTACCACGACTACGCTTTTTTTCCTGAGATTACGCCAGATCTCCCTCAATATGGAAGGGGAAAGCTGAGATGGATACAAAGATAAGAAAATTGTCCTATGATGGAATTGACAGAAAAGTTATAGAAGAGGCCGGACAAATCTTGAAAAGCGGCGGCCTGGTGGCTTTTCCCACCGAGACGGTTTACGGTTTGGGCGGAGACGCGTTAAATCCTGCTTCCTCCGGGAAAATCTATGCAGCCAAGGGAAGGCCTTCGGACAATCCTTTGATTGTACACATTGCTGAGCGGTCCGCGCTTACACAGATTGCTGCAAATATCTCCGGGAAGGCAGAGCGCTTAATGGATGCCTTCTGGCCGGGGCCTTTGACCCTGATTTTTGAAAAAAAGCCCTTGGTGCCGGATAAAACTACGGGAGGTCTTCCTACAGTGGCGGTCCGAATGCCGTCAGACCCGATTGCAGAGGCTCTGATCCGGGCAGGCGGTGGATTTGTAGCCGCGCCCAGCGCCAATGTATCCGGGCGGCCAAGCACGACTACGGCGGCTCATGTGGCAGAGGATCTGAACGGGCGGATTGAGATGATCCTGGATGGGGGGCAGGCTGTGATCGGCCTGGAGTCCACCATCGTGGATGTGAGCGCGGAGCCTCCTGTGATTCTGCGTCCGGGGGCGGTGACAAAATCTATGCTGGAGCGGGAAATTGGGGCAGTGGAAACGGATAAAGCCATAATTGCCTCGGATTCCGGCGTCCGTCCCAAAGCCCCTGGCATGAAATACCGGCACTATGCACCCAAAGCCGGCCTGACGATAGTAGAAGGAGAGACGGAACGTGTAGTTTCGGCTATCCGGCACTTAACGGAGGAAGCTGAGCGGGCAGGGAAAAAGGTGGGAATTATCGCTGCGGATGAGACGGCGTTCCGGTATCCTGCGGGGCTGGTGCAGAGCTTGGGAGCCAGAAGCCGTGAGGCGGAGATTTCCGCGCATCTTTTTGAGGTACTGCGCCGATTTGACGATACAGAGGTGGACTGCATCTATTCGGAGGCATTTGAGGATGCGGGTTTGGGGACGGCTATTATGAACCGGCTTCTCAAGGCAGCTGGACATCAGGTATTAAGAGTGTAGGAAGGAGGTGATTGTTTTGAAAAATCTATTTTGCTATGCGGATAAATATCTGCAGAAGAGCAGCTGGAAGGATCTGGCTTTGTTGAAGTTCTGTCTTTTTTCCATAGGAATTCTGGCCGGGATGCAGGTGCCGGAAAAGCACAAAAAAAGAGTGGGGCTCCTTGCATTTTTTGTCTTTCTGGTGACGTATGTTCCGCTTATGAAAAAATTTGTTGGAGTAGTGACAGAAAAAAGTGAATCATGAAAAGCAAAAAAGGAAATTTCCGTTTTTCGGAATTTCCTTTTTTGAGTGCGGAAGATGGGACTTGAACCCACACGGCACGAATGCCACAAGATCCTTAGTCTTGCTCGTCTGCCAGTTCCGACACTTCCGCAACTTTTGGCTTTTGTTTTCACAAATCGCTCAATTATAATATCATTTCCAACTTAAAAAGTCAATAGGGAACCGACAAAAAAATGTCAAAAAAAATAAAAAAAGGTGTTGACATTTGCAATAAAATTCGATAGAATAATGATTGTTCGCAGGAGTGGCGGAATGGCAGACGCGCAGGCTTCAGGTGCCTGTAGTCGCAAGGCTGTGTGGGTTCAAGTCCCATCTCCTGCATGAAAAGAAAGCGGCAGATAGAGCAGAAATGTTGTATCTGCTGTTTTTTATTATATGGATTAGCAAACCGGAATTTGAACAGCATAATCATTGTGTTTCTGTTAACTTTTGTGTAGCTTCTTCTTTGCTGATTACAAGACGGGATGTTCCCGTCTCATACCGGGCGGTCATGGCAAGCTCTAAAGCGGATGCTGTATCCACAATCACCTTTTCGATACCGGAGACATCTGCAAGTTCCGTTCCGCCGTATGTTAAATATTCGATGTTCATTGTATCCTCCTAAATGTTGTCTGCTGCATAAACTCCAGTTAGGCGTAAACTTCATCAGGGGAGGAGCAAATTGTCAAGTAATCTTAAAAAATGGAGGCAGGGAGATGGAAGTACGAAGATCGACGGAAAAAGATTTTAAACGAATCATGGAAATCTATGAATACGCCCGGAAATTTATGGCAGAGCATGGCAATCCCAATCAGTGGGGGGCCACTGGCTGGCCGCCTGAAGATTTGATTCATGCGGATATTGCGTCGGGCAGCAGTTATGTCTGCGTCTGCGGCGGCAGGGTAGTGGGGACGTTTTTTTATTGCAGCGGGAAAGGCGCAGAGCCGGCTTATCATACGATAGAGGAGGGGGCATGGCTGGACGACACTCCTTACGGCGTCATCCATCGGATTGCCGGAGACGGGACGGTGCGGGGGATTGGAAGTTTCTGCATTGCCTGGGCTTTTGAAAAATGCCGCCACCTGCGCATGGATACCCACGGGGATAACAAGGTCATGCAGAACCTCTTAAAAAAGAACGGCTTTGTGTACTGCGGGATCATACATGTGGAGGAGGACAACGATCCGAGGCTGGCTTATGAAAAGCTGGAAAAGAGAGAATCCACAGATTAAATTTTGTGCGGACAGGTGAAGACTATGAATCAAAAACGTTATGAGTTTCAGGCAGTGATTGAGGCAGTTCCTGAGAATGGTGGCGCATATGTACGTTTTCCTTATAATGTCCGGGAGGAATTTAGGAAGGGCAGGGTCAAGGCAGAGATTACCTTTGATGGGGAACCGTACCGCGGAAGCATTGTTAATATGGGAGTAAAAAACGCTGACGGTTCTGTCTGCTATATTATCGGAATACGCAAAGACATCCGGGACAGGATAGGAAAACAGCCGGGTGATACCGTACATGTCACGGCGCAGGCTGTGGTATAAGAAATTTCCGGGAGAAGGAGACGTCTATGTGGCAGTGTCCCAAATGCGGGCGGATATTTAAAAATACAAACCAGGATCATTACTGCGGAGAGGCTCCGGCTACAATCGAAGAGTATATTGGGCGGCAGCCGGAACAGGTGCAGCCGTACCTAAGGCAGGTGAACCAGGCCATACGGTCTGTTTTGCCGGATGCGGACGAAAAGATATCATGGAGTATGCCTACGTATTGGAAAAAACGCAATCTCATACAATTTGCTGCGTTCAAAAAGCATATCGGGCTGTATCCGGGTCCGGAAGCTGTAAAGGCATTCGCAGACAAGCTGGAGGAGTACCGGACAAGCAAAGGGGCCATACAGCTTCCCTATGAAAAGCCTCTGCCCCTTGAGCTGATTGCGGAAATTGCCCAATGGTGCCGGAAGAATTCTGGCTGAAAAGTATCGGTGCGGGGATAGATGTTAAGAAAACGTGCAAAATTGTAAAAGCAGATTGGTAGATTTTCAAACAGGGCTGCTTTATACTTGTTTTACCTAAACAAGAAAGGCAGGGTGATGTTTATGAGATTGGGCAACAGTTTATTTCATGCACGGAAAAAATGCGGTTTTTCACAGGAGGAGGTTGCGGAAAAGCTGGGCGTAAGCAGGCAGACCATTTCCAAATGGGAGACGGACGAAACACTTCCGGATATCCGCCAGTCAAAGAAGATGGCAATGCTGTACCAGGTGTCCCTGGATGAGTTGATTACGTTTGATGCGGATATAAAGGAAATCCAGCAGGCGATTGAGAGGACCAGTGAAGAGACAGAGGAAAAGATTGACTGGACAAGTGCCTGGGGGAAAAAGTATCCGGTTTTGCTTACGTATCAGAATCAGGTTAATATACCCGGCTACTCTGTCCGGCTGGATGTGATGCTGGACGAACTAAAGGAAGAGTACGGGTTCGGGGAACTGGATGCCTTTTTGGTGCTGAAGGATATTCTGGGAAAACTCTGGAAAACCAGAAAGCAGCAGGGCCTTTCATGATTCAGCAGTCCGGTAGGACAATGCGGATCCAAAGCCTGTGGTTTTTATACTCCGCAGAGATGGAGCCGCCCATCTGCTCTACCAGTGTCCTGGCGATGGACAGTCCCAAGCCTGTGGAGGTTTTGGCGCTCTCTACCGTATAGAAACGGTCAAACAGCCGTCCTGCCTGCACCTCAGTAAGATTTGGCGCTGTGTTGGCAAAAAGGATTTCACCTGTTTGGGAGAGGACGATTTCCAGATCCCCGCTGCTGTACTTTAAGGCGTTGCTCAGAAGGTTGGAGAAAATTCGCGACAGAGCGGAGGGATCCAGTTTCCGGGTAACGGGAAACTCAGGTATCCGGATCCTGGGAGTTATGCCCTGTCCATGGAAATCCGTATAAAATGCGGCAATGCTTTCCTCTAGGATGGAGTTGACAGAGACAGGCTCTGGAAGGGCCTGTGGGTGTTCGGCGGCCAGGATCACCGAGTAGCGGAAAAGTTCTTCCGTCAGCCGGGACAGCATTTCCGTCCGGCTTCGGATAATATCCGCATATCTGGCGGCATTTTCGGAGAGATCCTCCTGTTCCAGAAGATCCAGATAGCCGCAGATGGCAGTCAGGGGTGTGCGCAGATCATGGGAAATATTTGTGACAGCATTTTTCAAGTCCCGATCACCTTGGTTAAAACGGTGCCGCTGGGTACGGAGTATCCGCAGCTGCCGGTTGATCGCGTCAGCCAGGCTTCGCATGGCTTTATCCCTGGAAGAGATGGCTATGAGTGTATTGGTATCGGTTGTGAGCCTGTGGGCAAAAGCATCTTTAATTTCTCCTGCAGATTTCCGCAGGAGAATGATTTTCATAAAAAGAACCGCAACGGTTCCCGTCAGAACAATAACGGCAGGCCATAACCAGATTTCCATGGCAATCTCCACTCCTTATTTTATATTTTTTCTTTTAAATAAGAGGATTCCTCCCAGGTTAGCCGCGGCTATGATAAGCAAGGAGGATGCCAGCATCCACAGGGGATGACTGATTTCCAGCTGCCAGAGGAGGAGTCCCTGGCCGGAGGGAAGAAATTCCAGGATCCTTTGATAGATGTCCCGCATAGCGCCGCTGACGTAATGGGGATTGGGCAGGGCTTCCCCCATTTGCATTCCCTGGGAGGTGATTATAACATCGCTCAGCATTTCGGGCTGTTCCAGGGTGTTGTAGATCAGACTTGCACCCAGGAGCAGGCCCAAGCACAGAAGCATGGTGAAAACTACAGTTCCTGCCTTGTTTGCGTACAGCATTGCAATGAACGTGTAGACGGCAGAAAAAGCGGAAATGAACATTACTGCAATCAGCAGATACAGGAGCAGATGCCCGGCATCCATTTTCCATAAGCCCAGTCCGAAGATACCGGTAAGGGCGCCCAGGAGCCATGCGGCAGTGATAAACAAAGTGCCCAGGAAGGTGAGCAGGAAGCTGGATAGATAAATATCCGTCCTGGTGCATCCTGCGGCAATTTTGTTGCGGATGGTTCCGTCATGGTATTCCGTACCCAGGAACATGCTGGCTAAGACGGCGCAGTACAGGCTGATAGGGAGTGCGAAGTGAAAATAGTACAGATCCAGGCTGTATTGGTGTGCGGTTGGGTCCTGAGCCGCCGTCCGGTATCCGGACTGCATATAGAGAACCGAGTAAACAAGCATGGAGCCCATGCAGAGCCAGAAGGTTTTGTTCAGCCGCAGACGGTAAAGACCGGCCCATAGAAGTTTAGACATGTGATTCACCTCCTACTAGATTGATGTAGTAGCTCTCCAGGCTTTCATTCCGTTCCTTAATGGAACGGATCTCGCAGCCTTCTTCAGACAGGGTGGCTGCCAGTCCGGAGACCGGAACTTCTGCGTACAGATCGGCAGAGGTGCCGGAACGGATTTTGTATTCCAGGTTTTGCCTATCCAATACCAGAGCCAGGGCTTTGGTGTCGCTCACTTCCAGGCGTACGCATTTCCGGCAGGCCTTTTCCAGTTCGGAGGCACTGATTTCCTTTACCATATGCCCGCTGTCGATAAAGCCGTAATGGGTGGCGAGCCTGGACAGCTCATCCAGAATGTGGCTGGAGATGAGAATCGTGATTTGCTGCTCCCGGTTCAGTTTCAGGATCAGCTCCCGCATTTCAATGATGCCCTGGGGATCCAAGCCGTTGGCCGGTTCATCCAGTACCAGAAAATCCGGACTGCCTGCAAGAGCGACAGCGATGCCAAGCCTCTGGCGCATGCCCAGGGAGAAATTTTTGACTTTCTTTTTGCCCGTGTCTGCAAGCCCCACCAGTGCCAGGATGTCTTCCAGTCCGTCATAAGAGGGGAGACCTAGAATCTGGTATTGTTGTTTTAGATTGTCTGCGGCAGTCATATCCAGATAGACGGCAGGGGTTTCAATGACAGCCCCCATTCTCCGGCGGGATTTGGCCGCGTCCTTGTCTGTGTTTTTCCTGCCGTACAGGGTATATTCCCCGGACGTAGGCTCCTGCAGTCCGCAGATGAGACGGATAAGTGTGGTTTTGCCGGCACCGTTTTTTCCCACAAGGCCGTAGATGGAGCCTTTGGGAATGCTCATGGATAGTCTGTTTAGTGCTTTAAAATTCTTATAGCTTTTGCACAGGGCGTCTGCTTTCAGAATATAATCCATAAAAGTGACCTCCTATTTTTAGTTCCGCAGCATCCC
>CAJUNN010000011.1:0-37852 GCA_910587955.1 uncultured Lachnospiraceae bacterium | reverse complement strand
AGCCAATGCCTGCTAAGAGAAGAATTTTCGTCCGAAAGTGTCCGAAAATCCTTCTAGCATTGTCCGGGAACTGCTGATTTTAGTTCCGCAGCATCCCAGCCAATGCCTGCTAAGAGAAGAATTTTCGTCCGAAAGTGTCCGAAAATCCTTCTGGCATTGTCCGGGAACTGCTGATTTTAGTTCCAGTTTTATTTTAGCAGGTAATGGTCAAGGGAGCGGTCAAGGAAATGGTAAAGAAATCGTTAAGACCGGACTTTTTATTCTGTCCGAAGCCGGAAACCAATGCCCCAGACAGATTCAATGAAATCCGTCCCGCCGGCTTCCCTGAGCTTCCGGCGCAGGTTGCTGACATGGGTTTTCAGAGAGCTTTCCGTGCAGTCCGGGGTATCCTCACCGATGCGGTCCAGCAATACGGATTTTGTGATGACCCGGCCGGGATTCTGCATCAGCAGTTTCAGAATGGCAAATTCCGTAGGCGTGAGCCGGATCTCTTCGGCGCCGATGGAAGCGCTGTGGAGGTCTATGTGCAAGGTAAGTTCTCCGAAGGTCAGAAGAGGAACTTCGGGAAGAGCGGCTGTGCGGCGCAGCTGTACGGCAATGCGTGCCAGAAGCTCTTTGGTGTGAAATGGTTTTGTAATATAGTCGGCGGCACCCTCGAAGAGCAGATCGGCCTTATTGTCGGCGTCGGCCTTTGCGCTCACAATGATTACGGGGATGTCTTGGATCTGAGGCAGGATTTTTTCTCCGTTAAGGCCCGGAAGCATCAGATCCAAAAGCACCAGATCCGGCCTGGTAGCGGAGAGGAATAAAAGGGCTTCGGTTCCCGAATAAGCACGGGAGACATGGTACCCCTCCTTTACCAGGATTTCTTCCAGCATATTTCCGATATGAATGTCGTCGTCGATCACGAATATGTGTTTCAAAATTTTTTGCTCCGTATTTTTTCTTTTCAGTTTAGATCCCCTTTGGAAATTTTGCAATCCTTTGTGAAAAGAAATCTCTTTCCCGCGTCCGGCATTTTTGTGCTATAATGTGAATGCCCTCTCTTGACAAGAGGATACGAAATTGTTTGGAAACTGATGGAGAGAAGAATGGATGTACAGCAGTTAGCTGCCTGTGATTTTGAAGGCTTGTTTCAAAGCCTGGATTTTGAAGAAATGCACAATCACAATTCCATGGCGGTATGCGGAGATTGCCTAAATATACTGGAACAGATGAAAGGATGTTCGGTACATTTGATTTTTGCAGATGCTCCCTACAACCTTGGAAAGAATTTTGGGAACAACAGGGATCGCTGGAGTACGGACGAAGAATACCTGCTTTGGTGCCGGAAATGGATTGATGCGTGTATGCGGGTTTTAAAAGATGACGGCACCATGTATTTTATGACAGCCACGCAGTACATGCCGTTTCTAGATCTCTATGTATCAAAACGGTACCATGTGCTGTGCAGGATTGTGTGGACGTATGACAGTTCCGGCGTGCAGTCCCGGAAAATGTTCGGCTCTCTGTATGAGCCTATTTTAATGATAAATAAGTCGGCAAAAGCAGGCTATACATTTAACGGACAAGACATTGCCATAGAGACGAAAACGGGTGCGAAGCGGAAACTGATTGACTACCGCAAGACGCCGCCGCAGCCGTACAATACAGAAAAGGTACCTGGAAATGTGTGGGAATTTAACAGGGTGCGGTTTAAAATGGAAGAATATGAGAATCACCCCACCCAGAAACCGGAGGCTATGCTGGAACGGGTGATCCGGGCATCTTCCAATCCGGGAGATATTGTCCTGGATCCCTTTTCCGGTTCTTTTACAACTTCTGCGGTTGCCGTGCGGCTGGGAAGAAATGCCGTCGGCATTGATTTAAACAGGGAATATTTCGAAATGGGAATCCGGCGGACCGGTATCGGAACGGAGTATGGGGGAAGACCGCTCGAAAAGGTGAAGGTCAGGAAAACAAAGAACAAATCAAAGTATGTTCGCGGAGAAGAAGGATGAAAATTACAGAAGATTTTGTAAAAGAGATTTTAATAGAGGCATATAAAGAGGAATTTCAGGGAGTTTCAAGGTTATGATTATATGCTGCTGTTTCATTTTTACAGAGGACTTTATGGGGG
Organism: uncultured Lachnospiraceae bacterium; assembly: GCA_910587955.1. Taxonomy (GTDB): domain Bacteria; phylum Bacillota; class Clostridia; order Lachnospirales; family Lachnospiraceae; genus Laedolimicola. The sequence continues at coordinate 35,733 of CAJUNN010000011.1, read as the reverse complement.
AAGCAAACTGCAGAATCACGCCTTAAATTCCAGGGTAAACGGTGAGTTCCGAAACAAATTTGACAGTCTGGGAAATGATTTGATTATTATCAATAACGGGAAATATTTGATCCATATCGATTATCTTTGTGTAGACGGGCATGATATCAGTAACGTTTGCTGTAAAATCATTGAAAAATATATAGAATTGCTTGTGGAAAAAATTAACGAACTTTTGACTGAAAATGCGGAAGCAAGGATCTTTGAAATTATCAGCTATGCTATTTTAAGAAACCATTATAAAAATACAACGGTGTACTTTGGCTATACCCGGGATACCGTTGAGGAAATGCAGCTTCAGCTTTTTAAGACCGGGCGCACGAATGCAAATGACGGCGGGATTGATTTTGTAATGCGCCCGGTAGGGAGATTTTTCCAGGTGACAGAAGTAAACGATTATGACAAATATTTGCTGGATATTGATAAGGTGATGCACTTTCCGGTCACATTTGTAATTAAAACAAAAGCGCAAAAAGAATTCGTCTGGGCAGAACTGAAAAAGCATATTGCTTCCAAAACCAGCGGCATGGCAGTTTTAGAAGAACGGTATGAAAGAGCAATCGAAGAAATCATTACAATCAATGAACTTCGGGCATGGACCAAAGAGCTGGATAATGATGATATTGACGGCATCATCAGGGATATTGATGTGTACTACAAATTGGAAATGAATCTGGACATGGAAGAGGAGGGGTGAAGCCCCTCCTTCTTCTATAAACTATCCACCGAAAGTACCCCATTGGTTTCCGCCAGCTCATCCAGGTACTCTTCTTTGTTGATTTTCCAGGGAATGTAGACCGTGATTAAGATGACAAAGGCCTGGCCGCTGGACCGGGGACGGTCCAGATCGTACATATCAATCTTGCAGCCGTCTTGTTTCAGCCGGTGCAGAAGGGTGGCAGCCGTCCGGCTCTCCTCCGCCTGCACATACAGGGTTACGTAACGGGACAGATGGTAGATATGTTCTTCGATAAATGGAAGAATGTGGAGGCCGGCGAGCAGTACCAGGGTGACGAGTGCGGCCCCGTCCACAAAGCCGATTCCCGCGGCAAGGCCGATGCAGGCACAGATCCAGATGCTGGCGGCGGAGGTAAGTCCCCGCACCCGGTGGCCGGAGATGAGGATGGAACCGGCGCCCAGAAATCCTACGCCGCTGATGACCTGGGAGGCCATGCGGGAGATGTCGGCGCTGCCGGAAAACGTTACATCCATATATTGGGCAGTCAGCATGACCAGGGTTGCACCCAGGCAGACGGCGGCATCCGTCCGGGCGCCGCCGCCCCGGCGCTTGGCGCCCCGGTCGATTCCGATAAGGGATCCGAGAATCAGCGAAGACAGAATACGAATCAGAATATTCTGCCAGGTCCATTCTGTCAGAGAAACAAAAAACATATTACAGCCCTCCCTTTTGTGTTGATTCCAGTTCCGCATCCGCCCTGTCAGGGCTTCTGCTGTTTTGAATCCATTTTACCTGAAATTCTGTCAGGATACAACAGGGAAGGGAAAATTCCGTATTTGCCTGGGAAGGAAAAATGTTTTATAATAATATCATTAGTGGACAAGTAAGAGAAAAATACCGGCTGCCGCAGGGGACCCCTTCGCGAAGGAAGCGGCCGGGAGCGGGAGATGAAATGCTGAATAAAAATAAACTGGTACAATTTTATGCGGAGCAGTATGAGCTGGAGGGGAGAAAGAAACGGAAGAAGCCCTTGAAAAGTGTAAATCTTCCGGAGCGCTTTTCTGCACTCCGCAAAATGCTGAACCGTGCCAGGCCTTCCAGAATTTCCTTGGGAAACCTGGAAGATATCCATCGTCAGATGAAAGGCCTGGCTTGGTTTGCCTATCACAAGAACCAGGAGGATCTGGTAAAGAAATTCAATACGGATCTCCTTCCCAAGCTGGCCCAGCTGGATCTGGGGATGCTGCTGCCGGAGCAGCGGGAGGGGATTGACGGGGAGTTTCTGGCTTTTCTGCGGCGCCGAAAAGCAGGCGCCATTTGTACGGAGACGCTTTTTACCCTGTATCCGGCCTACCGGCAGTATACGGTAAAGAATAAGATTCTGGAGCTGGTACCTTCCCGGCCGGAGATGGAGTTTCCGGAAGTGCGCCAGATGCATCGCCATTTTGTACTGCATATCGGCCCTACCAACAGCGGGAAAACCTTTCAGTCCCTGGAACGGCTGATGACGGCGCAGAAAGGCGTCTATCTGGGACCTTTGCGCCTGCTGGCCCTGGAGGTGTACGAGCGGATGAACGGGGCGGGTGTTCCCTGTACCATGCTGACGGGACAGGAGTGCATCCAGGAGGAAAACAGCCGCATTACGGCATCTACGGTGGAGATGGCGGATTTTGATGAACTGTATGAGATTGCGGTTATTGACGAGGCCCAGCTAGTGGCGGATGCGGACCGGGGACATTCCTGGACCAAGGCCATTCTGGGGCTTCGGGCCGGGGAAATTCATATCTGCATGAGTCCGGCGGCGGAGACGGCTATCACCCATTTGATTGAATTGTGTGAAGACAGCTGGGAGATCCGGCGCTATGAGAGGAAGACGGCCCTGATCTGTGAGGATGAGCCTTTTGCCTTTCCGGAAGATGTACGGCCCGGGGATGCGCTGATTGCTTTTTCCAAGAAATCCGTGCTGGATGTGGCGGGACGCCTGGAAGAGTGCGGGGTAGATGCCAGTGTGATATACGGAAGCCTTCCGCCGGAAATCCGCCGCCGCCAGATGCAGCTGTTCAACCGGGGAAAGACCAGCGTTGTGGTGGCTACGGATGCCATCGGCATGGGGCTGAATCTCCCGGTACGCAGGATTGTGTTCCTGCAGGCAGATAAATTTGACGGAGTGAGCCGGAGGCCTCTAACCGTATCCGAGGTGCTGCAGATTGCCGGCCGGGCCGGAAGGTACGGAATTTACAATTCCGGCTATGTGAACGCCATGGGAGAGGAAGAGCTGGCGCTGATTCAGGACCGGATGAAAGCGGCGGATCTGCCTATTGAGAAGGTCAATCTGGGATTCCCTCAGATTTTGCTGGATATCAACGGGCCTCTGGACGAAATCCTGCGTATCTGGCATTCCGTCACGCCCTCAGAGCCCTTTGTGAAGGAAAACATTGACGAGGCGCTGATTTTGTATGAACAGGCAAAGAAGTGGAAGGACCGCATTGACGGTTTTGACAACAAGCGGACGCTGTACCGGATGATTACCTGCCCTATTGATATCAAGGACAAAAAGGTGGTGGATCTCTGGCTTTCCTACTGCAAGAATTATACGGCGGACGTATCCCTGGAGCGGCCCCGGCTGGAGCGGGACAAGCGCCGGGGAATCCAGCAGTATGAAACTTATTACAAACAGCTGGACCTCTACTACCAGTTTTCCCACCGGATGCAGAAGGTGGTAGAGGAGGAATGGCTGCAGGCAGAGCGGGATAAGACGGAGATGATGATTATGCGGTATCTGACCAGGGGAAAGGCCGATTACATTGCCCGGTGCCGCTACTGCGGAAAACTTCTGCCGCTGGCGTCTCCGTATATGGTGTGTGAGCGGTGCTTCCGCCGGAAATAGAGAATAGACAACCAGAGGATGAAAGGGGAGAATGATTTTGGAACAGTTTTTGATTGCACATGATCTGGGGACTTCGGGAAATAAGGCTACCTTGTTTACCACAAAGGGGAAAATGCTACGCAGCGTGACCGTTTCTTACGACGTACGCTTTTTCAACGGAAATTATGCGGAGCAGGATCCGGAAAATTGGTGGGACGCCGTGTGTGACGCCACCAAGGCAGTGCTGGAAGGAGAGGATGCTTCCCGGGTAGCGGCCATGTCTTTCAGTGCCCAGATGCAGGGATGCCTGGTGGTGGATAAGAACGGCGTGCCTTTGCGGGACGCTATGATCTGGGCGGATCAGCGGGCCGTGGAGGAGGCAGCGCATTTAGAGAGGGAGATTGGAGCTGAGCGCATGTACCGCATTACGGGACACCGGGTGAGCCCCAGCTACAGCATTGAGAAGCTTATGTGGCTGAAAAAGCATGAGCCGGAGGTATATGAGAAAACGTATAAGATGCTTCAGGCCAAGGATTATATTATAGCCCGGGCTACGGGAAATTTTGTGACGGATTATTCGGACGCCTCCGGGACCAACGCCCTGGATCTGCGGAAGCTTACGTGGTCGGAGGAAATTTTGAAAGCGGCAGGGATTGAGAAAGATAAGCTGCCGCAGCTTAAAAAATCCACGGATATCGCAGGTTATGTCCAGGACCGGGTGGCCGGTGAGATGGGCCTGCCTGCGGGAACCCCGGTGGTGTGCGGCGGCGGGGACGGTCCCTGCTCGGCAGTGGGTGCAGCCTGTATCCGGGACGGGGAATTTTACCTGACGTTCGGGACCTCCGCCTGGATCGGAGGTACGACTACGGAACCTTTTATCGACGAAGAACAGACCTTGTTCTGCTTTGCCCATGTGATTCCGGGGCGGTATATGCCCTGCGGCGCCATGCAGGCGGCAGGCAGCTCCTATTCGTACATCCGGCGTGCCCTCTGCGGAGGCGCCTCCTATGAAGAATTGAACAAGATGATTGAGAAATCTCCGGCAGGGGCCAAAAACCTGATTTTCCTTCCCTATCTTCTGGGAGAGCGCAGCCCCCGGTGGAATCCCGATACCAGTGCGGCTTTTCTGGGAATTAAGCCGGAGCATGAGAAGCGGGACTATATACGGGCGGTTATGGAAGGAATTGCCATGAATATGGAGCTGATTCTCAAAGCCTACCGGAAGCAGGCGGATATCAAAACCATGTGCCTTACGGGCGGCGGCGCCAAGGGAAAAGTGGTGACGCAAATCCTGGCGGATGTGCTGAACGTTACTCTGCGTCTGCCCGACTGCGTGGAGGAAGCCACCGCCATCGGAGCCGCGGTCATTGCAGGTGTGGGCGTGGGCGTTTTTGATGACTTTGGAGAAGTGAAGCGTTTCCTGAAATTCCGGGAGGAGGTAGAACCTATTCAAGCTCACCAGGATGATTACGAGAAGTTAAAGCCGGTTTTCGACGAGGCGTATCATTGTATGCTGCCCCTGTATGAGAAACTGTCCCGGCTGTGATTTGATGTTGTTTTTCAGGGAAAGATAAGGTAGAATAGGGAACATAATAAAAACGGAATGCTTTTTCATGGGAAATAAGAAGGATATGGAATATGAGACTGAAAATTGATAATTTTGCCAAAATCAAACATGTAGAGATTACGATTGACGGCATTACTGTGATTGCAGGAGAAAACAATACAGGAAAAAGTACGATTGGAAAGGTTCTTTATTCTGCCTTTAACGCTTTCTATGATATGGATTTAAAAATTGAGAACCGCAGGCAGGAAGAAATATTGGAAATCACCAGGAGAGGGGTGCGCAATGCGTTGATGCACAGCATGCCCGGAACAAGAAACAGCAGTTACCTGCGCATTACTTCTGATAAAATAGGCAGGACGATAAGCAGTAAATTAATGGAAGCAGAGTCTATGGATGAGGTACTTTTCCGGGATTATTTGGAACAGGCATGTGCGCAGTATAATGTGAGGCTGACAGAGGAAAGCGTGTCGGAACTTCTGGAAGATTCTTATGAAAAAATTGTAGCAAGAAAGAGGAACGATGATTACAAAGTGGCTTTGGAGCTCATCGAGCGTTTTTTTAATCAGGTATTTGATGAACAAATAAAATGTCTGCAGTCATCTGGAAAAGATACAAAGGTTTCTCTGGATATCAAGGGAAAAGAACTGGATGTGGTATTCCGGGGAAATCAGTGCGTTCAATGGCAGGCGGATTATAACATTTTGCATGAAGCGTTTTTTATTGATGATCCCTTTGTCTTGGATCAGGTATCCGATCATCTGTGGTTTTCTATAGGGAATAGATACCGCAAAGAGCTTCTGAACCATCTGAACGAGACAGACGATGATATTATGGACGGAATTTTTGAAGCCGTCAGCGCAAAAGAAAATCTCAAGGAGATTTACGATATTTTGAAGCGTGTGGCAGATGGGCAGATCCTGGTCCAAAACGGACAGTGGAGCCTCCATTCTGAAAAATTTGAAGAACCTATCCATTTTGAAAATCTGTCCGCAGGCTTGAAGTCCTTTGTGCTGTTAAAGCTGCTTCTGGAAAAAGGGATTTTAAAGGAAAAGGATGTTTTAATCCTGGATGAACCGGAAATACATCTACATCCCGAATGGCAGCTGGTGTATGCGGAGATGATCGTACTGCTGCAGAAGAAATTTGACTTGAGCATTGTAGTCACAACCCACAGCCGGGATTTTCTGGAAGCCATCGAGCTGTATGCCAAAAAATATGAGCTATTCCCAAAGTGCAGATTTTATCTTTCCGGACAGGAGGAAGGATTATCGGTCTTTGAAGATGTGACAGAGTGTCTGGATAAAATATACAGCCAGCTGGTAACGCCGAGTATGCTTTTAGATAATTTGAGATATGAGATAGGAACGGAAGAAGATGAGCAATTTTGATGTTTTCAAGGATACCGTGATGCAATATTTCAAAGAGTACGGGATATCGGTTTCCTGTTTGTCAAATTTGCATAAAGATTCTCTCAACGAGGCCGGCGATAGGTATCTGTACAATGGAGAACTGGATTTTAAGACCATATCTATGGATACGGTGGCGAAAGATGGATATAAGCAGGTAAAGGGGACATTGCCTGAGGAACATCCGATTAATACCGTCGACTCTTTTCTGATTAACCGGGAGAACGAATGGTTTTTGATAGAGTTTAAGGATTGTCCTGTGAAAGGGGACAAGCAAAAAACAAAAGATAATATTATCAAGAAGGCCTATGCGAACTGGTATATGATTTTAGATATTTTCTATACCATGATGGAGAAAGGAAATAAAAGCAGCATTTTTGATGTCAGCAACCCTGTAAAATTTGCAGAAGAGCATGTGCACTACATATTGGTGTGCAGCAAGGATAAAAATGCCAATTTATATAATCAAGTGAAAAATCATGCCTTGATGAATCAGAATTACACACCGCCCTTTATGCGGCGGCTGAAAGACTACATATTCAAAGACGCGTACGTTTACACAGAAGATTTTTTTGAAAGAAAATTTGTAAATTCCTTTACATACTAAAAAGAAGATGTTTTTTTGAAGCCTCTGGGGTTTCTGTATCAATACAGACCCCAGGGGCTTTTTTTGACCAAATGGAGTATACCACTTTTTGAAAACGAATGTTCAAACTGCATAAAAACAGCATGAAAAAATATCTAAAATATACAAAATATCATTTTTTTGCACTTTAATCTTGCAAAAAAATCAAAATAGTGATATACATAATTTAAGTGGTTCGATACATATACCACATATACCAGTTCGCGGATGGTACAGGAAACAAAATGGAACAGCAGAGGCCGGAAGGGCGGATGCGGAACTAAAAAACAGCAGAAGCCCGAACGGAGCCCAGAAGGAATTGCGGCTGCGAAGCAACCGTAATTTCTTCTAGAAAAGGGGCTCTGGGAGGGCGGATGCGGAACTAAAAACAGCAGGTTCCCGTACGGAGCCCAGAAGAATATACGGACGTAGAATACGGCCGGAAATTCTTCTGTTAGGGGGGCTTCGGAAGGGAAACTGCGGAACTAAAAACAGGAGGAAAAGTTATGAGTTTACTGCAGGCGCTTCTTGTTGCACTGGTTGCGGCAGTGAGCAGATCGGAAGGAGACTGGCTGGGCGAATGTAAATTGCGCGAACCGGTTGTTACAGGCTTTTTGGTAGGTTTGATTTTAGGAGACGTGAAAACGGGTTTGATCATCGGCGCAGAGCTTCAGCTTATGTGGATGGGCGCAACGGGAATCGGCCCCACGGCCCAGCTGGATATCGGAATCGGCGGAACTATCGGAACGGCAGTTGCCATTATGACAGGAACCGGCCCGGAAACGGCTATTCTCTTCGGAGTTCCCGTAGCAGTCATTATGCAGTTCCTGAACACACTGCTGCTGTCGGCGTATTCCGGCGTGATGGTTGCAGCGGATCACAAGATTGATGCTCTGGATTTCCGGGGAATCCGCATGCTGCATTACTTCTGCGGTGTCTGCACCACCCTGGCGTATTTCCTGCCTACCTTCTTTGTGATGTACTTTGGAAATACGGTGATTGAATCAATCGTGGCCGGAATGCCTGCATGGGTAAACTTAGGTCTCTCCGGTGTAGCAGCCATTCTTCCCTGCCTTGGCTTTGCGCTTCTTCTGAATATTATTATGGAAAAGCGGCTGATTCCCTATTTTATTCTGGGATTCATTCCGGCGGCCTTTGTGGGATTTGACTTGACCATGATTGCCATTGCGGGCGTGGCAGTAGCCATTGCATGGATTATCTTTATGCTGAGACAGAATGAAAGTGTGAAGACAGAGACCGTATCAACTTCGGACGATGAGTGGGAGGATTAAGCCATGGCAAAGAAAAATGAGATCGTCAGTGCAGAAAATAATATTACAAGAAAAGATTTCCGGGGCGTGTTCTGGAGGAGCTTTACCCTTCTTGGTTCCTTCAACTACGAGCGGATGGAAGGCCTGGGCTTTCTGTTCTCCATTATGCCGGTTTTAAGAAAAATTTATAAGGGCGATGACGAAGCCCTCAAGGCTTCCATGCACCGCCATATTGCAGCGTTCAATATGACAGTTGCACCTTCCCCCTTTGTAATGGGAACGACCATTGCCATGGAGGAGAAGGCGAAAAAGGATAAGAGCTTTGACGTAGCATCCATCAACGCCATCAAGGTTGCACTAATGGGTCCCTTATCCGGCATCGGCGATACCTTCTTCTGGGGCATTATCCGGATTCTGGCCTGTGCTCTGGCCGTAGGCTTCGCCAAGGAGGGAAATGTAATTGCCCCCTTTATCCTTCTGCTGGTATTCAACATTCCCAACTTTGCAACCCGGTGGATTACCTTGTTTCTGGGGTATGAGAAGGGTTCCGCCCTATTGTCGGATATGCAGTCCAGCGGAAAAATGCAGCTTTTTACCCACTGTGCCGGTATCATCGGAGCTATGTCCATCGGCTGTATGATTGCTATGTGGGTCAGCATTTCCTGCCCCTTGCAGTTTACCCTGGCAGGGAGTGAGATTGTGATTCAGGAGTATCTGGATCAGATTCTTCCCAAAATGCTGCCCTTAGTCTTTACCCTGGGGATTTTCAGCTTTATTAAGAAGAAATATAAGGTACAGAAAATCATCGCCGGTATTGTAGTCGTTGGCTTTGTGCTGGGCATCTTGGGCCTGGTATCCATGTAGGAGGAAGAACAAATGGCGATTTTAGATGTAAGAATTGACGACAGGCTGATCCACGGGCAGGTGTGCGGATTCTGGATTCCCCAGTATTCCCTGGAGCGGATTGCCATTGTGGACGATGAAATTGTAAAAGATGAAGTGCGCAAGACGGCGCTTAAATTCGGATGTCCTGATAAATGTAAGCTGTCCATCTTCGGTTCAGAGAAAGCGGCGGACAAATTCAGCCGTAAGATTGATGAGGGAATCCGGGTGATGATCCTGTGCAACAGCCCTGTGCCCATTCTACGCATGGCGGAATACGGCTATCAGGTTCCCTATATCACGGTAGGCAATATGGCGACCAAGCCGGGAGCCGTTCAGGTGAAGAAAACCGTTTTTGTATCGCCAGAAGAAAAGGAAGCCTTTGTAAAACTGATCGGCCGGGGCGTAACCGTCTATTCACAGATGGTTCCAAACGAACCCCGGGAGGATATCTCTGACATTTTGAAAAAACTTTAAAGGAAAAGAGGAATAAATCATGCAGCAGACAGTGATTGGAAATATGAAATCCCAGCCGGAGGTACTGAACTATACGCTGGAGAATCAAAATGTATTTGTGGAGCCTTTTGTAGAAATCTTTAAAAAGCACGATATCCGCAAGGTATTTTTCTTCGGATCCGGAACCTCCTACAATGTGTCCCACATTGCGGCCTATTATTTCAAGCAGATTGTAGGTATTGACGCCAGCGCCCAGTATCCCACAGTGTATAAGAATTATGAGAAGCCGGACTGGACGGGAATGCTGAAAAACGATCAGATTCTTTATGTGGCCATCAGCCAGTCGGGAACCAGTGTTTCCACCTGTGAGGTGATGGAGTATGCCAAAGCCAACGGTTATCAGACCTTAGCTCTTACCGGAAATTTGGAGAGCCGGATTGCAAAGCTGGTAGATACGGCCGTACATCTTCTGGTAGGCGAGGAACTGACACCGCCGGAAACCAAGGGCTACACGGTATCCGTACTGAGCGTGTACCTGTGGGCCATTGCCGTGGCAAAGGCAAAAGGGATCTATACGGAAGAGCAGTATGAAACGGCTCTTAAGGAGACGAAAGCCTTGGTGGATCAGTTCCAGACGGTTGTGGAGGAGAGCGAAGCCTGGTACGACAGAAACAAGGGCTCCATCCTTGGAAGCGAGCGGCTCTACGTGCTGGGATACGGCGTGGACTATGGTTCCATGCTGGAAGGCGTCCTGAAGATGGGAGAGATGCTCCGCCTGCCCATTGCCGGGTACGAGCTGGAAGAGTTCTCCCACGGACCCACCATGGCATTTCATACAAGACAGACCCTGTTTTTCATCGGCTCCGACGAAGCGGAGTATGAGCGGATGATGGAATTCCGCCGGGCTTATCTGAAATATACGCCCCGGATCCATGTGATCACCTGCAAGGATATGGATGCGGACGGGAGAGATATGGTATTTTCTGTAAAGGCCAATAAATATCTGGCGCCTTTGATGTACACCGTGCCTTTCCAGTTTGTAGCGGCTAAGGGAGCCAAAGAGGTATATATTGATACGAATATCAATCCTTTTGAAGAGCCTCTTGCACACTATCCTGCAGAAGAAGCATAAGACAGATAAAACAGGGCGGACAGAACTGCTTCCCGGCAGCCGGGAAGCGGTTCCGTCCGCATTTTTGAGAGGAGACGACTATGACTGGAATTATGGTAGTGGGACACGGACATTTTGCCACCGGTATTGCCAGCGCCGCCGAATTGATTATCGGGAAGCAGACGAACTTTGCGGCAGTGGATTTTCCGGAAGGGGATACGAAGACAGAGCTGGAGGAACATATCCGGGAGGGGCTTAAGATTCTGGAAGATGCGGAAAAAATCCTGGTATTCTGCGATCTTTTAAGCGGCTCTCCCTTTAATACGGTGGTAATGGAAGCTATGAAGGATCAGCGCCTGACCGTCTATTACGGTGTGAATCTGGGGATGCTGGTGGAGACGCTGGTAAACCGGGAAACGGGAAGTACCTGGGAAGAATTGAAGAGCCGTGTTCTGGAATGCGGAAGGGAGCAGCTGGGCGTTTTTGCGCCTGAGACGGCAGAGGATGAAGAAGAGGATTCCTGGGATTGAGGAAGAAAGGGTGGAGTATGGGATACCGGGCAGTGATTTTTGATATGGATGGTGTGCTGATTGACAGCGAGTTTTTCTATCTGCAGAGATTTCATCGGGAGATCGTGAAGAAATATCCATGGGTTGCCATAGAAGATCTGTATCCGACAGTAGGGATGGATGAGGGAAGAACCAGGCTTTTGATAAGCAGGCTGGCCCGCAGGGATCCGGCGGATCCTGCCTTTGACGCGGAACTTCAAGAAATCTTTGCTTCGGGGGAGGAACTTTATTACCCGGATTTTCTGTATCCTGAGGTCCCGGAAGTCCTGCGGGAGTTAAAGGAGAGAGGATTGCGGATAGGGCTGGCATCCTCTTCTCCCATGAAGGCGATTCGGAATATGCTGAAAGAATGCGCGCTTGCGGACTGTTTTTCCTGTGTGGTCAGCGGATATGAGCTTCCGGAGAGCAAGCCTAACCCGGAGGTTTATTACAAAGCCATGCAGGCCATAGGCTGCGGACCCGGGGAATGCCTGGTGGTGGAGGATTCCACCCATGGAGTGGAGGCAGGGGCAGCCGCAGGGGCAAAGGTGGCGGCCCGGATGGATGAGAGGTTCCCCTTTGACCAGTCCAAAGCCTCCTATTTTATACGGACACTGAGGGATTTGCGGGAGATATTATTTTAAACGAGAAACAGCGTACGCCTTTTAGGCTTAAGAAGAGCATACGCGGAACTGGAATAGGTGCGGAAATGGAACAGAAAATGAGATTGAAAGGGGATCTGCTGATCCTGGGAACGGCGTTTTTGTGGAGCTTTCTGGGGATTGTTACAAAGACCGTCCGTTATCACGGAATGACGGTGGCAGGGGTGACTTCCTTGATGGCAGTCCTGGTGCTTCTGGCAGTTTACGGGAAAAAGGTTTTGGTGTGGAACCGGAAGACACTTTTCACCGGTCTTGTGATGGCACTCATGAATATTACTTTTTTATTGGCGAATAAGTGTACTACGGTGGCAAACGCCATCGTCCTGCAATACAGCTCGCCTATCTTTGTGGTTTTATATTACCGGATTTTTCAGCACAAGCGGCTGAAAAGGGTGCAGATGGGTACGGTGGCAGTCTGCTTTGTGGGGCTTCTCATTTTTTTTGCAGGCCAGCTTGGAAGCGGAAATCTGCATGGAAATCTGCTGGCTCTGTCTTCCGGCGTCCTCTTTGCCGGCAGCTTTTACCTGAATGCCCTGCCGGACAATGACCCGGTCAGCACCAACTTTTTGTGCAATGTGTTCTGTGCCGCAGCCGGGCTTGGATATACGTTGTTCGGCGCGGCGCAGTCCTTTGAGATTCAGCAGACGGTTCTTCTTGTAATGGCCGGAGTTTTCTGCAGCGGCATTGCGGCAGTTATGTATGCCAGGGGAATCTGTTACACCACAGCTTTAAATGCCAATCTCATTGCTATGTCGGAAGTGCTGATGGCACCTTTGTGGGCACTTCTGCTGTTTGGAGAAACGGTGGGAGCCTGGGCGGCCTTGGGCGCAGGGTTGATGATTGTATCCATCTTGTATGAAACCTGGTTTGAAAGCAGGTCTGAGGCTTGAACAAAATCTGATTTTGGCATATAATATACGCGAAAGCAATGAGCAGTGCGGAAAATCAGGTTTGCACTGCGGATTAGGCAGAAAGAACAGGCATAGAACTATGAAATCAGATGATGTTTACGTTTTGCGGGATCTGGGAAAATTCCAGTCAGTGACGGAAGTTCTTAAGAACCGGGAGTATCCTTTCGAATACCGGGTGCTGAACAAGGAAATCCTGGAATCCAACCGCTTTATCAGCAGAGTGCTGAAAATTCCCCTTGCGTCCAAGGTTTTTTATTTCCGGAAACTGCGGGTGGTAGGGGGAGTGCCGAAATCTATCGAGAAAACGTATATTTTGTATGACAAGGTAAAGGGTGTGGAAAAGATGGAATTAGGAAGCCGTTCCTTTTACCAGGTGATTCAGGAACGGTTCGGGTATGCGACCCAGAGAAGTGAGGAGGAGATCCTGATTGTCAATGCAAGCCCGGAGGAGCAGGAGCTTCTGGACTGCAGGGACCGGGAGCTCTTGATGATCAAGGGAAACACCTATCTGGGGGATGCAGAACCTTTCGAATATTTCGAGATTGTTTCTACGAGTGATTTCTATCGGTTTAGGAGCGTAACGGAAAATGATGGAGTATGACGCACTCTATATACAGCTGATGAACAGCATCAGGGAGAAGATGGTAAGAGGAGAGTACCGGATTGGTGATAAGCTGGATTCGGAGCGGGTGATGGCCCAGCAGTATGGAATTAACCGTCTGACTGTCCGCAAGGCCCTCAAAGGCCTGGAAGAGCAGGGGCTTATCAAAGCGCAGAGAGGAAGCGGCACTTATGTGGTGCGTCTTCCACAGGGAACGGCCCGGCTCGAGCAGGCCTCCGGGAACGCGGTGAGCTTAAGTATGCTGATCCGGCAGTCTGGGTACCGCTCTTTCCGGCGGGTGATCTCCTTTCACAAGATTCCGGCGGAAGGGGAGATCTCGGATAAGTTTCCGGGGAGCCGGAAGGTTTATGAGATGGTACGGCTTTCCTATGTGAATGAGGAGCCCTATGCGGTGCAGAAAACTTATATCCCGGCGGAGCCTTTCTGGGATGCGGAGCGGTATGATTTTGCGGAGGGGTCTCTTTATGAGTATTTGGATCTGCACGGCCGCCTTCCTAAGAAAATCGAATCCTACCTGCAGATTGCCATTCCTCCGGAGCAGTATGCCGGGCTTTTGAAGCTGGACCGGGACAGGAAGGTGTTTGTTTTTGAGTATCTGGGGTATGATCAGGACCAGAGCCTGGTGGAATATACCTTGTCCTATTATCTGCCGGAGTACACGTCTTTCCGCTACCGGGTGGAAAAGAAACCTTGATTTTGGGATTGGTTGTTAAAGTATACCAACCCGGACGCGTTCATAATCGGAAAAGGCCCTGGAAAACGGGGTAGAAACTCCGGTGAGCTAGCTCTTAAGACGCACTAAAAAACTGCTCGGCAGAGGCCTCACAGTTTAAGTGCTTTCTAAAGAGCGGATCTCACCTCCGTTTCTGGCTACCCTCGCATTGTTTTCCAGGGCCTTTTCCGATTCCGAGCGCTGATGATTGTCATATGAAATTATTACAGCCGCCAGCCGGAAAGAAGGATCGGTCCCTCCAAACAATTAAGAGGCGTCTAAGAGGTGTAGGGAAGATCCATCCCTTAGAAAGCACTTAAACTGCGAGGCCTCTGCCGAGCAGTTTTTTAGTGCGTCTTAGGGATTAGCTTCCCGGAACCTCTGCCTCCGTTTGGAGGGACCGATCCTTCTCTCCGGCGTCCCGGGTTGGTACACTTATTGAAAGATCGCGCAGTGAAATATTCGGCGATTACTTGGCATGTTGCTTTTTATTTTGCCAGCAGCATCATAATCTCGTTGCTCCGGGCGATGAACTTCGTCATAGCTTCGGGTGAAAGGGGCTTGTAGCTGATGAGGGCCAGGTCGTAGAGCTGCTCGCAGAACAGATCTATGTGTTCGGAACTCTCATGCTCCAGGATATACTGCACCAGCTTATTGTTGGCATTCAGCACCAGGGTCTCCCCGCCGCCTCCGAACATATTCGGATCCATGCCGTACATGTTGTACATCTTCATCATATCCTGCATCCGGCGGCTTTCCTCGGAGAGGGTAATCATGGAGGACACATTTTCGTTCTTGATCTTTTCCACCTTTACATCCAGTTTGTCATTATGCAGAGCTTTGCGGAAAATCTCAGTCAGGGTTTCAGCCGTCTCTTTCAGTTCGCCTTCGGAAACGGTTTCCACGAAGTCTTCCGTCAGGTCTGCGTCAATGCGTTGGAATTTCACATGCTCATTCTTCATTTCCAGATGAGAGATGAAGGGAGAGTCAATGTTATGCTTCAGGATAACGGCATTCTTGCCCTCTTCTTTAAAGAGATTGATATACTGGCTCTGCTGAACCTCGTCCGTCACGTAGAAAACAACGGTTTTTTCCGGCTCTTTTTCTTCGGAGGCTTCTCCGTCTGTCTCTGCGTCCGGATTTTCCACCACGTCTACCTCCGGCGCTTCCTCTTCGGGAACCAGATCTTTGAGAGTCAGATATTTGCTGTCCAGGTCTTTGAACAGCAGGTAGTCCATCATCTTCTCGCAGAACTTGTCATCTTTCAGGCAGCCGAATTTGATAAAGGGATTGATATCATCCCAGTATTTCTCGTAGTTTTCCCGATCGGTCTTGCACATGCCCGTGAGCTTGTCTGCCACTTTCTTGGTGATATAATCGGAGATTTTTTTCACAAAGCCGTCATTCTGCAGGGCGCTTCTGGAAACGTTCAGGGGCAGATCCGGACAGTCGATGACACCCTTTAAGAGCATCAGGAATTCAGGGATGACCTCTTTGATATTGTCGGCAATAAACACCTGGTTGTTGTATAGCTTAATAGTACCTTCAATGGAATCGTATTCTGTGTTGATCTTCGGGAAGTACAGGATTCCTTTCAGGTTGAAGGGATAGTCCATGTTCAGGTGGATCCAGAACAGAGGCTCCTTATAGTCCATAAATACCTTGCGGTAGAAAGCCAGGTATTCTTCCTCCGTACATTCGTTTGGATGTTTGGCCCACAGGGGTGCGGTATCGCTTAAGGAGACAGGGCGTTTGTTGATCTTTACCCGGTCACGTGCGGGGGAAATCTCCTTGGTCTCTTTGGTGCCGTCCTCGTTTTCTACCTCCTCGGTTTTGGCTTCTTCGTGGATGCGCTCCACCACCACATCGTCTTCTTTTAAATCTGCCTCGTCAATGGTTTCGTATTCCTGTTCGGCATTTGCCTTCTCCAGGAAAATTTCTACCGGCATGAAAGAACAGTATTTGCCGATGACTTCCCGGGCCCGGTACTCGTTGGCAAACTCCAGGCTGTCTTCATTGAGGAAGAGGGTAATCTCTGTTCCCACCTCCGTGCGGCTGCTCTCGGACATTTCGTACTCGGTTCCGCCGTCGCACTCCCAGTGTACGGCTTTGGCGTCCTTCTGGTAAGAAAGGGTATCAATGTGGACCTCGTCCGCCACCATAAAAGCAGAGTAAAAGCCCAGGCCGAAGTGGCCGATGATCTGGTCCTCGTTGGTCTTGTCCTTGTATTTCTCCAGGAAATCCGTAGCACCGGAGAAGGCGATCTGGTTGATGTACTCCTTTACTTCATCCGCAGTCATGCCCAGGCCGGTATCTATGAATTTCAGGGTTTTTTCTTCGGGATTTACCACGATCCGGATGCGGTTCTTAAAATTGTCCGGGTAGGTATATTCGCCCATCAGCTCCAGCTTTTTCAGCTTGGTGATGGCGTCGCAGCCGTTGGAGACCAGCTCCCGGAAAAAAATGTCATGGTCGGAATAGAGCCATTTTTTAATAATCGGAAAAATATTTTCGCTGTTGATGGAAAGACTTCCGTGCATGTCAGCCATTTTGCGTTCACTCCTTTGTCTTTGTTTGGACTTTATTTTTTCTGAAATACATTGTAATATGCCGGTGTGAAAAAGTCAATAGAAAAATCAGCACTCCTTTGATGTGAGTGCTAACAAAAGAAAATGCTTGTTAAGAAAGAATAGCATTTATTAACAGAATTGTAACAGATTCAGGTATGGATTTATAGAATTGAGAATGCTATAATAATGCACGGAAGAATCACTCACATTGCGGAGATGATATAGATGAGAAGTCAGAGGAAAGGGGAAAGACCCGCAGGAAAGCGGCGAAGACAGGCTTTACAGCTGTTTGCGGCCGCTGCCCTGCTTGTAGGTTATGCCCTGTCCCTGGAGGGAGACAGGGGGCCGGGTTCCAAGGAGTATCCGGCATTGGAATGGATCCGCGCCCAGGAACAGGCGGATGTGGGAGCGGTGGAACAGGAACTGGCAGAGCGTGAACAGGCGGAGATCGCGGCCAGAGAGGCAGAGCAGAACCCCGAGACGGAGGAGAAACCCATGGACAGGCAGAGCCTGCGCCAGCGTTTCGGCTTAGCCGTGCTTGTGGGAGATTCGGTGGCGGAAGGATTTCTGGATTATGAATTTTTGGAGGCCAGTTCCGTGATTGCCAGAAAAGGGCTCCGGGCGGATACGGCCGGGGAGGAGATAGGGAAGGCGCTGGATTTATCGCCTACCTGCCTTTTTCTGTCTATGGGACTGAATGATCTGGAATACTGCCGCGGGGACAGCGGACGGTTTGTAGAATACTACCGGGAGCGGATTGTGGAAATCCGGGAGAGCCATCCGGATCTCCCGGTTTATGTCTGCGGGATTCTCCCCATTCTGCCGGGAGCAGTAGAAAAGAAGGCGGAACTTGGCTATGTGGATGCTTTTAACGAGGCTCTGAGACAGATGTGCGAGGAGTTTCAGCTTCCCTTTATTGAGGGCGGCGATCTGCTGGAAGGCCGGGAGGAGTGGTATCAGAAGGATGAGATTCATCTGAAATCGGAATTCTACCCTCTGTGGCTGGGACGCATGGAAGAAGTGGCGGGATTGTAATGGATGTGTGGATCAAGGGATTAAAATATGCCCTGATTCTTTTGCTGGTTTTCGGTCTGGAGGGTTTGATCCGGGGCAGCGGCAGACAGGCGGATTTCCAGGTTCTTTCCGGACAGGTTCTGAAGGAGATGGATCTGGATGAGATGCAGCAGGGGGACGAACGGATGCTTCGGAGGCTTTACGGCCTGAATGCAGGGGAGCTTCTGAACTGGACCCTCTACATTTCGAAGGATAATATGGATGTGAAGGAGCTGCTTTTGCTGGAAGCGGCTGCGCCGGAGGAGGTGGCTCTTGCAGAGCAGGCGGTGCGGAAACGGCTGGAGATACAGGAGCATAATTTTGAGGGCTACGGGCCGGAGCAGCTGCAGCTTTTGAAAAAAAGCGTGATTCGTGTGGAAGGTTCGTGCCTGCTTTTTGTAGTTGCGGAAGATCCGGAGACCGTGAAGGACGGTTTTGTGCGGGCTTTGTATGGGAAATAGATGGAAAGAAAGGGATAAGACGTGGTTTTCAGCAGTATTTTCTTCGTATTTACGTTTCTTTCTTTGACGGTTGCGGCATATTATCTGGCTCCTGCCAGATTTCGGAACGGGATTCTGCTTCTTTCGAGTCTCTTTTTCTATGCCTGGGGAGAGCCTGTCTACGTGTTTCTTATGCTTTACAGCATTCTCTTTAATTACGTGGCGGGAATCGATATTGCCAGGACGCTTAAGCGGCGGGGAAAGGCAAAGGGCTGCCTGTTGGCGGGTGTGGCCGTTAATCTTTTGATTCTTGGCTTTTTTAAATATTACGGGTTTCTGGAGGAGAATCTGGAAGCCCTGTTTTTGGTAGAGCTTCCGGATCTGAATCTGGAACTTCCCATCGGCCTTTCTTTTTACACCTTCCAGTCCATTTCGTATCTGGTGGATGTGTACCGGGGACGGGCCGGGGAGCAGAAAAGCATCATCCGCTTCGGTCTGTATATTTCCATGTTTCCGCAGCTTGTGGCGGGTCCCATTGTGCAGTATTCGGATATTGAGGCCCAGCTTCGCCAAAGGGAGGCTTCCCTGGACAAGTTTGGGGAAGGGGCCATGTATTTTATCTGGGGTCTCGGGAAAAAGGTGCTGCTGGCCAACGGCTTGGGAGCCGTTTATGAGACTGTGCTGGCCCTGCCTTCTCTCTCGGTGCTTTCAGCCTGGGTGGGAGTGTTCGCGTATACCTTCCATATTTATTTTGATTTCAGCGGCTATTCCGATATGGCCCTGGGACTGGGGAAGATGTTTGGCTTTGAGCTGAAGGGGAATTTTGCCTATCCCTATTGCGCCAGAAGTGTGACGGAATTCTGGAGGCGCTGGCATATTTCCCTGGGGGCCTGGTTCCGGGAATACGTGTACATACCTCTGGGAGGCAACCGGGTTCCCGTTCTACGGCATATGTTCAATCTGCTGGTGGTCTGGGCTCTGACCGGCCTGTGGCACGGAGCCAGCTGGAATTTTGTGCTGTGGGGCCTCTATTACGGAGTCCTGCTGGTTTTGGAAAAATATGTCCTGCGGAATGTGACGGAACGCCTTCCCATTCTGGGAACGGTCTATACCATGCTGGCGGTTATGATTGGGTGGGTGCTATTCTTTTCTCCCACACCGGCAAAAGCGGGGCATTTCCTGGGGGCCATGTTCGGGGCAGGAGGAATTCCCCTGACAGATCAGGCAGGAATGTACTATTTTCTCACCAATACAGTCCTGTTCTGGCTGGCATGGCTTTTCTCCACGCCGGTATTTTTCTGCCTGTGGGCCGGGCAGATGCGGGAGAAGCGGCAGAACCTCCTTGTGGCCCTGCATTTGGGGATTTTCCTCTTGTCCGCCGCTTATCTGATACAAGACACTTACAATCCGTTTTTGTATTTTCGTTTTTAAAGGGGAGCAAAGATGAGACAAAAGAAAAAATGGAGGGAAAGATCTTCCTTTTCCAGGCTGGGTCTTTTATTTCTGGCGGTTTTGTTTGGGTTTAGCGTATTGAATCTGTTAAGCAGGGACCGGGTCTTTTCCGAGCAGGAGAACCGGATGCTGGAACAGCTGCCGAAAGTGAGGATTTCCGGAATCCTGGATGGAAAATTTATGCGCAGCTTTGAAAATTACCAGACGGATCAGTTTGTCTTCCGGGATACCTGGATGCAGATCCGCACGGCCTCCCAGCGGCTGATCGGGAAAAATGAATCCGGCGGCGTCTACCTGGGAGACGGCGGGCAGCTTTATGAGAAGCCGGTGAAATGGAGCGATCAGGTGTGGGACAATCTGGATGCCCTTAAAGGATTTGCGGAGCGCCACCCGGAAGTGAACCGCTATTTTCTGCTGGTTCCGGACGCTGCTGCCGTGATGCCGGAAGGCCTGCCGCCCTATGCGCCGGTGGAAAACCAGTGGGAGCAGCTGTCCGGGATCCGATCCTATCTGGGCGGTGCGTTTGAGGAGATTTCTGTTTTGGAGACTTTGCGGGAGCACAGGGAGGAATACCTGTATTACCGGACAGATCATCACTGGACCACTCTGGGAGCCTACTATGCCTTTTGCAAGGCGGAACAGGTGATGGGCCTGGAGACAATAGGGGAGCCGGAATTTTGTGAGCTGGCCGGAAATTTTGAGGGAACGTTGTCGTCTAAAAGCGGGTACCGGGTGCCCCTGGATACCATTTCGGTCTACCGTCCCCAGGAAGAAGAACGTCTGGCGGTGACTTATGTGGAGGAACAGGAAAAGAAGGCTTCGCTGTACGCGTCCGCACGGCTGGACACCAAGGATAAATACGGCGTGTTCCTGGACGGAAATCATCCTGTTGTGGAGATCCGCACCATGGCGGAGAGCAATCGGAAGCTGCTGCTGGTCAAGGATTCCTACGCCAACTGTTTTGTACCGTTTCTGACCGGGCAGTTCCGGGAAATTGTACTGGTGGATCCCAGATATTACTATGGGGAACTGGAAGAGCTGATGGAAACCCATGCGTTTACGGATGTGCTGTTCCTCTACAACCTGAACACTTTTCTGGAGGACAACGTCCTGCATTTTGTTCTCCAGGAAACGGATGCTACAGAAGGGTGAAAATGAGTTCCTGGCTTAAAAGGAATTTCTGTACCATCTGATCCCAGGCGTGCTCCAAGGATTTGTCCATGGTAAAGAGTTTTAAAGAGGTTCCGGTGGTACAGACAAGCCCGGTTTCGTCGTAACGGAGATTGAGAAGGAGCCCGTCTACCTGTTCGAGGGAGAAGGAGCTGCCGGTCTGTGTCAGGAGCTTTTCCGTATTTTCCCGGGAGAGGCGGAAAGTGAAACGAAAACTCAAAGGGGTGCGTTTTCCCTTTATCAGTTCCAGACAAAAAGGCTTAAGTTCCTGCCAGAGGGAGAAGCTGCGCAGGGAGGTTTTCAGGGCTTCCTGCTCTTCGGCTGTATAGTAGTCCGGGTGCAGGCGGCCGTCTATATGGAAGGTATTGTAGGTGGTAATGCTGCCCTCCACCACCAGAAAGGCGTCGAAGGTGTGCTGGAGCAGCAGTTTTCCCATAAAATCTTTGACATCCTGGATTTGCAGAGCGATCATATGATAAACCTCCTGAATTTGAGAGACGCTTTTTTAACAGTATAGCGTTATTTCCGGGGGAAGGCAATGAAATATGTAAATTTGAAAGAGAAAGGCGGAATGATGAAAATGAAGACTAGGGAACATGCAGAAAAATTGCTGCGGCTGGTGAAAGAGGGTACCTCCCCCTTTCATGTAACGGCCAGCGTGGAGCGGCAGCTCTCGGAGGCCGGATTTGAGAAGCTTTCCATGGGAAAGGATTGGGGACTGGATAATGGGGGAAAATACTATGTGGTGTACAACGGCTCCAGCCTGGCGGCTTTTACCATCGGAAAGAGATTTGCCTTCGGGGATGCCTTCCGCGTTGCGGCTGCCCACACGGACTTTCCGGGGCTGCGGGTGAAACCCAGCCCGGAAATAGCAAAGGACGGCTATCGGCAGCTGAATGTGGAGGTGTACGGAGGGGCTATTTTAAATACTTGGCTGGATCGTCCTTTGTCGGCGGCCGGGCGGGTGGCCCTGCGGAGTGCCGATGTGTTCTGCCCGGAGATCCGGTACGTGGATATGGAGAAGCCCTTTCTGATCATTCCCAATCTGGCCATTCATTTAAACCGGGATATGAATAAAGGCGTAGAACTGAATAAGCAAAAAGATCTGCTGCCTGTGCTGGGCCTGGAAGGAGAGGAAAAAGAGGAGGATTTCTTCCTGGAGTATCTGGCGGACCGGCTCCAGGTAGAAAAGCAGGAGATTCTGGATTATGAGCTGGGTCTTTACAATGCGGAAGCAGGAGGATTTCTGGGCATGGAGGAGGAATTTCTCTCTGCGCCCAGACTTGACAATCTGACGTCGGTTCAGGCCCTTACTACGGGGCTTATGGAAAGCGGACGCGACCGGGGCGTGAATGCAGCCGTCTTTTTTGACCATGAGGAGATCGGCAGCAGGACCAAGCAGGGGGCCGGCTCCATGTTTCTGTCTTCCGTTCTGGAGCGGATCGTTTTGTCTTACGGCTGGAGCAGGGAAAAATTCCTGGAGACCTTTGCAAAAAGCATGCTGCTGTCTGTGGATGTGGGACATGCCCTGCATCCCAATCAGGCGGATAAGAACGATCCCACCAATAAAAATGTGCTGGGGAAGGGTATCTGCATCAAGGAGAGCAGTTCCCAGTCTTATGCCACGGACAGTGAGGCTGTAGCTGTAATGCAGCAGATCTGCGAGGCGGCAGAGGTTCCCTATCAGAAGTTTGTGAACCGCTCCGACGGAAGCAGCGGAAGTACCTTGGGCTCCATCGCTTCTGCGTTCTTTCCGGTGAAGACGGTAGATATGGGTGTTCCGCTGCTGGCCATGCACTCCAGCCGGGAACTGATGGGAACGGCGGATCAGGAGAGCTTGGTGCGTGCTGTGAAGGCGTTTTATAGATTGTAGGTATACTGTAGCAGCTCCGCCTCTTTTTCTTGAATAATCATGCAGATAGTGCTACAATACAAAAACAGGGTATTTTCCCGCAATACACAAAAACAGGAGTTAATCAGATGAATATACTTACAAAGATGTTCGGTACGCACAGTGAGCGTGAATTAAAGCTCATCTATCCCATGGTAGATAAGATCGAGGCTCTGCGTCCGGCTATGATGGAATTGCCGGATGAAGAGCTGCGGGGAAAGACGAAAGAATTTAAAGAGCGCCTGGCGAAGGGAGAGACCCTGGACGATCTGCTGATCGAGGCTTTTGCCGCAGTCCGCGAGGCTGCCAGGCGTGTTTTGGGGATGGAGCATTACCGGGTACAGCTGATCGGCGGCATCATACTCCATCAGGGAAGAATTGCGGAGATGAAGACCGGTGAAGGAAAGACTCTGGTTTCCACCCTTCCGGCTTACTTAAATGCTCTGGAGGGACGGGGTGTCCATATCGTTACGGTCAATGATTATCTGGCCAACCGTGACGCAGAGTGGATGGGCAAGGTCCATGAGGCCCTGGGACTGACTGTGGGTGTGGTTCTCAACAGCAATACCAATGATGAGCGCCGGGCAGCTTACGCCTGCGACATCACCTATGTGACCAACAATGAGCTGGGATTTGACTATCTCCGGGATAATATGGTGATCTACAAAGAACAGCTGGTGCAGAGGGAACTGCACTATGCCATCATTGACGAGGTGGACTCGGTTTTGATTGACGAGGCCCGGACTCCGCTGATT
Organism: uncultured Lachnospiraceae bacterium; assembly: GCA_910587955.1. Lineage (GTDB taxonomy): Bacteria > Bacillota > Clostridia > Lachnospirales > Lachnospiraceae > Laedolimicola. The sequence continues at coordinate 12,045 of CAJUNN010000011.1, read as the reverse complement.
ATCTCCGGACAGAGCGGCAAATCCACCAAGCTTTACGAGATCTGCGATGCGCTGGCAAAGACCATGAAGCGGGGCGAAGCCAGCGGGGAATTCAGTAAGATGAACGCCATTATGGGCGAAGAAATCCAGGAAACCGGAGAATTTATCGTCAATGAGAAGGACAAGATTGTAAATCTCACAGACGACGGCGTCAAGCGGGTGGAGCAGTATTTCCACATTGAAAATCTGGCGGATCCGGAGAACCTGGAGATCCAGCATAATATTATCCTGGCTCTGCGGGCCAATTATCTGATGTTCCGGGATCAGGACTATGTGGTAAAAGACGATCAAGTCCTGATTGTGGACGAATTTACAGGGCGTATTATGCCCGGCCGCCGGTATTCCGACGGACTGCACCAGGCCATTGAGGCGAAAGAGCATGTGAAGGTGAAGCGGGAGAGCAAGACCCTTGCCAATATTACCTTCCAGAACTTTTTTAATAAATATGAGAAGAAAGCCGGTATGACCGGTACGGCGTTGACGGAGGAAAAGGAGTTCCGGGAAATCTACAGCATGGACGTAATCGAGATTCCCACCAACCGCCCGGTTGTCCGCAAAGACCTGCAGGATGCCGTGTACAAGACCCGGAAGGAGAAGCTTTTTGCAGTAGTCAATGCCATCGAGAAAGCCCATGAGAAGGGACAGCCGGTGCTGGTAGGTACGATTACCATTGAGGCTTCCGAGGAATTGAGCGTCCTTCTGCGCAGGAGAGGAGTTCCCCATGAGGTGCTGAACGCTAAGTTCCATGAGCGGGAGGCGGAGATTGTGGCCCTGGCAGGACGCCACGGGGCAGTGACCATTGCCACCAATATGGCAGGCCGCGGTACGGATATTAAGCTGGACGATGAGGCCAGGGAGGCGGGAGGCTTGAAAATCATCGGTACAGAACGCCATGAGTCCCGCCGGATTGACAACCAGCTCCGGGGACGTTCCGGCCGTCAGGGAGATCCGGGAGAATCCCGCTTCTATATTTCTTTGGAAGACGATCTCATGCGCCTTTTCGGTTCCGAGCGGCTGATGGGGATTTTCAATGCTCTGGGCGTGCCGGAAAATGAGGAGATTGAGCATAAAATGCTCTCCGATGCCATCGAAAAAGCCCAGAAGAAGATTGAGAATAATAACTTTGGAATCCGCAAGAACCTGTTGGAGTATGACCAGGTGATGAATGAGCAGCGTGAGATTATCTACGCAGAACGGCGCCGGGTCTTAAACGGTGAGAGTATGCGGGATGCTATCTATAAAATGCTCACGGATACGGTGGAAAATGTGGTGGATACCCTGATTGGGGACGACCAGGATCCGGAAGAATGGGATCTGAAAGGTCTCAATGAGGTGCTGCTTCCCACCATTCCCGTGAAAGTGGTGACGCCGGAACGGGTGCAGGGAAAGCGCAAAAACGAGCTGAAGCACCTTTTGAAAGAGGAGGCAGTAAAGCTCTACGAGCTGAAAGAAGCAGAGTTTCCCAATACGGAGATGCTGCGGGAACTGGAGCGGGTCTTCCTCCTGAAAGTCATTGACCGGAAGTGGATGGATCATATTGACGACATGGATCAGCTCCGCCAGGGTATTGGCCTCCAGGCGTTTGCCCAGCGGGATCCGCTGGTGGAATATAAACTGAGCGGTTATGAAATGTTCTCTGCCATGACTTCCAGCATCCAGGAGGAGACGGTGCGTATTCTGCTCCATGTGCGTGTGGAGGAGAAGGCAGAGCGGGAGCAGGTGGCGAAGGTAACGGGAACCAACAAGGATACCAGCCTGGCCCGTGCGCCCAAGAGGCGGGAATCCGAGAAGATTTATCCCAACGATCCCTGTCCCTGCGGCAGCGGCAAGAAGTATAAGCAGTGCTGCGGAAGAAAGTAAAAGAAGTGAATACAGAAAGAGAAAAAGGGCCATACTTCTAAGAAATGGAAACAGAAAGGGGTATGGTCTTTTTATGCCAAAATCAAAGAAAGTGGATCTGAAAAATCTGGAGCCGGAAGAGCAGCTTAAATATGAGATTGCCGAAGAGCTTGGACTTTTGGACAAAGTGGTGGCGGAAGGGTGGAAATCCCTGTCTGCCAAAGAGACCGGGCGGATAGGAGGACTGATGACCAAGAAAAAGAAAGAGATGAAGGCAAAAGTCCAAAGGGAGGATGAGGAGCGGGAGAGCCTAATTGAGGAGCTGCTCTGAGGAAAAAAGAACTGTCAAATACAGGTCTTGCAATTTCCCCGGCTTATGGTATAATAAATCCTAGTACAATAGTAGGATTTAAGAAAGAAGATGAGAGAAATGCTTGAAGTAAAGCACCTGACGTATGAAGTTACCGAAAACGGAAAACCAAGAAGGCTGGTGGACGATGTGAGTTTCTCCGTGGGAGACGGGGAAATGCTGGTGATCACCGGTCCCAACGGCGGCGGGAAATCTACCATCGCCAAACTTTTGATGGGAATTGAACGGGCGGACAGCGGGGAAATCCTGCTGGACGGCCGGGACCTTTCCGGGCTGAATGTCAATGAGCGGGCCGCCGCAGGACTCGGCTATGCGTTCCAGCAGCCTCCGGCTTTTAAAGGGATGACGGTGGAGCGTCTTTTACAGCTTGCGGCCGGAAGAGAATTGCCGGAGGCAGTCTGCTGCGATCTTTTAAGCAGCGTTGGCATCTGTGCCAGGGAATATCTGAAGCGGGAGGCGGACGCTACTTTGTCCGGCGGAGAACGCAAGCGGATTGAGATTGCCACGGTGCTGGCAAAGTCCCATAAAATCTGTATTTTTGATGAGCCGGAGGCGGGTATTGATCTCTGGAGCTTTTCTATGCTGGTAAAGCGCTTTGAAGGGATCCACAGGACGAAACAGGAGAGCCTATTGCTCATTTCCCACCAGGAGAAGATTATCCGCATGGCGGATCGGATTCTGATAGTAGACGGCGGGCGGATTCAGGACGGCGGCAGCCGGGAGGAGATGACTGCTAAACTGTTTCAGGAAAGCTGTGACTGCGCCTGCATGGGCGGCGGAAAGGGGGATGGCGGCTGTGAAGCTGGATGCGGTAGTAGATAAGGTATTGAAGGTGATTGACGGGCCGGGATTTGAGCAGAAAGGTGCGTACAATGTGCGCTACAACGGCCGTCCCCTGTGCCACGGGGACAGCGAACACATCAAAATCCGCCCCAAGGAAGACCGGCAGGGCATTGATGTTTACATTGACAAAGAGGCAAAGGGTGAACAGGTACATATTCCGGTGGTGGTAGCTTCCGGGATGACCGATATTGTCTACAATGATTTCTATGTGGAAGAGGGGGCGGAAGTGGTGATTGTGGCCGGATGCGGAATTCACAATTCCGGCTGTGACCAGGCCCGCCATGACGGTATTCACGCCTTTCACATCGGAAGGGGCGCCAATGTGCGCTATGAAGAGAAGCACTACGGAGAAGGCGAAGGCACGGGAGAACGCATTTTAAATCCGGTGACAAAGATTTTCATGGAAGAGGATGCGGTTTTTACTCTGGATACGGCGCAGATCCGGGGTGTGGATTCCACTGTACGGGAGACAGAAGTGGAGATGGCGGCAGGGGCGAAGCTCCAGGTAACGGAGCGGCTGATGACCCATGACAGCCAGACGGCGGTTTCCAATATGGAGGTGCGGATGAACGGGGACGGCAGTTCTGCCCAGATCATTTCCCGGTCCGTGGCTAAGGGAACATCCGTGCAGACCTTTCACCCGAAGGCGGTGGGCAATGCGGGCTGTCATGCCCATATCCAGTGCGATTCCATCATTATGGACCAGGCGGAGGTCTGTTCCATTCCGGAAATCAATGCCCGTAACATCGACGCCCAGATCGTTCATGAGGCGGCCATCGGGCGCATCAACGACGAGCAGCTTCTGAAGCTTCAAAGCCTGGGGCTTACGGAAGAAGAGGCGGAGGGCGTGATTATTGAGAATTTCCTGCGGTAGAGGATCAGTGGAAAACGGAAAATAGACTTGTTGTACAACTCCGGTTCTTGTGGTAAGCTGTGATTAGACGCAGGAAGAAAGTAACTGCGGAAGTTTAAATAAGGAGGCTTTTTTGTGCCGCTGAAAAAGATAGAGTTAAGCAATGTGACCGTGTTTGAACAAATGACAATCCCCTTTGGACCGGGGATCAATGTTCTGATTGGAGAAAATGGGTTAGGAAAGACTCATATTATGAAACTATTGTATGCGGCTTGCCAGGCTTCTAAAAGGGGGGTTTCTTTTCCGCATAAAACAGTGTTAGTTTTTTGTCCAGAGCAGTCTAATATACGCCGGCTTGTGAATAGAGATAAGGATAAATGCAATACGGCAAAGGTACGGGTCTATTCAGATGTGGCCAGTATTGGCATGACATTTACAAATAGGACCAAGGCGTGGAAAGCGGATACTGTAGGAGAAGAAAACTGGGAAAAGCAGATGATGGATTTGAGCAGTGTGTTTATTCCGGCCAAAGAAATTTTGTCCAATGCCTGGAATCTGGAATCTGCAGCTAAAATGGGGAATGTAGAATTTGATGATACGTATCTAGATATTATTGCAGCGGCGAAAGTGAAGATTGCTCCCGGCAAAGATGCGGATAAGCAGAAAAAATATTTGGACCTGCTTCGAAAGATTAATAGGGGAACCGTTACGGAATCGGAGGAACACTTTTATTTGAAACCTGGGAACCAGGCGAGGCTTGAGTTCAATCTGGTTGCGGAAGGTATGAGAAAAATTGCCCTGCTTTGGCAGCTGATGAAAAATGGAATTATAACCAGCGGAAGCGTTCTGTTTTGGGACGAGCCGGAGGCAAACATGAATCCCAAATATATTCCGGTGATTGTTGATATGTTGTTGATGCTGCAACGGGAGGGGATTCAGGTTTTTGTATCTACGCATGACTATTTTTTAGGGAAATATTTTGATGTGCGCAGGAAAGAGGAAGATGAGATTGTATATCATTCTCTTTACCGGAGCAGTGAGACCGGCCGGGTGGAGCTTGAGCAAAAGCCTTATTTTAAAGCTCTGGCTAATAATGTAATATTGGATACGTTTATGGCGCTTTACCGGGAAGAGATCAGGAAGGTGATGCAATGACAGACACGTTTTCTGAATCGGGAATGACATTCGGGCCGTTTGAGAATGAAAAGTTTTTTCATTTGGAAAAATCTAAATTATTTCGGCATTGTAATGGGTTGAAAACGGTTGAATTTATTTATCATCGAAAAAAATACATTCTGTGGTTTGTTGAGGCAAAGTCAAGTTCGCCGATGGATTATTCCGGAAATGAAGAAAACTATGAGAGGTTTTTGAAGGAGATCATACAAAAATTTGAAGATTCTCTGTATTTATTTCTGGCAGGGTTAATGGAAAGAAAAGCAGGGCATGAAGAAATTAGCGAAGGATTGAAAAAAGCAGACTATGCAAAAATGAATTTTATATTTTTGCTTATTCTCAACGGGTATCAAGATGTATGGCTTCCTCCGTTGAAACAGGATCTGGAACAAAAAATGAAGAGTTTCCGGACAATCTGGAACAGTGAAGTGATTGTTATGAATGATACAATGGCCAGAGAGGAACGGCTGATTCAATAAAAATCTATTGCATACCCGATCTGTATTTGGTATACTAAATACAGTTACATAACCCCGGACGAGGATAACCCTAGAGACTTTCTTTGGAAGGAGATTCCAGCGAAAAGCGCCGAAGAAGCAAACAGAGGAGTGTTCATCACCTCCCCAGTGGAAACTGACAGGCAGAAGGAAGGTTATCCGACGGAACTCTGGAGAGAGCGGGCCATCCGCCGCCTACGTGGCTATAACCAACTGGTAAAAGGACAGAGAGACAGATGCTTATAAAAAGCGTCCGTCTCTCTTTTGTTATTGCCAAAACAGGCGGACGGGACTGAGGAAAGGAAGGGATCACCCTATGAGAATGATGCTGGTGGGAGCGGGAGCTGTGGGAGAATGTATTTTGAAGGTGCTTAAGAAGCGGGATCCGCAAAGGCGGTGGCTTTCCTATGTGCTGATTGCGGATTACAGCCTGAAACGGGCGGAGGAGGTAAAGGAGCATCTGAAGCAGGGAGGACCCTGCGGCTTTCGGATGGAGACTGTCCGGGCGGACGCCCGTGAAAAGGAGAAGCTGCTTGGCCTGATGCAGGAGCATTCCATAGATTTTGTGATGGATGCCGCCTCCCCCTTTGTGAGCAATTTTATTTTTGACGCGGCTTTTGAGGCAGGAGCGGACTACGGGAATATGGGAACCTGGTCCGTTCCCAAGGACGAGCCGGCTTTCGGCATAGGGTTTGAGGGAAGCTATCTGGAGCCTATGACGAAATATAATTTCGATCGCCATGAGGCGTGGCGCAGGAAAGAGCAGACTGCTTTAATCTGTCTGGGTATTGACCCGGGGGTGGTGAATGTTTTCGCCAAATATGCGGCCGAGTATCTTTTTGACGAGCTTTTGGAGCTGCATGTAAAGGACGGCGGAAACTTAAGAAGGCCGGAGGCGGGAAAAGATGAGGTGACTTTCGGTTTCAATGTGTGGACGGTTCTGGATGAGGTGATGAATCCCAACGCAGAGTGGGACCGGGACCGGGGGTTTCTTCTGGAGGATGCCTTTGCAGGCGAGGAGGAGTTTCGGATGCCGGAGCCCTTTGGCATAAACCGCCTGGTGAAGGTGGAGCACGAGGAGGTCGTTACCCTGCCCCGTTATCTTGGGAAATACGGCCTCCAAAAAGCCAGCTTTAAAATTGCCCTGGATGAAAATCTTCTCAATGCTTTGAAGGTCATTAATGCTCTTGGCCTTCGAAGCCTGCATCCGGTGGAGGCGGGCGGCGTCCGGGTGATTCCCAGGGACGTGGTGGCGGCCTGTGCCCCTCAGCCACGGGATTTGGGGACAGAGATGACGGGAGGCATGTGCGTGGGCGTCCACTGCATCGGCGTCCGGGAGGGCCGGAAGAAGGAATACTTTATCTACCAGCCCTTTGATAACCAGGAATCCATGAAGACCTGGGGGATGCAGGCGGTCGTGGCGCAGACGGGTTTTGGCGCTGCCCTTGGCATTGAGCTTTTGGGGAAAGGAATCTGGCGGGAGGCCGGCGTCTATTCCCCGGAATATTTCCCCTCACGCCCGTTTCTGGACCTCATGAGGGAGGCCGGCCTGGAGTACGTGGTGGAGGAGCGGTGAATTTCCGGCTCTCCCTAAGAACCCACGACAAGGATTTCGCTCATGGAAAAGGGCGGTTCCGTGTTGGTGATAAGGATTGCCTCGTCCAGATCGGCGAAGGTATAAAACCGCTTTACATTAAATTTCGTATTTTCGGAAAGAATAAAAGTCCTGGCAGAGCGTGCAAGGACGCTCTGCTTGATGGCGGCGTCCAGCTCGCTCTGGGTGGTAAAGCCGGCCTTTTGATCGATTCCGCTGGTGCCCAGAAAGGCCAGATCAAAATTCATATTGGCCAGCTGCTGGCTTGTCTCGGAACTCATAATGGCGGCGGAGCCAAAGTTGATATAACCATTGGGAATGTAGGTGCGTATCTTTTTCTGGGCCAGAATATGGAAAATATTCATGGCGTTTGTGACCAAGGTAATGTCGCCGGCCTCGATAAACCCGGCAATGTACGAGGTGGTAGAGCCGGCGTCAATAAAGATGCAGTCGCCGTCCCGGATAAGAGAGGCCGCATAGCGGGCCAGGGCTTTTTTTACTTCAATGTTTCTGGAAAATTTTAAAATATAGTCGTCCTGATAATTCCGGGTGTCGCCCACGGAGGAGTCCAGCACACTGGCTCCGCCCCAAAGACGCTTAATCATATTCTGTTCTTCCATTTTCACCAGATCTCTGCGGATGGTGGTTTCACTCACATTCAGTTTCTGTGAGAGTTCCTGAATGGATGCAGAACCGGAAGTGTTTAAAATTTGTTCAATTTTTGCCCATCTTTTTTCTACTTTCATCAAATATTCCCCCTGGCTGTCTTTGGAATCTAGCTTAGATTATACCTCATTTTGTAAAAAATGCAAGATAAAAAGTTGAAAATGATTGAAAAAGTACTAAAAACTAGGCGTATAATGATTAAATATGACAAAAACATTAAAAATATATGGATAAAACGACAAAAATGATTGAAAAATGAATGATATTATTGACGAATGATTGAAATTCGAATATAATCAAGAAAAAAGCAAGGAGAGTGGAAGGAATGAGTATCACACAGATCCAGATAGGCCAGACGAGGCTTTTGTTTGGAAGAGATTCTGTGAAAGGTGCGGCGGAGGAGGTGAAACGCCTGGGAGGCCGGCGCCCTCTGGTGGTTACGGATGCGGCCCTGGTAAAGCTGGGACTTTTGGAGAAGCTAGAGGAGAGTCTGCGGCAGGGGGAGCTGGACTGGGCATGCTATGACAGAGTTATGCCCGATCCTGCCAGCGCTTCCGTGGACGAGGCCGTCCGCCTGCTGAGAGAGGAGGGATGCGACTGCGTCATCGGGATCGGAGGAGGCAGCGTTATGGATACAGCCAAGTGTACGGCGGCCATGGCAGCCAACGGGGGAAGCCTTCTGGATTACGATCATGCCAATACAGATTATCGGGAGTTTGAAAAGGGGAGCCTTCCCCTGATTAGCATTCCCACCACGGCCGGAACGGGATCGGAGCTAAGTCCCTATGCGGTGATTACCAACGAGCAGGCCGGAAGAAAGGCTACTATCGGAAGCCCCATGCTGTATGCGGATGCGGCCCTTGTGGACCCAAGCCTGACCCTGGGACTTCCCAAAGGAGCTACGGCCGCCACCGGATCCGACGCCCTGGCCCACTGCATCGAGGCTTATACCTCCGTGAAATCCGCAGCCAAGCCCAATCTTATTATCGACGGCCTGGTTCTCCAGGGAGTGAACTGCCTCTGCAAAGCCCTTCCCGGGGCCTGTGAGGACGGGAGTAATTACGAACTCCGGGAGCAGGTTATGTGGGGAAGCACCATTGGGGGCTTCGTTCTCCAGTACGGTTCCGGCGCGGCCCACGGACTGGCCAATGTGCTGGGCGGGGAACTGCATGTTCCCCACGGAAATGCCATCGGAATGCTGCTTCCTCATGTGGTGAAATTTAACCGGGATGTCTGCCGGAAGCGCTACGCCCGGCTGGCGGCAGGGCTTGGGCTTTTGGGAGACAGTGAGGAGGCCTTGGCGAAGACTTTTGCGGAGTATATCCGGGAGATGTTCAGGAAACTTTCTCTTCCCTCCCTGGCATCCTGGCTGAAAGAGACGGACCGGATTTCCGAGCTGGCAGAATTGGCACTGAAAGATAAATGCACCAGACAGAACTGCAGACCGTTGACCCGGGAAGATGCCTGCTGTCTTTACAAAAAAGCCTATCACGGCAATTACCATCTGCAGAATGGAAATAGGAGTGAATAATTTTGAGAAAACGAGACGAGATCAGAGAAGTATTTGAAACCTTTGTTGCTGCCCTGGAGGAGTTTGCTCCGGAACGGCTGCGTGGCTGTACAACGGAAGACGTGGCCGGTCACTTTTCCCACGTGGGAGAGACCCGGGGACAGGAGGAGCTGGTCCGGGCATTGACCTGGAAGGGGATGCCCATGAACGTGTCCAGAAGACAGATTGTCAACTTCGTAGTCCGTACAGACGGGGATAAGGCCTGCCAGTCCGCCTACGAGATGGTGCTGATGGGATATGACAACGGCAGCTTTCTCTTTCCCTTCGAGTACGGCGGGAAATACGTCAATACCTATGTACGGACGGAAGAGGGCTGGAAAATCAGCGAAATCCGCTATGATCTGGACTGGGAGAAAGGAAATACGTATTTTGCAAAAGACTGGAGGTTTCTGGACTACAAAATTTTTGCCGGGCATAAGCCCATGATCAGCAGCGAGTATGACTCTCCCTGGGCGGCGGTTCCGGAAAATGACGAGGAACTGACGGACGAGGAGCAGATCAGCGAAGTCATGTTCCGGTATTCCTTCGGTCTGGACAACTGTGACTGGGCGCTGCACAGGGCTTCCTACACGGATGAGATTATCTTCTATGCGGGGGATAAGGTGATGGAAGCGGGAGCCAGGAACCTGGTAAACAATTTTAAAAACACCAGTCACAAGGAAGCTGCCCTGGAACATGCCATCCGCATTGTGGATATTCAGGTAGACGGGGATGAGGCAGTATTGAAGGGCTACCGGATCGAACCCCACCGTCTGGGTTCCAAAAACCTGAACCGGGATACATTGAACCAAAATTTTTACAGTGCCCGCTACACCAATAAACTGAGGAAAATCGGCGGAACCTGGAAGATGTACGAGATCCGCTACCAGGCCGGGGTTTTCTTCGAATATGCGCTGGAAAAGAAGCACTATGTAGATGACTTATAAACAGCAGGAGCCCGGGACCTGATCTAGTAAGAGGCGCAGGGAGGGCGGATGCAGAACTGGAATAAACAGCAGGAGCCCGGACAGCGCCAGAACAGGTTACGGACGCAGAATGCGGCAGGGACCTGTTCTAGCAAGAGGCGCAGGGAGGGCGGATGCGGAACTGGAATTAGGAGGGATCTATACGTGGAAGAATTACAGCAGGCGGCTTTTGCCATCATTTCCATTGTAGGGGAGGCGAAGGCCAGCTACATGAAGGCGCTGAATCTGGCTAAGGCCGGGAAAGCAAAGGAAGTAGAGGAAGAGATACGGAAAGGAAACAAAACCCTGGCCCAGGCCCACCACGAGCATTTCGGAATGATACAAAGAGAGGCGGAAGGCCATACCCTGGAATATTCCCTGCTTTTTACCCATGCGGAGGATCAGCTTCTGACAGCGGAGGTTTTCCGGGATATAGCAGCAGAGCTTCTGGAGGTCTACAAAGAATTAAAAAAGTTAAAGGGGGAAAACTAAAATGAGAGAGAAAAAAGAGAGCAGATTTACACAGAAAGCACTGGTGATTGCGGAAAAGGTGGGTTCCGAGGTCCATTTGAAATCCGTCCGGGATGCCTTTCTTCTAACCATCCCGTTCCTGGTACTGTCCGGGTTTATGGTGTTTATCGCCTGGGTATTGCTGGCGGAGGGAAGCTTTGTGGCGGCGCATCTTCCGGCAAATGTAGTAGCGGCCGTTACAACGATTTGTTCCAAAACGATTAACGGCGGACAGAATATACTGGCTTTGTTTATGGTCATTATGACTTCCTACAACCTGGCCAAATATAAGCATTATCCGCAGCCCTTGATCCCGGCTGTGGTGAGCCTGGGCGCCCTGTTTATCCTGATGCCCAGTGTATACGCCTCTTGGCACCTACGGCATGTTCGTAAGCATGATTACGGCTCTTCTGGCTACAGAAGCCTTCCTGGCCCTGCGCAAGGTGGACAAGCTGCGGATTAAGATTTCCGGCAATGTGCCTCCTGCCATTATTGAGTCCTTTAATGATATGCTGGTAATTGTGGTGATTGAGCTTGCGGCCTCCCTGATTTCGTTTACCTGCGTGTCTGTTTCCGGCATGGAGATTCACGATATGATCAATGCGGTCATCCAGAAGCCTATGGTGGGAATTGCCACCAATCTGCCCGCGTTCCTCTGCTATTTCGGCTTTGGACAGTGCCTGTGCTATTTCGTGGGAATCCATCCGGCGGGGGTAATCAATCCTATTTTTGAACCGGCTCTGATGGTAGCTATGGAAGAGAATAACGCAGCCTGGCTGGCAGGGGAAGCAGCGCCCCACATTATTACCCTTCCTTTCCGGGATGTATACGGAACCCTTGGCGGAATTGCCTCTACCCTGGGACTGATTATTGCCATCTTCCTGGTGAGCAAGAAGAGAAAGGATTTAAGGAGTATTGCCAAAGTGAGCCTTCCCACCAGCGTGTTTAACATCAACGAGCCCATGCTTTTTGGCCTGCCCATTGTGTTTAATCCGATTATGCTGATTCCCTTCTGCTTTACCACCACGGTGATCTACATTGTGGCTTATGTGGCCACCGCCCTGGGCCTTTGCTCATGTGAGATAAAGAAGTGAAAGAAGTGTAAAAAATTTTGCCGTTCCCTGTCCGGCTGACTGCCGGACGGGTC
>CAJUNN010000010.1 GCA_910587955.1 uncultured Lachnospiraceae bacterium | reverse complement strand
TGTGTCCGGTAGCACAGGGCGTAAATCATGGCGCTGCTCCGATTCCGGAAGAGGCGAAGTGGGTACAGGCGAAAGAGATCAAAGACATTTCCGGCTTGACGCACGGCGTAGGCTGGTGTGCTCCCCAGCAGGGCGCCTGCAAGCTGACGCTGAATGTCAAAGAGGGTATCATTCAGGAAGCTCTGGTAGAGACTTTGGGATGCTCCGGCATGACCCATTCCGCAGCTATGGCATCCGAGATTCTTCCGGGAAGGACTCTTCTGGAGGCATTGAATACCGACCTCGTCTGTGATGCAATCAATACGGCTATGAGGGAGCTGTTCCTGCAGATCGTTTACGGAAGAACCCAGTCTGCATTTTCCGAGGACGGACTTCCCATTGGCGCAGGCCTGGAGGATCTGGGAAAAGGCTTGAGAAGCCAGGTCGGAACTATGTATGGAACTCTGAAAAAAGGACCTCGTTACCTGGAGATGGCAGAGGGCTATGTGACCGGAATCGCCCTGGACGCAGACGATCAGATTATCGGTTACAAGTTTGTAAACCTTGGCAAGATGACAGACTTCATCAAGAAGGGCGATGACGCAAACACCGCCTGGGAGAAAGCACAGGGACAGTACGGACGTGTGGATGATGCAGTAAAGATCATCGACCCGAGACAGGAATAATCGAGGAGGTAGACGAAGATGGCATTGTTTGAATCATATGAGAGACGGATTGATAAAATCAATGAGGTGCTGGGGAGCGTAGGCATAGCGTCCCTGGAAGAGGCAGAGAAGATTACAAAAGACGCAGGACTGGACGTGTACAACCAGATCAAGGGCATCCAGCCTATCTGCTTTGAGAATGCCTGCTGGGCTTATACCGTAGGCGCGGCTATTGCAATCAAGAAAGGCTGCCGCAAAGCTGCGGACGCAGCAGCAGCCATCGGTGAGGGCCTTCAGTCCTTCTGTATTCCCGGATCCGTGGCCGACACCCGCAAGGTAGGCCTGGGACACGGAAATTTAGGCAAGATGCTTCTGGAAGAGGAGACCGAGTGCTTCGCATTCCTGGCCGGCCACGAGTCCTTTGCGGCAGCAGAGGGAGCCATCGGCATTGCAGAGAAGGCCAACAAAGTACGCCAGAAACCCCTGCGGGTTATCCTGAACGGCTTGGGCAAGGATGCAGCTCAGATTATCGCTAGAATCAACGGCTTCACCTACGTAGAGACCGAGTACGATCCCTACACCAACGAAGTAAAGGAAGTGTTCCGCAAAGCCTATTCCGAGGGACTCCGTGCGAAAGTAAACTGCTACGGCGCCAACAGCGTTCCCGAGGGCGTGGCAATCATGTGGAAAGAGAACGTGGATGTATCCATCACCGGCAACTCCACCAATCCCACCCGTTTCCAGCATCCGGTAGCAGGTACATACAAGAAGGAGCGTCTGGAGGCAGGCAAGAAATATTTCTCTGTTGCATCCGGCGGCGGCACCGGCCGTACCCTTCATCCGGACAATATGGCAGCAGGACCGGCTTCCTACGGTATGACCGATACCCTGGGACGTATGCACTCTGACGCACAGTTTGCAGGATCCTCCTCCGTTCCGGCTCACGTGGAGATGATGGGCCTCATCGGTGCAGGCAACAACCCCATGGTTGGTATGACGGTAGCTGTGGCTGTTTCCATTGAGGAAGCGGCGAAGGCTGGGAAGTTCTAAAGATAACAAATAATGCGGGGACTGATCAAGCCGTAATGCGGTTTGCTCAGTCCCCGTTTTTGATTTTCCTGATTCATTGATCTTTTGGGCAGACCTCCAGGCCTATTTCCCCTGCTTCTTATACTCCGCCACCGCGCGGTCAAAGCCCTGAATGTGATTCACAAACCAGTCCACCACATTTTTATTCACCTGCTGTACAAAAGCATCCGTGGGGCCTTCCTGCTCCTCAAGCATTTCATACAATTCTTTTACGCTCTGTACAAACTCTTTATGTTTTGCCCGATGTTCCGTAAGACCCGGGTATCCGATCTCTTCCTGAAGCGCCTCCTCCTGTGAAAAATGATAGTTGGTATATTCCTCCAGGTAATCCAGGGTATTTAAAGCCTTTATTTTGCCGTCTCCTGCTTCGCAGGTCCGCAGCAGATCGTTGATCTTTCCGATCAGCTCCTTATGCTGTCCGTCGATCAAGTCATTTCCTGTTACCAGATCATTCGTAAACTCCATATACTGTACCACGTGAAATCCTCCTTTGATGTAGTTTCTATGATTTTTCATTATAGCACGCCTATACAGAAAATACCATCTCTTTTGCTCAAAAAGAGCAGTTTTTAGGCGGCCATATCCGGGGTTTCAGAATTTACCAGCTGCTTTCGCTTTTCCTGGGAATATTGAAGGCTCCATACAATCAATTCATTTAGAATCGGCTGAAGGGATTGGCCCAGCTCCCGGAGGTTTTCGGTTAAAATCTTTTTGACTGCCTATGTACTATTTTTCTGCAATTACTCCATTTGCCATAGCTCATCCCGGGTGCCTCCGTGTGCGCGGAGGGTGTCATACCATTCCTGTCCTGTGGCTGCTGCAGCGGCATCTGCAGGGGTTGCGTCTTTGCTTTGCAAAAGTTCCTCACAGATAAGAGCCATAAGCTTTCCCTCCAGTCCCGTCTCACCGCCTTTGCGGAAACGGGCAGCGCAGTAACGCAGGGTATATTTGCCGTAGTACAGAAGTTCGTGATATTCGTTTGCATGGGCAGCCAGATAATCCCGGGGATTGGAGGAAGCGCCCGGATCCGAAGACAGGGTCCTAAGGCGGCTTTCTACGATGGAATCCGTGTCAAGCTTTCCCTCCCGGACGGCCTGGTCATAACAGCTCTGGAATTGCATCAGGCCGGATTTCTGGCTGTCGATGGCATCATTGACTATGGATTCCGGGAATTTCCGGCGGATATCTTCTACAAAGTAAGAGCCTTCCCGGGGGCGCCAGAACTCTGTCCGGCGATAGCCGTTTTCGTCCCGTATAAAGCTGATGGCAACGGGAAGATGGCTGCCTTGTACGTTCTTTAGGCCTTCCTCAGTAAAAAGATATTCCTGGTAGAGTGCCCAGCCGTAACAGGTAATGCTTTCCGCTCCGGGGTTTTCGGAGACGGGAGCGGAGACAGAGTCCAGGAGGAGAAAGTCACAGCAGGCGAAATCATAGGCCGTAGAAGATGAAGTTTTGTTCTCCTCAAAAATAGCATTTTGAAGGGCAGCGTCCAGATCTTCTGCTGTGTCGCCGGCCGGGGAAACTTCCGAACCTGCGTTTTCCGTATCCGGCTCTGCGGTTTCTGTATTTTTGTGGAGATTGAACTCCAGCTCCCACAAATCGCCGGGGATAGAACTGATGGCATATTGTTCCATTTCGGACAGGCTGCTGTACCAGAGCAGCCATTCCACGGTCTCGTCAGACAAATCCTCCCGCTTGTAGCAATGCCCGTGGAAGAAGATGGTTTCCGAGGCTGCGGATTGGGGAACTGCACTCTGTATGGAGGACGGTGCAGTCCGCGGATTGGTTAAGAAGCATAGGGCTACGGCCAGGCATGCGGCGCATGCGGCCAGGATGCTCCATAGGGCGGGTTTTTTGTAGTGCAGCACGGCTTTTACACGTTCTTTAATGCCGATTTCTCCGAAAGCGGGCGGGCAGGAGAGTACCACACGTCCGGGGACACTGCAGGAAACCAGGGCCCGGGAGTAGGCCTTCTTGCCCTCCGGATTCAGATCCCGGATAACCTTTTCGTCGCAGGCCAGCTCCATATCCCGGCAGAAGAGGAAATAGGCCGCCCAGCAAAGAGGCTGGAACCAGTATACGGCCAGCAGAATAAAGCCCAGCAGCTTCCACCAATGATCCCTGCGCTTTAAATGGGCCTGCTCATGAGCCAGCACATAATCTGCCTCCTCTTCACCGATGCCGGAGGAAAGATAGATTCTGGGACGGATAATTCCCAGAATAAAGGGAGACTGCACGGCGTCGCAGAGAAAGACATTATCCCGGAGGGGAACGGCTTCCTGTACTTTCCGGCAGATTTTAATATAACGCAGGAGTGCAGAGCCCAGAAGGCACAGCAGGATCAGGAGCCATAGGGAGCCTGCCAGGGAGAGCCGGGCATGCAGCGGGACAGAGCCGGATTCCGGCCGGAGGGATTGGCGTAAGGCAGGTTCCAGGGTGCTGTTAAGGGCAGGAATGCCGCTGTGGAACAAAGGCTTGGAATAAACGGAGGCATTGTCCGGGGCATCCGGTTTCTTTGGAGACAGCGGGCCGGTGTCCCCGGGGGATTTCGGTATATGCAGGGCGTCATCCGCAAAGGTGAGAATCCCGGGGCTTATGGTTTCGGCACTTGGCAGCAGGCTGAAAGGGCTTTCCAAGGAGACGGGACACAGAAGGCGTACTGCCACAAGGCCCCAGAGGACACAAGAAATCCACCGGGGTGCTTTTTTTAGGAACGGCCGCAGGGCAGCTACAGCCAGAATCAGCCATCCGGCGGTGATACTCCGGTTCAGTATGTTCAGAAAGAGCAGCTCCATCCTTAATCCTCCTTTCCTGGTTCCGGCGGCATGCGGTCAATCATGGCCCGGATTTCTGCGGCTTCCTCCTTTGTCAGTGTGCGGTTCTGGGTGAAAGCGGCGAGAAAGGCCGGAAGGGAGCCGGCAAAGGCATCCTCTACAAATTTCCGGCTCTGCATGGAATAAAACTGAGACCGGGTCATCCGGCAGGTGACGGTTCCCTTATTGTTTTCGAATAAGCCTTTGTCGCAGAGCCGTTTGAGAACCGTGTGTGTGGTGGTTCTCTTCCAGGTAAAGGCCTCAGCGGCCAGCTTTACCAGTTCTGAGGAGGTGACGGGTTCACGCTCCCAGATCATATCTGCAAAACGGGCCTCAATGACCCCAAGCTGGATTTCTGTCATGCGGGTTTCTCCTATCTTCCGGTGATTGTTGTACTACTTTATGTAGTCTCTATATGGATATACTACATGAAGTAGTCTTTACTGTCAAGAGTTTTTGTTTTACAAAAGCCTTTCGTTTTCAGCCAGGACATACAGAACCATCCTTGCCTTCGGGGATTGGAAGCGGGAACGAAATTTTCCGGTTCCGGGTGATTGAGAAACAGAGAAAAATAAAGTATAATAAAATGAAACTATTGATTTCTGAATCAGGAGGATTTTATTATGCCAAGCTGGTTAAAGAATGCGGTATTTTATGAGATTTATCCCCAGAGCTTTCAAGACAGCAACGGGGACGGGATTGGAGACTTCGGAGGGATTCTGCGGCGCCTGGATTATATCAAAGAACTGGGATGCAATGCCATCTGGATGAATCCTTGCTTTGCATCCCCCTTTACGGATGCGGGCTACGACGTGGCCGACTATTACCAGGCTGCTCCCAGATACGGGACCAACGAGGACTTGAGAACGATTTTTTCGGAGGTCCACAAAAGGGGAATGCACTTGATCCTGGATCTGGTGCCGGGGCATACCTCTGTGGAGCATCCTTGGTTCCGGGAATCCATGAAAGCGGGAAAGAATACTTATACCCATCGGTATATCTGGTCGGATTCCGTGTGGGAGGGCTTTGAGGGGATCGCCAATATTTCCGGGAGCATCCGGGGCATCTCCGATCGGGACGGCTGCTGTGCAGTCAATTTCTATTCCACCCAGCCGGCCCTTAACTATGGTTTTGTCAATCCGGAGAAGCCCTGGCAGCTTGCACCGGAATCCCCGGAAGCCATGGCTACCAGGCAGGCTATGAAAGACGTGATGAAATTCTGGCTGGAAATGGGCTGCGACGGCTTCCGTGTGGATATGGCTTCCAGCCTGGTGAAGGGAGATGAGGACGGAAGCGCAAACATCCGCCTGTGGCAGGATATCCGCGCTTTTCTGGATGAAAAGTATCCGGAGGCGGCCATTATTTCCGAGTGGGGAATGCCGGACCGGGCACTGGAAGGCGGCTTTCATATGGATTTTCTGCTGCATTTCGGCCCGTCGGAGTACCTTTCCTTGTTCCGTTCAGAGCATCCCTATTTTTCCAGGGAGGGCAAGGGGGATATCCGGGCTTTTGCGGATAAATACCAATCTTATTATGAGGAAACCCATGGAAAAGGGCTGGTCTGCATTCCTTCCAGCAATCACGACATGCCAAGGCTTGGAGGGCAGCTTGATCAGGAAGAGATGAAAATCGCCTTCGCCTTTCTTTTGTCCATGCCGGGAGCGCCTTTTGTCTATTACGGGGATGAGATCGGAATGAGGTATCTGCCAGATCTCACCTCCGTGGAAGGCGGATTTGACCGCACGGGAACCAGGACGCCCATGCAGTGGGACAAGACGGTAAATGCCGGCTTTTCTTCCGCGCCGGAGGAACGGCTGTATATTCCCCTGGATCCCGCAGAAGATCGCCCGGACGCGGCGGAGCAGATGAGCCGGGACGATTCCTTGTGGCGGGAAGTACAACGGCTGATTGCCCTGCGTTTGAAGCATCCGGCCCTTTTAAGCGAGGCTTCCTACCGGTGCCTGTATGCGGAAAAAAACAAGTATCCATTTGTATACTTGCGTGAGCAGGGAGAGGAACGGATTCTGATTGCCCTCAATCCCTGCGGCCGGGAAACATCCTGCCGTGCAGAGCTTCCGGCCTTTAAGGAAATTCTCTATTCCCTGAATGGGAAAGCAGTCTATGAGGACGGGGTGCTGGTTATGCCGGGAGCTTCGGCGGTTTTTGTAAAGGTATAGGGAAACAGGCAAAGACAGGAGGAAGCAGATGTCCATGAAAAATTTAAGCACTCTGTGCTATCTGGAGCGGGACGGGGCCTATTTAATGCTGCACAGGACCGTGAAAAAGAATGACGTGAATAAGGATAAATGGATTGGTGTCGGCGGGCATTTTGAGGAGGGAGAGAGCCCGGAAGAGTGTGTGCTTCGGGAGGTGCTGGAGGAGACCGGCTACCGGCTTACTTCTTATCGGTTCCGGGGATTGGTAACATTCCTCTCCGGTGACGGGGTGACGGAATATA
This sequence comes from uncultured Lachnospiraceae bacterium, assembly GCA_910587955.1. Taxonomy (GTDB): domain Bacteria; phylum Bacillota; class Clostridia; order Lachnospirales; family Lachnospiraceae; genus Laedolimicola. The sequence continues at coordinate 64,716 of CAJUNN010000010.1, read as the reverse complement.
TGTCTTTGTTCACGGCGGACGGTTTTGAAGGAGATGAGATTCCCTGCGATGAGGGAGAGTTGGAATGGGTGTCCATGGAGAGGCTGGAAGAGCTGAATCTTTGGGAGGGGGATAAGATTTTTTTCCGGCTTCTTAGGGAAAATGTCCCTTTCTTTTCCCTGAAACTGGTTTATGACGGCAAAGGCGGCTTGGAGAGCGCGGCGCTGAACGGCAGCCCTATAAAGCTTTGAGGTGCGGGGGCTATGGAAAGGAAGAACGTGAATGAAAGAGTTTATGTTAAGAAAATGGGAAAAAGGGGATGCCGAATCTATTGCGAAGGCAGCCAATAATCCCAGGATAGCAGGAAATTTAAGAAATGTCTTCCCTTATCCTTATGCCTTGGAAGACGCCAGGGCGTATATTGAGGACTGTATCCGAAAAGAGGGCCGAAACCAGATCACCAGGGCGGTTGTGGCAGACAAAAAAGCGGTGGGAAGTATCGGCATCTTCGCAGGAGCGGATATTTACGAACGGTCGGCAGAGCTGGGCTATTGGCTTTCGGAGGACTATTGGCGTCAGGGTATTATGACCCAGGCAGTGCGGATGATTTGCAGGGAGGCTTTTCAAACTTTTGATATTATCCGTATTTTTGCAGAGCCTTTTGATTATAATCTGGGTTCCAGGGGTGTTTTGGAAAAAGCCGGATTTACCTATGAGGGAACCATGCGGGACGGGGTGTTCAAAAACGGAGAAGTTCACTCCTACTGTATGTATTCGCTGCTGCGGGGGGAGGCCGGTTTGTAAAGACCTGCTCAGATACAGACTGCTCACATGTTATTATGCGGATGTGATTTCACAGGGAGCGGACAAGCATGAAGCATAAAGATAAGAAAGCATGACAGACGATCATTCAAAGAATATCCGGGCATTTTTTGATTTGCTTGGGCCGGAACTGGAAAAGCCGGAAGGAATGTTCAATTTTGGATGGTGGCTATGGCCTGTTGGTAGATATGTAGAACGATGGGGAAATGAAAATTGGAGTTTATCCCTTTCGTTTTTGAAAGAATTAACGAAAAGATTTACCGGAGAATTTGCGATCCGTCCGTTGCTGCGGGAACATCCCAGAGAAGTCATGGATGAGTTGATAACCTGGACGCTGGATGAAAATGTTCATGTTAGGCGGCTCGCCAGTGAAGGCGTGCGAATACGCTTGCCCTGGTCGCAAAAATTATTTGTTGCATTAGACGAATTTGAAAGATATACAGTCATTCTTACAAGGTTAAAAGATGATCCGGAAAAATTTGTTCAAAAAAGTGTAGGGAATAATCTCAATGACTTGTATAAAGACGCGCCTGAGAAAGCAGACTTTATAATTTCGAACTGGGAGAAAATGGAGAAGAGCAAGGCGCAGGATTGGATTATCAAGCATGGAAGAAGAAATCAAAAATAAAAGAGAAATGATCAATTTTTAAGGGCATGGCGGTATCCGCGGGGTATCACCATGCCCTTTTACATGTTACGAAAAAGATATGATTCTATACGGCGTTAAAAAATTTCCTCCGTATATGCTCTAGCGGCATATCCTGTCCGGTCCAGAGCCGGAAGGCCAAAGCGCCCTGGTGAAGAAGCATATAGAGGCCGTTAAAGGCAGGACAGCCCCTCTGGCGTGCCTGGGAGAGCAGCAGGGTTTCCTTGGGATTGTAAATCACATCTCCTACGGCCAGGGCAGGATGCAGCAGGGAGGGATCCGTGATAAGAGAGACGTCTGTGTGCGGCGCCATTCCCACCGAGGAGGCGTTGATTAGGGCATAGCTCTCCTGGAGGCTCTTTTTTAAGCCCTCTGTATCTGCCAGATCGTATAGGGAGAGCGCGCAGGAGCAGCCGGCTGTCCGGCGGATGCGTTCCAGTTCTTCTGCCATCAGGCGGGTAGAGGCGCTTCCGGGTCTTGCGAAGATATCCACGGCAGAGACTCCGTCCAGGGCGGCCTGGGCCAGAATAGCGGCTGCGGCGCCTCCGGATCCCAGGAGCGTGAGCTTTTTCCCTTTAGGCTCAAAGCCGGCGTCGGCCATGGACTGCATAAATCCGTAGCCGTCCGTATTGTAGCCGTGAAGGACACCGTTTTCGTTTACCACCGTATTTACTGCCCCGGTCAGGCGTGCGGAATCGGAGAGAATATCACAGCGGCGGAGCATCAGGCGCTTGAGAGGCATGGTGCAGTTCCATCCGGCAGCGCCCAGGGACAAAAGGCCGTCCACTGCCCGGTCAAAAGCCTCCTCCGCAACATCGAAAGCCAGATAGGCATAGTCAAGGCCCAGCTCTGCGAACGATTCGTTGTGCATGGCCGGAGAAATGCTGTGTGCCACGGGACTGCCCAGCAGGCAGACCATCTTCGTATGTCCGGTAATTTTTGTTTTCATATTCCTACCTCCAGATAAAAGCCATAAGCCGAGCCGGCATATTTTTGGAAAAAAACGGCTGTATTGGATTTATGGTACAGGAGTCTGTGGGAAAAGTCAAATGTATTGAAAAAAAACCAATCCTCATTGTGAAAACGCCGAAAATAACCTTGATTAAATCCCCCGGGTAGGGTATAATAAAATCAGTTTGTCAGGAAATTAACAGGTCCTGCGGAACTAAAAACCAGCAGAAGCCCGAGAGCGCCCGGAAGGAGTTACGGACGCGGAAGCGGCCGGAAATCCTTCTCATAAAAAGGCGCGGGAAGGGCGGATGCGGAACTAAAATCAGCAGAAGCCCGAGAGCGCCCAGAAGGAGTTACGGACGCGGAAGCGGCCGGAAATCCTTCTCATAAAAAGGCGCGGGAAGGGCGGATGCGGAACTAAAATCAGCAGAAGCCCGAGAGCGCCCAGAAGGAGTTACGGATGCGGAAGCGGCCGGAAATCCTTCTCATAAAGAGGCGCGGGAGGGCGGATGCGGAACTAAAATCAGCAGAAGCCCTGGGAGCGCCCAGAAGGAGTTACGGATGCGGTAGCAGCCGGAAATCCTTCTCTTAAAGAGGCGCGGGAGGGCGGATGCGGAACTAAAATAGGAGGTACATCATGCACATTGTAGACGGTGAACACGGACATGCACACGGCCATAGCCATGAACACACCCATGAATATACACATACCCACGAACATACCCATGAGCAGGGGCATGAAGGAGAGCACACCCATACCCACGGCCAGGAAGGGGCCCATACCCACGAAGGCTGCAGCGGGTGCGGCGGCTGTTCCCAGGAACGTCCTGCCAACGAGCAGGAAGCAATTCTGGCCTATATGCTGGATCACAACAAGCACCATGCAGCAGAGCTCCTGGAGATCGCGAAGAACTTTAAGGCGGCAGGCAAGGAAGAAGCTGCGGCCCAGATTGAGCGGGCGGTGGAGAATTTCGATAAGGGCAACCTGTATTTAAGCGTTGCACTGTCACTGGTAAAATAAAATCAGCAGAAGCCTGGGAAGGGCGGATGCGGGACTAAAATCAGCAGAAGCCCGGAGAGCGCCCAGAAGGAGTTACGGACGCGGAAGCGGCCGGAAATCCTTCTCTTAAAGAGGCGCGGGAGGGCGGATGCGGAACTATAAAATAAGAGGTGCAATATTATGTGTTTGGCGACAGTATACCAGACTGTGAAAGATACGGAAGAAGTCGTGCAGAAGAACGTAAGCAAAATATATGTAGAAGGCAGCAAGGTGCGCCTGATTGACATTATGGGTATGGAAACCGTGGTGGAAGGCAGCATTTCCTTTGTAGATCTGGCTGGTTCGGTAGTAAAGCTCTCCTGCCCGACGGAATAAGCACACCAGAGAAAAGCATTTCAATTTCGATATCAATGTAGATTGATATAAATTGGCGAGCTTCCGAAAGGGGAGACGCACAATCAGATGGAGGTTGGTTGAAATGAAATTGTCAGAAGTGATGAAGGAGCGCATGGCGCTGTCCTTCGAGGTTTTCCCGCCGAAGACCGATAAGGGAATGGAGAATCTTCCCGGAACACTTGCACATCTCTGCGAGTTTAAGCCGGATTACATTTCCTGTACTTACGGCGCGGGCGGAACAAATGTAGGAAAGAACATGGAAGTCTGCAAGATGATTCAGGCAGAGGGAACCGTTCCGGTTACCCACTTTACCTGTATCGGCAATACCCGTGACGGTATTAAGGAGCAGCTGCAGGACTACCTGGACAATGGCGTAGATCATATGCTGGCTCTGCGGGGAGATCTTCCCTTTGGCTGGACCGGAACAGGCGGAGACTTCGGCTATGCCACAGACTTGGTAAAATTTGTGCGGGAGGAGTTCGGCGATCGGTTTGAGATTGCGGTAGCAGGTTCTCCCGAGGGACATATTGCCTGCCGCAGCCTGGATGCAGACATTTCTTATCTGAAGCAGAAACAGGACAACGGGGCAGATTACATTATGACTCAGCTTTGCTGGGATATGGAGCAGTTCAAGCGCTGGCTGGATGCTATCCGCACAGCAGGCGTAACCATGCCGGTAGATGTGGGTATTATGCCGATTCTGGATCAGGCGGCTACGATCAATATGGCTCTTTCCAGGAACGCCTGTGTCATGGATCGGGAGCTGTGTGAAATTATCTCCAGAAACTGGATTTTCCCGAATCCCTTTGATAAAGAGCCCTTCGACGCGGCGGTGGAAGAGAAGAAAGCATCCTTTAAGGAAGCCGGAATCGAATACACCATCCGCCAGATTGACAAATACCGTGCCTTGGGCGTAAACGGAATCCATCTGTACGCCCTGAATAAGTGGAAAGATGTGACGGAGATTCTGAACCGCTCCGGCATCAAGACTATGGTTTAAAAACAAGCAGCGAAACTTAAAAACAACAGACGGCCTTTCAGCACCCGGGAATTCTTCTCCGGAAGGGTGCTGGAAGGGCGGATGCAAAATTTCAAATCAGGAGAGTGATTATGTCACACACAATAGCGGTAGCCGGCAAGGGCGGCGTTGGAAAGACAACGCTAACAGGACTTCTCATTGAGTATCTGTGCAAAAAGAGTACAGGTCCTGTGCTGGCCGTAGATGCGGATGCAAATTCGAATTTGAACGAAGTGCTTGGCGTGGAAGTGGAAACCACCCTGGGAGAGATACGGGAAGAGATCGCCCAGGCAGAGGTGTCCGGCACCAATCCCATTCCTTTGGGAATGTCCAAGCAGGACTATACGGAAATGAAATTCAGCTCTGCACTGGTGGAGGAGGACGACTACGATCTCCTTGTCATGGGCCACACCCAGGGAAAGGGCTGCTATTGTTTTGTCAACGGCCTTCTGACTGCCCAGATTTCCAAGTACGCCCAGAACTACGGTTATGTGGTGGTGGACAACGAGGCGGGCATGGAACATATCAGCCGCGGAATCTTGCCGAAGGTAGATACGATTATCCTGGTCAGCGACTGCTCCAGAAGGGGTGTGCAGGCGGTAGGGCGTATTGCAAAGCTGATTCCCGAATGCGGACTGAAGCCGAAGACAGTGGGATTGATTGTCAACCGTGCGCCGGGAGGCGTGCTGAACGACGGAACCAGGGAAGAGATTGAAAAACAAGGATTGAACCTGCTGGGCGTTGTGCCTCAGGATGAGCAGGTGTTTGAATTTGACTGTGACGGAGTACCCACAGTGAAGCTTCCGGAGGATTCTCCGGTGCGAAGGGCACTGTATGAAATTATAGATAATTTAGATTTATCATAAATAATTTAGGAGGTTTGTAATGGGAGACTTTAAATTGACAACGGTGGAAGAATTTGAAGCCGCAACAGCCAGGCTGTTGGAAACGGGAGCGAAGGTGGGCGCGGATGCCTGGCAGCTTCGTGTGAAGAACCAGACTCCCCACTGTAAGTTCGGCGAGCAGGGTGTCTGCTGCCGCATCTGTTCCATGGGACCGTGCCGTATTACTCCGAAGGCGCCCAGAGGAATCTGCGGATGTGATGTGCACGGAATCGTTGGACGTAATTACTTGAAGTTCACAGCAGGCGGAGCAGCAACCCACTCTGACCACGGCCGTGAGATCTGCCACACTCTGCACTGCACGGCGCCGGACGGAAACTATAAGGTAAAAGATCCGGAGAAGCTGATCCGCATTGCCAAGGAGTGGGGCATCGAGACAGAGGGCAAAGATATCTATGATCTGGCTCACGAGGTAGCGGTAGAAGGACTTATGGAATATGGAAAGCCCTTCGGACATCAGCGCTTCTTAAAGAGAGCGCCCAAGCACACCCAGGAACTGTGGGAGAGAGAAGAGATTGCCCCCCGTGCGATCGACCGCGAGGTTGCAAGCTCTTTACATATGACTCATATGGGATGTTCCTCTAAGCCGGAGGCGCTGATTCGCCAGTCTCTGCGTACCGGCCTCTGCGACGGATGGGGCGGCTCCATGATGGGTACAGAGTTTTCAGATGTGCTGTTCGGAACGCCGAAGCCCATTGACACCGAGGCGAACCTGGGCGTTATGGTAGCAGAGAATGTAAATATCGTGGTTCACGGACATGACCCCTCACTTTCCGAGATGATCTGCGAGTACGCAGACGATCCGGAGATGATCGCCTATGCCAAGAGCGTAGGTGCAAAGGGCATTACCATCTCCGGTGTATGCTGTACTTCCAATGAGGTTGCCATGCGCCGCGGAATTCCTATGGCCGGAAACTTCTTACAGCAGGAAAATGTCGTACTGACAGGCGCTTGTGAGGCCATTGTAGTAGATGTACAGTGTATTTTCCCGGCTTTGGGACCTTTAAGCAAATGCTTCCATACAAAATTTGTTACCACCTCCAAGATTGCACAGATGCCGGATTCCGAGTTTATGCACTTTACAGCGGAGACAGCAGGCGAGAATGCCAAGGCAATCGTGAAGATGGCCATCGATAACTTTAAGAACCGGAAACCGGAACTGGTTTATATCCCGGATATGAAGCAGAAGGCTACCGTTGGATATTCCGTAGAGGCTATCAAGAAGACGCTGGATACGGTTACCAACTCCTATGTGGATGAGACCGGAACTACCAAGCCCCTGGTTGAGTGTGTGAAATCCGGTGTTCTCCGCGGCGCCGTTGCTATGGTAGGCTGCAACAATCCGAAGATTCGTCCGGACGTTGCCCATATTGAGCTGATGAAGAAACTGATCGCAAATGATATTATTATCATTGCTTCCGGATGTTCCGCACAGGCAGCCGCAAAGGCAGGTCTGATGAACAAGGAAGCCAAGGAGCTTTGCGGCGCAGGCTTAAAGAGGGTTTGCGAGCTTGCCGACATTCCTCCTGTATTGCATATGGGTTCCTGCGTGGATATCAGCCGTATGATGATTCTGGCAGCCGATATCGCCAAGGATTCCGGCTGGAACATTTCCCAGGTTCCCGTTGTAGGCTGTGCTCCCGAGTGGATGTCCGAGAAGGCCGTTTCCATCGGAAACTACGTGGTAGCCACCGGTATTGACACCTTCCTGGGTGTAGATCCCTATGTATGCGGTTCTACAGAGGTAGATAACCTTTTGAAGCACGGCATCAAGGATTGGGTAGAAGCATCCTACACCGTAGAGAAAGATATCGAAAAGCTGGTTGACGCTATGATTGACCGGATTGAGGAAAAGAGAGCAGCCTTAGGAATTTAAGGCCGGCAGTGCCCGTGAACGGGCGCGGCTGAATATAACTATAAGCAGTTTTTAGGAGTGCATTGTTTATGAAGATTGCAATTACTGGAAAGGGCGGCGTGGGAAAGACCACGTTTGCGGCAACCCTTGCAAGGCTTTACGCAAAAGAGGGGAAGACGGTGCTGGCTGCAGACGTGGATCCGGATGCGAATCTGGGCCTGGCTCTGGGATTCCCGGAGGAGGTTCTGGATTCCATCGTCCCCATTTCCAAAATGCGCAGACTCATCGAAGAGCGTACCGGTGCCGGTGCGGACAATACCTTTTATACCCTGAATCCAAAGGTGGACGATATTCCGGATACCTATAGCAAGACCTATAACGGCGTCAAGCTTTTGACCCTGGGTACGGTAGAGACGGGCGGCGGCGGCTGTGTCTGCCCGGAGCATGTGATGCTCAAAAGGATCCTGAACTATTTAAGCCTGCGGAGCCAGGACGTGGTGATTATGGATATGGAGGCCGGGCTTGAGCACCTGGGAAGAGGCACCTGCGAGGGCGTGGACCAGTTCATTGCGGTGATCGAGCCGGGAGCCCGAAGCGTGCAGACTTACAAGAACGTCAAGCGTCTGGCATTGGATCTGGGTGTGAAGAAGGTGCGCGTGGTAGCCAACAAGGTACGCGGGCCGGAGGATGAGGATTTCATACGGGGGAAGATTCCGGCGGAGGATTTGCTGGGCTTTATCCATTACAATGCGGAAGTCATTGATGCGGACCGGCAGGGGAAGGCTCCCTACGACGTGAGCCGGACGGCAACGGATGAGATTCGAAAGATCAAAGAATTGTTAGAAAAATAATTAAAAATATTATGGAGGTATAGACCGTGACATTATTTGACAGAGTATTCAGCGGTTCAAATGAAATGTATGCGTGGGCGGAGAAATCCGTATCTGCCGCGCTGGAGAAATACGGTGCGGATGCGGCAGTATCCCTGCCCAGTACTGCATATTCCCTGCCCTGCTACTATGCAGTGACAGGAGAGAAGCTGACCACCTTAGGAGAGGTGAAGGCAGCCCTGGAAGGCAGAATCAAAGAGATGATGACCCGCAAGGAGCGTTTGCACAACGTATTCCAGTCCGGAATCGCCACCGCCCTGGCCGCGGAGATGATCGAGACCATGAAATATATGGACGGCGCACAGCCCTACGAAGAGCCCTATGTGGGACACTTTACGGATGCTATGATCCGTGAGCTGGGCGTTCCCCTGGTAACAGGAGACATTCCGGGCGTACCGGTTCTGATCAACGCGGCTCCCTCTGTGGAGGAAGCGGTTGCCCTGGTAAAGAGCTATCAGGCACAGGGTAATTTTGTGACTTGTGTGGGCGGCATTTGCGATCAGCTGATTGAGGCCGGCTACAACACCGGATTCAATGTACGTGTGACCCTGATGGGAAAGGACATCACCTCTGCAGCCCATGTAGTTTCCATCGCCCTTCGCGCAGCCCTCATCTTCGGCAATATTACGCCGGGTGATCTGCCGAACCTGATGAAGTACACTTTTGAGCGTGTGTTTGCTTTTGTAAACGCCTTTGCTCCGGTAGACGATCTGACCGTAGGCTGCGGCGCAGGCGCCATCGCTTTCGGATTCCCGGTTATCTCCAATGATCTGGAGAGCTTAAAGGGCATGAATGTTCCCAAGAGCCTGATTCTTCAGGGAGACACGGAGAAATTCAATCCCACTTCCATTGAGGCAAGGGATGTAAAGATTAAAGTTACCAATATTGACATTCCGGTTGCTTTTGCTTCTGCTTTCGAGGGCGAAATTATCCGCCGGGGCGATATGCAGGTAGAGTTCGACGGCTCCCGGGTAGACTGCTTCGAGCTGGTACAGACGAAGGAGCTTTCCGAGGTAGAGGATCACAAGATCGAGCTTATCGGACCGGATCTGGATGAGTTTGAGGTGGGAACCAAGCATAGCATTGCGTACATTGTAGAGGTTGCAGGAAAGAATATGCAGTCCGACTTTGAGCCGGTATTTGAGCGTAAGTTCCACAGCTACTTAAACTGCATCGAGGGTGTGATGCACACCGGACAGCGGGATATGATCCGTGTGCGTGTGGGCAAGGCTGCTTTTGAGGCAGGCTTCCGCGCAAAGCATATCGGTGAGGTTCTTTACGCGAAGATTAAGAATGAATTTGACGCCGTAGTTGACAAGTGCCAGGTGAAGGTAATTACGGATCCGGAGAAGTGTACAGATCTGCGCCACAGCCTTGCGGTTCCGTCCTTTGACAAGCGTGATGACAGGCTCCGCACCTTGACGGATGAGTCTGTAGAGGTATATTACAGCTGTATCCTCTGCCAGGCATTCTCCCCGTCCCATGTGTGCGTGGTAACGCCGGAGCGTCTGGGACTGTGCGGCGCCGTGTCATGGCTGGATGCCAAGGCTACCAACGAGCTGGATCCCCAGGGGCCCTGCCAGGTGATTACCAAGGAGCGGATCATCGACGAACGCACCGGAGAGTACGAGGATGTTAACGAGGCAGTGAAGCTCTACTCCCAGGGAGCTTTGGAAAATGTATCCCTGTACTCCATTATGGAGAACCCCATGACTTCCTGCGGATGCTTTGAGTGTATCTGCGGTATCGAGCCTTTCTCCAATGGCGTTATCATTGCTAACCGGGAGTACGCGGGAATGACTCCTCTTGGAATGACCTTCCCGGAGCTGGCTTCCATGACAGGCGGCGGTGTGCAGACCCCGGGATTCATGGGACACGGCAAACACTTTATTGCTTCCAAGAAATTTATGAAAGCAGAGGGCGGCATTGAGAGAATCGTATGGATGCCCAAGGAACTGAAAGAGACAGTTGCAGAGCGTCTGAACGAGTCTGCAAAAGAGCTGTACGGCATTGAGAACTTCACCGATATGATTGGTGACGAAACCATTGCGGAGGATCCGGAAACCTTGCTGGAATTCCTTACAGAAAAAGGTCATCCGGCACTTGGCATGGACCCGATGATGTAGTATAATACAGGTAAGTATTTTGGCTTTCAGCATAGGTGTGTGCATCCTATGCTGAAAGCCGTGTAAAAGATAAAGGAGGTAACTAAGAAATGCCGTTTAATGGAAAATCAGGAAAGTTTAACGCTGCCATCCGTACTGTTGAAATCGGTACAGGCGACAAGGCAGTAAAGCTTGGCGGAGAGAATGTATTGCCCTTCTATACATTTGATGCGCCCATCGAGAACGCACCCAAGATTGGAGTTATGATTACGGACATGGGCCTGGAAAACGAAGTGGCCGGAATCAAAGACTATTATGCAGGTGCCGAAAGCTTTGCAGAGATTGCAAAGAAAGCGGAAGAGATGCCGGGAGCAGATTTTGTGGTGCTGCGCTTTGAGGGAGCAGATCCCAACGGTGAGAATAAGCCTGTGGAAGACTGTGTAGCCATTGCAAAGGAAGTAGGCGATGCCATTACGGCTCCTCTGGTAATCGAGGGCTGCAAGAACGTGGAGAAGGACGCAGAACTCTTTGCGAAAGTAGCAGAGGCTCTTCAGGGAAAGAACGTATTAATTCTGTCCGCAAGAGAAGAGAATTACAAAGGCGTTGCGGCAGCGGCCGGACTTGCTTATAATCAGAAGGTTGGCGCCGAGTCTGCGGTGGATATCAACCTTGCCAAGCAGCTGAACGTGCTGATCGGACAGCTGGGCGTAGATCAGGGGAATGTTGTGATGAACGTAGGTTCCGCAGCGGCCGGTTACGGTTTCGAGTATGTGGTATCTACCATGGATCGTATCAAAGCTGCGGCTTTGTCCCAGAACGATGCACAGCTTCAGATGCCCATTATTACTCCGGTAGCGGAAGAAGCATGGGGCGTAAAAGAGGCAATGGCTTCCGAGGCGGATATGCCGGAATGGGGAGACCAGGAAGAGCGCGGAATTGATATGGAAGTAGAAACGGCTGCAGCAGTACTGGCGTCTGGATCCAATGCGGTAATTTTGAAACATCCCACATCGGTTGCGACGATTTCGAAATTAATCAAAGAACTGGTTTAATCGAGGGAAGGAGGAGAAATTACCATGGCATTGAAAGGCTTAGATATTTTTAAATTAACACCGAAGACAAACTGTAAAGAGTGCGGCAGCCCCACCTGTATGGCGTTTTCCATGAAGGTGGCCCAGGGTGCCGTAGATATCAGCAAGTGTCCCCATATGTCCGAGGATGCGCTGGCAACCCTTTCTGAGGCAACAGCTCCGCCCATGAAGACGATCAAAGTGGGAACCGGCGACGGGGAATATACGCTGGGCGGTGAGACTGTTCTTTTCCGTCATGAGAAGACTTTCGTGAGCAAGCCCCGCTATGCGGTTTCCGTTTCCTGCTGTGAGGAAAATATGGAAGCCAAGTTTGAGGCGGCAAAGCTTGTAGATTACGACCGTATCGGCGAGCGCATGCACGTGGAGATGCTGTATCTGGATTACTGCGGCGACTGCACGCCGGAGGGGTACGCAGAGTTTGTGAAAGCAGCGGCAGGCAGCGGCAAGACCCTGGTTCTCGGCTGCACCAACGTAGATGCGGCAAAGGCAGCCCTGGATGTATGCAAGGACAGCAAACCGGTACTGGACGGTGCGGATGCTTCCAATTATGAGGCTATGAGCAAGCTGGCAGCAGAGGCCGGTGTAGTTCTGGGTGTTCGCGGTGCGGATATCAATGAGCTCTATGATACCGTTGCAGCGATTGAGAAGCTGGGCAACAAGAACCTGGTGCTGAACGTAGGGACAGCATCTGTTAAGGATGCCTTCGCAACTGCAGTTCAGATCCGCCGTGCGGCCCTGAAGAATACGGATCGTACTTTCGGGTATCCGGCTATCGTGAATGTGGGCAAGCTGGCTCCCAATGATGCAGCTATGCAGGCGGCTCTGGCTTCCCTGTTTACTGTAAAATACGGTTCCATTATTGTGATGGAGAGCATGAATTATGCACAGGCACTCCCGCTTTACGGCCTGCGCCAGAATGTATTTACCGATCCGCAGAAACCCATGAAGGTAGAGCCGGGCATCTACGCCCTGAACGGCGGAGACGAGAACTCCGTATGCCTGACCACCGTAGACTTTGCCCTTACTTATTTCGTGGTATCCGGCGAGCTGGAGCGTTCCGGCGTTCCCTGCAACCTGATCATCAGCGACGCAGGCGGACTTTCCGTACTGACCGCATGGGCGGCCGGCAAGCTTTCCTCCACCTCCGTGTCTAAGTTCATCATTGAGAATGTGGAGCCGAAGGTGAAATCCAGAAAGCTGATTATCCCCGGAAAGGTAGCCGTTCTGAAGGGCGATATTGAAGCGAAGCTCCCCGGCTGGGAAGTGATCGTGGCTCCCAACGAGGCCGTTCAGCTGGTGAAGTTCTTAAAGGACATGCAGGCAAACGGAGAAATCTAGATCAAACAGTTCAGCAAGTCTGGACGAATATGAATAAAGGAGAACAATCATGGCAAAATTTATTACCATTGGTGAGAGACTTTCCACCACAGCGCCCGCTGTAAACAAGGCCTTTACGGAGCGGGATCCGGAGCCTATTTTAAAGCGTGCAAAACAGCAGCTGGATGCAGGCGCAACCTATCTGGATGTCAATATCGGACCGGCAGAGAATGACGGACCGGAGCTGATGAAGTGGGCCGTAGAGCTTTTGCAGAGCAACTTTGACAATGTTCCGCTGGCTCTGGACACTTCCAATGTGGCAGCCATTGAGGCCGGAATTTCCGTATATAAGCGCGACAAAGGCAAACCCATCGTAAACTCTGCGGACGCGGCAGGCAGAATTGAGTACATCGATCTGGCGGCTGCCAACGACGCTATCGTTATTGCGTTGTGCAACGGCGAGGGAATTGCAAAGGACAATGACGAGCGTATGATGTATATGCAGACCATGATGGAGCGCGGCATGGAGCACGGCATGGCTGTAGAAGAGGATATGTGGTTCGATCCGCTGTTCCTGGTAATCAAGGGCATGCAGGATAAGCAGATGCAGATTCTGGAGTTCATTAAGATGATCTCCGATATGGGCATGCAGAGCACCGGCGGCCTCTCCAACAACTCCAACGGTATGCCCAAGCATATCCGTCCGATTATGGACTCCGCGATGGTTGCCATGGCAATGATGAACGGTTTGACCTCCGCTATCGTGAACCCCAACGATCTGCGTCTGATGGAGACCATCAAGTCCTGCGATATCATTAAGAACAACAATCTGTATGCAGATTCCTATCTGGAAATCTAATACATAGACGAAGACGGCGGCGGCTCTTTGGAAAAGGAGCGGCTGTCGTTTTTTTGTGGTCATTTTAGACAAAACCCCTCCCGGGGGATATTGACTTCCCTATACAGAAGTGATAAAATTTATACCATATATAGGTTATTGATACCCAAAACCCAAGGAGGGAAATTACTATGAGCGTATTGACAGATTTGATTTACGGCGGCTCCAATGCGGTTGCAGGCCTTACAGAGAATGCAGTGAACGAGGCCATTGCAAAGCATGGGGAGGACAAGAAGGTAGCTATGCCGGATACGGCGTATTTCCTGCCCACCATCTATGCGGCTACAGGCGTTAAGGTGAGCAAGCTGGGCGATCTGCCCGCCTGTGTGGGCGTGCTCAAAAGCCTGATTACCAATAAGGAAGATTTGGGAGAGGCTTTGAATGCGGGACTTGCCACAGCGGTAGGCGCTGAGATTATTGAGGCGCTGAAATATGTGGAGAGCGCAGATCCTTACGCAGAGGACAGCGGAATCGGCTTTGTTCCCGATCCCATCATCCGTTCTCTTGGCGTGCCTCTGGTAACAGGAGATATTCCGGGCGTGGCCGTTGTGCTGGGCAAAGCGGATGAGGCAGAGAATGTAGTAAGTGTGGTAAAAGATTATCAGAGCAAGGGCATCATGACCTTCCTGATTGGCGACGTGATCGAGCAGTGTGTAGAGGGCGGTGTGAAGATTGGCCTGGACTTCCGTGTTGTTCCCCTGGGACACGATGTGACTTCCGTGATTCATGTGGTGACGGTTGCTATCCGTGCGGCCCTGATCTTCGGAAATGTGACGCCGGGCGATCTGCCGGGGCTTTTGACTTATACCAAAGAGAGAGTGCCGGCCTTTGTAAATACCTTCGGCGCTTTGAACGAAGTGGTGGTATCTGCGGGCGCAGGCGCCATCGCGTTGGGATTCCCGGTGGTTGTAGACGTGGATCTGGGAGAGAATCAGGTTCCCGGCGCACTGGAATCCGTAACGGATCATGCCATGACCGTAAAGAAATCTCTGGAACTGCGCAGCATTAAGATTAAAGTAAAAGAGCTGCCGATTCCGGTTGCCTTTGCCTCCGCATTTGAGGGCGAGATAATCCGTAAGGGTGATATGCAGGTAGAGTTCAGCTCCCATAAGCAGCCCACCTGCGAGCTGGTGCAGACCCGGGCAGAGGGAGAGATTGAGGATCACAAGATTACCATTGTGGGCGGCGATTTGGATGAGCTGGAGGCCGGACAGACCTATGCGCTGGCTACTTTCGTAGAGGTGGCCGGGGCTAAGATGCAGGCGGATTTCGAGTCCGTTATCGAGCGTAAAATCCATGCCTGGTTTAACTATATGGAAGGCGTTATGCACACCGGGCAGAGGAACCAGATCCGCGTGCGTATCGGCAAGGAAGCCTTCGAGAAAGGCCTTCGCCTGACCCATTTTGCAGAAGTTCTCTATGCCATGATTATGGACGAGTTTGATATTGTTGTGGATAAATGCCAGATTACCATGATTACGGATGCGGCCAAAGTACAGGAAATTCTGGATCAGACAGCCATGCCGGCCTATGCTTCCAGAGATCAGCGGCTGGAATCCCTGACGGACGAGAGCGTAGACGTATTCTATACCTGTACCCTGTGCCAGTCCTTTGCGCCCTCCCACTGCTGTGTGGTGACACCGGAGAGACTGGGCCTTTGCGGAGCAGTGTCCTGGCTGGATGCCAAGGCTACCAAGGAGCTGACCCCCACCGGGCCCTGCCAGCCCATCTCCAAAGAAGGCTGCGAGGATGAGTTAAAGGGTGTGTACCCGGATGTAAACCGTATGGTAGAGCAGGCTACCCAGGGAGCGCTTTCCAAGGTGACTTTGTACTCTATTATGGAAGATCCCATGACCTCCTGCGGATGTTTTGAGTGTATCTGCGGCATCGAGCCCTTCTCCAACGGCGTGATCATTGCCAACCGCGAGTATGCCGGCATGACTCCTCTGGGTATGACCTTCGGCGAGCTGGCTTCTATGACGGGCGGCGGCGTACAGACTCCGGGTTTTATGGGACACGGAAGGCATTTCATTGCATCCAAGAAGTTCATGAGTGCAGAAGGCGGCTTTGAGCGTATTGTCTGGATGCCCAAGGAGCTCAAAGATGATGTGGCGGAGCGTTTGAACAAGTCTGCCAAAGAGAAATACGGCATTGATAATTTCTGCGATATGATTGCGGATGAGACCATCGCTACGGATGAAGAAACATTGATGGCCTTCCTGAACGAGAAGAGCCATCCGGTTCTGGGTCTGGATCCGATTATGTAAAGAGCAGGCTGTCCTGTTTGAAGATGAAATGAGAGGGAACCGCTGCAGCATAAGCTATTGGCGAATGCTGCAGCGGTTCTTTTTTGTGCCGCTTTTATTAGGTCTGTCCGGTGAATCTTGCATGGATTTTCCCCCTATGCTACAATGAATGAAGAAAAGAAAATGCGAAAGGAGTCTGCCATGTCTGTTTATCATCTTGCATTTAGTCCCACGGGAGGGACGGAAAAGGTCTGCAGTTTGTTTATGAGATCGTTTTGTGAGGAAAGTATCGGAATAGATCTGTGCGATCGCAGTGTAGATTTTCCGCATATGAATTTCAGGAGGAAGATGTCTGTGTTGTCGCCGTTCCCTCCTACGGAGGCAGGGTTCCGGGATTTGTTATTGAAGAAGGCCTGCAGCGATTATAAGAGGAATGAATTATGGAGTTAAAGAGGATCGGGGGCGAGTTTACCGTCTGCAGACTTTTGGATGTTTCCGGCATAGATCTGGAACTGGAATACTGCTTTTGGGCAAAGACCGATGAGGAGATTTCTTTAGTTTGCCGGACAGAGGATGTACCGGAACATACCTTAAAGCGGGAGGAGGGCTGGCGTGCCTTTCGGATTCAGGGGGAGCTGGATTTTTCCCTGATTGGGATTCTAGCCGGGATTTCCTCCCTGCTGGCCAAGGAAAAGATTGGAATTTTTGTGATATCCACCTACCGTACGGATTATGTGCTGGTGAAAAAAGAACAGTACGAGAAGGCGCTGGAAGTTCTTGAGAGGGCCGGATATACGGTAGTTTGACAGAACAAGTAAGGGAATGAGAAAAATGAAGATTACAATAATCCATGGACAGAGCCATAAGGGCTCGACCTATCATATAGCCAGGATGCTGGCGGAAAAGCTTAAAGGAGAGCTTACAGAATTTTTCCTGCCCAGGGATTTTGGGGCTTTCTGCACAGGCTGCACTTCCTGCTTCGAGAAATCAGAGGCCCTCTGTCCTCATTATGAAATGCTGAAACCTATTACCCGCGCTTTGGATGAAGCGGATGTAATTATACTGGCCAGTCCGGTCTATGTCTACCATGTGACAGGGGCTATGAAAGCCTTTCTGGATCACTACGGCTACCGCTGGATGGTCCACCGGCCGGAGGAGCGGATGTTTGGCAAGCAGGCAGTCTGCATCTCCACAGCTGCAGGGGGCGGTATGAAAAGCACCAACCGGGATATGGCAGACAGTCTGTTTTTCTGGGGAGTTCCTAAGATTTACCGTTACGGAACCGGGGTTGCGGCAGTGTCCTGGAGCCGGGTCAGCGACCGGAAGAAAAAGCAGATTGAGAAGAAGATTTCGGAACTGGCATGGAGGATTACACGGAATGAAGGGAAGATCCGGCCTTCTTTTAAAACCTGGCTGTTTTTTGGAATGATGCGCCAGATGCAGAAGCGGGGATGGAACGAAGCCGATGTGGAATATTGGAAGAAGAAGGGGTGGACGGGAAAGGCCCGGCCTTGGAAGTGAGACAGTGAAGCGTGGACTATAAATAAGCGCAACGGTTTCCATGACATAGAAAACATTCTGGCAATTTCTGCGGAACAATGATACAATAAGAAAAATTGTCGAGATTACAGGGGGAGACTGTGCGATGGACAAATTCACTAGAAAAAAAGAACATTTTCTGAAAAAGAGACAAGTTTTCTCCAGAATGATGACATTGGTGTTTTTGTTTTTTTTATTCTGCTTTTTATCCGGCTGTTCCCCCAAAGCCCGTGCTTTTTCCTTGGGCACGGAGGAGGTGAACCGGCCTTCTTATAAGAAAAAGAAGGAATGGAACGGCGATTACCTTTGGTACGGGGGGATCAAATGGCGCATTCTTCAGAGATATGAAGAGATATTTCTTCTGGCAGATCATATTCCGGAGGAGTATCAGGAAGAGTGGGGCGGGATGAACTTTGCATTAGAGAAATTGGAAGATCTGGAGGAAAACCCCAGCTGGGACAACAGCCCGATTCGTGAGTATCTGAATGCTGATTTTTATGCTTCCGCCTTTACGCCGGAAGAGCGGGATGCCATGCTGTGTATCTTTCAGGACAGCTCCCAGACGATGCCTAAGGATAAAATTTTCCTTCTTGAGTATGGGGATGCCATCTCAGAATCCTATGGTTTTTCTGCCGATGATTATGTACAGAGAAGTTATGACAAAGATTGGTGGCTGCTCCCGGAAAACAGCGTGCATTATCTCTATGTAGCCTCCGGCGGCGCGGTGATGGAGATGGAGGACCGGATTGGGGCATATCTGGATAAAGCCCTGCGTCCTGCCTTTTATTTGGATCCGGACTGCCTAGTGTTCCTTAGGGATGCGGCAGCCGCAGAAAAGTTTAGTCCATCTTCCGTTCTTTCGGATACCCGGATGGAGGGACAGCGATCAGGTGAATGGGTTCCCGTCCTCTCGTCTGCGGCTCAGCATGTGGAGATTGAGGCTGTGGAGCTGGAGGAGGATGTCTGCACCGTAAGCTATCGCAATGCTTCTGCTGGACCGGGCCAGTATCTTTCTGCCATGGTGACGGATGGAGAAGAAACGCTCCGGTATTACGGGCCTTTAGCTGAAATCAGTTCCCAAACGGAAGGGACTGTCACGGTGCAGCTTCCAGATTCCTATAAGAAATCCTGGAATTTATGGATTTTTTCTGAACGGCCGGGAGAGGGAAAGGAAACCTCCTATGCAAGCGAACCGGTTGTAGTCCTCGAAGGGAAGATACCTGTCACAGAATTGCCGGTGTCCGAAGGAAGGTGTGATCCCGATCAGGAACCGGAGTCATTGGATGTGATTATCAACCGCATTTATGATCCTTATCTGAACTGGAATGCCGGGGATTATGAGGCTGCCGGGGAGGAAGAAAAGCTCCATGCGGCCACTGCAGCTCTTTTATATACGGCGCTTTGCCAGGAAGCCACGGGAAATGCCCTTACCAATGAGGAGATCCGGGATGGCGTTGAGTATGCGGAGGAACACCCCGAGGACGCCCAGGCCATGGCAGATATTTTCTTTACTCAGGCGGATACCTATGGACTGAGCTTAAAAGAAACCATGGATCGGAATTTCGGACAGAATCTTTCGGGTGCCTACGAGGGAGAAGTAGCTCTCTTTGAATATACAAAGTATCTGGATTATACCGGAGCGATGTACTTGGAGGCGGACAGGGAAGAGCAGGAAAACATTCTTATAGCCAGTGAACTGTATCTGGAAAAATACCGCCTTGAGCAGGAAGTTTCCCGGGAATATGCAGATGAGATTGCGGAGCTTATCCGCCATCCTGAGGCCGGATCGGAGGAAACGGTTTTTTATGTAGAGACATTAAAGCTGTATCTGGAAACCAGCTGTGAGACATATCCTGATATAGCCGTCCGGGAATTGATGAATTATACGCCGGGGTTCGAATAAGAAAGGAACGCGAAAGGAAACATGAAGAAGGGATGGCCGGTACGAATGGAAATACAGGTTTTGCGGAAAAGTATACAGTAGAATGACGACGGAAAGGAGTGTTTCTATGTGTACGGCAGCCACGTACCAGACCAGGGATTTTTACTTTGGGCGCACGCTGGATTATGATTTTTCTTACGGGGAAGAGGTGGTGGTTACACCCCGTAATTTTCCCTTTCCATTTCTGGAAAAGGGGATCCTGGAGACTCATTATGGGATGATTGGCATGGCCCATGTGGAGGATGGGTATCCCTTGTATTATGATGCTGTGAACGAGAAGGGCCTGTGTATGGCAGGCCTGAATTTTGTGGGAAATGCGGTCTATCATGACCGGAAGGAGGGGAAGGACAATCTTGCCCAGTATGAGTGGATTTCCTGGATTTTAAGCCGGTGCGCCACGGTGGAAGAAGCCTGTGCATTGGTGGAAAAGGCCAATCTTTTGAAGGTTTCGTTTCGCGGAAAATACCCCTTGGCCCAGCTCCACTGGATGATTTCGGATCGGGAGCGCTCGGTGGTGGTAGAGCCCCTTAAGGAGGGACTTCGGCTCTATGAAAACCCGGTGGGGGTTCTCACGAACAATCCCCCTTTTGAGACCCAGCTTTTCTCCCTGGAAAGTCATGGGAACCTGTCTGCCGGTCCGGCAAAGATGGGCTTTGCACCGGGAATGGAAGGAAAGCCATACAGCCGCGGAATGGGGGCACTGGGACTTCCGGGTGATTTGACCTCCCAGTCCCGGTTTGTGCGGGCGGCCTTTGTACGGATGAATTCCATATCCGGGGAAGGGGAGAAAGAAAGTGTCAGCCAGTTTTTCCATATTCTCAATTCCGTAGATCAGCAGAGAGGCTGCTGCCTTCTGGAAAACGGATCCTGTGAGATTACCATTTATACTTCTTGCTGCAATGCAGACAAGGGTATTTACTATTATACGACTTACGACAATCATCAGATCACCGGGGTTTCTATGCAAAAGGAAAATCTGGAAGGGAAGGCTTTGGCGCGTTTTCCCTTGATTCTGGAAGAACAGATTCTGGAGCAGAATTAGAGAACAGGAAGCGGAAATAAGGATGCCAAGCAGGAGAAGAGGAGGAAAGGAACGTGTGGATATTAAGCGCTACTATGAAGAGGACGGCTGCGGCTTTCCTCTGGTTCTGCTCCACGGAAACGGGGAAGACAGCGGATATATAGCGCTGCTTTTTGCCATGAAATATCCGGAATATGTCCGCAATCTGGTTTTGAACGGAGCCAATTTAAATCCGGGCGGGGTGAAGCCCCAGATTCAGATACCCATTGTTCTGGGCTTTCGCATAGCCGGCCTCTTTGCCTCCAAAAGTGCAAAAGCGAAAAGAAATCAAGAGCTTTTAGGCTTGATGGTCCTGGAGCCGGAACTGTCACCGCAGGATTTAAAAAAAGTGCAGGCCAGGACCCTTGTAATTGCGGGTACCAGGGATATGATCCGCGGCTCCCACACGGAGGAAATAAAGCGCGGGATTGCAGGTTCCAGGCTGGTACTTCTCCCTGGAGATCACTTTATTGCCAACAAAAATCCCGAAAAGTTTAACACTGCGGTGATGGCGTTTCTCCGTCCGGAGGATGGGAGCGGACAGGAAAGGAAGAACGTATTATGATTGCAAAAGTTTTGACGGACAATCTCACAAAAAGCGCTTTGGAGCCGGAGTGGGGCCTGTCCTTGTATCTGGAATATGAGGGACGTAAAATTCTTCTGGATACGGGAGCATCCGGCCGGTTCCTGAAAAATGCGGATGCCTGCGGGATTCCCATAGAACAGGTGGAGTTTGGCGTTTTGTCCCATGCCCATTATGACCATGCGGACGGCATGGGCGCTTTTTTTGCGAGAAACCAAAATGCAGTGTTTTACCTGCAGGAGAGCTGCAGGGAAGACTGCTACGGAAAGAAGGGCTGGTTTCACAAATATATTGGGATTCACAGGGGCTTCCTGAAAAAATATCACCAGCGGATCCGGTATGTGTCCGGCGATAAAGAGCTCTTTCCTGGCATCCGTCTGATTCCCCATCATACGGAAGGGCTGGAGAAGATTGCCAGGAGTGTAAACCTCTACCGGAGGCAGGGGAGAAAGCTGGTGCCGGATTCTTTTTCCCATGAGCAGAGCCTGGTATTTGAAACGGATCAGGGACTTGTGATTTTCAGCAGTTGTTCGCACGGAGGGGTAGACAACATTATCCGGGAAGTTCAGGAAGCCTGTCCCGGAACTTCTATCTATGCCATGGTTGGAGGCTTTCATCTTTTTAAGACCCCGGCGGAAGAGGTGCGCGCTTTGGCAGGCCGTATCCGGGAAACCGGGATTCAGAGGCTCTACACGGGCCACTGCACAGGGCAGAAAGCCTTTGACATATTAAGGGAAGAGCTGGGGGATGCTGTGGTGCAGCTTTATACGGGGATGGAAATTGTGCTGTAAAGGCAGGAGGGCAAAACTTTAGAAGGAGCATCTTACATATGAAACTAAAAGCGGCTTTTTTTGATGTGGACGGCACGCTTTTGTCCCACAGGAGCGGCAGCGTTCCCAAGGATACCCGGGAGGCACTGAAAATGCTGCGGGCGAAGGGCGTGCTGGTTTTCACTTCCACCGGGAGGCATATCCTGGAGCTTTCGGATCTGCCGGTGCGGGATTTGAAATTTGACGGCTATGTGCTGCTGAACGGACAGCTCTGTCTGGACGGAGACCGGAAAGCATTGTCCGGTTATGAGATTGATCCGGCAGATATCCGGCAGATTCTTCCTTTGTTTGAACAGCGGGAGCTGCCTATTGCTTTTGTGGAGAAAGAAAGGATTTATATTAATTTTATTGACGAGAGGGTGCGCAGGGCTCAGTCAGCCATTTCTTCTCAGCTTCCCAAGATAGACAGATACAGGGGGAGTGAGGTTTATCTGGTCAATGTGTTTGCCAAAGAGAAGGAGGTCAGCCAGGTGATGCGCCGGATGCCTCATTGCAAAATGACCTGGTGGAGTGATTTCGGCACAGATATTATTGCGAAGGAAGGCGGCAAGGTGGTGGGAATGCAGCAGATTCTTTCCCGCTATGGAATTGCGCCGGAAGAGATTATCGCCTTCGGGGACGGGGAAAATGATATGGAAATGCTGAAATTTGCCGGAACCGGCGTGGCTATGGGAAATGCGGAGCCTTTTGTAAAAGCCTGCGCTGATTATGTGACGGATGACGTGGATGCCGGGGGAATCAGCAATGCCCTGCGGCATTTTGGAATACAATAGGAGGGCGGTAAAATGTTATCTTTTGAAAGCGATTACACGGAAGGAGCTCACGGAAGGATTCTGCAGCGCCTGACGGAAACCAATCTGGAGCAGCTGCCCGGCTATGGCAGCGATGCTTATTGCCGGTCTGCGAAGGAAAAAATACGCAAAGCATGCGGCTGCCCCCAGGCGGAGGTATTCTTTCTCATGGGCGGAACTCAGACCAATATGGTGGTGATTGATACGATGCTGCAGCCTTATGAGGGCGTGGCAGCTGCCCGGACGGGTCATGTAAGCCTCCACGAGGCGGGAGCTATAGAATATCACGGGCACAAGGTCCTGGAGCTGCCCCAGCATGAGGGGAAGATAAGCGCCGGAGATCTGAAGGCTTTTCTTGAGGGCTTTTGGCAGGATGAAAATCACGATCATATGGTGTTTCCGGGAATGGTTTACATTTCCCATCCTACGGAGTACGGAACCCTTTATACATGCCGGGAACTGGCGGAGCTTTCCGGAATCTGCAGAGAATTCCGGATTCCCCTGTATCTGGACGGGGCCCGCCTGGGATACGGCCTGGCAAGCCGGAATACGGACGTTTCCCTGCCTCAGATTGCCAGGTACTGCGACGTTTTTTATATCGGAGGCACCAAGGTAGGAGCTCTTTGCGGGGAGGCAGTGGTGTTTACCAAAAACAATATGCCGAAATATTTTCTTACCAGAGTCAAGCAGCACGGTGCGCTGCTTGCAAAAGGGCGGCTTTTGGGAATACAGTTCGACACGCTTTTTACGGAGGACTTTTATCTGGAAATCAGCCGCCACGCCATCGAGATGGCGGAGCTCTTAAAAGAGGGACTGCACAAAAAAGGATGCCGGTTCTACTTGGAGTCGCCGACCAATCAGCAGTTCCTGATTATGGAAAACGAGGCTCTGGCCGGGCTGCAGAAAAAAGCTGCGGTAAGTGTCTGGGAAAAGCTGGATGAAAATCACACCGTTGTCCGGCTGGCTACAAGCTGGGCCACCAGCCGGGAAAATGTGGAAGCGCTGCTGGAACTTTTGTAATCAGGTGTCTGAAAGGAGAATAGAAAGATGCCAAAACGCCAGAACGCCCGGTTGTCCGGGCGTTCTGGCGATCAAGTAAACTACCAAAGAAATGAATGTTAACAGCTTCGGGTTTCAAAATTCCAGGGGCCGCTAAAAGCCTGCTTCACCTGAAAATTTACCGTCTCCTCCGTCAGCTTTTCCGGGGAGGAGAGCTCGAAATAGACGTACCCGCCGTTTGCGGTTCTGGCATATCCGCAGGCCGTGTAAAGGGTTCCGTCAGGAAGGTCTTTATCAAAAAAGAGGTAAGTGTGTGTGGATTTTTCTACCCATTCGCTGATGGTGTAGTCGATGCCTGCATCCATCAGGCAGACCACATCTTCCGATACGAAATCGCAGAGAGCTTCATCCAGCAAGGACTTTTCCCGAACCGCAAGCTCTGTATAGGCAAGCCTGGGGCTGCGGATTTCCGGGACGGGAAACGATGCGGGGACGGCAGCGGTATCCGGTTTTCCGGCCGCCTTCACGTCCGGCATGACCGGCGGGAGGAAGAGGATTGCAGCCAGCAGGAAAGCGCTGCACCGCAGGGAAAATTTTTTCATAGACACACCTCATTTCTCTCTTGTTGTTTTCCTTTTTCTAAGTATATCCCAAATATATTACAAAATTATGAAAAATAAATTGATATTATATTATAATTTATTTTATTTAAAATAAAAATTCAGATAAAATAACAAAATTCAACAAAAAGAGAATGAAATTGACAAAAGCGCAGAAAAATCCAAATTGGAAATGCGTGGACGAATCCCAACGACTATGTTATAATTCTAACAAAGAGATACCAGGAGGAAGTTTGGAATGGCAAATGTAGTATTTCAATTCGAGAACGGTGAGAAAGTGACGGTCTCCACGGTTTTGGGAGAGAACCTGCTGGAGACTGCAAGAAAGTCTAACGTGGTGATTGACGCGCCCTGCTCCGGCAACGCATCCTGTGGAAAATGTAAAGTGAAGTTTTTAAAAGGAAAACTGGATTCCAAGAAAACCCGCCATATCAGCGACAGTGAATATGAGGAAGGGTGGCGTCTGGCCTGCGTGAGCTCTGTGGCCGGGGATGTGGAGGTATTGGTGCCGGACATTGCTTCCGCCTACCGGAGCCGCATGAAGGTAGCGGATTTGAGTTCTCCGGAGGAAGTGGCCATCTTTGATGAGTCCAAACGGAAGATTGAGGAAGCGGATCTGCCGCTTCACAACAACATTCACGTGGTGCGGATTCAGATGGATCCCCCGAGCCTTGACGATACCATGCCGGACATTGAGCGGGTGATACGGGCGCTGCAGGAGAAGACCGGAATCCAGTACATCCGTATTCCGTATTCCTCCCTGCGCAAGCTGCCCAATGTGCTGCGCGGGAGTAATTTCGAGATTCAGTGTGTCATCGGGCAGGGAAAGCGCCATGTGTTCGTGTACGATATTTACGGCAAAAATGAAGATCTGGTGGTAGGAGGCCTGGCCGTCGATATCGGAACCACCACAGTGTCCGCCGTAGTGGTGGACATGCTGGACGGACGGATTCTGGCCAAAGCCTCCACCGGAAACGGACAGATCCGCTACGGTGCGGATGTCATCAACCGCATTATCGAATCCACCAAGCAGGGAGGACGGACCCGGCTTCAGGATGCCATTGTGGCAGAGACGTTAAATCCCATGATCCAGCAGATGTGCCGTTCCGCGGGCATCAGCCCCAGGCATATTTACCGTCTGGCCATTGCGGGAAATACCACTATGAACCATCTGCTTATGGGGATCAATGCGGATCCTCTGCGTATGGAACCGTATATTCCGGCATTTTTTAAGACCAATTCTTTCTATGCGTCGGATATTAATTTGAAGGTGCATCCCGACGCCCATATTATTATGGCTCCCAACATCGGCAGTTATGTGGGAGGGGATATTACTGCGGGAACCCTGGTAAGCATGCTCTGGAACCAGCCCCAGTTCTCCCTCTTTATCGATCTGGGAACCAACGGGGAGCTGGTATTCGGAAATTCCGACTTTATGATGAGCTGTGCCTGCTCCGCAGGGCCGGCCTTTGAGGGCGGAGATATCAGCTGCGGCATGCGGGCTACGGACGGGGCCATCGAAGCCTGCACCATTGACGCGGAAACCATGGAGCCGTCCTTTGCCATTATCGGTGAGGCGGGAGAGAAACCCATCGGCCTGTGCGGTTCCGGTATTATAGACGTGATTGCGGAGCTGTTCCGCTGTAAGATTATCAGCCCCAAAGGAAAATTCATCCGGGAGGGCCGCCGGGTGAAGCGGGACGCCTACGGCATGGGCAGCTATGTACTGGCCTTTGAAGAGGATTCCGGTTCCGTGAAGGACGTGGAGATCACGGAAGTGGACATCGACAACTTTATCCGTGCCAAAGGAGCTATTTTCTCTGCCATCCGCACCATGCTGGGAACTCTGGATTTCGATATCAGCATGATTGAGCAAGTGTATGTGGCAGGGGGAATCGGCAGCGGCATCAATATGCAGAATGCCGTCAACATCGGAATGTTCCCGGATATTCCGGTGGAATGCTACCACTATATCGGCAACTCCTCCTTGTCCGGGGCTTATGCCATGCTGCTTTCCACCAAGGCGGAGCGCAAAGTTTACGAGCTGGCCCAGAATATGACTTATCTGGAGCTTTCCACAGAGCCTGGCTATATGGACGAGTTTGTAGCCTGCTGCTTTTTGCCTCACACGGACAGTTCCCTGTTCCCCTCGGTAGAGCAGTAGAGGAGGTGCAGAAAGTAATGGAATTTCCGTACGAAAAAGACAACAAAGAGCGGATTCCCCTGGAGCATTATCTGGAGGAATACCGGAAACTGGATCCGGAAGAGGCGGCGCTGCGCTGCGGCGTGGCCTACGATCCAAAGAACAGGCAGTTTCACATCCGTCTGCTGGGGTATTCCTACCTGGTAGACTTCCCGGAATTTGATGTGCACAAGGAAGAAGAAGGACAGGAGGGCGTCTTCCTTCTCCTGTCCCAGGCGGCCGCAAAGATCATTGTGCTGCGGTTCCTGATCTCCGGCCAGATGGTAAAAAGTGCCGGAAAATACTTGACCTATCGGGAGGTTCCCTGGGGGGAAGTATATTTCCGGCAGTTTGAAGGGCGCTGTCTTGCACGCTTAAAATTCGGATTTGGATTTAAAATTGACGCTTTTTGCGCAGCCATGGAAAAAATGGGAGCTGAAAAAATTTCCATGGGGGATGCGGCTTATGAATTTGAATTTATCAACGGCCTGCATGTGCGCTTTATCCTCTGGGAGGGGGACGATGAATTTCCTCCCTCCTCCCAGATCCTCTTTGAGGATAACTTCCCCTATGCTTACCAGGCGGAAGATCTGGCCGTAGTGGGCGATCTCTCCATCTCTACGCTGAAAGGGCTGGCCTGCGGCCTGTAAAGAGGGCATTCCGTTACCGGGGAACCTGTCCCGCGGCTTTTCCGGACATCCGGCCGGAGGCCAGAATCCTGGAAAAGGCAGAGAGGAATACAAAGAGCAAAACGGAATAGACGCCCAGGGAAATGGCATTTTTGACGATGCGGATGGTCAGAAGGTATTTCCAGTCCATGCCGTACATCAGGTGGAGCCAGAATGTGGTCAGGGTGCAGGAAATGAAAAATTCTGCAAGCCCGGCCGCGAAGGCCCGCAGGGGCGTAATGCGGGAGCGGTAGAGAATCAGTCCGAAAAGGAAGCCTAGGACAGCATAAGTCAAGGTAAAGCCCGGAAAAAAGGGGGCAGACTGGGGCATGACGAAGTAGCTGATCACGTCGCCGGCGATACCTACAGTCATTCCCATGACAGGACCGCCGTAAAACGCGGCGGCCGACAGGGCAAGAAAGGCCAGCCGGAATTCCAGAAATTCGGAAAAACGGATGTTGAAAAGAGACAGAACCACGTAGGCGGCCACAAAAAGCCCGCCCAGGCAGATACTTTGGATGTTTCGCATATCCTGAAGCTGCGCGCGCAGCCGGAATGCTTCTTTGGAACAAAACTGCATAAAAAATACACCTCCTGTTGTGTTATCGTTCCTCCACACATGAGATGTACTCATCTGCGGCAGCAACGGGTGCGGATCCCATATCGTAAGACGGATGTGCAGACGCTCCGTCTTTTCGTTTCGCGGCAACTCCCCAGCCGGCGAACACTTGACGCATGGATTCCTACTTTACTTCCAGGGCTCATTATAACAGATTTTTTCGGAAATGCAACAGGAAAACGATAATTTTTTAACGAAGTTGCCAATTCCTGCAAAAAATGGTATATCTATAAGATACCGCAGTTTTTATTGCGGGAAATTCCCGGGCTATCCGATTCTTTTGTGCTGGCTGCGGATTTTGAGGTGTTTTATGATAATAGATGCGTTTTTGGATGCGGTTCTGGATACAGCGAGAACCCTTCCCTTTTTATTGGCTGCTTTTCTGGTGATAGAGGCCATGGAGCATTATTCCGGCCGTGCAGCCAGCCGTCTGCTCTCCAGGGTGGGACGGTTTGGCCCGGCGGCAGGGGCGGTCTTTGGCTGCATTCCCCAGTGCGGATTTTCCGTGGCTGCCGCTAATTTGTATTCCGGAGGGCTTATAAGTCTGGGAACTTTGCTGGCCGTGTTTCTCTCCACCTCCGATGAGGCGGTGCTGATTCTTCTGGGGCATCCGGGAAGCGCCGGCACTATTTTTCCTCTGCTGCTGGCGAAGGTGATGCTTGGAATTGCTGCCGGATATATTCTGGACTTTTTTAGCCGGAACCCCAAAGAAGAGAAACACATCGGGGACTTGTGTAAAAGCTGCGGCTGCAGCAATACCAGCGACGTCTGGCGGCCGGCTCTTTGGCATACCCTGCGCCTGGCGGTGTATCTTTTGGGATTTACCTTTGTGCTGAATCTGGTCCTGGAGTTTCTGGGGGTGGAGCAGCTGGCCCGGATACTGGGGAGGGATACCCTGCTGCAGCCGTTTCTGGCAGCCCTTCTGGGATTGATTCCCAACTGTGCCTCCTCGGTTCTGGTTACAGAGCTGTATCTGGCCGGAGGCTTAAGCTTCGGTTCTGCGGTGGCAGGATTAAGTGCGGGGGCCGGCGTAGGCCTGGCGGTACTTTTCCGGTCCAACCGTCCCATGAAGAAAAATTTTAAGATTTTACTTCTTTTGTATGGAATTGCCGCAGGATTTGGAATCCTGCTGGGCGTTTCGATTTAAAAAATATCAATTTGGAGGTACATGCGGTGAAAAAAGTTGGCTGGTATCTGATGGGGATGGTTCCCCTGCTGGCAATGCTGGCAACACAGTTTTTCGGTTCGATTGTATTTGCAGTGGGAATGATCCTGAACCAGGGACCTGAGGCGGCAGGACAGGCCTACGTGGACGACATCATGGGCGTAATGCTGGTGATTGATCTCATGTGTCTGCTGATTTCAGGATTATGGTACTACCTGCTGGCTTTCCGTAAAAACCGTCAGGTGGAGATGAGGCGGATCAAGTCCTTTTCCTGGAAATCTGCGGCAAAGATTCTGGCTCTGGCTGTAGGCCTTCAGTGTGCCATTCAAGTGGTCTTAAATTTCTGGAATCTTTTGGATCCGGCGCAGATGGAGGAATATGCGGAGCTGATGGAGGAGGCCGGAATTTCGGAATTCACCCTGCTTACAGTGATTGTGGTAGCGATTATCGGTCCCATAGCAGAGGAATTGTTCTTCCGGGGACTGACGATGGAATATCTGAAACGCACGGGAGCAGGATTTTGGATCGTCAATGCGATTCAGGCCCTGATGTTCGGAATTGCCCATTTAAACCTGGTGCAGGGAACCTATGCGTTTCTGCTGGGAATGGCCCTGGGCTATGTCTGTATGCGGTATGAGACGCTTCTGGCTCCCGTTATTCTTCACATCTGTTTTAATGCCTACTCTGTGTTTATGGATCCTCTGTTTGAGATTCTGGAGATACCCGATTTGTTTTTCCATCTGGGATGTGCGGTTGTGGGTGCGGTTCTGACTTGGCTTGCTTTCCGGTGGATTTGGAAGGAAACGGAAAAGGTGCGGATGCTGGTGACGGGAGCTTCGGGTTTTCTGGGAAGCCGCATTGTGCGGGAATATGCGGATCGCTACCGTATTCTGACTCCTTCCCATGAAAAACTGGATTTAAGCGACGAAGGCAGGGTGCAGCGCTATCTTAAGAAAAACCGGCCTCAGATTGTCGTTCACTGTGCGGCCGTGTCCGATACGGGATGGTGCCAGCAGTATCCGGCCCAGTCCCGGAGCATCAATGTACAGGGAACGGAGCATCTGGCCCGGGCCTGCGCCGCGGCCGGAAGCAAACTGATTTTCTGCAGTTCGGATCAGATTTATTTTGGCAGCGAGGCACCGGGACCTCACGGAGAGGAGGAGGCGGTACAGCCTGCCGGGGAATATGGACGGCAGAAACTGGAAGCGGAAGAGCGCTGTCTGGCTCTCTGCCCGGAGACCGTGTGTCTCCGTCTGTGCTGGATGTATGACCGGGAGCAGCTTTCGCCGAAAGAGCATGGAAATTTTCTTATGGGCTTTCTAAAATCCCTGCGGCAGGGACAGGCCATGGTTTATCCGGTCTGTGATTTCCGGGGAATCACGGATGTACGCCTTGTGGCAGAGAAACTGGAGCAGACCTTTTCCCTTCCGGGAGGTGTCTACAACTTTGGCTCCGGGAACAATTTTAATATGTGCGAGACAGTCTTCCGGCTTCTTCAGTCCTGCGGGATTTCCACGGACCGCCTGACGGCTAACCAGGAGGCTTTCAAAGAGCATCCAAGAGATATCCGGATCCGCACGGAGAAAGCGGAGCAGTACGGAATTTTCTTCCCGGATACGCTTGTGCGGCTGACGGAAGTGCTGCGGGAGGTGCTTGGCGGGAGATAAAAGCTAAAAATCCAGAGGAGGAAGCTATGCCGGAGATTATTGAAATTACAGACTTTCATGCGCCGGAATTGGACATTTATGCACGCCTCACGGAAAACCAGCTTTTGAACCTTCCGGGACAGGGGCTTTTTATCGCGGAAAGTCCCCGGGTAATTGAACGGGCTCTTGACGCCGGGTATCTTCCGGTATCTCTCCTTCTGGAGCGGAAGCATATAGAAGGCGAGGCAAAAGAGATCATTGCCCGCTGTGAGGGGATCCCGGTCTACACGGCTGACTTTGAAGTTCTGACCCGGCTGACGGGATTCAAGCTTACAAGGGGCGCTTTGTGCGCCATGCAGCGTCCCGTCCTTCCGGATGTCAAAGCAGTCTGCGCAAAGGCCAGCCGGATCGCCGTGCTGGAAAATGTGATGAACCCGGCCAATGTGGGAGCTATTTTCCGCAATGCGGCAGCTCTGAGTATGGACGCTGTCCTGCTCACACCGGCATGCAGCAACCCTCTGTACCGGAGGGCGGTAAGGGTTAGCATGGGAACGGTATTTCAAATTCCCTGGGCTTTTTTGGAGCGGGAGCTTCCCGGACAGACGCCTGCGGATATTGGGCTTCTTAGGGAGCTTGGGTTTGTCACTGCGGCTATGGCTTTAAAGCCGGATTCCCTTTCCGTTACGGATCCGCGCTTGACGGCGGCGGAAAAACTGGCGGTTGTGCTGGGAAACGAGGGAGAAGGGCTGGCAGAAGATACGATTGCGGCCTGCGATTATACAGTATGTATTCCCATGAATCCGGTTGTAGATTCGCTGAATGTTGCCGCAGCAAGCGCGATTGCCTTTTGGCAGCTGGGGAAGCCTCCCATGAAAAAACCAGGATAGAGGACCTGGAAGTAACCGCAATTACCTATTTTTCAAGGTTCTCAAGCGCATTCACTGTCAAAAGGCTTGTTTCCACATTCAGCTTCCGCAGCTTTTGCATCATTTCTTTGGACTCATCCGACCTATCGTGAACCTGTGCAGCCACTTTAGATGTATGGGATGCTGTTTCTACAAAGAAATGGCTGATTGCCCGGATTTGTTCATTGATTTGCTGCAATTCGCCGCTCACCTCGCCGCTGTACTTAAGAACCATATGACACTGTGTTTGAATATTGTGCATATTCCGCTCAATTTCACCGAACAGCCGGTTGGCGTCAATTACCTGCTGCAGTCCGGTTTCTACCTGCCTCAAACTGACTTCAGATCTCTCAATCATATCAGATGTATCTGCTTTCATCCCCTGTAACAAACCCTCAATATCGGAAACAGCCCCTGCGCTTTTTAAGATTCCCTCAATCTGCTCACAGTGCAGATTAAGCTGGCTGGCCAGTTCATTGGTTTTTTGTGTGGAGAAGAAAGTTTCCTCCATTTCCTGCATCGTTTGCTGCAAGTTCTGTGCGCCTGTCATGGATAGCGTGTTTGTTTTTTCTATATTCTGCAAGACGATTTTTATGCTGGTATCTGTGTTGCTCACCAAGGTATCAATGGTCTGCATATATTCGTCACAGGTATGAATCTGCTGCATCTGCTGCTGCATCTGAGCAGAGAGCACATTCAAATCCCTGACGATGCTTTCCAGGACGATTGAGAAATCCGTAAACTCCCCATTGATTTCACCCGTGGAGTTATGGATTTTTTCAGCCACCGTATTCAGTGTATTTTTTAACAGAGCCGTAGTGTTGTTCTTCAGGGATTCCTTTTGCACGGCCCGTCTGTCCATCAAACGAATAAATGGCAGATAAATCAGGATGCCTGCAGTAATATTGATCATCTGGAGGATGCTGCCCGACAGGTGCCCTCCGGTTGCCAAATATCCGCTGATCAAAGGCGGCATTGCCCAATGCACCTCAGTTACAACTCGTGCAACCAGACCAAGAGACATGGCGCTCCATGAAATCAGCGTCACCGTGAGCGGCGTAAGCAGGAAAGGGATCAGCAAAATGGGGTTCAAGATTACAGGGAAGCCGAACAACACAATTTCATTCATATTGAAGAGTGCGAATATACCGCCCATTTTGGCGATGCCGCGCATATATCGGCTCCTGGCAATAATGAACACCGCGATAATAATGCACAGCGATGTACCTGCTCCTCCCATAAATACAAAAGTATCCAAAAAGCCCTTGCTGATAATGGCAAGCTGCCCGTCGAAGGCATTGTGATTCAAGGCATATAGGTCAATATTATGGATGAGATTCTCACCAAAAGCGCTGACCATGATGCTATCCATCACATTTCCGCCATGAATACCAAAGAACCAGAAAATATGGATGCCGAATACCAGAAACAAGGTACCAACAAGTCCGCCTCCATTGGCCGCAGAAAAAAGAAGCGACAGGCCAGTATAAATCCACTCGTCAATCCCTTTGCCGGAGGTCATCAATAGAATGCCATTTGCGAGGGCAATACAGAAAACGGACAGCATGACAGGAAAAAGAGCTGCAAACATTTGCTGCACCTCCTCTGCCATATCCTCCGAAATATTGATTTTAAGACAGGAAAATACGTGGTACAACTCGGTGGCCAGAATCGCGATTAGAATCGCTCCAAAAAGCCCGCTAGAGCCCAATCGGCTCAACGAGATGCCGCCATCCGGGGTTGTAACGCAAATGCTCAGATAGGCGGATACACTTGTGAGGGCTGAGATCGTACCGTTAAGTTTATAGGTATTGCCAAGATAAAAACCCAAAGTCCATGCAATCAAAATCGCCATGATGGCTGTGCTGCCCAGCCAAACCGCGCCATTTACAGCCCGGATCACCTGTCCAACCGGGGTGGACAGACCTGCCTGCACGATGTTGATGGGAATATTATTGACCAGCGACGCTATCGAGCCCAGAATGATTACTGGAAGCGTGATGGTAAATGCCTTTTTAATAGAACTGAAATAACGGTTTTGGAATAGCCTGTCGGCTGTCTGCAAAATGTTTTCCATTTTAAAAATTTGCTCTTTCTCTCTACCATGAACAGGATATTTTATAAAAATCATACCATATTTCCCTGCTGAAAGCAATCCTTGTTCTATGTCTGTTCCGATGACATAAAACGAAAACACAACCGGCGTGACTTATGCAGCGCCGGTTGAATGAAACTTTTATAATACTTCCTTATGTGCCTCCGCCTTTTTCCATTTCCGGTATAAAAGATAGGAATAAAATTCCAAGAACACCACGCCTCCAAGCACGGCGCCAAAAGCGATCCGGCTCATCAAGACCGTTTGGAAAATTCCATTCAAAGCCATGGCAACACCCATAAGGCAGAAGACCATGCCGCCCATGGCGTGGGTTTTCTTCCACACCCATTCGCTCTCTAAGGTCCAGGGATTTTTGATCCCCATGGTATAGTTGGTGCGCAGCTGAGGCATATAATTTCCCACGGCAATCAGCAGGAACCCTACGCCTGTTGGAACCAGCCGGCTGATGGAAACCGGATAGCCTAAGATAGCTCCGTTGCTGATCCAGTTCAAGGCAATCAGCAGGAGGATCAGGCAGAGGGAGAAAACATCATAGGCTTTCTTATGCTTCTCGTAATTCTTCCCCCTGGGGTCGATTTTGGGAATCACATTTAAAAGTCCCAGCATCAAAAGGGGCAGAAGGGCGAAAAATAAAGTGGCGAGCTTGTTGGCGTAGCCGTCAGGTTCCCCAGATACATTCCAGTGGATGGGAACAGTATCAGGCATCTGGAAAAACACAAGAAAATGCCCAAGGAAAGAGAGAATGCAAAGAGTTAGCAGAAGATAAGTTTGTTTTTTCATGATTTTATCCCTCCTTTGGAAAAATCGTAAAACCATTTGATAAGTTCCTGAAAAACTGTGATATTCAGACTGTAAATAATGTTCTGCCCTTTCCGTTCGTCCAGTATTAGTCCGGCCGTCTTTAAGGCGTTCAGATGATGGCTGACGGAAGGCTTGCTGATGTCAAAATATCCGGCGATCTCTCCGGCCGTCATGTCCCGGTCAGACAAAAGCTCCAGGATTCTCCGGCGGGTTGGGTCGGACAGGGCTTTGAAAGCGCTGTTCATGGTTTTTCCACCTCCTTTGTTTTGGCATTTAGATAATTATCTAAATATTTAATTAGAGAGTATCACGGGAAAGAAAGATTGTCAAGAGGTTATTCTTGGATTTTGGGTTTTTAATATGGTATACTAAATTTTATACGAAACCGGACGCGTTCCGAATCTGGGGAAGCCCCGGCAAACGGGGAAATTTTTCCTTTCAGCATTCGGATTATAATAGCTTCCTGTTTCGGAAAGGACAAAGAATGGAAGCAGAAAAGAAAGAAACAACAGTAAATAAAAAGCGCTTGGTTTCCGCCTTCTGCCGTCTGGTGTCCATCGATGCCCCTTCTTTCGGGGAGCGTGAGATGGCGGATGCGCTGACAGAAGAGCTGGAAAGTTTAGGTTTTTTTGTGGAGGAGGATCGGGCCGGAGAGATTTACGGGGGAACGGCGGGCAACCTCTATGCCTTCCGGAAGGGAGAGCTTTTAGGAAGCCCCCTTTTGTTTTCCACTCATATGGATACGGTGGAGCCTGCCTTGGGAAAACAGGCCCTGCTCCAGGCGGACGGGCGGATTACCAGTGACGGAACTACGGTTCTGGGGGCGGACTGCATGGCGGGAACGGCAGCCCTTCTGGAGGCTTTGCGGGAACTTTTGGAGGAGGGGAAGCCTATCCGGGATTTGGAACTTCTTTTTTTTATCGGGGAGGAGAAACATTTACGGGGCAGTGCGGTCTTTGATTTTTCCAAGGTGAAGGCCCGAGAGTCCTATATTCTGGACTTAAGCGGCCCAGTGGGAACAGGGGCATTTCAGGCTCCCACGCTGGCGGAATTTACAATAGAAGTTTACGGAAAAGCCGCTCACGCCGGTTTCGCCCCGGAGGAAGGGATACATGCTGTTGCCATAGCTGCCCGGGGAATTGCCCGGATGGAGCTGGGACACGTAGGAGAGGAGATAACGGTTAATGTGGGGGCCATAGAGGGCGGAGGAAGAACCACAAACATTGTGCCGGAGTATTGCCGCCTGATGGGGGAAGTGCGGGGCTTTTCCCACGAAAGGGTACTGGAACAGGCGAAAAAGATAGAGGAGCTTTTCAGGGAAGAAGCAGGGAAAGCTGGGGGAACCGTCAAAATGATCTGTGAGATTCCCATACATGCTTATACAACCCCGAAGGATCACGAAAGCGTAAAGAGGTTCCGCCGGGCTTGTGAGAAGCTTGGCTTGCCGGGAATCCTGAAAAAAACGTTCGGAGGAAGCGATCAGAACAATCTGTCCCTTCATGGTATCCATGGGCTGGTGCTGGCAAGCGCCATGGAGCAGGTCCATTCCTGCCGGGAATACACGGAAGTTTCCGCTCTGATCCGGCTTACAGAGCTGATCAAAGCTTTGCTGGAGGAAGGACGGCAGACGGAATCACTGTAACGGATGGTCTATTGCCCTTGCCAAGAGAGGGTAACATAGGAAAAACAAAAAATATCCCCCGGGGTGGCTTGTGAACAATTTAACATATGTGTATAATGAATGCTGTCGGAAAAGAAAGAGAGGTTTTCACTATGAAAAAGCGTTTGTTAACCATATGCTGTGCGGCCGTCCTGGGGGTATCTTTGCTGGCAGGCTGCGGCTCCCCGGAACCGGAGAGAAAAGAAGGGGAGGAGGGCGCTTGGGAAGCCGGAATTTCGGACGGGACAAAAGACTCCGTCATTGTAGTTATGGGCCCCACCTCGGAGCCGGAAGCAGGCTTTGATCCGGCCTACGGCTGGGGAGCCGGAGAGCATGTGCATGAGCCTCTGATCCAGAGCACCCTGACCGTGACCAAGGCGGATCTGTCCATTGGCTATGATCTGGCCACGGATATGAAGGCCAGCGAAGATGGTATGACCTGGACCGTAACCATCCGGGAGGATGTGAAGTTTACGGACGGGGAGCCTTTGACAGCGGAGGATGTGGCATTTACTTACAATACCGTAAAAGAGACCAGCTCTGTAAATGACTTTACCATGCTGCAGGAAGCAGTGGCGGTAGACGGAACCACCGTAGAATTCCGTATGAACCAGCCCTATTCCATCTGGCCTTATACCATGGCCGTTGTGGGGATTGTGCCGGAACACGCCTATGGGCCGGGTTACGGGGAACATCCTGTAGGCTCCGGGCGCTATATGCTGAAACAGTGGGACAAAGGGCAGCAGATTATCCTGGAAGCAAACCCGGACTACTATGGGGATGAAATACACATGAAGCGGGTGACGGTTGTTTTTATGGAGGAGGACGCGGCGTTCGCAACAGTGAGGGCCGGACAGGCAGATCTGGCCTATACGGCGGCTTCCTATGCGGATCAGAGTGTGGACGGCTACGAGCTTCTTTCCTTTGAGACGGTGGACAACCGGGGCTTTAACCTTCCTGCTGTTCCGGCCGGGAAACGTGCGGACGGCTTTGAGATCGGCAATGACTTTACCAGCGATGTGCAGGTCCGCCGGGCCGTGAATATGGGCCTTGACCGGCAGGAAATGATTGAAAACGTCCTGAATGGGTACGGAACGCCTGCCTACAGCGTCTGCGACAAAATGCCCTGGTATAATGAGGAGGCAGAGGTGGCGTACGATCCGGAGAAGGCCGCGGAGATTCTGGACGAGGCCGGCTGGAAGGAAGGGAAGGACGGCATCCGGGAAAAGGACGGAGTGCGTGCAGCCTTTACGCTTTTGTATCCGGCCAGCGATTCCGTCCGCCAGGCATTGGCGGCAGATACGGGAAACCAGTTAAAAGAGATTGGCATTGAAGTAACCATAGAGGGTGTGGGCTGGGATACAGCCTATGACAGGGCCCAGGCAGAGCCTTTGATGTGGGGCTGGGGCGCTCATTCTCCTATGGAGCTCTACAATATTTACCATACCCTGGAGGAGGGAACTGCCGGGTATTCACCTTATGCAAATGAGAGCGTAGATACTTATATGGACGAAGCGCTGGCGGCTTCGGATCTGGAGACCTCCTATGAGCTGTGGAAGAAGGCCCAGTGGGACGGCAGCAGCGGAATTATCCAGGAAGGGGATATTCCCTGGATCTGGCTGGTGAACATCGATCACCTTTATTGGTCCAGGGAGGGGCTGAAAGTGGCAAAGCAGAAGCTGCATCCCCATGGTCACGGCTGGTCCATTGTCAACAATGTAGATCAGTGGAGCTGGTAATCTTTTTCACAGGAGGAAAGAAGTTCGTGAGAGAACACTTGCTGTTTATGGGAAAACAGGCTGTGCGCATGGTCCTGCTTCTGGCTTGCGTCAGCATAGCCGCCTTTTTTCTGGTGTCCGTGTCCCCCGTTGACCCCCTTCAGGCCAATGTGGGGCAGGCGGCGCTTGGAAGCATGAGTCAGGAACAGATTGACAAGCTGAATGCCTACTGGGGGGTGGGGACGCCTCCGGCGGAGCGTTTTGTGTCCTGGGCTTTTGATTTTTTCCGGGGAGATATGGGAATTTCCCTT
The DNA here is from genome assembly GCA_910587955.1 of uncultured Lachnospiraceae bacterium. Classification (GTDB taxonomy): domain Bacteria; phylum Bacillota; class Clostridia; order Lachnospirales; family Lachnospiraceae; genus Laedolimicola. The sequence goes on along the minus strand of CAJUNN010000010.1, from coordinate 26,445 downwards.
TTGTACCGCCAGGAGGTGTCCAAGGTGATCGGGGCCAAGCTTTCCAATTCCCTGTGGATGCTGGCGCTGGCCTGGCTGATTTCCGGGACGGCAGGCTTTTTTCTGGGCGTACTCTCCGGCATGAAAAGGGGGAGCGCTCTGGATAAAGCCGTCAAAGGCTATTCCCTTTTGATTGCCAGCACGCCGGCTTTTTGGCTGGCTCTGGTTCTTCTGATGGTTTTTGCGGTCTGGCTGAAGGTCCTTCCCATCGGATTAAGCGTTCCCATCGGCGTGGAGGCAAAGAGCGTGGGGCTTTTGGACCGTGTACGCCATGCGGTTCTGCCTGCCCTTACCCTGAGCATTACCGGGATTTCTAATATCACCCTGCATACCAGGGAAAAAATGATTGATATTATGGAGAGCGACTATGTGCAGTTTGCCCGGGCCAGGGGAGAGAGCAGCTGGAGTATTTTTAAAAACCATGGCTTCCGCAATGTGATTCTGCCTGCCGTTACCCTGCAGTTTGGCTCCATCAGCGAAATTTTCGGCGGCTCTGTCCTGGTGGAGCAGATCTTTTCCTATCCGGGGCTGGGACAGGCGGCCGTGACGGCGGGAATCGGAAGTGATGTGCCTCTGCTTTTGGGGATCACGGTGATCAGCGCAGCCATTGTCTTTGGAGGAAACCTTACAGCCAATCTGCTCTACGGAATGATTGATCCCAGAATCCGGAGAGGAGGCCGCATATGAAAAAGAGCAACGGAAGAATCCGCACAGCCTTGTTTTTCGGTGCTGCGGTATTTTTGCTGTTTGGAATTACCGCGGGGGGCCTTCTGCTTTCCGAAGAAGCCATGGTTACGGATTTCTCCAGGAAAGAGTTGGCACCCGGGTTTCCCTATCTTTTCGGTACGGACTGGCTGGGACGCGATATGCTGGCCCGGACCTTGACGGGGCTTTCCATGAGCATCCGCCTGGGGCTTTTGGCTGCGGGAATCAGTTCCCTCATAGCCCTAGGCCTGGGAATTGCCTCGGCCACCATGGGACGGGCCGTGGATTCAGTCATCACCTGGATCATCGATCTGGTCATGGGGATTCCTCATATTCTTTTGCTGATTCTCATTTCCTATGCTGCCGGGAAAGGCTTGAAGGGGGTCATTATCGGAGTCTCTCTGACCCACTGGACTTCCCTGGCCCGCCTCATACGTGGGGAGGTTCTGCAGCTTAAGGAGGCTTCCTACATCAAAGTGGCAAAGAAGCTTGGGATGCGTCCGCTTGACATTGCCCGGAAACATATGCTTCCGCACCTGTTTCCGCAGTTCCTGGTGGGATTGGTTCTGCTCTTTCCGCATGCCATCCTCCACGAGGCCAGTATCACCTTCCTGGGGTTCGGGCTTTCCCCGGAGCAGCCGGCCGTGGGCGTGATCCTGTCGGAGAGTATGAAATATCTGGCTACAGGGAAATGGTGGCTGGCAGTGTTTCCAGGGCTTCTTCTGGTACTGACGGTAATGCTTTTTGACATGGCAGGGGAAAGTCTTCGAAAGCTTTTGGATCCCGGCAGCGTACACGATTAAGGAGGCCAATCATGAAAGAAAAACAGGTAATACTGGAAATACAGGGCATGTCGGTCTCTTTTGATCAGTATGCGCATGGATTTTCCAAGACCACTCTTGAGGTTATCCGGGATCTGGACGTAAAGGTCCATGAAGGGGAAATGGTTGCGGTGGTAGGCTCCAGCGGTTCCGGGAAAAGCCTGCTGGCTCACGGAATCCTGGGGATTCTTCCCTACAACGCGGCTCTTGGTGGGAAAATGCTTTACCAAGGAGAAGAACTGACCCAGGAGAGAAAAGAACGGCTTCGGGGGAACGAGATTGTGCTGGTTCCCCAGAGCGTGGCGTTTCTGGATCCCTTAATGAAAATCGGGCCGCAGATCCGCAAAGGAAAAAAGGATCCTGCATCCAGGGCCAGGCTGGACCGGATTTTCGAGGGCTATCATCTGAAAAAAGAAGTACAGGATCTCTATCCCTTTGAGCTGTCCGGCGGGATGAACCGCCGGGTGCTGGTGTCCACGGCCATGATGGGAGAGCCAAAGCTTGTAATTGCGGATGAGCCTACCCCCGGCCTTCATATAAAAATGGTGCGCCGGGTGATGGAGCATTTCCGGGAGCTGGCGGACCGGGGAGCCGGGGTGCTTCTTATCACCCACGATCTGGAACAGGCCCTGGCTGTGGCAGACCGGGTGGCGGTTTTCTATGCGGGAACTACCGTGGAGGACGCCCCCGTCTCGGATTTCCGGCAGGAGGAAACCCTGCGTCATCCCTATTCCAAAGCCCTCTGGCAGGCCATGCCCCAGAACGGGTTCCGGTTTATACCGGGGACTCAGCCCTATGTAAAAGAAATGCCGGAGGGATGTCCCTTTGCTCCGCGGTGCACACAGTGCACGGAGCAGTGCCGGGGAGAAATTCCCTTCCGGGAACTCCGCGGCGGCAGGGTCCGCTGCCTGCATGCGGTATAGTTGAACAGGAGAAAAGTATGGTATTAGAGGCAAAACACATTTCCTTCCGGTACGGAAAAGAAAGTCGGCAGATATTAGAAGATTTTCATTTGAAAATGACCCGGGAGGAGCGGGTAGGCCTGATTGCGCCCAGTGGCTTCGGAAAGACCACGTTCTGTAAAATCCTGGCCGGCTACGAGAAGCCGGATGACGGGGAAGTGCTTCTGGACGGACGCCCCTTGTCTTCTTTCGGAAGATACTGCCCGGTGCAGATGATTTGGCAGCACCCGGAGCAGGCGGTCAATCCCAGGCTGAAAATGCGGGAGGTGCTGGCGGAAGGGGACGGCATTGAGCCGCGGGTCATAGAAGGGCTGGGAATTGAACCGGACTGGCTGAACCGGTATCCCGGAGAGATCTCCGGGGGTGAAATGCAGCGGTTCTGCATTGCCCGGGCTCTGGGAGAGCGGACCCGCTTTCTTCTGGCAGACGAGATCAGCACCATGCTGGATCTGATAACCCAGAGCCAGATCTGGAGCTTCCTGGTGCAGGAGGTGGAACAAAGGGGAATCGGGCTTCTGGCGGTGAGCCACAGCAGGGAGCTTTTAGAACGGGTCTGCACGCGGGTGTGCGATCTGGATGTATAAGCGGACGGCGAAAGGGAGGACATCCCCCTTTCGCCGTCCGCTTATATATGGAAACAGATAAATAAAATCTCATAGATTTTTTCAAATAAATGTGGTAAAGTAGTAAACAGACAGAAAACTTATGTTGCAAGAGAGGGGGACGAGGGAGTGCCCATATTCCAGAAAACATTCAGAGGCGGCGTACATCCGGCTGACGGCAAAGAATATGCGAGAAATGTTCCGTATAGTACATATTTACCCAAAGGCGATCTGGTATTTCCGCTGAACCAGCATATTGGAAAGCCGGCCAGGCCCCTGGTGCAGAAGGGGGATACGGTTCTTGCGGGGCAGATCATAGCCGAAGCAGACGGATTTGTATCTGCCAATATTGCCAGCTCCTGTTCCGGAAAGGTCAAGGGAGTGGAGAACCGGCGGACGGTTGCCGGAACTGCCGCACCCTGTATTGTGATAGAAAACGACGGTGCCTATACCATGGCGGAGGGTGTGGGAAACGAGACGGACGAGGCTTCCCTCACCGGACGGGAGATTCTGGACCGGGTAAAAGCGGCGGGCATTATCGGCCTTGGCGGGGCGGGCTTCCCCACACATGTAAAACTGGCGCCCAAGAACGCGGAAGCTATCCGCTATGTGATTGCCAACGGAGCCGAGTGTGAGCCCTATATCACCTGCGACGATCAGCTCATGCGCACCCAGGCGCAAGAGATTGTGAAAGGCCTCAAGATCATGCTGCGCCTGTTTCCTAAGGCGGAGGGCGTGGTAATCATTGAAGAAAACAAACCGGAAGCCATACGGGCCATGGAAGAGGCCTGCCGGGGAGAAGAGAAGGTGCGGGTCCAGGCGGTTCGCACCAAGTATCCCCAGGGCGGCGAGCGGGCCGTCTTAAGCGTGGTGGCGGGAAAACATTTGAAACTGGGAATGCTCCCTGCGGATGTAGGCTGCGTAGTAGATAATGTGGCTACCGTGCGGGCGATTTACCGTGCAGTCTGCAAGTCGGAGCCCTTGATGGAGCGGGGCTTTACGGTGTCCGGAGACGGGGTAGAACGGCCCTGCAACCTGATGGTGCGCATAGGAACCAGCTTTTCGGAGGTTCTGCAGGCGGCGGGCGGTTTCCGGAAGGGAGCGGACGTGCAGAAATTAATCTGCGGCGGGCCCATGATGGGACTTGCCTTGTCTTCCCTTCAAGTTCCCATCTGCAAAAACAACAATGCCCTTACGGTTCTCACCCTGGATGAGGCGGCTTTGGGCGAGAAGCAAAAGACCAGCTGCCTCCGGTGCGGCCGGTGCAACCAGGTCTGCCCTCTGGGCCTGACGCCGCAGATGATGGCCCAGGCTGCAGAGCGCAAAGATTACGGACGCTACGAGAAGAAGCTTTACGGTCTGGAGTGTATTGCCTGCGGATCCTGTACCTATATCTGTCCTGCCAAACGGCCGCTGATGCAGCTTTTCAAGCAGGCCAAGGCTGAGATTATGGCGGCAAAGAGAAAGTAGGGGGATAAGACAAATGAGCAAATTATACCATGTTTCGTCCAGTCCGCACGCCAGAAGCAGGCTGACTACGGGGAAGGTTATGCGCCAGGTGATCTGCGCCCTGCTGCCGGCCGCCGGTTTCGGAATTTACCGGTACGGGGAGTCTGCGCTTCTGGTTCTGGCAGTTTCCGTGCTCTCGGCGGTTTTGACGGAAGCCGTGTTTGATTACATAGCAAAAAGGCCGGATACCTGGAAAGACGGAAGTGCCGTGGTGACGGGACTTCTGCTGGCTTTGTGCCTTCCGGCCCAGGTTCCCCTGTATGTTCCCTTGGCGGGAAGCTTTTTTGCCATTCTTTTTGTCAAATGTTTCTTCGGAGGCCTGGGGCATAATTTTATGAATCCGGCCCTGGCGGGAAGATGTTTCCTGCTCATTTCTTTCAGCGGGGTGGTAGCTGACTTTTCCGTGGACGGAGTCAGTGCGGCTACGCCTCTGGAAACCCTGGCGTCCGGGGGAACGGTGGATGCCGTTGAAGTATTCATAGGTTACGGAAACGGTGTCATCGGCGGTTCGATCCTGGCTCTGTGCCTGGGCGGGCTGTATCTGTGGGCGGTGGATGCCATTACCTTTGAAATTCCGGCGGCGGTTGTGATCTCCTTTTCCGCTTTTATTGCTTTGTTCGGCGGACAGGGCTTCGACCCGGAATTTATCCTGGTGCACCTGGCCGCAGGCGGCGTGATGATGGGAGCTATCTTTATGGCGACGGATCCGGTGACCAGCCCGGTCACATCCGCGGGTCAGCTGGTTTTCGGAATCTTGATCGGTATTCTCTGCGGCGTGTTCCGGGTGTTTGGAAGCGCTCCGGACTCGGCAAGCTATGCCATTATCATTGCCAATATGACCGTGCCCCTGATTGACGAAATTTCCGTCCCGCTTCCCTACGGGCTAAAAAAAGACACCAAGGGGAAGAAGGGAATACCCAAGCCGGCTCTGATACTCTGCGCCATTACCCTGATAGCGGGAATGTGCTTAAGCAGTGTTTATGAGATGACAAAGGAGCGGATTGCACAGCAGAAGCAGGCGGCCAAGGCGGCTTCCTATCAGGAGGTTTGTCCGGGAGCCGTGGAATTTACCAATGACAGCAGGGCAGATCAGGTGATTGCGGATCTGGACGGCGGTGTCTACGGCACGGATTTCGGGAAAGCTTATATCCACGAAGCCGTAATCGGAAAAGATGCCGCAGGAAATGTGGCGGGTTATGTGATCAGTGCCGGAAGCGGCGACGGGTTTGAGGGTATGATTACCCTGTCCGTAGGCTTTTCGGCGGACGGAACCATAAACGGCATTGCCTTTACGGAGATCAATGAGACGGCGGGCATGGGAATGCTTTGCAAAGAAGAGGCATTCCAGGGGCAGTTTGCCGGGGTAAAAACAGAACGGTTTTCCCTGAACAGGTCCGGGACCTCCTCCTTGGAGAATGAGATTGATACGGTGTCCGGTGCCTCCACTTCCTCTCAGGCGGTGGTAAACGCAGTCAACGCTGCCCTGGATTTCTTTGCAGCGAATTTTCAGTAAGGGGGCCGAAAGATGAAATCATGTATGGAACGCATTTATAACGGTATTTTAAAGGAGAACCCGGTCATGGTCCTGATGCTGGGCATGTGCCCCACCCTGGCGGTGACAACTTCGGCCGTGAACGGCTTCGGCATGGGCGTCTCCACCCTGGCGGTGCTGGTGGTGTCCAATCTGGTCATCTCCCTTATGCGCAATGTCATCCCCGATCAGGTGCGCCTTCCGGCCTACATTGTGATTGTGGCTTCGTTTGTGACGGTTGTGGAGCTTTTGACGGAGGCTTATGTGCCGGCTTTGTACGCTTCCCTTGGCATTTACATTCCCCTGATTGTGGTGAACTGCATTATCCTGGGACGGGCGGAAGCCTACGCTTCCAAGAATCCTCCTCTTTTATCTGCCATGGACGGCGTGGGCATGGGGGCGGGGTTTACCATAGCTCTGACTGTAATTGGGCTGGTGCGGGAGTTCCTGGGGGCGGGAACGGTCTTCGGCTTCCCGGCGGCCCCGGATTTCTTTGTTCCCATTGCAATTTTTGTAAAAGCGCCGGGAGCCTTCCTGGTTCTGGCCGTTCTGATTATGATCCTCAATGCGTTCAGCGTCAAGACCAGAGCCAATGATCTGGTGGAGGGCTGTGACGGCTGCTGCGCTGTCTGCCAAAAAACCTGTCATACGGAGAAAGGGGAGGAATAAAATATGTCATCTCTGCTTTTGATCATTATTTCCACCGCTTTGATTAACAATGTAGTTTTAAGCCAGTTTCTTGGGATTTGCTCCTTCCTGGGTGTTTCCAGGCAGATTAAGACTTCTGCAAGCCTGGGCGGCGCAGTGATTTTTGTAATTACCATTTCCTCTGCGGTGGCAAGCCTTCTCTATGACTATGTACTGGTTCCCTTAAACCTGACATACCTGAAGACCATTGTGTTTATTCTGGTAATTGCAGCCCTGGTGCAGATGGTGGAGATGTTTTTGAAGAAGACATCCCGGGCTGTCTATCAGGCGCTTGGGATTTACCTGCCTCTCATTACCACCAACTGCGCGGTGCTGGGAGTGGCGCTGACAAATGTACAGAACAGTTTCGGGCTTCTGGAAAGCGTGCTGGCCGGATTCGGTACGGCCCTGGGCTACACCATAGCCATTGTGCTGCTGGCTGGCATCCGGGAGCGGATCGACGAGGAGGCTGTTCCGGCTCCTTTGCGGGGAGCCCCCATCGTGCTGCTGTGCGCGGTGCTGATGGCCATTGCTTTTATGGGCTTCGGCGGTTTGTCATAGGGAGGAAAAGAAAGCATGCAGGAAATTATCATTGCCACCTTCGTGGTAGGCGTTGTGGGACTTTTGATTGGCGCAGCTCTGGTTGCCGCAGGGAAAAAATTTTATGTGGAAGCGGATGAACGGGAGGCGGCCGTGCGTGCCAGCCTTCCCGGAAATAACTGCGGCGGCTGCGGCTATGCAGGCTGTGACGCGGTGGCTGCGGCCATTGTAAACGGAGAGGCGGAGATAACTGTCTGTCCCGTGTGCAGCAGCCAGGCAGTGGAGGAGATTGGCGCTATTATGGGGGTAGATGCGGGGGAGACCCTGCGGCGGGTTGCTTTGGTAAAGTGTGCCGGAACCTGCGATAAGACCTCCCCCAAATGCAGCTATACGGGAATCCGGGACTGCCGGGCGGCAGTTTTGTCCGGTCTGTCCTTATGGGAATGCGATTACGGCTGTCTGGGCTTCGGATCCTGCGTAGAAGCCTGTGCTTTTGACGCGATCCGGGTGAAAGACGGAGTGGCTTTTGCGGATCCGGAGAAATGTACGGGCTGCGGCCGGTGCGCGGCTGTCTGCCCTAAGCAGCTGATTGAACTGGTGCCTGCAGATCAGAAGCTGGCGGTCCGCTGTTCTAATCGGGACCGGGGGCCGGAGGTGAAGAAGGTTTGCAGTGCCGGATGCTTGGGCTGCCGCATTTGCGAGAAGCAGTGTGAGCATGGGGCGATCCTCGTAGAGAACAATCTGGCCCGCATAGACGGAGCGCTCTGTACAGGCTGCGGAACATGTATGGAAAAGTGTCCGGTGCATGTAATTTCCGGCATATAGATATGAGAAGAAGGATATTGCTGGGAGGGCTGGGGGCCGTATTTTTGATGCTGGTGATCGGCTGCGGTCTGTCTGGCAGAAAAAAAAAGGAGAATGCTTCCTGTACCAGACAGATTTTTGCTATGGACACGGTGATGGATTTTACGGCATACGGGGAAAACGCAGAAGAAGCCGTGGAAGCAGCCGTCAAAGAGGTGGAGCGTCTGGACGCCCTTTGGTCCGCCGGAAATGCTTCCAGTGAAATTTCCAGGATAAACCGGGAGGGAGAGGGGGAAATTTCCGAAGATACCAGGATACTTCTTGGGAGAGCCCGGGAAATTTACCTTGATACAGGGGGCCTCTTTGATTTCACCGTGTATCCCTTGATGGAGCTCTGGGGTTTTCCTGATAGGAATTATCATGTGCCGCCCCGGGAGGAGATAGAGGAAGTCCTTCCTCTGGCAGATGCCGGCCGGGTACGTCTTGAAGGAGCTTTCCTGCAGCTGGGGGAGGGACAGCAGATGGACTTGGGAGGAATCGCCAAGGGCTATGCCTCCGGCCGGGTAATGGACATCTTTCGGGAATACGGGATTACTTCCGGGATTGTATCTCTGGGGGGAAACGTGCAGACCCTGGGGCTGCGGCCCGACGGGAGGAAGTGGAGGGTCGGAATCCGGGATCCCCAAAACGGCCGGGGAGAGATCCTGGCGGTCCTGGAAGCAGAGGATCAGGCGGTTATTACTTCCGGCGGATACGAGCGCTATTTTGAGGAAGACGGGGAGACATACATCCATATTGTGAATCCGGGAACCGGATACCCGGCAGACGGGGATCTGGCATCGGTGACGGTGGTGTCGGAGGACGGGACGCTGGCGGATGCCTTGTCTACGGCTCTTTATCTGATGGACTGTGAGGGAGCTTTTTCCTACTGGCGGGAACACCGGGACGCTTTTGATATGATTTTGATTGGAAAGAACGGAGAGATCTTTGTTACGGAGGGATTGGAAAGCAGTTTCCGTGGGGAAGCCGGGTATTCGGTTCTGCATGGAGACGGAAGCCGTTCATAGATTGTAAGAAAAGAGGAAACAATAGAATCGGAAAGGAGAATGAAAAAATGGAAGTGACACACATTACCGAACAGAATTTTGAAGCAGAAGTATTAAAGTCCCAGATCCCTGTACTGGTGGATTTCTGGGCTACCTGGTGCGGACCCTGCAGAATGCAGGCACCTATCATCGACGAGCTGGCGGCAGAGGTTTCCGGGGTGAAATTTGCCAAGCTGGATGTAGAAGAGTGCGCGCGGATTGCACAGCAGTACGGGGTGATGAACATTCCGACCCTGCTGTTGTTTCAGGAGGGGAAGGTGGCAGCCAGTGCGGTGGGTCTCCAGTCCAAAGAAACTTTAAAAGAAATGATTGGAGCGTAGGAGCGGACGGCTATGTATGATGCAGTAATTGTGGGGAGCGGACCGGCAGGATTGTCGGCTGCTCTCTATACCAGCAGGGCAAACCTTTCCACCCTTGTGATTGGAAAGGACCGGGGCGCTTTGGAGAAGGCTCACCGGATTGAAAATTATTTTGGAATGGCAGAGCCGGTTTCCGGCTGTGAATTGGTAGAGAATACGAAGACCCAGGCCCGCAATCTGGGTGTGGAGCTTGCGGAGGACGAGATTTTCCATATCTCCTGGGACGGACACTTCCGTTTGGAAGGAAAAGAGAGCTCCTACGAAGCGCGGACTGTGCTTTTGGCTACGGGAAGCGCCCGGAAGAGCACAAAGATTGCCGGAATCCGGGAATTGGAGGGGCGCGGCGTGAGCTATTGCGCCGTCTGCGATGCTTTTTTCTACCGGGGACGGGATGTGGCGGTTTTGGGAAATGAGGAGTATGCCGTTCATGAGCTGGGAGAGCTTCTTTCAGTCGTAAATTCGGCGGTGCTTCTGACCAACGGACTGGAACTGCAGGCTACAGTCCCGGAAGGGGTGCAGGTGATAGAGACACCCCTGGCAGGGATTGAAGGGACAGACCGGGTGGAGGGCGTGTCCTTTGCGGACGGAACTTCTTTGAAGCTGGAGGGGGTTTTTGTGGCTCTCGGGAGTGCGGGAGCCGTAGATCTGGCCCGGAAAATCGGGGCACTGACAGAAGGGGCCAGTATTCAGATCAACCAGGAAATGGAGACCAACATTCCGGGACTGTATGCAGCGGGCGACTGTACGGGAGGACTTCTGCAGATTTCCGCAGCCGTGGGGGAGGGTGCGAAGGCAGCCATGTCTATGATTTCCTTTGTGAGAAAGCAAAAACAGTGAGAAGGTCAAGGAGGAGAGAATGAGAGGAGTATATACGAATGTGGTAGAGATCCGTCAGAAGATCTTTACGGAAGTGGCGCGTATGGCATATGAGGGCGGGGATTATTCCCGGATCATTGATCTTCCCTATAAAATTATACCCGGAGAAGTAGCTACATACCGGGAGAGTGTGTTCCTGGAGCGGGCCATTGTGGAGGAGCGGCTGCGCCTTGCCATCGGGCTTCCTCTAAGGAAAATGACGGAGCATGCTCCGGTGTCCCAGGGGATTGAGGAGAGTGCCATCGCGGAGAAATATTACGATCCGCCTCTGGTAAATATTATCAAATTTGCCTGTCACGCCTGTCCTGACAACGAGATGCGGGTGACGGATGCCTGCCAGGGCTGTCTTGCGCATCCCTGCAAGGAAGTCTGTCCCAAGGACGCCATTTCCATCGTGGAGGGGCGTTCCGTCATTGATCCAAGGAAGTGCATCAAGTGCGGAAAGTGCATGAAAGCCTGTCCCTACGGCGCCATTATGAAAATGGAGCGGCCCTGTGCCAAAGCCTGCGGGGTGGATGCCATTAAAACGGACGAGTACGGCCGGGCGGATATCGATTACGACCGCTGTGTTTCCTGCGGCATGTGCCTGGTGAACTGTCCCTTTGGAGCCATTGCGGACAAGAGCCAGATTTTCCAGACCATTCACGCCATTAAGAGCGATACGCCGGTCTACGTAGCCCTGGCGCCGGCCTTTGTGGGCCAGTGGGGGAAGGACTTGCCGGCTGAGAAGGTGCGGGAGGCATTCCGGGAGCTGGGATTTGCAGATGTAATAGAAGTAGCCATCGGCGCGGATCTCTGTACCATCCAGGAAGCCAGGGATTTCCTGGAGGAAGTGCCGAAGAAGCAGCCCTTTATGGGAACCTCCTGCTGTCCTGCCTGGTCGGTGATGGCGAAGAAACTGTTTCCGGAGTTTGCCCCTTATATTTCCATGGCTTTGACACCCATGGTTCTGACGGGACGGCTGATCAAGAAAGAACATCCCGGCTGCAAGGTCGTCTTTGTGGGCCCCTGTGCAGCTAAGAAGCTGGAGGCCAGCCGCAGGACCATTCGCAGTGATGTGGATTTTGTCCTGACTTTTGAGGAAGTCATGGGCATGTTTGAAGCCAAAGGGATTGACTTTGCCGCTCTTGCGTCTGCGGAGACTTTCTCTGCTTCCAGTGCGGACGGCAGAGGCTTTGCCGTGACCGGCGGCGTGGCCAGCGCCGTGGTAAACTGCATTCAGGAAATGGAGCCGGAGCGGGAAGTAAAGGTGGCCAGCGCTGAGAGCCTGCGGGACTGCCGGGCCATGCTGGAGCTGGCAAAGAAAGGCGAGTACGACGGATATCTTCTGGAGGGAATGGCGTGTCCGGGCGGCTGTGTGGGCGGAGCCGGAACCCTGCAGGGTCCTACCAAGTCCAAGGGGCAGGTGAAGCTCAACATGAAAAAGGCCAAATACCAGGGAGTCCTGTCCAGTGATTACAAAAAATATCTGGAAAGCCTGGAGGAAAAGAAAATATGAAACTGATGATTGCATCCGATATACACGGTTCTGCCGAGTACTGCCGGAAGCTTTTGGAAGCCTATGACCGGGAGAAAGCAGAGCGTCTGCTTCTTTTGGGAGATCTGCTCTATCACGGGCCCCGGAACGATCTGCCGAAAGAATATGCCCCCAAAGAAGTGATTGCCATGCTCAATGCAAGAAAGGAAGAACTTCTCTGCGTGCGGGGGAACTGCGACACGGAAGTAGATCAGATGGTTCTGGAATTTCCCATTATGGCGGAGTACTGTATTCTCTTTCTGGGAGGGCGGACCGTGTTTGCCACCCACGGCCATCATTTTCACGAGCAGAATCTTCCCATGCTGAAGCAGGGGGACATTCTGCTGCACGGCCACACCCATGTACCGGCCTGTTTGGAACGGGAGACCTATACATATCTGAATCCCGGTTCTGTCTCTATCCCCAAAGAAGGAAGCTGGAGAGGGTACATGCTCCTGGAGCAAGAGACCTTTTGGTGGAAGGATTTGGAGGGCGGAATAAGACAGAAGTACGGTGTCTGCTAAAATTTTGAGAAGGGATCATAGGTGAGAAACATGTCTCTAAGAATGCGGCTGAAGCGGATGTCGAAGGTACAGATCATTGCTTTGAGTTTTCTTGGAATTATTCTTTGCGGCACCCTGCTTTTGCTTTTGCCCTTTGCCACCCGGGAGGGACAGAGCACCAGCTTTCTGGATGCGGCTTTTACGGCAGTCAGCGCCACCTGTGTGACGGGACTGATTGTGTACGATACGTTTTCGCACTGGACTTTGTTCGGGCAGCTGGTGATTCTTCTGATGATTCAGCTGGGAGGCCTGGGGCTGATGACGTTCAGCGTCAGCTTTTCCCTGCTGCTGCGGCGCAGAATCGGCTTAAAAGAACGGGGCATTCTCCAGGAGAGCGTCAATACCCTTCAGGTGGGAGGGATTGTAAAGCTGGTGCGCAAAGTACTTTTGGGTACTCTGGTGATAGAAGGAGCGGGGGCTTTTCTGCTCGCCCTCCGGTTTGCGGGGGATTTCGGACTCCTTAAGGGAATTTATTACGGATGTTTTCACTCTGTTTCCGCTTTCTGCAACGGCGGCTTTGATTTGATGGGAGTGCGGGAGCCTTTCAGCTCCATGACGTATTATGCGGGGGATCCTCTGGTAAATCTGACCCTTATTTTCCTCATTCTCATAGGGGGAATCGGGTTTCTGGTCTGGGACGATCTTTTGAGAAACAAATGGCATTTCCGGCAGTACCGTCTGCACACAAAATTGGTTTTGACTATGACGGGAATTCTGTTCCTGGGAGGAGCCGTTCTCTTCTTTCTCTTGGAGCGGCAGGGAATTCTGGCCGGAGAACCGGCAGGAAAGCAAATTCTCTTAAGTCTTTTCCAGTCGGCCACCACCAGAACCGCCGGATTTAACACAGCGGATACGGCGGCGCTCTCGGACGGGACCAAGCTTTTTATGGTAATGCTGATGTTTGTAGGAGGTAATCCCGGCTCCACAGCGGGAGGAATCAAGACGACCACCCTGGCGGTGCTGCTTATTTACCTGCGTTCCACCATGCGGCGGTCCAAGGCCGCAGAAGCCTACGGGCGCAGGCTGGAGGAGGATGTAGTAAAGCGGGCGGCTGCAATTCTGACCTTAAGCCTTCTGCTGGATCTCTTCGGCACCCTGGCGCTGACAGCCGTTGAATGCCTGCCTCTGGCGGATGTTCTCTTTGAGGTCTGTTCTGCCCTGGGAACGGTAGGGATTTCCGTAGGAATCACGGGAAGCCTTTCCTTATTCAGCAAGGGGATCCTGATGCTTTTGATGTATTGCGGAAGAATGGGAAGCCTTACATTTGCGCTGATATTTACGGAAAACCGCCAGACGCCGCCCTCCCAGCGGCCGGTGGAGCGCATCCCCTTAGGCTAAGAAAACAGCAGAAGTGCGGTCTTTTCTGCGGAACAAAAAATAGGAGACGTATTTATGAAATCGGTTTTGATGATTGGCATGGGAAAATTCGGCCATCTGCTCTGTATGAATATGCTGGCCCTGGGCAATGAAATTATGATTGTGGACGAAGATGAAGAGCAGCTCTCGGACCTGGTTCCTCTGGTAACCAGTGCGGAGATCGGGGACTGCACCGATATAGAAATGCTCAAAAGCCTGGGTGTGCGGGATTTTGATATCTGTTTTGTCTGCATCAGCGGAAATTTCCAGAACAGTCTGGAGATCACCAATCTTTTGAAAGAGGCGGGAGCCAAATATGTAGTCAGCAAGGCGGAGCGGGACATCCAGGCAAAATTCCTGCTTCGGAACGGAGCGGATGAGGTCATATATCCAGACCGGGATATGGCGGAGCGGGTGGCGAAAAAGTACAGCTCCGATCATGTCTTCGACTATCTGGAGCTGACGGACGATTACGGGATTTATGAGATTCCTCCCAGTCGGGAATGGATTGGACACAGCATCCGGGATCTGAATTTCCGGGTGCGCTACGGCGTAAGTATTTTAGGTTTTAAGAGGGGGGAGGATTTGAATCTTCTGCCTCCCGCCGATCACATCTTTGACACGGATCAGCATTTGATGGTAATTGGAAAGAGGAAAGATGTCGAGCGAATTTTACGAAAAATGTGAGGAAACAGAAGAACGTCCCCGTTCCCCCAGAAAAATCAGCCGGCGGGAGCGGGAGAGAAGAAGGCGGATGCGCAGAAGAAAGGCTTTGTTTGCCCGCGCCTTTGCCATGCTTGTTCTGGCTCTTTTTGTGACAGGAATGGCCTTTGCCGTCCGCCAGCTGCGCCGCAGGGCAGCAAGGAAGCCGGTGGAAAAGCCGGAGATCACGGAAGATTTCCTGACGGTAAATCCCTATTCCAGGCCGGGGGAGAAGCTGGGAAAAGTAAAGAATATCTTTGTGCACTATACGGCGAACAAAGATACTTCGGCTGCCAACAACCGGAGTTATTTTGAGAATCTCAAAGATACCCATGAGACTTCAGCCAGCACCCACTTTGTAATCGGCATTGAAGGGGAAATTATCCAGTGTCTTCCTCTGGAGGAGATTGGATACGGGGTAAAGACCCGAAATTACGATTCTGTTTCCATTGAATGCTGCTACACGGCGGAGGACGGTTCTTTTACCGAGGCAACTTATGAGTCCCTTCTGCATTTGGTGGGCTGGCTTTTGTGTGAATACGATCTGGAACCGAAAGATGTGCTGCGGCACTATGACGTGGGCGGGAAACTGTGTCCTCTGTACTATGTGGAGCATGAGGATGCCTGGGAGGCCTTCCTCCGGGATCTGGAGTGAGAATTTTAATCCCACCTGCCCATCTCTTGGGCAGTAAGAGGACTTTCCCCGCAGCGGGGGCAGGTAAGACTTTCTTCCTCCTGCTTGATCCTTACGGGAGAGCCGCAGTCCGGACAGGCGGGAGCGTAGGTGCTGCCGCTTTTGTGCAGATGGATCACGGGAACAGAGAGTACCTGGCGGCATTTGGCGCATGCAGCCGCCTGATATTGGAATTCAAAAGAAGGAAAAGATTCTCCTTTTGTATCTGCAAGAATTTTTTCCCGGATGTCTTCGGGAAATGCCTCTAATACGTTTTCCAGCAACGCATGCCGGAAGCCGTGGCCCAGCTGGATCTGCCATGTCATCCGGCAGGAAGGGCACAAAAACCGGTTAATTCTGCCCATAATATACTCCTTTCCTTAACCCGCATTTTTCATTGGGATACTGGGAAATTAAGCCCCCAGAAGCTGCAGAACCGAAGACGGCTGCTGGTTTGCCTGTGCCAGCATGGCCTGGCTGCTCTGCACCAGAATAGAATTCCGCACATATTCCATCATAGCTTTTGCCATATCCATATCGCGGATCCGGGACTCCGAAGCGGTCAGGTTTTCCACTGTGCAGCCCAGGCTGGAAACGGTGTGCTCCAGCCGGTTTTGAACGGCACCGTAATAACTCCGCACGGAGCTTATCTGATCAATGGCACTGTTGATTTCGTCAATGGCGCTGCGGGCCGTATCCTGCTCCAGGACATCGGTGTCCGTCAGCCCGAGAGCGTCCGGATTCATCTGATAAAGTTCTACACGGATAATGTTTTCCTCTTTATTTCTGTCCCCCACCATCAATTCAATGCCGGCGGTGCTGGCAATGCCAGTGCCGGTAGGCCTGGTAGCCACATCCGTGACATAGAAGGGCTGGTTGCCGGCCGCGCCGTTTCCAATCATGGAGGCGTCGCCTAAGCTGCCGGTTATGACGGAACCGGAACCGCTTTTGGACTCATAGATAAGCCTTCTCACAAAGTCTACGAGATTTGCATCGGCTTGCCTGAATAACTGTTCCAGACTGCTGGAATTGTGGATTTTTCCGCCGGTGTGATTCGAGATTGCACTGTATAAGCCGACGTTATTGTTTATAATTTCATCAAAGATTTTATTCATTCCGGCTGCAATTCCGGAACCGCTTACCGAGGAACCGCCGCCGTTGGCAAGGTGGCCGATGTAGGCACTGGCCAGGTAACCGTGTCCGTACGGCCTTCCGGCTACCGAATATTTCCGCAGATAATTGGCGATTGCAGCATCCTGGGAAGTGTCGGAGGCGCTGGTAAGAGATTTGCCAATCCGTACCAGCTCATCGTTCCAGTTGGTGGGAAAGCCGCCTCCGGAGAGCTGGGCAGTTCCTTCCGTGAACCATTCAGGAAATTTTTCGCTTCCGTTCCGTCCGCTCATCTCGTCCGTCATGGTGTACTGCATGACCGAGTGCATAAGTTCATGGGCAATCGTAGATTCCAGCATAACGGCGTCCCCGCCTGTGAGGGAAGCATCCGAAAAGTCCGAAGAATCCAGCTTGATCAGCATATTGCCGGGTTTGCCGGTGGCATAAAAAGAAAATTGCGCATAGGCAAGCATACCGCCTTTGCCGTCGATATGACTGATATGAAGTTCCATGCCGATGGTGTCCGTACCGATTTCGGCCTGCAATGCGGGAAAGGCAGTCAAAATCTGGCTTATGGCGTTTGGAAAGTATTCTTTTGCAATTTTATCGGCCAGCTGCTGGCTGGCCCTTGCAGCGCTGCTTGCCCCGCCGGGGGAAACGGCGCCGGAGCGATCGGTACTGTCTACCTGGCAGGTCTTGTTTTTCAGATCTACCGTGAGGCTGTACGAAGTCATGAGCGCCTCTTTTGCACCCATGGAACTTGAATTCGGAAAGAGGTGGATGCTGTTGAAGGTTGTGGCATCCCCGATTCTTGAAATCTCTGTTTTCAGCTGCTGCATTTCCTGATCCATCATAAAGCGCTCTGCGGAGGTATAGGTCCCATTGGCAGACTGGACAGACAGTTCCATCATGCGGTTGAGTATGGAGTGCACTTCTGTAGTGGCTCCTTCTACAGTTTGTACAAGGGAAATGCCGTCGTCCGCATTCTGCGCAGCCTGCTGAAGCCCTGTGATCTGTGCGCGCATTTTTTCGGAAATAGAAAGGCCTGCCGCATCGTCGCCGGCGCGGTTGATTTTATACCCGGAGCTTAATTTTTCCAGGTTTTTGGTCACGGATTCATTATTTCCGGTTAGATTTCTGTGAACGTTTAGAGCTGTAACGTTGTGCTGGATGCGCACGTCTTTCACCTCGTTTTCTTTCCGTTGTTAACTAGAAAGTTAACGCCAGCTGTTTTTAGGATGGAATTAGGATGGAAATTTTCATAAAAGATGTATAAAATATAACTATATATCGTCATTTCCGGCGGTTTGGTTAAGTTATTTCCAAAAGAAAAAGGCTTGTATTTTGCAGGATGCCAGACTATAATAAAAAGAACGAGAAAGATTTTATAAGCGGGGTTTTCAGATGAAGAGATGGAAAAGATACGGACGGCGAATAGCGGCGGCAGTCCTTGCGGGATGCCTCTGCTTTTCCATACAGGCTTCGGCAACAGAGACAGAGGATGAACTGCGCAGGCAGCAAAGGGAGACTCAGCAGCAGCTCAATGAGATCAACCAGCAGATGAAATCCATTGAGGGCCAGAGGGATGAGATTCTGGAGGAGATCAATACCCTGGATTCGGAGCTGACCAATGTAATTCTGACGCTGGAACTGCTGGAAGCGGATTTGGCGATCAAGCAGGAGGATCTGGAGGCGGCCCAGCAGGAATATGAGGCGGCGAAACAGCGGGAAGAGGCTCAGTACGAGGCCATGAAGCTGCGCATCCAGTACATATACGAGCAGGGTGAGACGGATTATCTTTCCCTTCTCCTTCAGGCGGAGAGCTTTGTAGATTTTCTGAATAAAAAAGATTTTTCCCAGGAAATCCATGAGCAGGACCGGAAGCTTTTGACAGACTACCAGGAGGTCAAGGAAGAGGTGGCCATGCTGGTGGAGCAGATTGAGCAGGAGAAAAAGGAATTGGAGATTCTGCAGTCGGAACAGGAGGCTCAGAAGGCGGAAGTAGAACGGATGCTGGCAGAGAAGCAGGCCCAGGAGGCAAACTTTGAAAACCAGCTGGAGGAGGCCCAGAGACAGGCCCAGGTGTTTAAGAGCAAGATTGCAGAGCAGAATGCCCAGATTCGGAAGCTGGAGGCAGAGCGCAGGAGAAAGGAAGCGGAGGCGGCAGCGGCGTCCGGGAACGGCGGCGGCTCCAAAAATCCGGGAGTGTCGGGAGGCGGAGGCTCCATTGCCGTTACGGGAAACAGTTCCCTGGGACGTTCCATTGCCAACTATGCGCTTCAGTTCCGGGGCGGGAAATATGTCTTCGGCGGGACAAGCCTTAGCACCGGTGTGGACTGTTCCGGCTTTACCAGGGCCGTTTTCCGCAATTTCGGAATCAGCCTTCCCAGAGATTCCACGTCCCAGCGCTCAGCCGGACGGGGCGTCAGCTATTCAGAAGCGCAGGCGGGAGATATTATCTGTTACGCCGGCCATGTGGCCATTTATCTTGGGGGCGGGCAGATTGTGCATGCCGCGGATGAGAAGCACGGGATTACCACGGGCTCTGCCACCTATCAGACCATTCTGGCAGTAAGGCGCTGCTATTAAGAATGAAAAAAGAGGCAGGTGTCCAAGATCGGCGCGGCCGGAAATAAAGCTTAAAGCTCTGTTCTGTAATTTTTCCGAATCTTTTCGGGAAGACTTACAGAGCAGAGTTTTTTTGTTGAGAAAGGAAGAAAGATGAAATCTTTGAAAGAATTGTATAAAGTGGGAAAGGGGCCTTCCAGCTCCCATACCATGGGTCCTTATAAGGCGTGCCGGATTTTTAAAGAAGAACATCCGGAGGCCGTTTTTTTTCGGGTAGTTTTATATGGGTCCCTGGCGCAGACCGGGAAAGGACACCAGACAGACGCAGCCTGTATCCAGGCCTTTGAGCCGGTTTCCTGCCGGGTCTTGTTTCATACAGAGGAAGATGTTTCTTTGAAGCACGAGAATACCATGGAGCTGTTTGCCTTTGACAAAGAAGAACGGCAGACAGGCCGGATGCGGGTGCTGTCTGTGGGAGGCGGTGATATTTCCATTGAAGGAAGGCTGGAATTGGAACCGCCGGAGGCTTATGGAGAAAATACCTTTCAGGAAATTGCAGCCTACTGCCGGAGCCGGAATATGAGGCTTTCCGGCTATGTGTTTGAGAAAGAGGGAGAAGGGATCCGGGAATATCTTTCTTCCGTGTGGCAGGTGATGCAGGACGCCGTACAGGCAGGACTTCTCCGGGAGGGTGTGCTGCCCGGCGGCCTGGGTGTAGAGCGCAAAGCCCGGAAGCTCTACACCCAGGGCCGCATGGATGAGAGCCGGGAGACAAAAGAAAACCGTCTGGTCTGTGCCTATGCCTTTGCAGTGAGCGAAGAGAACGCCTCCTGCGGCACCATTGTAACCGCGCCCACCTGCGGCGCCTGCGGCGTAGTACCGGCGGTTTTGAAATATATGCAGGAGATAAAAGGATATTCCGACAGCCGGATTGTGGAGGCTCTGGCAGCCGGGGGAATCATCGGAAACCTGGTAAAGCAGAATGCCTCTGTCTCCGGGGCGGAATGCGGATGCCAGGCGGAGATCGGGACGGCCTGCGCCATGGCCTCCGCAGCCCTTGGGGAACTGCGCAAGATGGATTTGGGGCAGATGGAGTATGCGGCGGAAGTGGCGCTGGAGCATCATCTGGGCTTGACCTGCGATCCCGTCTGCGGCCTGGTGCAGATTCCCTGTATTGAACGCAGCGCCGTAGCTGCCATGCGGGCAGTCAACGCCGTAAATTTGGCGGGATTTTTGGCCGAGACCAGAAAAATATCGTTTGACACGGTGGTAAGGACCATGTATGAGACTGGACGGGATATGCACAGGAATTACCGGGAGACTTCCAAGGGGGGCTTAGCAAAGATGTATGAAAGATAGAAGCCGGGATACTGCAGGGCGATTCTCCGGCAGTTTGGCGTTCGCTTCATGGCAAGAAGGAAAATATATATTGACATTATTGTATATATATGATATATATAATATATCAGCAGGCAAAGCTTGCAAGGATGTGAGGTGACACATGGAGATCATTATCAGTAATTCCAGCGGGAAGCCGATTTATGAGCAAATTACGGCACAGATAAAGGCTTTGATTATGAACGGGAGCTTAAGTCCCGGAGATCCGCTGCCTTCCATGCGGCTTTTGGCCAAGGAACTGCGGATCAGCGTAATTACCACCAAGCGGGCGTATGAGGATTTGGAGCGGGACGGTTTTATTACCACAGTAGTGGGAAAAGGCAGCTTTGTCCGGGAAGCGGACCGGGAGTTTGTGAAAGAAGAACAGCTTAAAGCAGTGGAAGGCTATCTGCAGGCAGCAGTGGATACGGCTCGTCAGTATGGAATGGAAGAACAGGAACTGGTTGAAATTTTGAAGATGCTGTATGAGGAGATGTGATTATGGAATATGCAGTTGAAGTGAAAGGACTGACAAAGCATTACACCGGATTTAAGTTGGACAGAGTGAGCTTTCAAGTTCCCGCCGGGTCGATTGTGGGTTTTATCGGGGAAAACGGCGCGGGCAAGAGTACCACCATCAAGGCGATACTGGGCTTGATTCATGCGGATGAAGGAGAGGTGCGGATTTTGGGGCAGAAAGACGGCTTTCAGGACAAGGCCGTCAAGGAAGAGATAGGGGTGGTTTTTGACGAAAGTTATTTTCCTGACAATCTGAAAGTACCCGAGATTCACAGGATGATGAAGCACATTTTTTCCGGCTGGGAAGAGGAGAAGTTTTTCCGTTATGTAAAAGAGTTTCATCTGCCCCAGAACAAAAAGGTGAAAGAGTTTTCCAGGGGGATGAAAATGAAGCTTTCCATTGCGGTGGCTCTTTCCCATCACACCAAACTTCTGATTCTGGATGAAGCTACCAGCGGCCTGGATCCGGTGGTCCGCAATGAGATTCTTGATATATTCCTGGAATTTATCCAGGAGGAGGACCATACCATTTTTCTTTCCTCTCATATCACCAGCGATATTGAGAAGATTTCCGATTACATTCTTCTGATTCATGAGGGGAAAATTCTTTTCTTTGAAAATAAGGATACCCTTCTTTACGACTACGGGCTGGTCCGCTGCAGTGAGAAGCAGCTGGAGGAGCTGGCCCCGGAATGTATCGTGGGAGTACGGAAGAGCCGGTTTGAGGCAGAGGCTCTGGTCCGCAGCCGGAAGGAGCTGGAAGCGAAACCTCATGATTACGTGATAGACCGGGTGTCTATTGAGGATATTCTTCTGTATATAGTAAAAAACGGTGCAGTATATTAACGGCTTCTCTTGGGAAGCAGGCCTAAATAGGAGAACGATTATGAAGGGATTACTTATAAAAGAATTTTATAGTGTGAAAACGCTTGCGAAACAATACCTGGTGGTGATTGTAGCTATGGGAGTATGGTGCGGATTTGTAAAAAATCCCTCTTTTTTCCCAATGATTATGTCCATGTATGGGGCAATGACGATTTTGACCAGCATGAGCTATGACGAGATGGTTCACTTTGACAAATTTGAGATGACTCTCCCTTTGAGCAGGAGCCAGGTGGTGATTTCCAAATATCTGCTTCTCGGGATTCTGGTACTGATAGGGGGAGCTGTGGGAATGGCAGGGGATTTCCTGATACGCACGGCAGTTTCCGGAATAAAAGGAGATCTTTGGGAAGATTTCATTTCTTCGTGTGCGGTGGTTGCTTTTTTCCTGCTCGCTTTTTCCATTCTGCTTCCCATTACCTTTAAAATGGGGGTGGAAAAAGCAAGAATGGTTTTGGTTGTAATTTACTTTCTTCTGTTTGGAGGATTGTATGTCGCGGCCTCTTTTCTGGGAGGACTGGATGGAGAACAGGTGGGAGTTTTTATAATGACAGGTGGGAGCCCTGCACTTTTTATAGCCGGAACCCTGGTCTTTGCGGCTGCGGTCATGTTTGTTTCCTGCATGATATCTGTGGGAATTATGAAGAAAAGAGAGTGGTAGGAAGGCCGGGCTTGTTCATAAAATATTAAGAAAGAATTTTCAAAAGCGGGGTGATTTTCTTCCGGTTTTCCTTTATAATAAGCAGAAGAGTACCAAGGGAGAGGAAAGATTGGAAGAATGAACAGACGACGCAGAACCAGACGGGCCAGACCCATGAGCAGAAGGCAGAAAAAACGGATGATACGTTTGATTGGATGCGCGGTTTTGATGCTCTGCGCGGCAGTTATGACAGGTGCTGTGTATCTGTATCTGGGGACCCAGGAAGTCCGGGCCCAGGAAAATAGCCGGGAGGAAGAGGCAAATCTTAAGCTGGCGCTTTCGGATGTTCTGGAGGATGAGACCTGGGAAAGCCTTGCGGCGGCTGAGAAAGTGGAAGAGGAGGAAGATCTCCCGGAGGACTGGAATCTTATCCTGGTAAACCGGACCCATCCCATGCCGGAGGACTATGAGGCGGAATTGAAGCCAATCGGAAGCGGCCATCAGATTGACGCCCGTGCATATGAAGACTTTCAAGATATGATTGCCGCGGCCAGAAATGAGGGGGTGTACATTTATGTAACTTCCTCCTACCGGACCATGGACAAGCAGACCAATCTGCATAACCAGAAGATTGAAGAGTATGTGCGGCAGGGGTATTCCCGCACGCGGGCAAAGGAGCTGGCGGCCCAGGTGGTGGCAGTTCCGGGGACCAGCGAACATCAGCTGGGCCTGGCCCTGGATCTGGTATCGTCGGAGTACCGGCGGCTGGATGAAAAACAGGAAAACACCAAAGGTTTTCAATGGCTGAAGGCACATTGCCAGGAATATGGTTTCATTCTGCGGTATCCCAACGGAAAAACCCAGGTTACCGGCATTATCTACGAACCCTGGCATTTCCGCTATGTGGGAAAAAAGGCGGCTGCAGAGATTACGAAGGCAGGACAAACCCTGGAGGAGTATGTAGGAGCGAAACCTGTTTTCGAAGAGGAAGATACTGTATAATTTCAAAGGGGCCATGACGTCAGCCTTGGGCAGACGTCAGGGCTTTTCATTTCTTAAAAATTTGTGAACATGCAGGGAAGGCTTGGAAATAAGGTTGAAATATGGTAGGATATACACAGTAGGAAAGCGAGGAATTCATGCGTAAAATACTGAAGAAAATTTCAAACCGCCTGGTAATCTTCGGGCTGCTGCTCCTGGTTCAGCTGGGGTGGTTTCTGGTCTTTTTGACCAGGCTTGCCAGCTATTCTACAGGAGTATCCGTTTTGTTTACGCTTGTCAGCCTGGTGGCGGTTCTTTGGATTTTGAACCGGGATGAGAATCCGGCGTACAAGATGTCCTGGATTATCCTGATTCTGGTTTTTCCGCTTCTCGGAGGTTTTTTTTACTTGATCGTGGGCAACAAGCAGCCTTCCAAAGGCATGCGCCGGCGTCTGGAAGCGGAAGAGAAGCGGACGGGGCGGGAGCTTTGGCAAAAGCCGGAAATCCTGAAAGAAGTAGGAAGCCTGGACGGGCGCATGGAGGGACAGTTCCGCTACGTTTCGGAGAAAGCCGGGTATCCCGTTTATACCAATACGCAGGCCCGCTATTATCCGGTGGGGGAAGCGCTTTTTGCGGATCTGCTCAAAGAGCTTGAGCGGGCAGAGCATTTTATCTTTATGGAATATTTTATCGTGGAGGATGGGAACATGTGGGGCAGCATCCTCCGGATCTTGGAGAGAAAGGCCAAGGAGGGCCTGGATGTCCGTTTTATGTACGACGATCTGGGAAGTGTATCCCTTCTTCCAGCCGGCTACGACCGGCAGTTGGAAGCAAAGGGCATCCGCTGTATTGCCTTTAACCCTTTCATCCCCTTTTTGTCTCTGGTGATGAACAACCGGGATCACCGGAAAATCACTGTGATCGACGGCCATACGGCTTTCAGCGGCGGGATTAATCTGGCGGATGAGTATATCAACGAAAAGAAGCGGTTCGGCCATTGGAAAGACACGGGCTTCCGTCTGAAAGGAGAGGCCGTCTGGAACTATACGGTGATGTTTCTGCGGATGTGGAATGCGTTCCGGCCGGAGGATTCCTCCTACGGGGCTTTTGCACCTTCCGTCTATCATCCCAAGCCTTTCGCAAGCGACGGGTTTGTGCAGCCTTACGGGGATTCTCCCCTGGACGAGGAGATTGTGGCGGAGAATGTGTATCTTAATATTCTGAACCAGGCCAGAAAATATGTTTATATTTATACCCCCTACCTGATCATCGATCAGGAAATGACTACGGCTTTATGCCTGGCGGCCAAGCGTGGCGTGGATGTGCGGATTGTAACGCCGGGAATCCCGGATAAAAAAGTGATTTTCCAGCTGACCCGTTCCTATTATCCGCCGCTTTTGAAAGCAGGCGTGCGCATCTACGAGTACAGCCCCGGATTCCTGCATGCCAAATCTTATGTCTGCGACGATGAAACTGCTGTGGTGGGGACCATCAATATGGATTACCGCAGCCTCTATCTGCATTTTGAATGCGGAACCTGCTTTTACCGGAATGAAATTGTTTTGGATGTGAAAAAGGACTGCCTGGATACCATGGAGAAAAGCCGCGAGATCGGCATCCGAGACACCAGACAGGGATTTTCCGGCAGTCTGTTCTGTGCGGTCCTGCGTGTATTTGCGCCCCTTTTGTAAGAGAATCTGAATCGGAGGAAAACCATTATGAACGTGCTGTTTTTTTTAAAACCCAAAGGAGAGCTGGCCTATTTATATGAGGATCACACCCTGCGGCAGGGAATTGAAAAGCTGGAGCGCAGCGGTTTTACGGCGATTCCTGTGATCAGCCGGAGCGGAGAATACATAGGGACCATTACGGAAGGCGATTTTCTCTGGACTTTGAAGAATAAATTTTCCTTGGATTTGAAAATGGCGGAGGACGTGCCCATCCAGACGGTAAAGCGCAGAATGCGTTTTGATCCCATATCCATTGATTCGAACATGGAGGACCTGGTGTCCAAGGCCAGAAATCAGAATTTTGTGCCAGTCATTGACGACAAGAAAATTTTCATCGGCATCGTCACCCGGAAGGACATCATTGATTTCTGCTACCAGGAGTATATAGAAAAAGAGGGAAAATCATAAGGATTTCGTGAGAACGGAAGAGAGCTGCTGCGGGGCAAATCCTGCGGCGGCTCTTTTTTTAGACGCCGGGTATCCAATACTTGGATTGTTTCGCCAGGAAATTAGAAAATATATATCTTGACAACTGTTTTTTGATGTCTTATACTGTACTTGTTTATACAATACAGTATAAGACAGACAGGCGGTGACAATTTGGAGATTGTTATAAGTAATAAGGCAAGTCGTCCTCTGTATGAGCAGATTGTTTCGCAGATAAAGACGCAGATTATGGGTGGCGAACTGAAAGCAGGGGAAGCGCTTCCCTCTATTCGAGCCCTTGCAAAATCGCTGCAGATTAGTGTCCTTACCGTGCAGAAGGCATATGACATTCTGCAGGAAGATGGTTTTATTGAGACGACGGCCGGGAAAGGCTGCTATGTATCTGTGAGGAATCGGGATTTCTATTTGGAAGAACAGCAAAAAAGGATAGAGGGCTGTTTCAATGACGCAATAGAAATCGCCCGTATGAGCGGAATACCGCTTGATAAATTAATCAGCTTATTAACATTATTGTATGAGGAGGATTAACGATGGCAAATGCTTTCATGGTATCAGGTCTTACCAAAACTTATCAGGATTTTGTTTTGGATCATGTTTCATTTACCGTTCCCAGCGGCTCCATTGTCGGACTGATTGGAGAAAACGGTGCAGGAAAGAGCACAACCATCAATGCCGCTTTAGGGCTGATTCAAAAGGAGGACGGCGTTGTTTCCATTTTAGACAGGGAGGAACTGGATGGGGATATCAAAGAACAGATCGGTGTCGTGTTCGATGGCAGCAATTATCCGGAAATCCTTTCTCCCCGGAAATTGAACCGGGTTATGAAAAACATTTACAGGA
>CAJUNN010000009.1 GCA_910587955.1 uncultured Lachnospiraceae bacterium | reverse complement strand
AGTCTGGAAGCTCGTCGGGCTCATAACCCGAAGGTCACAGGTTCAAATCCTGTCCTCGCAACTCAGGCGGCACGAAACATGAAAATAAATGCTTCGTGCTACTCATTTATTCGCCCAGATAGCTCAGTTGGTAGAGCAGAGGACTGAAAATCCTCGTGTCGCTGGTTCGATTCCGGCTCTGGGCATATTTTTTTGAATCTCTTTGGTATACGGGCGTGTAGCTCAGTCGGTAGAGCACTTGACTTTTAATCAAGTTGTCCGGGGTTCGAACCCCCGCACGCTCATACAAAGAGCGTATGGATCCGCAAAAGCGGTCATACGCTCTTTTTAATTGACATACGTTTTTCGGTAGGTGTTCGGAGTTTTATTGCAGAGCCTTTTAAAAACTTTGCAGAAATAGGATTCACTGGAGAAACCTGTCTGCAGAGCAATTTCCAGAATGGGAAGCTTGGTGGTCCGCAGAAGTCTTTTGGCAGCGTCGATGCGGTAATCCAAAAGGTATTCAAAGGGAGTTTTGCGAATACAAAGCTGAAAACAGCGCAGACATTCCCTTTTGCTCACGGCGGCAGACTGTGCGATCTCTTCCAATGTAATTTTTTCCCGGTGATGCTGGTGGATGTAGGACATCATTGTCTGAATGCGTTCTTGGTGAAGTGATTTTGCCGGGACATCCCGGAGATTCAATGCCTGCATTTCTTCCAGAAGAAGCAGCCAGATTTCAGACAAAAGGTTTCTTGTGGGAAATTCCGCATGTTCCTCACTTTGCAGGGCAGCCAGCTTTCTCAGCTTGGCAAGAATCCGCTGCTGGCCTTCGCTCCTTCCCCGGATTTCCAGGATATCCAGCTTTTGATTTTTGGAGACGGGTTCTATGTATTTTGTTTCGAAGACACTTCGAAAATGACCGCTTAAAAGGACTGGATGAAACAGGTGGGAATCACAGAGAACGCTTTTGTGTTCATTCTCGCATTCCATAGAGCATAAAACATTAGAATTGATGAAAAAGGCTTCATTTTGCTGAAAAACGTAACTTTGGGAGGAAGTATTCAGCTTAAGGCTGCCACAGACAATGTAAACAAACTCAAATTCTTCATGCCAATGCCAGGGGATGCTTGTCTCCGGGAGCGCAGTACGGTGAAGGACATACGGATATTCGGAAGTAAGTCCTTCAATTTCTTCTAATTGATTTTCTTTCAGTTTAATTCTTCCTGTAATTTCCACAGCGCGTCCTCAAAATTATATTTTAAATTATATTTTGGCAATATAATACTATTAATTGGCTTGATTTCAGTATGATTCAGCAAATATCTTAATTATAATTATAGTATCAAAAATAAAAGCTGTAAAGAGAAAGGCAGCGGGAATGAAGTTTGAACTATTTGAAAAACTAAAATTGTATGCAGAGACGGAGCCGGATTATTTTGAAATGCTCACAGAGGGAGCACTTCAAAGGTATGTTGGCGTACCAGACTGCAAGGAAAGCTCAAGGAGGGAAAAAGATGGAAGTTATTGTAACCACAGCATGTATTTTAGGACTTCTGGGGATTTGTATATTTGAAGAGCGATTCCTAAGAGGTTAATGTCGGATAATTCACAAAGTTTTCACAAAATATTAGCACTCATCTATTGACAGTGCTAACAAAAAGCGTTATAGTACAGTTGTAACAAGAAAAAAGAAAAAAAGAGGTATCAACTCATAAGAAAGAAGAAAAAATAAGTTGATAATCATGTTAGGAGCTTCCTGTATAATTTAAGTATAGGGAATTCCAAGAAAGAAGGTTGAGAAAAAAATACCTCAGAGTAAAATAAGATTACTGACTTTGCCGGTTAGTAAAAATCTTATTGAACAGAGAGGTATCTGAAATGAATTATAACACACAGAACGCAAAAATTGCATCCATTACTGAAAAAACTTTGATAGTTGGTATTGATGTCGGAAGTGAAACTCATTATGCCAGAGCTTTCGACTGGAGGAATTATGAGTATAGCAAAAAGCCGTTAGAATTCAGTAATACGGAAGCGGGATTCCTGACATTGAAAGCATGGATGGAAGATCTCTCAGAAAAGTATGGCAAAACTGCTGTGATTCCCGGAATGGAGCCGACTGGACATTACTGGTTTGCGTTAGGGAAATTCCTGCAGGACAGCGGAATGAAGCCGGTGCATGTGAATCCCCACCATGTTAAGAAATCGAAGGAACTGGATGACAACAATCCCAACAAGAATGACCGCAAAGATCCCAAAACAATCGCGGCACTGGTCAATGAGGGACGTTTTTCCTATCCATATATACCAACCGGTATTTACGCGGAGATCAGGAGTCTTTCGAACCTGCGCTTCCAGACGCAGGAAGAGCTCACAAGGATCAAAAACCGGATTGCAAGATGGTTTTCCATCTACTTTCCGGAATATAAAGACGTATACGGAGATCTAAAAGCAGTCAGTGGCAGAATGGTGTTGAAGGTAGCCCCGCTGCCGGAGGATATTGTAAAGCTCGGGGCAGAAGGCGTGAACCGAATCTGGAGAGATGCGAAGCTGAGAGGCGCTGGAATGAAGAGGGCAAAGACCCTGGTATCAGCTGCAGAGCATAGCGTTGGGAATAAGGAAGCGCCGGGAGCAGCGAGAATCGAATTAAAAAATCTGCTGAATGACATGGATATATATGCGGCAAGACTGGAGGAACTGCTGCGAAATATAGAAGAAAAACTAAAGGAGATCCCATATATTGATAAGCTGATGGCGATTAAAGGGATCGGCCTGGTTACAGTCAGTGGCTTTATTGCAGAGGTTGGGGACATAGGACGTTTCGATAATCCCAAACAGCTGCAGAAACTGGCGGGATATGCGATCGTGGCGAACGATTCTGGCAAGCATAACGGAGAAAGCCGGATCAGCTACCGCGGGCGGAAGCGCTTGAGATATGTGCTGTATGAGGCGGCGATATCACTGATTGGAAAGAATGCGGAATTCCGGGAAATACATGAGTATTATCGGAGCCGAAAGGAAAATCCGCTGAAAAAAATGCAGTCAGTGGTAGCGGTAGCCTGCAAGGTTATAAGGGTATTCTACGCGATTCTTACAAAAGGTGTAGATTATGATGCGGAGAAACTGATGAGAGACATCAGGAGGCCGCAGATACAGGCAGCATAACAACCAGAGACAAAACAAGTAAAATCCCTGCTACAGTTGAATTGAACCTTTAGAAAAAATCTGAGAGTTGAATTCAGCTGTGGCAGGAAAGCTGAAAAGTATGAGGAGCAGGCTGGGGAAACGTCCGCCGCAAGGTGCTGGCTTGCGGATCATACAGAACAGGTCAGTAAGACTTAAGACAAAGAATGAGCCAGTAGTCGGCAGGAATCATCACCATAGGGCAAGACCCTGACAAGGAGCTAAGCTGACACCCTGGTTATGGACAGGCGGGACGAAGGAAGTTAGGACCCTGCAGAAATGCGGGTGATCCTGGTAGACACGGGAGGTTCGCTGCCGTAGATGGATGGGTATACACAAGGCCATGTAAAACAGAAAAGCAAGACGTTTTACTTCGTGTACCCAGAACCAGCTATTTTCGTACCAGATACAGAGAAATGCCCATACCAATGGCTCTTTCTTCTGAGATATTTATTGATAGTATATCGAAAAATCCTTGATTTTCAAGGAAAAAAGACTTGACTAAATAGGGAGGAGTGAATTATGATGATGATGCCTAGTATTTTTGGTAACAGCTTGTTCAACGATTTAATGGATTTTCCTTTTGATCGCGGTTTTTCCGGTACGTCCAAAAGGGAAAGCACTCTGATGAAAACGGATGTGAAGGAGAAGGAAGGTGTTTATGAGCTGGAGATGGAACTGCCGGGCTATAAGAAAGAGGATGTTACGGCACAGCTCAAAAACGGTTATCTGACCATAAGCGCATCAAAAAATACCGGCAGCGAGGAAAAGGATGAGAAGGGAAACTATATCCGCAGAGAGCGCTACTGCGGCCAGTGCGCCAGAAGCTTTTATGTGGGTGAGGAGGTCCGGCAGGAGGATATCAAAGCGAGATTTGAAAACGGAATCCTGATGCTTTCCATTCCCAAAGAGGAGCCCCAAAAACCGGTGGAGGAAAATACCTTTATCGCTATTGAGGGATAATATTTGCGGGCCTGCCCCAGACGGCAGGCCCTTTTTATGCAGCAGACATACAAGATTTTTCTCATAGCTGTCCATATCAGGGATGGCAATTCCCCTGGATTTATAGTAAAATAGTTGCAAAAGAAAAGGAGAAACAGGCATATGGGCTTCCATCAGACTCCGGCTGCAGAACGGATTCATATCGGGATTTTCGGCAGAAGGAATGCAGGAAAATCCAGCATTTTCAATGCAGTTACAGGCCAGAAAGCAGCGATTGTATCCGAGCACAGAGGTACGACGACGGATCCGGTCTATAAAGCCATGGAGCTGCCGCCCCTGGGTCCGGTGATTCTAATTGATACGCCGGGGCTGGACGATGAAGGAGAGCTGGGAGAACTGCGCGTCCGAAAAAGCCTGGAAGTGCTGAGGAAAACGCACCTGGCGCTTCTCGTTGTGGATGCAGGCAGCGGTATGGGCCCGGAGGATAGGCAGATTGAGAAGGAATTTCAGAAGAGAAAGCTTCCCTATCTGATTGTATATAATAAATGTGATCTTTGGGAGAGAACGGCAAAAAAAGATATTCCGAAAGGCGTTCTTGCAGTAAGTGCCCGTACAGGAGAAGGGATATGGGAGCTGAAAGAACAGGCGGCAGGGCTGTTTCTCCCTGAGAATCAGGGAAAAAGGCTGGTGGGGGATTTGCTGGGGCCTATGGATTTTGTAGTTTTGGTGGTGCCCATTGACAAGGCTGCGCCAAAAGGGAGATTAATCCTGCCCCAGCAGCAGACCATCCGCGATATTTTGGAGGCAGGCGCGGTTCCGGTTGTGACCCGGGACACGGAGCTTAGCCGGACGCTTGAAAAGCTCGCCGGAAAACCACGTCTGGTGATTACGGACAGCCAGGTTTTTGAAGCGGTTCACAGGCAGGTTCCCCGGGATATCCCTCTTACGTCTTTTTCCATTTTATTTGCCCGGTATAAAGGAAACCTTGCACAGACGGAGGCAGGAGCAAAAGCGCTGGAATCTCTCCGGGATCGGGACCGGGTGCTGATTTCCGAAGGATGTACGCATCACCGCCAGTGCGGGGATATCGGCACGGAAAAGCTCCCCGGGTGGATTCGGGAATACACGGGAAAAGATCTGGAATTTTCCTTCACTTCGGGGACAGAGTTTGAGGAACATTTGACAAAATACCGTCTGGTGGTACACTGCGGGGGCTGTATGCTGAACGACCGGGAAATGCAGTTCCGTCTGGCCCAGGCCCGGGCTATGGGTGTTCCCATGACAAATTACGGCATGCTGATCGCCTATATGAAGGGAATTCTGGAACGGAGCATGGAGCCTTTAAGGGAAGCCCGGAAAGAAGAAAGAAACTATGCGGGCAAGGAGCAGGCCGGCGAGGAAGAAGCGGAGTCTCTGTGCCGGAAGCTGAAAGAATATCAGGCTTCTGATTTTTACGGGTTTCATATGCCGGGTCATAAAAGACAGAAAGAGCTGTTTTCTCACCCGTACAGAATGGATATTACGGAGATTGAAGGCTTTGACGATCTGCACCATCCGCAAAAGGGGGGAGTGCTGGGGAAGGCTCAGGAGCGGGCGGCCCGGCTTTACCGTGCAGAGGAAACGCATTTCCTTGTAAACGGAAGTACGGCCGGGATTTTAAGCGCTGTTTTTGGCTGTACCAGCCAGGGAGGCACCCTTCTTATGGCGCGCAACTGCCACCGCAGCGCATATCATGCAGCGGAGCTGCGGGGACTTAGAGCTGTTTATCTTTATCCCCCTCAGATAGAAAATTTGTGGATAAACGGAGGAATTTTCCCCGGCGATGTGGAAAAAGCCCTGGCTGCGGATCCGGAAATCCAGGCGGTTCTTGTGACTTCGCCCACCTATGAGGGAGTTTGTTCGGATATCGGGGCCATTGCCCGGATTTGCCATCGGTATGGACGTCCGCTGCTGGTAGATCAGGCGCACGGAGCCCACTTTCCCTTTTCCTCCTATTTCCCGGAGGATGCACTGAAAGCCGGAGCGGACGTGGTGATTCACAGCGTCCACAAGACACTGCCGTCCTTGACGCAGACGGCTCTCCTTCATGTGCAGGGAGGGCTGGCAGACAGGGAACGGATCCGCCGTTACCTGTCGGTTTACCAGAGCAGCAGTCCTTCTTATGTCCTGATGGCATCCCTGGACAGCTGTATGGAACTTCTGGAACGTGAGGGGAGTGCTCTCTTTGAAACGCACGTCCGGCGCCTGGAAGCCTTCCGGCAGGGATGCCGGGGCTTGAGCCGGCTTTTCCTGGTAGGCAAAGAGCTGGCCGGAAAGGACGGAGTATGGGACTTTGACCGTTCCAAACTGCTGGTTTCCACCTGGAGGGCAGAGAGTTCCGGCGGGGGGCTTGCAGAGCTTCTGCGAAAGCGGTATCATTTGGAAATGGAAATGGCGGCGCCCTATTATGTGCTTGGAATTACAGGAGCGGCTGATACAGAGGAAGGATTCAAACGTCTGGGGAAAGCCCTGGAAGAGCTGGACGGGGAATTTTCCCCGGGCGTCAGGGTCTGGCCCTGGGCTCGGGAGAAGGATGGGAAATCCGGCGCAGCGGTGTATGCGGCAGGAACGGCCATAGAGCTGCCCCGGGAACTGGTTGAACTCTCCCGGTGTGCGGGCCGGATTGCGGCATCTTATCTGTATCTCTATCCGCCGGGAATTCCGTTCCTGGTTCCGGGAGAAGAGATACATTCCCGGGATTGGGAGCAGATGGAAGGGTTTTTGGAAGCGGGACTCCCGGTGCGCGGGCTTGGACCGGACGGCCAGATTGCGGTACTGAAATAAAAGACGGAGGCAGAGATGGGAAAACTGTTTTATGTAATCGGAAAAAGTTCAACGGGGAAGGATACGGTTTTCAAAAATCTTATGGAAAATCCCAAGCTGGCCCTCCGGCCTTTTGTAATGTACACCACCCGCCCTATGCGCGGGGGGGAACAGCCGGGAGTGGAGTATTATTTTACGGACGAAGAGGAACTGGCCCGTATGACGGAGCAGGGGAACGTAATCGAGGTGAGGTCTTACGATACCGTCCATGGAGTTTGGAAATATTTTACCGCTCATGGAGAATCTATTGACCTGGAAAATAATAGCTATGCCATGATCGGCGTCCTGGATTCTTTCCGTGCTGCCAGGGAATACTATGGGACGGAAAAGGTGATTCCCATATATATTGAAGTGGAGGACGGGGAACGCCTGCAGCGGGCGCTGGATCGGGAACGGGCGCAGGAAACGCCCGGATATGCGGAGCTTTGCAGGCGTTTCTTGACGGACAGCGAAGATTTTTCCGAAGAAAACATTGAAAAGAGCGGGATTGAAAAGCGTTTTCAAAATACAAACCTGCAGGAATGTATCCAGGAAATTACAGCGTATATTCTGGAAGTTAAGGAACGCTGACTGTCACTTTTTGTAATTGGGAATAAAAAGTTTGTCTTTCCCGCGAAAGCTATGTTATAATGTCCACGACGGCAATGAGCAGTGCCGGAGTATCTCTCTAACAGGAGGCAGAAGAATATATGGCAGCTTTTTCAGAAATCATCGGACACGAACAGATCATCGGACATCTGCAGAATGCCATCCGCACGGGAAAGATTTCTCATGCCTATATTTTGGATGGGGAAGAGGGGGCGGGAAAGAGCCTTTTAGCCCGTGCGTTTGCCCAGACCCTCCAGTGTGAGCAGAAAAAGGCGGATGCCTGCGGGGAGTGCCGTTCCTGCCGGCAGGCGGCCGGAGAAAATCAGCCGGATATTATCCGGGTCTCCCATGAGAAACCCAATTCCATCGGTGTGGATGAGATCCGGGAACAGCTCTGCCAGGACATGCAGATTCGTCCTTACAGCAGTCCTTATAAAATATACCTGGTGGATGAGGCGGAGAAAATGACGGTTCAGGCCCAGAATGCACTTCTCAAGACCATTGAGGAGCCGCCTTCTTACGGTGTAATTCTGCTGCTGACTACCAACTCCGATGGGTTTCTGCCTACGATTTTATCCAGGTGCGTGACTTTAAAGCTGCGCCCGGTCAGTGATGCCCAGGTCCGCAGCTATCTGATGGAGCAGCTTCAGATTCCCGATTATCAGGCGGACGTGTGTGCGGCTTTCGCCAGAGGAAATATCGGCAAGGCAAAGCGGCTGGCCCAGTCGGAGCATTTCGGAGAATTGAAAGATCATGCCATTCATCTGGTGCGCCATATGGAAGACATGGAAATTTACGAGATTACGGACGCCGTCCGGCGTGTCTCGGACTATAAGGCGGATATCAGTGATTATCTGGATCTTCTGGTGCTCTGGTACCGGGATGTCCTGTTGTTTAAAGCCACGCGGCAGGTGGATACACTGGTGTTTGCGGAGGAGATTAACTATATCAGCGCCCAGGCGTCTAAAAGCTCTTATGAGGGCCTGGAGCGCATCATAGAAGCGTTGGATAAGGCAAAAGTGCGCCTGAAGGCGAATGTGAATTTTGAACTTACCATGGAGCTGCTTTTGCTGACCATAAAGGAGAATTGAAATGGAAAAAGTAATCGGCGTCAGATTTCGGAATGCGGGAAAAATCTATTATTTTTCTCCCGGGAAACTGTATATCCCCAAAGGAAAGCATGTGATTGTAGAGACAGCCAGGGGCGTGGAATACGGATATGTAGTAGTGGGAACAAAGGAAGTAGAGGAGAAGCGGATCATCCAGCCGTTAAAGCCTGTGCTGCGGGTTGCCACTGCCGAGGATGACGCCAGGGAGGCGGGAAACCGGGAAAAGGAAAAAGAAGCTTTTCGTATCTGCTTGGAGAAGATCAAAAAGCATAAGCTGGAGATGAAGCTGATACAGGCGGAATATACCTTTGACAACAATAAGGTGCTGTTTTATTTTACGGCCGACGGGAGAATTGATTTCCGGGAGCTGGTCAAAGATCTGGCATCGGTGTTCAAAACCAGGATTGAGCTGCGTCAGATCGGCGTCCGGGATGAGACCAAGATTATAGGCGGGATAGGGATCTGCGGGAGAAGCCTGTGCTGCCATACCCACCTCTCGGAATTTATTCCGGTTTCCATTAAAATGGCCAAGGAGCAGAACCTTTCTTTGAATCCCACGAAAATATCCGGCGTCTGCGGAAGGCTTATGTGCTGCCTGAAACATGAACAGGAGACCTATGAGGAACTGAACAGCCGTCTTCCTAACCCCGGAGACCATGTAACCACAGGGGACGGTCTCAAAGGAGAGGTGCAGAGCGTCAACGTCCTCCGGCAGAAAGTAAAGGTTATCGTGACCCTGGACGGAGATGAAAAGGAGATTCGTGAATACAAGGTGGAAGAACTGAAATTCCGGCCCAGAAGAAAGAAGGAAAAGGGAGACATCTCGGATAAGGAGCTGAAGAAGCTGGAAGCTCTGGAGCGCAGGGAGGGTAAGTCCAAATTAGATGACAATTAAGCTGAAAGATGGGGAACGGCTGGATGAACTGCATAGAAACGGATACCGGATCATCCAGAACGCCCGGAAATTCTGCTTTGGCATGGATGCGGTGCTGCTGTCCGGCTTTGCCAGGGTAAAGGCCGGGGAGCGGGTGCTGGATCTGGGGACAGGAACGGGAATTATACCGATTCTTCTCCGGGGGAAAACACCGGGGCGGAATTTTACCGGACTGGAGATCCAGGAGGAAAGTGCAGATATGGCGCGGCGGAGTGTGGCGTACAATCATCTGGAGGATTCCATTTCCATTGTGACAGGGGATATCAGGGAAGCGGCGGCTCTTTTTCGGGCTGCTTCTTTTGATGTAGTAACCAGCAATCCCCCGTATATGACGGACAGCCACGGGCTTGTCAATCCGGATCTTCCCAAAGCCATCGCCCGGCATGAGCTTCTGTGCTCTCTGGAGGATGTGGTCCGGGGGGCGGCCGGAGTCCTTCGCCCGGGAGGACGCTTTTATCTGGTACACCGCCCTTTTCGGCTGGCAGAGATTATGACGGTACTGGTCCGCTATCGTCTGGAACCCAAAAGAATGCGCTTGGTCTATCCCTTTGTGGAGAAAGAACCGAACATGGTGCTTTTGGAGGCTGTCCAGGGGGGAAACTCCCGCATTACGGTGGAAAAGCCGCTGATTGTATACCGGGAGCCGGGTGTCTACACGGAAGAGATTTACGAGATATACGGATATTAAAACCGGAAGGGCGCAGCAGATTCGCCTGCGGTTTGGGAGGAACGGCATGAGAAAAAAGAGGAGCTGTCTGGCAGGTATCTGTCTTATTTTGTGTCTGTCCGGCTGTGCCAAGACGCAGGATACGGAAGTGCCTGCGGTTCAGTATATGCAGGAAGAAGAAACACCAAGCGAAGAACCAGTACAGGAGCAGCCGGAAATTCCGGAAGAAGAAGAGCAGCCGGAACCGGAGCGGGTGCCGGCCGGGCCTGTGAAAGGAATCTATGTAACGGGTCCCATTGCCGGCCATGAGCGTATGAGTGAGCTGGAGCAGCTGGCGGCGTCCAGCGAGCTGAATGCCATGGTAATTGATATCAAAAACGATGAGGGAATTGTGACTTATCAGATGGAGCAGCCCATGGTGGAAGAGCTGGAGGCAGCGGTCCGCTATATTCCGGACTTGCCGGAGCTGGTAAAGCGTCTGAAGGAGCAGGATGTGTACCTGATTGCCCGGATTGTTGCATTTAAGGATCCGCTGCTGGCGCAGAAGCGGCCCGAGTGGTGCGTACACCGGAAAGACGGCAGCGTATTTCTGGATAAAAACGGCCTAGCCTGGGTGAATCCCTACTGCCGGGAGGTGTGGGAATACCTGCTGGATCTGGCGAAAGAAGCGGCAGCAGCCGGTTTTGACGAGATTCAGTTTGACTATATCCGTTTTCCCACGGAGATCCGGGATGAGGAAGTGGATTACGGGGAGGATTCCCAGGAAAAATCCAAGACGGAAGTAATCTCAGAATTTACCGCGTATGCCTATGAAACGCTTTCCCCCCTGGGCGTGTGGGTGTCGGCGGACGTATTCGGCACTATCATAGATAACGAATACGATGCGTCTCTTGTGGGACAGGACTACAGGGAGATGGCTATGAATCTGGACTATATCTGTCCTATGGTCTATCCTTCCCATTACCGGGACGGGGTTTACGGGATTGAGCATCCGGATCTCCAGCCCTATGAGACCGTGCTGGCGGCCCTGCAGGCGTCGGAGGAAGTGCTGTCCGGGATTCCAAAGGGAGAACACCGGGCCCAGGTCCGGGCCTGGCTGCAGGATTTTACGGCTTCCTGGGTCAATCCGCATCAGAGCTACGGGGGAGAGCAGATCCGGAGCCAGATTCAGGCGGTCTATGACAGCGGTTCCGCAGAATGGCTTCTCTGGAACGCCAAATGTTCTTATACAGAGGAGGGACTTCTGACAGAGGAGGAGGCGCTTGCCGGGACAAAAGACCAGGAAGAAGATTCTCAAATGCAGAGTGAGGAGTAAGGTCATGCAGGGAAAGTTATATTTATGTGCTACGCCGATTGGGAATCTGGAGGATATTACGCTCCGGGTGCTCCGGGTGCTGAGGGAAGTGGATTTGATTGCGGCGGAAGATACCCGCAACAGCATCAAGCTTTTGAACCATTTTGAAATTCGTACGCCTATGACCAGCTACCACGAGTTTAACAAATATGACAAGGCCAGGGAGCTGGTAGATAAAATGCACAAAGGGAAGCAGATTGCCCTGATTACGGATGCCGGAACACCGGGAATTTCCGATCCGGGCGAGGAGCTGGTGCGGCTGTGCTGGGAGGAAGGCATTGAGGTTACGTCCCTCCCAGGTCCTTCCGCCTGTATTACGGCCCTGTCCCTGTCCGGGCTTTCCTCCCGCCGTTTTGCCTTTGAAGCTTTCCTGCCCTCCGATAAAAAGGAACGGCAGAGAATCCTAAAGGAGCTGGCCGCAGATACCAGGACGCTGATTCTCTATGAAGCTCCTCATCGGCTGGTAAAGACCCTGGAAGAACTGAAGGAAGCTCTGGGAAACCGGAAGATGACGCTTTGCCGGGAGCTGACGAAGAAGCATGAGACCATCTTCCGGACGGACTTGCAGCAGGCCGTCCTGCATTACAAAGCAGAGGAAGCGAAGGGAGAGTGTGTTCTTGTCATTGAGGGAAGGAAGCAGGAAGAGATTCTTAGGGAACAGCAGGAAAGCTGGGGGGCCTTTACTCTGGAAGAGCACCTGCAGATTTATGAGGAACAGGGAGAATCCAGAAAAGAAGCCATGCGGCTGGTGGCAAAGGACCGGGGATGTTCCAGAAGGGAGATTTACCAGGCGCTGCTGGCAAATAAAAACCGGTAACCATTTGTATGGCTGCCGGTTTTAGGTTTTTGTCTGCAAAAATCCTGTCTGTGCCAGAGATTTCGCAATATGGATATTTATATCAGATTCGCACGTTTTGCCAATTCCTCAATCGATTTTTTTGAAACCATCTTACCGTGGAATTCAATAAGATCTTCGCGTTCTCCAGTGAAAATATCCGTAGGTGCATACTTTTTTAAAATAATTTTGTCATCTTCAACATAGATCTCGAGAGAATCGCGTTCTTCAATGTTAAATACTTTACGTAATTCCATTGGAAGCGTGATACGTCCCAGCTCATCCAGTCTTCTGACTACTCCGGTGTTCTTCATAGCTTCTCCTCCTTTTTCGATGGTAACACTTGATGATTGTTAGTATATCAAAAATTTAACAAGATTCCAATAGAAATTTGAAAAACCTATCTTAATAATTTATTAAAAGCCGGATTGTAGGAAAACTATGGAAAAAAAGGAAAATAGTGCAAAAAATAAACAGACAACTCAGCAGAAGACAAGGATTCTGTGAGGCGTTGTCTGGGGAGGAAGACTGCGGGTGGTAATGCTGTAAAACACCAGAAGCAGATTCTTTCCGGGGCTGCAGGTAAAGCGCTGCCCATTAGCTGAGGTGATCGTGGTAGTGGGACCGGGAGTCAGCTTTAGGGAACCATCCGCCGCCAGAAGATTTTCGTCAAAGTATTGAAGAACAGCCGTTTCGTTGCGCGCTAGAACAGCGACGGCTTCCGCCTGGTAGCGGGGCGGAAAAATCAAAGGGACCGGGAGATCGGCGTCATAGAAAGCAGAAGCCCGCATTCCCCGGCGGAGCTGGAGATTGTTAGGAATATAGGTATCTTTGGAAACGGTAAATGTGACAATTCCTCCGTTTGTGGCAAGCGTGAGAAGCTGGTCGCAGCAGGAGGGAGTCAGGGGGGTAATGTTCTGGATGACTCCTGTTACAGGAGTATACGTTGAATAAGCCATAAAATCTTTCCGCAGCTTTGGGGTTACAGCTGCTTTTTTTCTATAGTTTATGAAAGGGAAGAGAAAAGTGAAACATAGAATAAAGAAGGATTCCATATATTGTTTACAGAACGAGAAAAGAAGAGTGGTGGATTGAGTGCTGAATTATCTGTGGGGAGGGATGCTGCTGATCGGGGTGATATACGGTGCATGGCAGGGAAGGCTGCCGGAAATAACGGCTGCTGCTCTGGATTCAGCAAAGGAGGCAGTGGCGCTCTGCATTACCATGACGGGCGTAATGTCTCTCTGGGTAGGACTGATGGAAATTGCACAGCAGAGCGGAATCATCCGCCAGGCTACAAAAAAGATCCAGCCTTTTGTCAATTTTATGTTTCCTGGAATTCCACGGGGACATAAAGCCCGGGAGTATATTTCGACGAATATCATTGCCAATATCTTCGGACTGGGCTGGGCGGCTACACCTGCAGGCCTGAAGGCCATGGAGGCGCTGGAGGAACTGGAGGAGGAACGGAGAAAGAGCGGCGGGCATCCGGCCTCCCGCCGGGGAAAAACGGGTACGGCAGTTCCGCGGGGGACAGCCAGCAATGAAATGTGTACGTTTCTGATTATCAATATTTCATCCCTTCAGCTCATCCCGGTTAATATTATTGCATACCGCAGCCAGTACGGGAGCGTAAATCCGGCAGCCATTGTAGGGCCGGCCATTGCTGCAACTATGGTGAGCACTGCAGTGGCAGTTCTTTACTGCAAGGTGATGGATGGAAAGAGGAGAGCATAGTACTATCGCGGCGGAAACATACTTCTCTTTCCGCCTACATAGAATAGAGGAAAAGAGCAGCAGGTTTTGACAATGCAGACAGTGGTTCGTATGATACTCTATTTTTCGGATTTGCTCGTTCCTTTTCTTATCTTTTACATTGTAGCGTATGGAATTATGGCCCGGCGTCCCGTGTACGACGATTTTGTGCGGGGGGCAAAGGACGGATTTCAGACAGTGATTCAGATTATGCCTACGCTGATTGGCCTGATGGTGGCGGTAGGCGTCCTGCGGGCATCGGGATTTCTTGACTTTCTGTCCCTGCTTTTGTGCCGTGCCACAGAGCTGGTTCATTTTCCCTCGGAGCTGGTTCCGCTCACCATTGTCCGTATGTTTTCATCCTCGGCAGCTACAGGGCTTGCATTGGACATTTTTAAGGAATATGGGACGGATTCCTACCTGGGACGGGTAGCCTCTATTCTCATGAGCTGTACGGAAACCATTTTTTATACCATGAGCGTCTATTTTATGACTGCCCGGGTAAAGAAGACCCGCCATACACTTGCCGGAGCCCTGCTCGCTACAGCAGGGGGAATTGCAGCCAGCATTGTGCTGGCGGGCATGATGTAGGAGGCGGAAGGGATGGAGATTTATACGGTTCAGCAGGGAGATACGGCGGCAGGGATTGCTGCCAAATACGGCGTATCCGTACAGAGATTGATTTATGACAACCAGCTCTTTGGACTTTCTTATCTGCCGGAGGGGATGGCTTTACTGGTGCTGGTACCGGCTTTGGTTCACACGGCGGCTCCGGAAGAGACTGTTGCGGGGATTGCCGAACGATACGGCATGACGGAAAAACAGCTCCTGCGGAACAATCCCTTTTTGCTGGAACAGGAGTATCTTCCGGCAGGACAGAATCTTGTCATCCGGTACCAGGGAGAAAAGCGGGGAACCTTCCGCACAGGCGGGTATGCTTATCCCTTTATTGCTTCTGATATTTTGCGGGAAACACTTCTCTATCTCCATGAGCTGTTTGTTTTTTCCTATGGCTTTACCACGGATGGGGATTTGATTCCGCCGTTCATTTCTGAGGACTGGATGATACGGGAGGCCTGGGAGGCGGGGGTAACACCCATTTTAGTCCTGACGCCTTTTTCCGAACAGGGAACCTTTAACAATCAGCTGGTAAAGCTGGTGGTAGAGGATCTTTCTATGCAGCGGCGTCTGATTGAAAATCTGCTTCGTAAGGTCCGGGAGAAGGGTTATGCCGGGGTGGATGTGGATTTTGAATATATTCTGCCGGAGGATCGGGTGGGCTATGCGCAGTTTATGCAGAATCTCCGCGGGATGATGAACCGGGAAGGATACCAGGTGTCTGTGGCCCTGGTTCCCAAAACATCGGGCACCCAGCCGGGACTTCTGTATGAGGGGATGGATTACCGCCTGCTGGGAGAGAGCGCGGATCAGGTGTTTTTGATGACTTACGAGTGGGGATACACATACGGACCGGCCATGGCCATTGCACCTTTAAACCAGGTACAAAGAGTCTTGGATTATGCGGTTACGGAAATTCCGCTCACAAAGATTTTGATGGGAGTTCCCAACTACGCGTATGACTGGACACTGCCCTTTCAAAAAGGGATTTCCATGGCCGAATTGATGGGAAACCTGGACGCGGTCCAAAGGGCAGCCGCGAACGGAGTGGCAATCCGGTTTGACGAAACGGCGCAAAGTCCGTATTTTACCTATTGGCAGGAGGGAACTTCCCACGAGGTATGGTTTGAAGACGTGCGGAGTATCCGGGCCAAAGTGCAGACAGCGCTGGATTACCGCTTGCTGGGGATCGGATACTGGAATTTGATGAAACCTTTTCGGGCAAACTGGCTGCTGTTAAATGCTATGCTGGAGCTTTCTTAGAAAAAATGGCTGATATCCGGGCACAAAAAAGGCTGCCGCAGGCAGCCTTTCTTATAAAATGGAAGCAATGGGGCTCGAACCCATGACCTCTCGCGTGTGAGGCGAACGCTCATCCCAGCTGAGCTATGCTTCCAAGGTGGACCCGAAGGGATTCGAACCCTCGACCTCTGCGTTGCGAACGCAGCGCTCTCCCAACTGAGCCACGAGCC
Source organism: uncultured Lachnospiraceae bacterium (assembly GCA_910587955.1). Lineage (GTDB taxonomy): Bacteria > Bacillota > Clostridia > Lachnospirales > Lachnospiraceae > Laedolimicola. The sequence goes on along the minus strand of CAJUNN010000009.1, from coordinate 55,625 downwards.
CATGGAAATCCATAAAAGATGTTCCATGGACTATTGTATCACGTTGGCGGTAAAAATCAAGTAAAAGTTTACAAATCGTTGTTCTTGTTTTTTACGAGTTTCATCATGGTACCGCCCAGAAGGAAGAGGGCGATCAGATTGGGAATGGACATCAAGCCGTTGAAGGTATCTGCGATTCCCCAGAGGAGTCCCAGATCTACGGTGGCGCCGAGAATCGCAACGGCAGAATAAACCAGCATAAAGGGCCGGTTGGCTTTGGAGCCGAAGAGAAACTCTATGCAGCGGGTTCCGTAAAGCCCCCAGCCGAGAATGGTAGAAAACGCGAAGCAGCAAAGAGCAACGGCGGTAATAATAGAAACCCAGTTTCCGTAGGTGGAGGTAAAACCGCTGATGGTCAGCTCTGCCCCGGCGGCAGTTCCGTAGTTTACAGGGACACCGCTGCACAAAATGACCAGTGCCGTCATAGTACAGATAATCATGGTATCGGTAAATACTTCGAAGATTCCGAAGTAGCCCTGCCGTACAGGTTCGGAGGTGTCCGCAGCCGCGTGGGCGATAGAACCGGTTCCAAGACCGGCCTCATTGGAAAAGATTCCTCTGGAGACGCCGTTTTTCAGGCTTAAAAACATGGTTCCCACAGCGCCGCCGGTAACGGCAGAGGGAGAGAATGCCCCCTGGAAAATAGAAGAAAACACGGAAGGAATATGCTGTATGTGGATCAGGATGACGCCGATAGACAAAAGGATATAGAGCAGAGCCATAAAAGGGACGAGCCGTTCCGTCACCTGCCCGATCCGCTTGATGCCTCCCAGTAGAATCAGGGCAACCAGAATCATAAGAAAGATTCCAATGGCAAGATTAATGGTATGCAGAGTATCTGCGGAAACCAGGCCGAAGCTTATGAGGGCAGAGTCGATGGCAGTAGTGATCGTATTTACCTGGGTAGCGTTTCCGGTCCCGAATACGGCCAGGATACCAAGGACGGAGAAAAGAACGGCCAGCCATTTCCAGCGGGGACCAAGACCGTTTTTAATATAGTACATAGGGCCTCCTACCCAGTCTCCATGCCGGTTTTTCTCACGGAAATGGACGGCAAGGGTAACTTCGGAAAATTTGGTGCACATGCCCAAGAGTGCGGAGATCCACATCCAGAACACGGCGCCCGGTCCGCCGATGGCAATGGCGCCGGCCACACCGGCGATGTTTCCGGTGCCGACGGTAGCGGCAAGAGCCGTGCATACGGCCTGAAAGGGCGTTACGGCACCCTGTGCGGCTTCTTTTTTATGAAATAATTTTCCGATGGTTTCCTGAAAAGCACTCCCAAATTTGCGGAACTGGATAAAACGGGTGCGTACGCTCAGGTAAAGGCCCACGCCTATGATACAAACCATGGCGGGGATTCCCCATACCAGATTGTTTACAACCTTATTGACGTCTGTGATTGTCTGCAGCATCTGATGAATTCCTCTGTCTTTCGCTCTTATTTTAGTATTAAAAAACTGTAGTCTTGCATATGATACCATATTTTGGTGGAGTTGTATAGAAAAAACAATACTCTTTGCAAAAAGAAAGGGAAAAAGGTGTATTCCAGATAGTTGACATGTTTCAAAAAAGGGGTATAATTTAGAAGTGATAGGCACCTTTTGGAGTTTTTTGGAGACCAGGATCCGAAGGGTTTTTCTCAGATCATATTATTTGAGGAAACAGTGGAACAGTTGTTTTTCTGCGGGACCTCAGATATCATGATAAATTCACAAAAAGAACAGGTGGTGATTGCGTGGTACAGGAAACGGTTCAGGCGGTGAAGGACGCAGAAGCCCGGGCAGGAGAGAAAATCCGTGAGGCTCAGGAACAGGGTGAGAAAATTGTGAATGAGGCCAGGGAAGCAGCTAAGGCACAGAAAGAAAAGGCAGTTGCACAAGCCAGGGAGAAAGCGGAAGCCAAGATGCAGGAAACAAAAGCTGCAGGAAGCAAAATGTTGGAGGAAGCGGCCAAAGAGGCACAAAAAGAAGTGGAGGTGCTGAAGGCGCTTGCTGAGAAAAAAGAAGCGAAGGCGATAGAAGCCGTCACGTCCGGGCTGGTGTAGACAGAGACTAAAAAGACGGCAGTAATAGACAAGTAAAATATTTTAATCAGAGAGGAGGGATGTATATGGCAGTATTGGAGATGCAGCGGATCAGCATCTGCGCTTTGAAGAAAGAACGTAAAAAAATACTGGAATTTCTTCAGCAGACAGGCGTTGTTGAAATTGACGCCAATGTGCAGGAAGACGATGTGTTCCAGAAAATGGATACGGCAAGCGCCAGGGGCGTTTTTGAGAAAAATGCGCAGGTTGCGGAACGTGCTTTAGAGATACTGCAGACATATGTTCCCGAGAAGAAAGGAATGCTGGCCTCGCTGGAAGGCAAAGCTCAGGTGGATATGAGTGCCTACAACAGCGTGATAGAGAGGCAGGACGCCATTATGTCAAAAGCGCGCCAGCTGGTAGCGCTGGATCGGCAGACGGCAGAAAATAAGGCAAATATTCTAAAACGTGAGAACCAGATGGAAGCGCTGGAGCCGTGGAAAGATCTGGATGTACCTATGAATTTTATGGGGACCAAAAAGACAACGGCATTCATCGGGTCCATATCATCCGTGCTGACGCCGGAAACTCTGCATCAGGGAATTGCACAGGCGGTTCCTGAAATAGAAGCATACGATGCGGAAATTATTTCCTGCGACAAAGATCAAACCTATGTGTGTGTGATCTGCACGGCGAAGGATGCTCAGGCAATGGAAGAAGGACTCCGCACCATGGGATTTGCAAGACCTTCCCAGATCGGAAGCCTGGTTCCGGCGCAGCGTCAGGCACAGCTTGCCAAGAAACGGGAAGCTCTGATTCAGAAGAACGAGGAGATCGCTGCGGAAATTGCTTCTTATGGGGAAGTGCGCAGGGAATTGGAGCTGGTTGCGGATTATTACCGTGTGCGACTGGCGAAATATGAGATTCTTGGCGGACTGATTCAGTCAAAGAGTACATTTTTGATTACCGGCTATGTGCCGAAACAGGCGGCGGGAACACTGGTTGAGAAGCTGGAGTCGCAGTTTACCCTGACTGCCGAGCTTATGGAGATACCGGAAGAGGAAGATGCACCGGTTCTGCTGAAAAACAACAAGCTTTCCGCTTCTTTTGAAGGGGTGGTGGAATCCTTTGGCCTTCCGGGAAAAGGAGAGATTGATCCCACCGCGGTTATGTCCTGGTGTTATATATTCCTGTTTGGACTGATGCTTTCGGATGCAGCATATGGATTTATCGTTTTTGCGGCCTGTGCAGTACTGCTTAAAAAATTTCCCCGTATGGGAGAGGGAATGCAGAAGTCCCTTCGGATGTTTATGTACTGCGGGCTTTCCACCTTGTTTTGGGGAGTCATGTTCGGAGGTTATTTCGGGGACGTGGTAGACGTGGTGGCCAGAACGTTCTTCGGAGTGGAGGCAACGATCAAGCCTTTGTGGTTTATTCCGCTGAACGATCCCATGAAGATGCTGGTGTATTCCATGCTGTTCGGTCTTATTCATATGTTCCTGGGACTGGGGCTGAAGGCGTATATGCTGCTCCGGGATAAACGATATTTAGATTGTTTCTGTGATGTAGGGCTTTGGGTTATCTTTTTGCTTGGGCTGATTTTTATGTTCCTTCCCAGCAGCATGTTTGCTTCGATTTCCCAGATGTATTTCACCTTCCCGCCTGCAGTCAATACCCTGGCGAAGGGAATGGCTATCGGAGGAGCAGTCGGCATCTGCCTGATGTCAGGCAGGGATAATAAAAACTTTCTGCTGCGGATTGCGCTTGGAGCGTATGATTTGTACAATGTGACAGGATGGCTTTCCGATGTACTTTCCTATTCACGTCTTTTGGCTCTTGGACTGGCGACCGGCGTTATCGCTTCGGTTATCAATTCCATGGGCAGCATGGCAGGCAGCGGAGTCGTCGGCGCGGTTGTATTTATCCTGGTGTTTATCGTAGGCCATGTGCTGAATCTGCTGATTAACCTGCTGGGGGCGTATGTACACACAAACCGTCTGCAGTATGTAGAATTTTTCGGTAAGTTTTATGAGGGCGGAGGAAGACCCTTCAACCCCTTTAATATGCAAACAAAATATGTAGATCTTAAGGAGGAAAATTAATTATGTGGAGTCAATTAGGAGGCGTTTACGCATTATTGGGAGCAGCAGTTGCGGCACTTCTGGCAGGTATCGGATCTGCAATCGGCGTGGCAATCGCAGGCCAGGCGGCAGCAGGAGTTGTAACGGAGGATCCGGCAAAGTTTTCGAAGGTTTTGATCTTGCAGCTTCTTCCCGGTACACAGGGTATTTACGGACTTCTGGTAGCTTTCGTTACCCTGTCTAAGACAGGTCTTCTGGGCGGAAGCATGGCAGCGCTTGATGTTTCCACCGGCCTGATGATTCTGGCAGCCTGCCTTCCCATCGGTATCGTAGGTCTTATTTCCGCAATAAACCAGGGCAAGACATCCGTGGCTTCTATCGGCATTGTAGCCAAGAAACCGGAGCAGTTCGGTAAGGCAATGCTGTTCCCGGCCATGGTTGAGACCTATGCAATTCTCGCGCTGCTGATTTCTATTCTGGCTGTTAACTCCATTCCGGTTTAAGCAGCAAAAATTCCTAGAGAAGGAGAGCTGATTTATGACGGGATTAGAGAAAATGATTAGCCAGATTGTAGACGAGGCAGAGGCGGAAGCCAAGGGCAGAGAAGAGGCTGCCCGGGCGGAAGCGGAGAAAATTGCCTCGGAGGCAAAGGCGGAAGCGGAGAAGCTGAGCGCGGATATCCTGGCACAGTCCGAGGCGGATGCTGCCAATTATCTCGAACGAATCAAATCCTCCGCAGATTTACAGAGGAGAACCCGGATTCTCCGGGCAAAGCAGGAAGTTATCTCCTCGGTGATGGAGAAAGCGTACGCATCTCTGAGTGAGCTGGATACAGAAGCATATTTTGCACTGATCCGCAAAATGCTGGAGAAATATGTATTGTCCGAAAACGGAGAGATTTATTTTTCTGCCGGGGATCTGGAACGTCTTCCGGCTGGTTTTGAAAAGGAAATTTCCGCTATTGCGGCGAAGAAGGGCGGAAGCCTGACGCTGCAGAAAGACGGAAGAGCAATCGAAAACGGATTTATCCTGGTTTACGGAGGCATTGAGGAAAACTGCACCTTCCGGGCGCTCTTCAATACCCAGAGAGATGACCTTCAGGATAAAATCCATCAGGAGCTGTTCGCATAAGGCGCATAAGGAGGTTGAAAATGTCTGATTTGGAATACACTTATGCGGTTGCGCGAATTCGTTCCAAGGAGCTGTCGCTTTTTTCCTCAGCGACCATTGAACAGCTGATAGCCCGCAAGACCTATGAGAGCTGCCTGCAGTTTCTCCAGGAGAAGGGGTGGGGCGATTCCGACACACCTCTGGAGGCGGAGCCGATTCTGATCCGGGAGAGGGAAAAGACCTGGGAGGATATCCGGGAGCTGGTGTCCGATATGTCGGCATTTGGCATTCTGGATTATCCCAATGCGTTTCATAACCTGAAAGCTGCTATTAAAGAGGTTTGTACGGAGGGGAATAGTACGAATATTTTTTACAAAGATACCAATCCTTCCGCAGAATTCATTCTGGAAGCTGTCAGGGATCGGGATTTCTCTAGGCTTCCGGCATATATGTCGGAAGCGGCGGCAGAGGCTTTTGAGACGCTGCTTCATACAAGGGACGGACAGCTCTGCGATGTGATTGTAGATCGTGCTGCTCTGGATGCCATCTACCGGGCCGGAAAGGCTGCGAAGGATGAAGTGATCCGGAAGTATGCGGAGTCTACCGTGGCTGTAGCGGATATCAAAATTGCAGTCCGCGCACAGAAGACCGCAAAATCTTTGGAATTTATGAAAAGGGCGATGGCCGAATGCGACACCCTGAATGCGGAAGCGCTGGCGCATGCGGCGCTTGGCGGCATGGAGGCGATCCGGGATTACCTGACGGGTACGGATTATGCAGAGGGCGCAGCGGCCCTGGCCGAGTCGCCGTCCGCGTTTGAGCGCTGGTGCGACAACCGCATTATTGAGTCCATCCGCCCGCAGAAGTATAACTCGTTTTCCGTGGGTCCCATTGTGGCTTATGCCCTGGCCAGGGAAAATGAGATCAAAACGGTAAGAATTATCCTGTCCGGGAAATTGAACGGTCTGTCGGATGATTCCATCCGGGAAAGGGTAAGGGAGATGTATGTATAGGATTGCAGTGCTGGGAGACTATGACAGCATTTACGGCTTTGCGACGCTGGGTCTTGATACATTTCCGGTAACGGACCCTTCCGAGGCCGCAAAAAAGTTACACCAGCTTGCTTCCCAGGAATATGCCGTAGTCTATATTACGGAAGGACTGGCAGCGCAGATTGGACATGAGGTGGAGAAGTACCGGGAGCAGGTTCGCCCCGCCGTCATTCTGATTCCGGGTGTGTCCGGAAATACGGGAATGGGCATTGAGAGTGTCCGCAAGTCTGTGGAGCAGGCCGTTGGCTCTGATATTTTGTTCAGTGAAAATAAATAGAAGGTAGGTGATTCGTCCAAATGAGTATAGGAACAATTAAGAAAGTAGCAGGACCGCTGGTCATCGCAAGCGGAATGCGGGATGCGAACATGTTCGACGTGGTTCGTGTCAGCAACCAGCGTTTGATTGGCGAGATCATAGAAATGCACGGGGACGAGGCATCCGTTCAGGTATACGAGGAAACTTCGGGACTTGGACCGGGCGAGCCGGTAGAGTCTATGAATGTGCCTATGTCCGTAGAACTGGGGCCGGGACTTATAAGCAGTATCTATGACGGAATCCAGCGTCCTCTGGATGATATTATGAAACTGTCCGGCAATAACCTGAAGCGCGGTGTGGAGGTTCCATCCCTGAAGCGTGATTTGAAATGGAATTTTGTACCTGTTGCCAAGGTGGGCGACCAGGTAGAGCCGGGTGATGTGCTGGGAACCGTACAGGAGACAGCATCAGTGGTGCAGAAAATCATGGTGCCTGTTGGAACCGCCGGTACGGTAAAAGAGATCAAAGCAGGCGAATTTACGGTGGAAGAAGTGGTAGCCGTTGTCGCTACAGAGGACGGCGACAAGGAGCTGACCATGATGCAGCGCTGGCCGGTTCGTAAAGGACGTCCGTATCAGGAGAAGCTGCCCCCGGAGATGCCGCTGATCACAGGACAGCGGGTTGTAGACGGACTGTTCCCCATCGCCAAGGGCGGTGTGGCGGCCGTACCCGGGCCTTTCGGTTCCGGCAAGACGGTTATCCAGCATCAGCTTGCAAAGTGGGCCGAGGCTGATATCGTAGTTTACATCGGCTGCGGCGAGCGTGGAAACGAGATGACAGACGTACTGAACGAGTTCCCGGAATTGAAGGACCCGAAGACAGGCCGTTCTTTGATGGAGCGTACCGTGCTGATTGCCAATACCTCCGATATGCCTGTGGCAGCCCGTGAGGCGTCCATCTATACAGGTATTACCATTGCGGAGTATTTCCGCGACATGGGTTATTCCGTAGCTCTGATGGCTGACTCCACTTCCCGTTGGGCGGAGGCTCTTCGTGAGATGTCCGGCCGTCTGGAGGAGATGCCCGGTGAGGAGGGTTACCCTGCATATTTGGGTTCCCGTCTGGCGCAGTTCTATGAGCGTGCCGGCCGCGTGGTATCCCTTGGAAAGGACAGCCGTGTGGGAGCGCTTTCTGTAATCGGAGCCGTATCCCCGCCGGGTGGTGATATTTCCGAGCCGGTATCCCAGGCAACCCTGCGTATCGTAAAGGTATATTGGGGACTGGATTCTGCCTTGGCTTACAAGCGCCATTTCCCGGCCATTAACTGGCTGACCAGTTATTCCCTGTATGTGGATGATATGGCAGACTGGTTCAATAAGAATGTGGCAGAGGACTGGATGGAGCTGCGTCAGAAACTGATGTCACTCTTACAGGAAGAGGCAGAGCTGAACGAGATCGTGCAGATGGTAGGTATGGATGCTCTTTCCGCGCCGGATCGGCTGAAAATGGAGGCTGCCCGTTCCATCCGTGAGGACTTCCTGCATCAGAACTCCTTCCATGAGGTAGATACCTATACCTCTCTGGAAAAGCAGTATCTGATGATGAAGCTGGTGCTGAAGTTCTATGAGGAAGGTGTAGAGGCCCTGAACAAGGGAGCAGAAGTAAACGGACTGATTAAGATGGAAGTCCGTGAGCGGATTGGCCGTTTTAAATATACGCTGAATGATGATATTCAGAAGGAATACGATGCAATCACCAGGGAGCTTGCGGCAGAGATTGCCAATCAGCTCGGGAAGGAGGACTTCTAAATGCCAAAGGAATATAGAACCATACAGGAAGTTGCCGGCCCGCTGATGCTGGTGCAGGGTGTGGAAAATGTAACTTATGACGAGATCGGAGAGATCGAGCTGGCAAGCGGTGAAACCCGCCGCTGCAAAGTTCTGGAGATCGACGGGACCAACGCTCTGGTCCAGCTGTATGAGAGTGCAACGGGAATCAACCTGTCCAACAGCAAGGTGCGTTTTCTGGGAAGAACCCTGGAGCTGGGCGTATCTGCGGATATGCTGGGCCGCGTGTTCGACGGCATGGGCCGCCCCATTGATAAAGGGCCGGAGATTCTGCCGGATGAACGCCGGGACATCAACGGTCTGCCCATGAACCCGGCTGCCCGTGATTACCCCAATGAGTTTATCCAGACAGGTATCTCTGCCATCGATGGTCTGAATACCCTGGTGCGTGGACAGAAGCTGCCGATTTTCTCGGCATCCGGTCTGCCCCATGCACAGCTGGGAGCCCAGATTGCCAGACAGGCAAAAGTACGGGGTAAGGACGAGTCCTTCGCTGTAGTATTTGCGGCCATGGGTATTACTTTTGAGGAGTCCAACTTCTTTATTAACAGCTTTAAGGAGACGGGGGCTATTGACCGTACCGTCCTTTTTATCAACCTGGCTAATGACCCGGCCGTAGAGCGTATCGCGACTCCGCGTATGGCGCTGACTGCGGCAGAGTACCTTGCATTTGAGCAGGGCATGCACGTACTGGTTATCCTGACGGATATCACCAACTATGCAGACGCGCTCCGTGAAGTGTCTGCAGCACGTAAAGAGGTTCCGGGACGCCGGGGCTATCCGGGCTATCTGTACACGGACCTGGCTACCTTGTATGAGCGTGCCGGCCGCCAGAAGGGCAAGGATGGAAGTATCACCATGATTCCCATCCTGACCATGCCTGAGGGCGACAAGACCCATCCCATCCCTGACTTGACAGGCTACATTACAGAGGGCCAGGTGATCTTAAGCCGCGAGCTTTACAGTAAAGGCGTGACGCCGCCCATCGACGTACTGCCCTCCCTGTCCCGTCTGAAGGATAAGGGTATCGGCGATGGCAAGACGCGTGCGGATCACTCCAACACCATGAACCAGCTGTTTGCCGCCTATTCCCGCGGAAAAGAGGCAAAAGAGCTGATGGTAATTCTGGGCGAGGCGGCTCTTTCGGATATCGACCTGATTTATGCCAAGTTTGCGGATGCGTTTGAGAAAGAATATGTATCCCAGGGCTATATGGCAAACCGGGACATCGAGGAGACGCTGAATATCGGCTGGAAGCTGCTTTCCATCCTGCCAAGGTCCGAGCTGAAACGTATCGACGACAAATATCTGGATCAGTACTATGGAAAGTTCTAGGGAGGTGGTTTGATTGGCGTCTACCCAGGTAACTCCAACCCGAATGGAGCTGACCAGACAGAAGAAGAAGCTGGTGACTGCCACTAGGGGACATAAACTTCTGAAAGATAAGCGTGATGAGCTTATGCGGCAGTTCTTGGAGATGGTCCGTGAAAATATGGCTCTGCGTCAGAAGGTGGAAGCCGGAATTAAATCGGCAAACACCAACTTTGTGATTGCAAAGGCCGGCATGTCGGAGGAAATCCTGCGGGTGGCCCTGATGGCCCCCAAACAGGAAGTCTATCTGGAGACTTCTACCAGGAACGTGATGAGTGTCGATATTCCGGTATTTGAATACAAGACCAGAACTGCGGACAGCAATGACATTTATTCTTACGGTTTTGCGTTCACATCCAGCGATTTGGATGATGCAGTAAAATCCCTGGCGGATATTCTGCCGGATATGCTGCTTTTGGCAGAGCGTGAGAAGGCCTGCCAGCTGATGGCAAGCGAGATCGAAAAGACCCGCCGCCGTGTAAATGCACTGGAGCATGTGATTATTCCGGAGGCCCAGCGCAATATCAAGTATATTACCATGAAGCTGGACGAAAATGAGAGAAGTTCTCAGATCCGTCTGATGAAGGTAAAAGATATGATGCTGGAGGAAGCGCATCACTACAAAGAGAAGCAGCAGGCGAGAGCATAAGAGACAAAAGGGTGCTGAAAGGGAATTTTTCGGCATCCTTTTTTATTAAGGGAGGGAAGACAGATGTTAAAAGAGTATCATGCGCCGGAACAGCCCGCGAAGGAAGAACTGAAGAGACGGCTCTCAGAAGCACGGGAACAGCTTTCGGCAAAGCAGATGCAGGTAAAGGAACACCGGCTGCCGGTGGTGGTTCTGATGGAAGGCTGGGGAACTGCCGGAAAGGGGAGTACCATCGGAAAGATCATTCCCAACCTGGATCCCAGATTTTTTAAGGTGGCATCCCTGGACATTCCCACCGAGGATGAAAAAAGAAAGCCTTTTTTGTACCGTTATTTTGCCAAGCTGCCTAAGGCAGGGAATTTCCTGTTTATGGATTCCGGTTGGATGGATGAGATGGTAAAAAGCCGTCTTTATGAGACGGAGGATGCCAAGGCTTATTCTTCCAGGATTGAAAGCATCCGCTGCTTTGAACGCCAGCTGACGGACAACGGTTATCTGGTGATTAAATTTTTTCTCCATATCAGCAGGAAAGAACAGAGACGGCGGATGGATGCCCTTCTCTGTAAAAAAGATACCAGATGGCGGGTCAGCGAAAACGACAAATGGCAGAATAAGCACTACAAAGAATGCCTGGAGGTCTTTGACCAGTATTTGGAGGAAACCGATGCGCCGGGAACTCCCTGGTATATCATTGATGCCATGTCTTCCAAATGGGCAGAGCTGCAGATTCTGGAGTTTTTAAACAACGCCTTGGAGGTGGCCTTCCAGAACCATTCCCTGGCGGTTCCGCTTCTGCAGAATCATTTTCCGCTGGTGAAAATGGCGAAGCTTTCGGAGATTTCCCTGGATAAAAAAGTAGAGCCGGATCAGTACAAGGCGGAGCTGAAAGCACTGCAGAGCCAGCTTGGAGAGCTGCATAACCGTCTGTACCGCAAGCGGGTGCCGGTGGTTATTTGCTATGAGGGCTGGGATGCGGCAGGCAAGGGCGGAAATATTAAGCGTATCACAGAAGCTTTGGATCCCAGAGGGTATGAGGTGCATCCGATCGCCAGCCCCGAGCCCCACGAGAAAGCCCGCCATTATTTGTGGCGCTTCTGGACCAGGCTGCCCCGGACAGGCCATATCGCCATCTTTGACCGGACCTGGTACGGCAGGGTGATGGTGGAGCGGCTGGAAGGATTCTGCAGCCAGAACGATTGGCAGCGGGCCTACCATGAGATTAACGAATTTGAGAAGGAACTGCATGACTGGGGCGCGGTGATAATTAAATTCTGGGTGCAGATTGACAAGGACACCCAGCTGCAGCGCTTTGAAGAGAGGCAGAGAACGCCGGAAAAACAGTGGAAGATCACGGACGAGGACTGGAGAAACCGGGAAAAATGGGACGCCTATGAGGAGGCGGTGGACGAGATGCTTCAGAAGACCAGCACCACCTATGCCCCGTGGCATGTGCTGGAATCGGTGGATAAAAAGCATGCCCGCCTGAAGGCCCTGCGGATTGTAATTGCAGCCCTGGAGGAAGCCTTGGATTAAAAATGGAAATTTTTACAAATCCCGCTTGACAAATACAAAGCAGGAATGGTAAATTAATTTTAGTGATATAGTATGTAACTGTACGGCAGGCATTAACTATGCATGAATCATTTTTCGTAAGGATGTTTATGCACGTTAATGCCTTTTTCATGTCTAAAATATGAAAAAACGGGCAGGGTAAACGTGTCGGAAAACATCTGCAGACCAAAATCCAAGAATCGGAGGGATAAGTATGAAAGACAAAATTTTCGGTGTTTTGCAGCGTGTAGGGCGATCCTTTATGCTGCCAATCGCGATCCTGCCGGTGGCAGGACTGCTTCTGGGCGTGGGCGGTTCCTTTACCAACGAAACCATGCTTGAAACCTATGGACTGCTGGGGGTTATGGGGCCCGGCACTTTCCTGAATTCCATTCTCCGGGTTATGAGCGCAGCCGGAGATATTGTATTTGCGAATCTTCCCATTATCTTTGCCATGGGTGTGGCTATCGGTATGGCAAAGAAAGAGAAGGATGTGGCGGCTCTTTCCGCAGCCATTGCGTTTTTCATTATGCACGCTTCTATCGGAGCCATGATTCAGAATCACGGCGGAGCGGAATCCATGCTGGAAGGTGCGACTACTTCGGTGGTAGGCATTACCTCCCTGCAGATGGGCGTATTCGGCGGCATCATTGTAGGGCTGGGCGTAGCCGCCCTGCACAATCGGTTCTACAAGATTGAGCTGCCCCAGGTATTGTCTTTCTTCGGAGGAACCCGGTTTGTACCCATTGTCAGCGGGCTGACGTATACGGCCGTGGGAATTTTGATGTTTTTTGTCTGGCCGGTGGTTCAGCAGGGGATCTACGCCATCGGCGGCGTAGTGCTGGAATCCGGCTATGTGGGAACCTGGGTGTACGGCTTGATGGAACGTGCTCTGATTCCTTTTGGACTTCACCATGTATTCTATCTTCCTTTCTGGCAGACAGCGCTTGGCGGTACCATGGAAGTGGGCGGCCGTCTGGTTGAGGGGGCGCAGAATATTTTCTTTGCACAGCTGGCGGATCCGGCGGTGGAGCATTTTGCGGTTTCCGCTACGAGATTTATGTCGGGCAAGTTTCCGCTGATGATTTTCGGCCTGCCGGGAGCGGCTCTGGCTATGTATAAAACGGCAAAGCCGGAGAAAAAGAAGGTAGTGGCAGGTCTTCTGCTCTCGGCGGCAGTGACTTCTATGCTGACCGGTATTACGGAGCCCCTGGAATTTACCTTCCTGTTTGTTGCGCCCTTGCTGTATGTGATTCACTGTGTGCTTGCGGGCTTGGCATATATGCTGATGCACGTTTTCGGTGTAGGCGTGGGAATGACTTTCTCAGGAGGCCTGATTGATATGTTCCTGTTTGGCATTCTCCAGGGAAACGCCAAGACCAGCTGGATTTGGATTGTCATTGTAGGAATTGGCTATTTTGCGGTGTATTACCTTTTGTTCCGTTTGCTGATCAGCAAGCTGGATTTGAAGACGCCGGGACGGGATGACAGTGAAGAGGTGAAGCTGTACCGCAGAAGCGATGTGGATGCCAGGAAGAAAGGAGCAGCAGGCGGGCCGGAAGCTGTGTCAGAGGAAGATGCCCTCTCAGCTGCCATCTGCCGGGGGCTTGGAGGAAAAAAGAATATTTCGGATGTGGACTGCTGCGCCACCAGGCTTCGCTGTACGGTACACAAATCAGAGCTGGTGAACGATGCAGCCCTTAAGTCTACCGGAGCTTCCGGGGTGGTGCACAAGGGCAACGGCGTTCAGGTGATTTACGGCCCCCGTGTGACGGTGATCAAATCCAATCTGGAGGATTACCTGGAGACGGCGCCGGATGAGGAAGTGACAGAGAACGCCGGAGAGACAGTTAAGGAGCAGCAAGAGGGAAAGAAGGAGCAGGAAGGAACGGTTGTGGAGAGTGTTACCATCTATAGTCCGGTAACCGGCACGGCGGCAGATCTTTCCGAGACACCAGATGAGGCTTTTGCAGGCCGGATGATGGGCGACGGAGCCATGGTCATTCCCGCAGAAGGAACCGTATACGCGCCGGAGGACGGAGAGGTGTGTTTTGTATTTGAAACCAAGCATGCCATCGGATTCCAGACGGCTGCCGGAACTGCCATGCTGCTCCATATGGGAATTGATACGGTGAACCTGAACGGGGAGGGATTTGACGTGCTGGTGAAAGACGGGGATCAGGTGAAGAAGGGCGATGCCTTAATGAAGCTGGACCTGGAATATCTAAAAGCACACGCACCGTCCCTGGCATCTCCCGTTCTCTGCACGGAGCTGGGAGAGAACCAGAAAATCCGTCTGCTGGCAGAGGGTGAAATCCGCGCGGGCGAGGCGTTATTTGCAATCGATACCTACGAGGGATAAGAAAGAAAGCTGTGGGGGAAAAGGACGCATGTTCAGAATTAAAAAGGTGCTCAATCACAATACCGTGATTGCCATCGGCATGGAAGACAGCCGGGAATATCTTTTGATCGGAAAGGGCATCGGTTTCGGAAAAAGGATCAGTGAGCGCATGGAAGCGCCGGAGGGCTGCACCGTGTATTCCCTCAAGGAGCATACAGAGCGGGGAAGCGCCATGGAGCTGGTAAAAGGGATGGATCCGGTGTTTCTTGAGATCGCGGAAGAGGTATTGAAAGAAAGTGAGCACGTTTTCGGCAAAATTGACTGGAGTATCCTTTTCCCTATGGCGGATCACATTGCCTTTGCCGTGAAACGGATCCGGAGCGGGGAACAGATCAGCAATCCCCTGACAGGTGATATCCGGGCGCTGTTTCACATGGAGTACAAGACGGCGGAGTGCATCCGGGCTATCTTAAGGGAGCGGCTGCAGGTGGAGATTGACGAGCATGAGGTGGGGTACATTGCCCTGCATATCCATTCTGCCATTGAGGATGAGAACGTGGCCCTGTCCATGCAGATAGCCCGGACCGTGCGGGAGTGTATTCAAATGGTGGAGGAAGAGACGGGGCAGACCATTGACGTGATGTCCCTCTCCTACAACCGCCTGATGAATCATGTGCGCTATATGGCAGCGCGGGCCGTGAAGGGAGAACGGCTGAAGCTGAATATGAACGATTATATGTCCGTGAAATTTCCGGATGCTTACCGGCTGGCCGGTACGGTGTGCGCACATCTGGAGAAGTATCTGCGGCAGCCGCTGGATGAGGCGGAGGTGGGCTACCTGGCCATGCACATAGAAAGGGTGTCGGGAGCGGAGGAATAGATACAGTCACACGCCTTAAGGAGTGCCTGCATATACTATACAAAAAAGGATTTTTCCATGACCCCGTACTATGAACCCTACCCCTATTTCAACCCTTATCAGCCGAGCTCTTTTTGCCCTGTGTGCCCATGGGAAGATGAAAAAGAAAGAGATCAAAGAAAATTTAAAGAATTGTATCCGGCCCTGGCAAGACAAATTCAACCGCTGGTAGAAGAAGAATGCGACCGGATGGAATATGACGGAAGCTTTATGTTTGACGAGTACCCGGACCAGTTCCAGATTCGCTGCGTCTGCCGCCGGATTTACGAAAAGATGGATAAAAGAGCATATCAGGATGACCTGATGATGCAGGAGACATCCGGGCGGAACTGGATGGAGGATTTCGTGACGATCATGCTTCTGAATGAAATGTATCAGCGGCGCTTAAGAAGGCGGGAACGCCGGGGCGGCCGGATGTATTATTAATAATATGTTAGAGAGAGACCGGGAATGTGACGGCAGAGCTTACATTCCCGGATTTTTTGCGGTCTGTTTTTCGTATTTCTGGTAATTGCGGAAAGTTTATGTTATAGTAGACGGGAATGGAATACGCAAAAAGATTGTAAAAGAAGAGCATAGGAATCCCAGATGGAAAATTTAAAACAGATGTTGGAAAAATATCTGGACGAACATTTGATCCGGATGGTACTCAGCAGTCCCCAAAAGGGGCTGGAAGAGTCGAAGGTGCGCATCCGCCCGGTGCTTTTGAAAAAGCGGCTGAAATTTCAGGCGGAGATTCTGCGCGGTACGAAGATGTATCACGAAAACTATGGGAAAGAAGAGATGACTGCCCGGATTGCAGAATGGATGGAAACTTCCTTCCGCCAGCTGCAGGCAGAGAGCACCCGGGGAACCTTACATGTACTGGTGAGTAAAAAAGGAAGGATTACCCTGAAAGAGAAAAAAGAGCCGTCATGCGTAAAAGCTCCGGTTCTGGAACATAATAGAAAGAAGCGGTATTTGCTGGAGGAAGGGCGTCCCGTAGGATACCTTGTGGATCTGGGAGTCATGACTGCGGAGGGAAAGATCGTTCGCGCACGCTACGATAAATTCCGGCAGATCAACCGTTTTCTGGAGTTTGTGGAAGATATTCTGCCGGAGCTGCCGGCGGATCGGGAGGTGACAATCCTGGATTTCGGATGCGGAAAATCTTACCTGACCTTTGCACTGTATGATTATCTGAAGGTGTGCCGGGGACTGGATATCCGCATAATCGGCCTGGATCTGAAGGAAGATGTTATCGAGCATTGCAGTGCCTTGAGCAAAAAATACGGTTATGAAAAGCTGCAGTTTTTAAAAGGGGATATTGCCGGATATGAGGGACGAAAGCAGGTAGACATGGTGGTCACGCTTCACGCCTGCGATACAGCGACGGATTATGCCCTTTATAAGGCCATCTGCTGGAATGCAAAGGTGATTCTCTCGGTGCCCTGCTGTCAGCATGAACTGAACGGGCAGATTTCCAGCAAGGAGCTGGAGCCTGTTTTGCAGTATGGGCTTTTAAGGGAACGGATTGCTGCGCTGGTGACGGACGGGCTGCGTGCCGGGCTTCTGGAACAGCAGGGGTATGATACGCAGATTCTGGAGTTTGTTGATATGGAGCATACGCCCAAAAATATTTTGATCCGGGCGGTCAAGCGGAGAGAGCCTATGACAGGGAAGGACAGCGCGTATCTGGCCTGCACAGAAGCTCTCCATGTACGTCCCACCCTGGAGCGGCTTTTGGAGGGAGCAGAATGAAAAAGCTGGTTTTGAAAGTCTTGTCCATTCTGGCCGCTTTTGTATTGGGAATTCTGGGAATGAGCTACTATATGACGGCCGGGAACGCGGATTTGACGGATTCCATGGCGGAAGCCACACTCCCTCTGATCTATATGGAGCAGGACGGACGCCTGATGAATCTGATGCACGGCTATACGCAGTCCATGGACGGGCGGTATATCCGTGATACCGTACTGCCTCTGCCGGAGGATCGGGGATTGAAGCTGCAGATTAAAGCTGGGCCCAATCAGGTGAAGAAGGTTTACTATGAGGTCCGGAGCCTGGATACGGAGCGGCTGATTGAAGACACGGAAGCAGACGGCTGCAGCTTTACGGAAGATACCGTCTATGTGCAGTTTCAGCTGAAGGATTTATTGGATCCCGGGGAAGAATATCTTCTGGTGATCCGTCTGGAGCTTGAGCGGGAAAAAGAGGCATATTATTACACCCACCTGGCCAATCTGCCGGAGACTCATCTGAATGATTGCCTGCGTCTGGTGGACGAGATTCATGAAGCTTTGTTCGACAAAGAAAATACCGTGAATATCACACAGTATCTGGAGCCTGATGCCTCGGCGGATAACAATACGCTGGATCATGTGACCATTCACTCCCGTTACCGCCAGTGGATTTGGGGGGACATGGAGGTGGAGCCTGACAGTGAGGTGCGGACCTTTTTGACAGAGATTGAGGATTCTGTGGCATCGGTGCGCCTGGAATATGAGGTGGTTCATGTCAATGAGAACCAGGAACGGGAGCGATATGAGGTTCAGGAGTCCTACCGGGTGCGTTACCTGGAACACCGCATGTATCTTCTGGCTTATGACCGGACGGTAAACCGGATCTTTGATCCGCAGCTGCAGGTGTTCACCCCGGATTCCATTCATCTGGGAATTTTAAACGATCGGGTAGAATACCGGAAAAACGATGAAGAAAATATTGTGGGGTTTGTGCAGAATGGGGATCTGTGGTGCTATGACGCGGCCCAGAATAAGCTTTCCCGGGTATTCGGTTTCCGGGATGGGGAAGATCTCCGGTGCAGTTACGGCGAGCACGACATCAAAATCGTGGATGTAGACGAATCGGGAAGTATGAATTTTCTGGTGTACGGCTATATGAACCGGGGACGGCATGAGGGAAAAACCGGGGTTGCGGTATATACGTACAATGCCATGACGAACTCTGTAGAAGAGAGAGCTTTTATCGAGAGCAGAAAACCCTTCCCCATACTCCGGGCTGAGGTAGGAACACTGTCTTATGTAAACAGCAAGGAAGAGCTATACCTGTATCTCCAGGGGAACATCTGCAGGATTGATTTGAACACCAGGGAATATGAGAAGCTTGTTTCCGGGATACCGGAGGAATGCTGCATGATTTCCGATGACGGGCATATTCTGGCTTGGCACGAGGGAAATTCTATTTATGAGTCCCCGGCAGTGGTGCTCCTTGATCTGGAAACAGGAAAAAGCCGCAGGGTTGAGGCCGGGGAAGAATTTTATATCCGGGCGCTGGGCTTTATGGGTACGGATTTTATTTACGGAAAAGCCCGCAAAGGGGATATTGTAAAGGATTTGACCGGAAACCGGATTTTTCCCATGGGCTATGTGGTGATTGAAAATGAACGGGGGAAAGTGATCCAGGAATTTCCCTACGAGGAAAAGGGCAAATACGTCGTATCCATTTCCATTGAAAGCAACCGGATTTCCCAGGAATGTGTGGCGAAAAACGAAGCCGGGGGGTATGAGGCAGCCGCGCCGGAGCCGATTACAAAAAAAGTAGAAGAAACGGTGGAAAAGATTGCTTTGGAGACGCTCAATTCCCCGTCAAAAAAGCGGGAATATTATTTTTCCCTTTCCGAAAACGTGTCGGCCTCTAAGATGAAATACCTGATGCCCAGGCAGGTTCTGTTTGAGGAGAACCGGAATCTGAATCCGGATGGGACGCAGGAGGATGCCAGATACTATGTGTATGCTTTTGACGGAACCTTTGACCGTGCCTATGTGTCGGCAAATGAGGCGATCCGGAAAGCCCATGACAGCATGGGTGTGGTGGTGGACCGGGATCAGAATTATATTTGGAAGCGGGGAGGCAGGAAGAACTGGACGGAGATTGCAGGTGTGGAGAGCACAGGGCAGCCTTCGGAGAAATCCAGCCTGCAGGCGGCTCTGGAAGTTCTGATGAGCTATGAGAAAATTTACGGCGACGTGGGAAATTATCTGGCACAGGGGGATACACCCTATGAGATCCTGGAGAAACATATGAACGGCAGGGTACTGGATTTGTCGGGGTGCTCCATGTCTATGGCGTTCTATTATGTGAGCCAGGGATACCCGGTGCTGGTGCTTAGAGGCGGCGACCAGGCGGAACTGATGGTGGGTTACGATCTCCAGAATGTGATTTTGATGAATCCCCTGACCGGAGAAACCTACCGGAAGGGCACCGACGACGCTTCGGAAGAATTTGAGTCTTTGGGTAATCTGTTTGTGGCATATCTGCCGGAAAAATAAAAAGTTTGGAGGAATTTCTGTATGGATGAGAGAATTAAGACACTGGCCAAAAATCTGGTGGGCTATTCCTGCGGGGTAAAGCAGGGAGATAAGGTTTACATCAATTATACAGGCCCGGCCACAGAAGATTTGGCCAGGCAGCTGGTGAAAGAAGTGTACGCTGCAGGCGGACTTCCCTTTGTGCATAATATCAATCCCAGGCTGCAGCGGGAGGTTCTGCTGGAATGTGAGGAAGAACAGATCCGGCTGATGGCCGATGTAGCGGCGCGGGAAATGGAGCAGATGGACTGCTATATCGGCGTGCGGGGAAGCGATAATGTATCGGAGCTCTCGGATGTCCCCCCAGAGAAGATGCACCTTTATGAAACCCTCTATTCCACGCCGGTGCATCACCGCATCCGTGTGCCCAAGACGCGTTGGGTGGTGCTGCGCTATCCCAATGCTTCCATGGCGCAGCTTTCCGGTCTCAGTACGGAGGCTTTTGAGGACTTCTATTTTAAAGTATGCAATCTGGACTACTCTAAGATGGCGAAAGCGATGAAGGCTCTTGTAGCGCTGATGGACCGCACGGATCAGGTGCGTTTGACGGGCAAGGGAACGGATCTCACCTTTTCCATCAAAGGGATTCCGGCTCTGGCCTGTGCGGGAGAGATGAACATTCCGGACGGGGAGGTTTATACGGCGCCCGTGCGGGATTCGGTAAACGGGGTTATCACCTACAATGCGCCTTCCCTGTACCAGGGGTTTACCTATGAGAATGTATGTCTGGAATTTAAAAACGGAAAGATTGTGAAGGCTTCGGCCAACAACACCGAGCGCCTGAACCGGGTGCTGGATACGGATGAGGGAGCACGGTATGTGGGAGAGTTCGCCATCGGGGTGAATCCTTATATTCTTCAGCCTATGAAAGACATTTTGTTTGATGAAAAGATTATGGGTTCCGTTCACTTTACGCCGGGGAACTGCTACGACGATGCGCCCAACGGAAATTCCAGCGCTATCCACTGGGATCTGGTTATGATTCAAAGAGAAGAGTTCGGCGGCGGTGATATTTACTTTGACGGGCAGCTTATCCGCAGGAACGGCCGGTTTGTGCTTCCGGAATTGGAATGCCTGAATCCGGAAAATCTGGTGTAGCGCTTAGTCTTCTTCAATGACCTGGAGCTCCAGGTAGTCAAATTCGATGTCCTCGATGAAGCTGTCGCTGTAGAAGCGGACCTTGGCGTGGCGTTTGAATTCCTGGACATTGGAATCCAGCCAGATGGGTTTTCCCAGATCAAATTCGGAACAAACCTGGTCCAGAGCGCGGAAAATTTTGTGGGTGCGGGTATCCTCCGTGTCGTCGCATACGGTCATATCCCGCAGCATGCGGTTGTTTTGAAAGGTTTTGGCCCATAAGCGGAACATAAACAGCCTCCTTAGAGCCCCCGGCCTTTGGCCGGGGGAATTTGTTTTTAAGTATAACCAATTCTCAAGAGAAAGTAAACAGGATTGGAGGATGTAATTGCCATTCGCAGTCATTTATTGTATGATTGCTTTAAAAAGCAGAGAGGAGAAGATCATGAAAATAAACCGCTATTTTGATCATGCAGTACTCAAACCGGGAATGTCTGAGCAGGAGGTGAGAGATGCCATCCGGCAGGGGATTGACTATGACGTGTATTCTGTATGCGTGCGGCCCTGTGATATCGATCTGGCAGTGTCCATGTGCAGAGGAACCAATACACGGGTGAGCTGTGTTCTGGATTTCCCCCACGGGGACAGCAGCGCGGAGGGAAAGGCTGCCCTGGCGGAACTCTATGCGCCCAGGGGAGTGGCGGAGATCGATATGGTCATGAATTACGGCTATGCCCGTTCCGGCAAATGGGATGAGGTGCGAAAGGGCATTGAAGGAGTTGTAAAGGCGGCTGGAAAATACGGTGTAGGCGTGAAAGTGATCTTTGAGAGCTGCGAACTCACAGCAGAGGAAATAAAGAAAGCTACGGAGATCTGCATAGAGGCGGGAGCAGACTTTGTAAAAACGTCTACCGGCTTCGGAGCGTCCGGGGCCAGCGAAGAGGCGGTGCGGGCTATGCTGGAAGCTTCCGGTGGAAGAATTCAAGTGAAGCCCTCCGGCGGAATCCGTGATTTTGAGACGGCGAAGAAATATGTGGACATGGGAGCTTCCAGACTGGGGGTGGGATACGGTTCTACCCCGGCTATCTGCGGGGGCGAGGAAGCGGCGGAAAAGGGCTGACGAAAGGGCCGCTATGCGGAAACAGTTGCAAAAACGCCCATTCCGGGGTATGATGTAGAAAACGCTTGCGATAAGACAGTCAGGGGGTACCAAAAGATGAGTGCAGAGAATAATGTAAATGAAAGTAAACCGTTGGAGGTGCCGGAAGTTGTACCGGGAGCAGCGGCGGTGGAATTTCCCGAGATCAATGATTTCCTGAGCCGTATGCGGATTCGAAGCGGTCTGTTCGGTTTCCAGAAGGAAGATGTGTTTGCTAAAATGCAGGAGCTGAACACTTTGTACCAGAACCGGCTGCAGCAGATGCGGGATCAGACCCGGGGACAGCTCAAGCAGATGAAAAAGCAGTACCAGGAGGAGGCGGAGGAATTCCGTGTCCGGGAGCAGCAGGAGCGGGAGCAGCTTTTGGAGGAGGCGCGCGGGAAGTTTGAGCAGGATTTAGAAGAAATCCGCATCCGGGCAGAGGAAGAGACAGAGAAGGCCCGGGGGCAGGCAGAAGAAGAGGTCCGCAGGATCCGCTCGGAAGCGGCAGAAGAAGCAGAAAACGTACAGGCCCGGGCAGAGCGGGAAGTGGAACTGGTCCGCGTAGAAACAGAGAAAAAGCTGAAAGAAGCCCGCCAGGCTATGCAGGAGGAGCTGGCAGAGGCACGGATCAGCATCCGCAGGGAACAGGAGGCCAAGAATCAGGAGGAACGGGAGAAGCATAACCGGGAGCTTGTAATGATCCGCGAGGAGATGGAACGGCTTATAGAGCGCATGACGCTGCTACGCAATAAAGTGGATACGGTATCTGAGGAAAAGTAGGACGGAGTTATGAAGAAGGCAAGAGTACAGACTCCCAATGAGATTCTGGAGGAAAAAATAGATAAGGTGCAGAGGCGGCGGGAATGGAAGCGCTTCTGGGCAGAGTGTGTGGTTCTGGCGGCTATGATTTACCTTGTCTTTCACTATGTGATTGGTATTGCTTATGTCAGCGGGCATTCTATGGAGCCGGCTCTGCGGGACGGGGAAATGGTAGTTTTTTACCGGCTGGATCAGTCCTACCAGAAGGAGGATCTGGTGATCATCCGCCGGCAGGGAGAACCGGAATATGTAAAGCGGATCGTGGCTTCTGCCGGAGAACGGGTAGAAATCGACGGAGACGGCAGGCTGCTAATCAACGGTGTACCGGAGGAGCATAGCTATCTTGTGGGAGAGACGCGGGCGGTGTCGGACAAGATTACATTTCCCTATGAGGTGCCGCAGGGCTGTTATTTTGTACTTGGCGATAACCGGGTGAATTCCATGGATTCCCGCAGTTTCGGTGCGGTGAGAGAAGAAGAGATTGTGGGGAGGGTATTTGTACATCTGGGGATGATGCAGTAGGGAGGCGGCCTCCGCCCGGTTCGCAGTTTTCGCGTAAATGAGGAGTGCCCCGGCGTACAAAGTACACCGAGGCTATTATGAAAAAATTTATCTATATGCGTAATAAGTGATTTTTCAAAAGGTATTGTTTCTTTCCTTTAACGTAAATTCAGTATAACAAGTAATTGTGAACAAAATATGAATAAAGTTTGAACTTATTGTAAAACCGCACAAAAGAACAAAAAAGATAAAGAAAAAATAGGGCAAATTATCCAAAAGGAACAAGCGCCCGCGGCACAAAAACAGTTGTAATGCACATGGGGAAATGATAAAATAAATTTGGAAAATCAGGTTTTTGAAAGGAAGAAACATGGAAAAGGATAAGACCAGACCGGTGTATATCATCGGACATAAAAATCCCGATACGGATTCCATTTGTTCTGCATTGGCCTATGCCTATCTGAAGAATCATCTGGAGGGCGGCGGATACATTGCAGCCCGGGCCGGGCAGCTGAATCAGGAAACCCAGTACGTGCTGAACTTCTTTCAGGCAGAAGCTCCGGTATACGTAGCGGATGTTATGACACAGGTGAAGGATATTGAGATTCGGAAGACTGCAGGTGTCCGGGGAAATCTCTCTTTGAAACAGGCGTGGAATCTTATGCGGGAGCTTGGGGTAGTGACGCTCCCGGTTACCAATGAGCGGAAGCTGGAGGGATTGATTACCATCGGTGATATTGCCACTTCCTATATGGATGTGTATGACAGCAAGATTCTTTCTACTGCCAATACCCAGTACCGGAACATTGTGGATACGCTGGAAGGAACCATGCTGATCGGGTCGGACGAAGATTATTATAACCGGGGGAAGGTGCTGATTGCGGCAGCGAACCCGGACTTGATGGAAGATTATATTGAAGAAGGGGATTTGGTGATTCTGGGAAACCGCTATGAGTCCCAGCTCTGCGCCATTGAGATGCGGGCAGGCTGCATCATCGTCTGCGAGGGAGCGAAGGTATCACTGACCATAAAGAAGCTGGCGGAGGAGCATCAATGTGTGGTGATCAGTACGCCTCACGATACCTTTACGGCGGCCAGACTGATCAATCAGAGCATGCCCATCCAGTATTTTATGAAGTCTAAGGATCTGACGGTTTTCAACGTCAGTGAGAAGACGGAGGACATCAAAGAGATCATGGGACAGAAGCGGTACCGTGATTTCCCGATAGTGGACAAGGAAGAAAACTATGTGGGCATGATTTCCAGGCGGAACCTGCTGAATCTGAAGCGCAAAAAACTGATTCTGGTAGATCACAACGAGGAATCCCAGGCAGTGGACGGCATTGAGTATGCGGAAATTCTGGAGATCATCGATCATCACCGGATTGGCTCCCTGGAAACCATGTCACCGGTATTTTTCCGCAATCAGCCTCTGGGCTGTACAGCGACGATTATGTATCAGATGTATCAGGAAAAAGGCGTGGAGATTCCCAGGAAAATTGCAGGGCTCCTCTGCTCTGCCATTATTTCCGATACGCTTATGTTCCGGTCTCCCACCTGCACGGCCGTAGACAAAGCGGCGGCGGAGAACCTGTCCTCTATTGCCGGAATTGAGATTGAGGAACTGGCCATCGACATGTTCTCGGCCGGCAGCAATCTGGGGGCCCGGACGCCGAAAGAAATTTTTTACCAGGATTTTAAGCGTTTCAGCGTAAACGGAATCGAATTTGCGGTGGGACAGATCAATTCGATGAATACCATTGAGCTGGGGGAGATCCGGGAGAAACTTCTACCGTATCTGGAGACTGCGTACAAGGAAATCGGCTTGAATATGATTTTCTTTATGCTGACCAATATTGTGAAGGAGACTACGGAGCTGCTCTGCTACGGACAGAATGCGGACAGCCTGGTGCGGGAAGCGTTCCAGCTCTCGGAGGAGAGTGATACGTATGAGCTGAAAGGCCTGGTATCCCGGAAGAAACAGCTGATTCCGGCCTTGGTAAGCGTGATTCAGCAGTAGAGCCAAAGGAGAGAGACTATGACAGGAAAGCAGCAGTGGAAGCCGGGCAATATGCTGTACCCTTTGCCGGCCGTGATGGTGAGCTGCGCAAGAGAGGGAGAGAAAGCAAATATTATTACCGTTGCATGGGTCGGGACAATTTGTTCCGACCCTGCTATGGTATCCATCTCAGTCCGCCCGGAGCGGTACTCCTACGGGATAATCCGGGAGACAGGAGAGTTTGTTATCAATCTGACTACGGAGAAGCTGGCCTATGCGGCTGATTTCTGCGGGGTGAAATCCGGCCGGGATACGGATAAATTTTCCCTGCTTCATTTGACCCCGGAGAAAGCAGGAAAGCTTTCGCATGCGCCTGTGATCAAGGAGAGCCCGGTAAACATCGAGTGCCGGGTAACGGAGATACGGGAACTTGGTTCCCATCACATGTTTCTGGCCGAAGTTCTGGCCGTGGATGCAGACGAGGCCTATTTGAATCCCAATGGGAAGTTTGAGCTGAACCGGACCGGGCTTCTGGCCTATTCCCACGGCTCCTATTTTACGCTGGGAGAGCAGTGTGGGAGCTTCGGATACAGCGTAAAGAAGAAGCGGAAGAGATCATGAGGGAAAAGAAGGAAAATATTGTATTAATCGGAATGCCCGGGGCCGGGAAAAGTACCATAGGAGTGATTCTGGCGAAAGTGCTTGGAAAGGATTTTGTGGATGCGGATCTGGTAATCCAGAAAAAAGAAGGCCGTCTTTTGAGTCAGATAATTGCGGAAAAAGGGGCAGAGGGATTTCTGGCCGTGGAAGAGCGGGCGGCTATGGGATTACATCCCGCATGTGCGGTGATTGCCACCGGAGGGAGTGTGGTTTACGGGAAAAAGGCTATGGCCCATCTGTGTGAAATCGGAACCGTAGTCTATCTGCGCCTGTCTTATGAGGCGGTGAAGGCGCGCCTTACAGACATCCGAAGCCGGGGCGTTGTACTGCGGGAGGGACAGACGCTGCGGGAATTGTATGAGGAGCGGAGGACTTTGTATGAAAAGTATGCCCATGTGACGGTGGACGAGGATGGCCTTGACGTGGAACAAACCCTAGAAAAAACTTTACAAGCGCTGAATTTGTTGTTAGAATAGAAATTGTTACGAAAATATTACAAGATGAACGAGGAAACATGAACAGGAAGAAGTTGTTTTTTAATAAGAAGTCAAAGCTGGTATTTATTGAGGCAGTGGTAATCACATGCGGATGTATGCTGGCAGGCGTTCCGCTGGTGGGAAACGGCTTCGGTAACGGCAGCAGTTATTATGAAGTGACGTTGGAAGGGCGCCTGGTTGGGTCCGTTAAAAATCCGGATGTGGTGGAGCAGGCATTTCTGGACGCCAGGGCCCGGATTTCCAGGGAGACCGAAGGGCTGGTGCTGGCGGATGTGGAATACAGCATGGAGAAAATCCCCAAGGTTTTTGCCACAACCATGGATACGGAGATGCTGACGGATGCCATTTACCAGGAACTGCGCAAGGAAGTGGAAACGGCAAAACACAAAGCCTATCAGCTGAAAGTGAATGAGTTTACCGTTACCCTGGGAAGCTATCAGGATGTTATGGATGTGCTGTATGCCACCAAGGATCGGTTTGACACAAACAATGAGTTCCAGATCAGCATTGTGTCCAATGCAGACCGGGAGCTGAATGTCTACACGGTACAGATGTCCAAACAGGAGGCGGAGGAAGAAGCGGCGGATTCCGGGAAGAGCCGGATACGGGTTGGAAATGCGGCTGCGGGAATTGCAGAATTTGACGTGACCCAGTCGGTGGAGGAGGTTATCACCAAGACGGTCACGGGAGCGGATCTGCAGCAGGAGGAAACTCCGGAGGAAGACAGCAAAGAAGTGCAGGGAGACGGACTGCGGAACCTGTATTTCAGTGAACAGGTGGAGATTGTGGAAGCCTACGTTTCCGAGGACGAGATTACGCCTACGGCGGAAGCTATCGACATGGTAACTAAGGATACGGAGAAGAACGAGGTCTATGAGGTGCAGCCGGGAGACAGCCTGTCCGTGATTGCAAACAGCCATGACCTTTTAGTGCGGGAAGTTCTTGCCCTAAACGAGGGCCTGGAGGAGACAACCACCCTGCAGATTGGGGATGAGATTGTTATCACGGTACCCCAGCCGGAGCTGTCGGTAATGTCCGTGGAAGAGTCCACTTATGAAGAGGATTATTTTGCAGAAACCCAGTATATTGATAATGATTCCTGGTATACCACGGAGACGGAGGTGCGCCAGGAAGCCCAGCAGGGGCATCGCCAGGTGACAGCTCTGATTACGAGAAGAAACGATGCGGAAGAAGGCCGGGAGATTATTGCCGAGACCATAATGGCAGAGGCAATTCCGCAGATCATCGAGCGGGGAACCATGACGCCGCCTACCTATATCAAACCTCTGTCGGGCGGACGGCTTTCCTCCGGGTTCGGAGCCAGATGGGGATCGGTTCACAAGGGAATTGACTGGGCTTGTCCTATCGGTACGGCGATAATGGCCTCCAGCGGCGGAACCGTCGTACAGGCGGGCTGGTTCTCCAGCTACGGAAACTGTGTCACCATACGCCATCCGGACGGGAAACAGACCAGATATGCGCATTTGAGCCGGGTTCTGGTGAGTGCGGGACAGAGTGTGCAGCAGGGACAGAAAATTGCTTTGAGCGGCAATACCGGCTGGAGCACCGGACCCCATGTGCATTTTGAGATTATTGTAAACGGAAGACAGGTAAATCCCATGGGTTACCTTTGATACAAGAAGAAAAAGAGACAGAGAAAGGAAGGAAGGGTGCAGCTGTGAAAGTATTGTCGTTTGGTTCATTGAATCTGGATTTCAGGTATGAGGTGGAGCATATTTTGCGTCCGGGGGAGACGCTGGCGTCCAAGAGCCTGGAACTTCACTTCGGCGGAAAAGGATTCAACCAGTCCGTCGCCCTCAGCCGGGGCGGCGCAAAAGTCTGGCATGTGGGAAAAGTAGGAAAAGACGGAAAAGATATGGTTTCTTTTCTGGAGGAGAACGGAGTCTGTACGGATATGATTGAAGTGGACGAGGAAGCCATGACCGGCCAGGCATTGATCCAGGTAGACGCTTCCAGCGGCGAGAACTGTATCCTGCTCACGGCGGGAACCAATGGCATGATTGACAAGAACTTTATCCATCAGGCGGCTGCCCGGTTTGAAAAGGGAGACTGCGCCGTTTTCCAGAATGAGATCAGCAATGTGGAATACGCCATGGAGTACTGCAAGAAGCAGGGACTTCAGATTGCTTTTAATCCTTCCCCCATGTCGGAGGAGCTAGCGAAATCGGACGTATTTCAGTATGTGGATTATCTCTTCGTAAACGAGACGGAAGGGACCCAGCTCTCCGGGAAGAAAGAGCCGGAAGACATCTGCCGGACGCTTGCCAAGCGCTGGCCCGGATGCTGCATCATCCTGACCCTTGGAACCCGGGGGGCTATGGTCCTGAAAGAGGGACGGCTGATTACGCAGAAATCTTATCCGTGCAAAGCGGTAGACACTACGGGAGCGGGAGACACCTTCTCCGGTTATTTCCTGGCGTCTGTTCTGCGGGGAGAGAGCTGTGAAAGAGCCCTGGAGCTGGCCAGCAAGGCCTCTTCCCTGGCTGTACGCAAAGCCGGGGCAGCCGAGGCGGTTCCCATGCTGCAGGAGGTTCTGGATTTTCAGGAGTAAGGAGTATGGATGGAAGGTACATCGGGAAATTATAAAGCCCTTTGCGAGAGATGGAGGGAGATTTACCTGGGCCTTGATCAGGAGGAGCTGGAACGGCGTTTCGGACTTCGGAGCGATGCAGACGCCCGGTATATTACTTATTTTAATCAGGAGTACCGTCTGGATAAAAAGAACGGGAAGCTGTCGCTGGTTTCGCAGCCGGAGCGGGAGCTTCCCTTTCATGCCGTAATGATGATTTATCATCTGTTTTACTACTCCAAGCCGGGCGCAAAAGTCCGGGGAGAGTTTGTTCCCTTCCGGCAGGTAAAGCGGGCGGCGCCTTTTGAGCAGGCGTATATCCGCACCATTCTGGAGCCCTTGGCCAGACAATTTGATGGTCACATGGAGGAGCTGCGGCAGGCATGCCGGGCCCTGAATGGACAGCCGGTTCCCCAGGGAGATGTAGGGTATCAGATCCGGGCGTTTGACTGCATGCCCCTGCAGATTATTTTTTGGGACGGAGACGACGAGTTCCCCGCCCAGGCCAATATCTTGTTTGATGCGGATATTACGGATTTCCTTCACGAGGAAACCGTGGTCAGTGCGGCGTCGGAGCTTTTCCGGCGGCTGGCTGAGGAGTCCGGGCTTTCTATCCGTAGGCTGCTGTAAAGACCGGAAATATAAGGTATTTACAAATCAAAAGATTGTGGTATACTAAATTAAGATGTTTCTTGAATAGGAACAGGCCAAAACAGACAAGATAGACAGCAAGAGAGTTTTTTCATAGATTAGAGTTAGAAACGGAGAGTTGGGGCAGTTATGGATCAATACGTGATTAAAGGCGGAAACCCACTCGTCGGAGAGGTGGAAATCGGCGGAGCGAAGAATGCGGCCCTTGCCATTCTCGCTGCGTCCATCATGACGAATGAGACTGTAGTTGTAGACAATCTGCCGGATGTGCGGGATATCAATGTCCTGCTGGAGGCGATGGAGGAGATCGGAGCGCAGGTGGAGCGCGTAGATCGCCATACGGTTAAGATAAACGGTTCCCATATCGGGAATTTCAGTGTAGACTATGAGTATATCAAGAAGATTCGGGCTTCCTACTATCTTCTGGGAGCGCTTCTTGGAAAATACAAGAGAGCGGAGGTTCCGCTTCCGGGAGGCTGCAATATCGGCAGCAGGCCTATCGATCAGCATTTGAAAGGGTTTAAGGCTCTGGGCGCGGATGTAAAGATTGAATACGGATTTATTGTGGCGGAGGCGGAACGCCTGCACGGAAGTCATATTTATCTGGATGTGGTGTCTGTGGGCGCAACGATCAACATTATGATGGCGGCGTCCATGGCTGAGGGCAGTACCGTTCTGGAAAATGCAGCCAAAGAGCCCCATGTGGTAGACGTGGCCAACTTTTTGAACAGTATGGGTGCCAATATTAAGGGAGCCGGTACGGATGTGATCCGCATCAAGGGCGTGGAGCGCTTTCACAGCACGGAGTACTCCATCATTCCCGATCAGATTGAGGCAGGCACGTTTATGTTCGCTGCTGCGGCTACCAAGGGCGACGTAACGGTGAAAAATGTTATCCCCAAGCATCTGGAAGCCACCACTTCCAAGCTTCTGGAGATTGGCTGTGAGATTGAGGAGCTGGACGACGCAGTGCGGGTGGTCTGCTCTAAGGGCTTAAAGAGTACCAATGTAAAGACGCTTCCCTATCCGGGTTTTCCCACGGATATGCAGCCGCAGATTACGGTGGCGTTGGGACTGGCAAAAGGAACCAGCATAGTGACGGAGAGTATTTTTGAAAACCGCTTTAAGTATGTGGATGAGCTGGCCCGTATGGGTGCGAACATCAAGGTAGAGGGCAATACGGCTATCATAGACGGAGCGGAGAAATACACCGGAGCGCGGATTTCCAGCCCGGATCTGCGGGCGGGCGCAGCGCTGGTGATTGCCGGGCTTGCAGCGGAGGGTATTACCATTGTAGAGGATGTCCATTTTATTGAGCGGGGTTACGAGTGCTTTGAGGAGAAGCTGCGCAGCCTGGGAGCTATGATCGAGAAAGTGGAGGATGACAAAGAGATCCAGAAATTCCGCTTAAAAGTGGGTTGACAACTTCGGGAAAGAGGAGTATTCTATTCCTGATGATAGGCAAATTAAATATTGTAGAATTTTCTCTTATTCAGAGTGATGGAGATACAAAGGATCTATGAAGTCACGGCAACCCCGGCAACGGAAGGTGCCAACCTGAGCGAGTTTAATCGAACAATAAGGGGATTTGGTTATCAGAATATAACGGGTCCGCTTCGGCGGGCCTTTTTTATTTCCGCAAGGAAGGAATCAAAAGAAGGAGAGGAAGAAAACCATGGAAAAATTACTGTTTACCTCAGAATCTGTAACGGAAGGACATCCGGATAAGCTCTGCGATCAGATTTCTGATGCGATTCTGGATGCTTTGCTGGAGCAGGATCCCATGAGCCGGGTGGCCTGCGAGACGGCTACCACTACGGGGCTGGTTATGGTGATGGGAGAGATCACCACCAAAGGGTACGTGGATATTCAGAAAATTGTCCGCAATACCATCCGTGAAGTGGGCTATACCAGAGGAAAATTCGGGTTCGATGCAGACAACTGTGCGGTACTTACAGCCATCGACGAGCAGTCCACGGACATTGCCATGGGTGTAAACAAAGCGCTGGAAGCCAAAGAGAATACCATGAGCGACGACGAGATTGAGGCAATCGGAGCCGGAGATCAGGGTATGATGTTCGGCTATGCCAGCAATGAGACGCCGGAGATGATGCCGTATCCGATTTCCCTGGCTCATAAACTGGCTCTCAGGCTCACCAAAGTCCGCAAGGACGGCACGTTGGCCTATCTGCGGCCCGACGGCAAGACACAGGTGACGGTGGAGTACGACGAAGCCGGAAAGCCGGTGCGCCTGGATGCGGTGGTGCTTTCCACCCAGCACAGCGAGGATGTGACCCAGGAACAGATTCATAAAGATATTAAGAAATATGTGTTTGACGAGATTCTGCCTGCGGAGCTGGTGGATGAAAATACAAAATTCTTTATCAATCCTACGGGACGTTTTGTAATCGGCGGGCCTCACGGAGACAGCGGCCTTACCGGGCGGAAGATCATTGTAGATACATACGGTGGCATGGCGCGGCACGGCGGCGGAGCCTTCTCAGGCAAGGATTGTACCAAGGTAGACCGTTCTGCGGCTTATGCAGCCCGCTATGTGGCGAAAAACATTGTGGCAGCCGGGCTGGCGGACAAGTGCGAGATTCAACTTTCCTATGCTATTGGTGTTGCGCATCCCACATCCGTGCGAGTGGACACCTTCGGTACCGGGAAACTGCCGGATGTCAAGCTGGTAGAGATTATCCGGGAGAACTTTGATCTGCGTCCGGCCGGCATTATCAAGATGCTTGACCTGCGCCGTCCCATTTACAAGCAGACGGCGGCTTACGGACATTTCGGACGCTTGGATCTCGATCTTCCCTGGGAGAAGACGGATAAAGCGGAAGAGCTGAAGCGGTATTTATAATTATGGAAAGAAACGGTGGGTGCCAAATCCTTGGCATCCCCGTTTTTTATTGTGCATTTGCTAAAAGCTGAGCAGGAAAAATGCACAGGCGGCATAAGATTTTATACTTTTTTAACCCTTTTCAAGTTGACATAAACAAAGGTTACGCCTATAATATTACAGAACCGACCCATGGGTCGGAAAACTTGAGGAGACAGGAGACATGAAAAAATGATATCCAGGTACAGCGTGAAGAAGCCCTATACCGTTCTGGTGGCTGTGGTGCTGGTGGTGGTGCTGGGCATTGTGTCCTTTACGAAAATGACTACGGATTTGCTTCCCAGCATGAATCTGCCCTACGCCATTGTAATGACAACCTATGTGGGGGCCAGCCCGGAGACAGTGGAAACGGTAGTAACCCGGCCGGTGGAACAGTCCATGGCTACAGTGAGCAACATTGAGAATGTAAGCTCCGTTTCTTCCGAGAATTATTCTCTGGTGATTCTGGAATTTGCACAGACGGCTAATATGGATTCCGTGACCATTGAGATGCGGGAGAATCTAGATCAGTTAAAGGCTATGTGGGATGACGATTCCATCGGCAGTCCCATTATTATGAAACTGAACCCGGATATGATGCCGGTGATGGTGGCTGCCGTAGGAAAGGAAGGACTATCTCCGGCGGAGGTTACGAAGCTGGCGGAGAATACCATTATCCCGGAGCTGGAGAGCCTGGAAGGCGTGGCTTCCGTTACGGCCTCAGGCCTTATCGAGGAGAACGTGCAGGTAGTCATCCGCCAAGAAAAAATTGATGCCATTAACCAGCAGGTATTCGGCTACATAGAGGGCGAGTTTGAGGATGCGGAGAAAGAGCTGGCGGACGGAAGAAAGGAATTGGCGGACGGCCAGCGGGAGCTGAACGACAGCATTGCGGAGCTTCAGAAAAACGAGGCAGATCTCCAGGAGAATAAGCATGATCTGAATGAGGGCCTGGATGAGGTGCGGGACGGATTGGATACCCTGGATTCCAAGAAAGGGGAGACGGCCGCCCAGTTGGCAGCGGTACAGGCCCAGCTGAACGATAAGAAGGCGGAGATTACTAAGCAGCTGGCGGTGGTAGAGACTTCCCTGGCTGATACGGACTATGGAAAGGCCCAACAGGCGGTTCAGGGGCTTCAGACGTTGAAAAAGAGCCTGGAGGATGTGAAGAAGAAGGCGGAAGCTGTTACAGATACCACAGAGCAGGCAGAAGTAATAAAAGCGGGTTTGGTATCGTTGGGGCCATTGCTGGGAAATCCGCCTGCCATTGATATTACTATGATTGATTCGGTAGAGAAACTGGCACTGGCAATTAGCACAGTGGAGGCGGGAATCACCGCTCAGAAGCAAGCAATGGAGACAGAAGCAGCGAAGCCGGAGACTGCCCAGCTTCTTGCCGTTAAAGCCCAGCTGGAAGCCGGCAACGCCAAATTGGATCAAGGAATTATCGAGGCGAATAAAGGCGAAATGCTTGCCGCCATTGAGATGGGCAGCGCTTCGGCCACCTTAGGCATCACCAAATCCCAGCTAAAATCCGCCAAAGAACAGCTGGAGTCTGCCGAGGAGCAGTTAAGCGACGCCTGGGAGCAGATCCGTGATGCCCAGGAGCAGTTAAACGACGGCTTAAAATCTCTCCAGGAAGGGGAGGAGGATCTGGCGGAGGCCAAACAGGAAGCTTTTGACAACGCAGATATGACGGATATTCTGACGGTGGAGATGGTGGAAAATCTCCTGGCCGCCCAAAACTTTTCTATGCCTGCGGGGTATGTGACGGAGGAAGGTATCGATTATCTGGTCCGGGTAGGAGATAAGGTAGAGGAATTGGAGAGCCTCCGGAACATGGTTCTGATCGATATGGAGATGGACGGGGTGGATACCATCCGCTTGTGTGACGTGGCGGATGTGTTTATGACGGACAATTCCGACGAGGTCTACGCCAGTATCAACGGACAGCCGGGCATTATGCTGACCCTTCAGAAACAGACGGGTTACTCCACCGGGGATGTATCGGACCGGATTAACAAGAAGATGACGGAGCTTCAGGAAGAGGACTCGGATTTGCTTCGTCGGCCTTTGATGGACCAGGGAGTGTACATTGATCTGGTGACAGGCTCTGTATTTAGCAATATGATCTCGGGTGCCGTTCTGGCGATTTTAATATTGATACTTTTTTTGAAGGACGTAAGACCTACCCTTGTGATCGCCTGCTCCATCCCCATCAGTGTGGTGGCCGCGGTGGTCTGCATGTATTTCAGCGGAGTGACGCTGAATATTATTTCCCTGTCGGGCCTGGCCTTAGGAATCGGTATGCTGGTGGATAACTCTATTGTAGTTATCGAGAATATTTACCGTCTGCGCAGTGAGGGGAAGAGTGCGGTCCAGGCGGCTATCCAGGGCGCCGGGGAGGTGGCGGGAGCTATTGCGGCTTCCACCCTGACTACTGTGTGCGTGTTTTTGCCCATCGTATTTACGGAAGGAATTACCCGGCAGCTCTTTGTAGATATGGGCCTCACTATCGCATATTCCCTGGGAGCCAGTCTTGCGGTGGCTTTGACCCTGGTTCCGGCTATGGGATCGGCTCTTCTGAAAAATACCAAAGAGAAGAAGTCTTCCCGTTTCTTTGAAAAAATGATGACGGTTTATGAAAAGCTCATCCGGGTATCCTTGAACCACCGGGCAGTGGTTTTGATTCTCTCTGTGGCGCTGCTGATGTTAAGCGCGGTGCTGGAATTTGCCCAGGGCACGGCCTTTATGCCGGAGATGGACAGCACCCAGATGGATATGACGTTGACCATGCCGGAGGGAACGGCTTTGGCAGACACGGCCGCCCAGGCCGATGAGCTGGAGCGCCGCCTGATGACCCTGGAGGATGTGACAGAGGTGGGAGCCATGGCGGCTTCCAGCGGCGCTATGGGAATGCTGGGAGGAAATACTGCCACCAATGAGATTTCCGTCTATGTGCTGCTGCGGGAAGATAAGAAGCTGACAAATGAAGAGCTGAAAGATGAGATTCTGGAAATGACGGCGGACATGGAGGCGGAGATTGAAGTGTCCACCTCCAGCATGGATATGAGTGCCTTGGGGGGAAGCGGCGTTTCCGTCATGATCAAAGGCCGGGATCTGGACCGGCTTCAGGAGATTGCAAAAGAAGTTGCAGAGATTGTAGAAGAGACGGAAGGAACCGTAGATGTGTCAGACGGTATTGAAGAGACTACCGGAGAGCTGCGTATTGCTGTAAATAAAGAAAAGGCGGCCCAGCAGGGGCTCACTACGGCGGGGGTATTTTCCCAGATTATGGAAAAGCTGTCGGATCCGGACAGTGCCACCACGCTGTCCACGGCAGCGGAAGACTATGACGTGCTGGTGGTGAACGGGGAAGATGAGCAGCTGACCCGGGAGACGGTGCAGGATTTGGTCTTGACTGTGACTAAGAAGGATAATACCAAGGAGCATATTCCCTTGAGGGACATTGCAGAATTTTCCCGGGCGGAGGGGTTGAACTCCATACAGAGGGATGCCCAATCCAGGTATCTGACGGTGACAGCCTCCATTGACGAGGACCACAACGTAGGCCTGGTATCCGGGGAAATCCAAAGGAAGCTGAACAAGTACTCCGTCCCTGAGGGGTACAGTGTGGAGATGCAGGGGGAAAATGAGACTATCAACGAGTCCATGATAGAGCTGGTGAAGATGCTTCTGCTGGCGCTTCTGTTTATGTATCTTATCATGGTGGCCCAGTTCCAGTCCCTGCTGTCACCTTTTATCATTATGTTTACGGTTCCCCTGGCTTTTACAGGAGGATTGCTGGGACTGTTTGCAACGGGAAGCGAGTTCAGCGTTATCGCCATGATCGGCTTTGTTATGCTCGCCGGTATCATTGTAAATAACGGAATTGTGCTGATTGATTATACGAACCAGCTCTGCGACCGGGGCATGGAGAAAAAGGAAGCCCTGGTGGAGGCGGGCAAGACACGTATGCGTCCGATCCTTATGACGGCGCTGACAACGATCCTGGGTCTGTCCACTATGGGTGCAGGCGTGGGAATGGGAGCAGATATGGTTCAGCCCATGGCTATTGTTACTATAGGCGGCCTGCTGTACGGTACGCTTCTCACTTTGTTTGTGATTCCCTGTATTTATTCCCTCCTGATCCGCAGAAGGGGAAAGGGGGAGGTGGAGTAAATGGAAGAGCTGAGACCGAAAGTACTGGCTCTGTACCGGGCGGTACTGGAGTTTCTGGACGAGGGCGCAGATATCAATACCATTAAGGTTTCGGACATTACCCGCAAGGCCGGAATCGGAAAAGGAACGGCGTATGATTATTTCAAAAGCCGGGAGGAAATTATTGTAAGTGCCCTGCTCTATGATATGGAGCGGGAGGTGAGCACAGAGCGGGAAAAGCTGAAATTGCTGAAAAGTTTTGGGGAAAAGATGGAGTATGCCTTTGACTGGATCGAGCGGCGGTTCCGGGAACAGAAGTCTTTTATGCGGGTTCTGCGCCTGACTACCCAGAGAACCGAGATCAGTGCATCCATACTGGAAGAATTTAAAAAACACAGGGATTTCTCCTGCCGCCCCATTACGGTTCTGGGAGAATTGTGCCAGGAGGGGAAGGCAAGCGGCGAGATCCGGGAGGAAATTCCGGTGGCTGCCGCCTGCCTGACGGCGCTTTCCAGCCTGGCAACCTTTGTTATGTTTCTGGAGGGAGGGGACTATATCCAGGGCGTGGATCCTGAATGGATGAGGGACTTTCTGAAGAATGGTCTTTTAAATCAGCTGAAATAAGCCGCGGGCAGACATTTCTTAAGGTTTCCGAAAATTTATTGCGGTTTTCTTAAGAATCTGTGATTTCCTTGCTTTTTCCGGAATATATTAGTAGAATAGAACCTTAAGAGGACGAGCCGGGATGAAAGGCATCTTGAGGAAGGTCCGGAAAAGAGGAGAAATATTATGGGAAAGAGAAGAGCCAGTGGGCGCGCGATTTTTACTTCGGCCGTGCTGCTGATACTGGTAGCGGCCGCAGCCTGGACCCTGAAAGCCAGGGGACAGAAACAAGAAGAGCCTGTGACTGCGGAGGCGGAAGTTCCGGAACCCGTTAGACAGCCGGAAGCAGAGAAGCCGCCGCAGCCGGAGGAACCAAAGGAACCTCCGGCAGATGAGAGTGAAGAAGAGAGGGCAGCCAGAGAAAGGGAAGCGTTTGCGGCTGATTATACCAGCAAGCCTCTTTTGGACACAACGCCTATCAAATGCCTGACCATGCAGGTAGGAACAACGGCAGCGGAAGTCCGGTTTAACTGGATGTCGCCGGACGGACAGGCAGGGAAGGTAGTCTGGAATAACACAGCGACACAGGAATCCCGGACTGTTGACGCGGCATGCGAGCCCTCTGCCACAATGCGGGAGTATTATGTAAACAAAGCGGAGGTTGCGGATTTGGAGCCCGGGGTAACTTATACCTACCGGGTAGGCAATGACAGCGGCGGGTGGTCGCCGGAATATGAGTATCAAATTCCCCAGACGGAGGGAAACAATTTTACCTTTCTGTTTGTCTCCGACGCACAGATAGGGCAGTCGGAGAAGGAGGCCATGGAGGTTACGGTGGATACCTGGGACAAAGTAGTCACAAGGCTGACAACGTATGTGCCGGAAGCTCTGTTTATGATTCACGGGGGCGATCAGGTGGCGGAATTTGGAAATGCGGAACAGTACGACGGATTTTTGAACCATCTGGGACTATATGGGATTCCCCTGGCTCCGGTGCCGGGCAATCATGACATTGCCACGGAAGAAGGGGCAGAAGAGAAGGGAGTTCCCACGGGACCGTATTTTTATGAGCATTTCAATGTCCCCAACCGTTCCGAGCATTACGGAATGAGCAAGTTTGACAAGGACGGGGACTATTGGTTTGTGCGCAAAAATACCTTGTTTGTGGTGCTGAACAGCAGTACCCAGCAGTTTATCAACGAACACGAGGAAGAGGTGGATCGGTTTATTGCCGCCAACCCGGAAGTAACGTGGCGGGTCCTGATCCAGCACTATCCGGCATACAGCGGTGTGGAGCATAACCGGGAGAAGATCAATGAGGGAATTACCAATTCTATGATCAGAATGGGAGAAATCTTTGATTTTGACCTGATTCTGGCAGGCCACGATCACGTGTACTCCCGCTCGGCTTTTGTGGCCAGGAGCGGGGATGTCTATTCGGACTATGACTATGCCTCCGGCAGCACGGCTGTGAATCCCGAGGGCGTCATGTTTGTGACGGCCGGAACGGCCAGCGGCTGTATGTACGGGCTGCCTGCCCTTGCGGATCCCTTAGTGGTTGTGGGGGAGAATGAGGTTCCCACGGCCGTAAAAATCGACGTGTCGGATACGGAGATGCACATTACGGCCTACGAGGTGGACAGCTGGACCGTCTTTGATGAATATACGATACGTAAAGAAGCGGGAAATTCTTGACAAATGGGGAAAAGCCTGTTATGTTAAGACTTAGCAAAAAATAAAAAGGCTGAGAAGAAGAGGGTACACAGAAGATGCGTCTGTCAGAGAGAGGAGTTCACAGGCTGAAAGGCTCCTTGGGAAAGCGGCTGTGTAGGTGGCTTCGGAGCCGGAGCGGTGAAAGAACAGTAGCTGCCCACGCCTGACCTGCGTTAAAAGGTTTGGAGATGTATACGGCTGCGGCTGTATATAAGACAGGTGGTACCGCGTATAAAACGCCCTTTCAATGCTGAAAGGGCGTTTGTTGAATTTAAAGGAGGAAGGATACGAATGAAAGAACTGGCAAAGACTTACGATCCGAAAGGAATGGAAGATCGGATTTATGAAAAATGGCTGGAGAAAAAATATTTCCATGCAGAAGTGGATCGGACGAAAAAGCCCTTTACCATTGTGATCCCGCCCCCCAATGTGACAGGAAAGCTGCATATGGGACATGCCTTAGATGAGACCTTGCAGGACATCCTGATCCGCTATAAGAGGATGTCAGGGTACAATGCCCTCTGGATTCCCGGGACGGATCACGCTTCCATTTCCACGGAGGTGAAAGTAACCAACCAGCTGAAAGCTGAGGGCATTGACAAGAAGGAGCTGGGAAGGGAAGGATTTCTGAAACGGGCCTGGCAATGGAAAGAGGAATACGGCGGGGCTATTATCAACCAGCTGAAAAAGCTGGGGTCTTCCTGCGACTGGGACCGGGAGCGCTTTACCATGGATGAGGGCTGTTCCCAGGCGGTTCTGGAAGTGTTTATCCGCCTCTATGAGAAAGGGTATATCTATAAAGGCTCCCGGATTATCAACTGGTGTCCCGTGTGCAAGACTTCTATTTCCGACGCAGAGGTGGAGCATGAGGAGCAGGCAGGCCATTTTTGGCATATCAATTATCCCATCAAGGACAGTGACCGGTTTGTGGAGATTGCTACCACCCGGCCGGAAACCATGCTGGGAGATACGGCCCTGGCTGTGAACCCGGAGGATGAGCGGTATCAGGATATCATCGGGAAAACGGTGATCCTGCCTCTGGTGGGCCGGGAGATTCCGGTGATTGCGGATTCCTATGTGGATATGGAGTTTGGTACCGGTGTAGTAAAAATCACTCCGGCCCATGACCCCAACGATTTTGAAGTGGGAAGAAGGCACCGGCTGCCGGAGATCAATATTTTGAATGACGATGCCACCATCAATGAGAACGGCGGAAAGTATGCGGGCATGGACCGCTACGAAGCCCGGAAAATGATGGTGAAGGAATTAGAAGAGCAGGGACTTTTGGTAAAAGTGGCGGACCATGCCCACAATGTGGGAACCCATGACCGCTGCGGCACCACCGTAGAGCCCTTGATCAAGCAGCAGTGGTTTGTAAAGATGGAGGAGCTGGCCAAGCCGGCGATCGAGGCAGTGAAAAACGGCGAGCTGACCTTTGTGCCGGAGCGCTTTGACAAGACTTACCTGCACTGGCTGGAGAATATACGCGACTGGTGTATTTCCCGGCAGCTCTGGTGGGGACACCGGATTCCTGCTTATTACTGCGACGGCTGCGGGGAGCTTGTAGTGGCCCGGGAGATTCCGCAGGTATGCCCCAAGTGCGGCGGAAAGCATTTCACCCAGGATCCGGATACCCTGGACACCTGGTTTTCCTCCGCCTTGTGGCCCTTCTCCACCCTGGGATGGCCAAAGCAGAGTGCGGATCTGGACTACTTCTATCCCACGGACGTGCTTGTGACCGGTTATGATATTATTTTCTTCTGGGTAATCCGCATGGTGTTTTCCGGCTATGAGCAAACGGGAAAATCTCCCTTCCATCATGTGCTGATCCACGGGCTGGTGCGGGATGCTCAGGGGCGGAAGATGAGCAAGTCCCTGGGAAACGGGATCGATCCCCTGGAGATCATCGATCAGTACGGGGCTGATGCCCTGCGCTTTACCCTGGTGACGGGAAATGCGCCGGGAAATGACATGCGCTTTTACATGGAACGGGTGGAGGCAAGCCGGAATTTTGCCAATAAGATTTGGAACGCCTCCAGGTTTATTCTGATGAATATGGAGAAGGCCGAGGTTCCAAAAGAGTTGGCTCCGGATAGGCTGACGGGTGCGGATAAGTGGATTCTTTCCAAAGCCAACACGCTGGCCAAAGATGTGACAGCCAATATGGACAAGTTTGAGCTGGGAATCGCCGTGCAGAAGCTCTATGATTTCATCTGGGAAGAGTTCTGCGATTGGTATATCGAGATGGTAAAGCCCAGGCTCTATCAGGAGGAGGACAGTACAAAAGCTGCCGCTCTGTGGACGCTTAAGACGGTTCTGGCCAATGCCCTGAAGCTTCTGCATCCCTTTATGCCGTTTATCACTGAGGAGATTTTCTGTAATCTAACCGGGGAGGAATCCATTATGATTTCTGCCTGGCCGGAATACCGGCAGTCATGGGAATTCGCGCCGGATGAATCTGCGGTGGAGCGGATCAAGGAAGCCGTACGGGGAATCCGCAATGTCCGTTCCGGCATGAATGTTCCTCCCAGCAAGAAGGCTGCGGTCATCGTAGTGGCGGAGAAGGAAGAGGTGCGGGAAATTTTTGAGCGGGGCCGGGTATTCTTCCAGACCCTTGCTTACGCCAGTGAAGTGCGGATTCAGCCGGATAAGGCAGGCGTCGGCGGAGATGCGGTATCGGCTGTAACAGCGGATGCAGCCATTTATATGCCCTTTGCGGATCTGGTGGATCTGGATAAAGAGCTGGAGCGCCTGAAAAAGGAAGAGGCCCGTCTGACAGGGGAGCTGAAGCGGGTGAACGGAATGCTGAACAATGAGAAATTCTTAAGCAAGGCTCCTCAGAGCAAGATCGAGGAAGAGAAGGAGAAGCTGGAAAAATACAGTCAGATGATGGCCCAGGTGCAGGAACGGCTGGCGGCTCTCACGGAATAGAGACAGGAGTTATCCGTTATGATGACATACCGGGAAGCGGTAACTTATATCGAAGAGACACCGAAATTTACGAAAAAGAATACACTGGAAAATACCAGGGCAATTCTGCGCTGCCTTGGGAATCCCCAGGATAAGATGAAAATTCTTCACGTGGCAGGAACCAACGGCAAGGGCTCTGTGTGTTCCTTTCTGGCTTCTATTTTGAAAGCGGCCGGAAAGCGTACGGGACTTTTTACCTCTCCTCATCTGGTGGAGATCAACGAGCGCTTTGTGGTGGATGAGGAGCAGGTAAGCAATGAAGCGTTTCTGGAGGCATTTCACCGGGTGATGGAGTGCATCGGGGAGATAGAGCGGGAGGGGTACGCCCATCCCACCTATTTCGAGATTCTGTTTTTGATTGGGATGGTGCTTTTTGAACAGGCGGGCGTGGAATACCTGGTGATGGAGACGGGACTTGGAGGGCGTCTGGACGCTACCAATTCCGTGGATCATCCCATTGTGACGGTGATTACCTCGATCAGCTTGGACCATACGGAGTATCTTGGAAATACGGTTGCGGAGATTGCAGGCGAGAAAGCCGGAATACTGAAAGAAGGAGTTCCGGTGGTTTACGACGCCTCCGATCCGGAGGCAGAGGCAGTAATCCGAAAGAGGGCTCATGAGCTTCATGCCCCTGCATTCGGCGTCCGTCCTGAAATGTATAAAATTTCATCTATGACGGATAAACATATTGATTTTTCCATTCATTCTGGGTATTATGATTATATTGAGCTTTCTATATCCAGCGTGGCGGAATATCAGGTGATGAATGCGGCCGAGGCCGTGACAGCCATCAAGGCCCTGGACGGGGGAGCGGAATTTACGGCGGATACGATTCGCCGGGGAATTGACGCCATGCGGTGGCAGGGCAGGATGGAGACGGTCCTGCCGGGAGTCATCATAGACGGAGCCCACAATGAGGCAGGCGTAGAGGAGTTTGTGAAGACGGCAAAGCGTCTGGAGAAGGATTATCCGGTGACGCTGCTTTTTGCCGCGGTAGATGATAAGGATTATCCCAGTATGATACAGACGATCTGCCGGGAGCTTCGTCCGGAACGGGTAATTGTCACAGAAGTAGGCGGTTATCGTGCAGTAGAAGCAGAGAAATCGGCGGCCTTGTTCCGGCAGTCCGGTATGGATAAGATCACGGCATATGCAGATGCGGAGGAGGCTTTCGCGGCAGCCCTCAGAGAAAAGGCAGACGGAATCTTGTTTTGTGTAGGTTCCCTGTATCTGGCAGGCAGCATCAAAGGGATTTTGAGGAGGATGTCACATGATTGATTTTGAGGAAGAATTGAAGAAATTCCATCCCAGCCTGGAAGCCGAGCAGGTAGAGGAAAACGTATATAAAAATAAGCCCAAAGATATAGCAGATTTGATTCAGGAGATGCTGGGAGAGATGAAAGGCAGCAGCCGTTAGAAAGTGGGGGACCTTATGCTTTGTATCAGATGTGGAGCAACATTGATGGATCCCGGTTACTGCAGCGCCTGCGGGACGGATATCAAAATCTATAACCGATTGTTCCGGCTCTCGAATACCTATTACAATATGGGACTGGAGAAGGCGAAGGCCAGAAATCTGACCGGAGCCATGCAGGATCTGCGCTACAGCCTGCGGCTGAATAAAAATCATATTCAGGCCAGGAATCTTCTGGGCCTGGTTTACTTTGAAGTGGGCGAAGTAGTTCTGGCTCTGACGGAATGGATTATCAGCAAGAGCCTGGAACCGGACAAAAATATTGCTGATGAATACATCCGGGCCATTCAGGAAAATCCGTCCCGCTGGGCGGCCATCAATCAGACAATTAAGAAATATAACCAGTCTCTTCTCTACTGCCAGCAGGGAAGTGAAGATCTGGCGATTATCCAGCTGAAAAAAGTACTTTCCCTGAATCCCAAGCTGGTGAAGGGACATCAGCTTCTGGCACTGCTTTATATAAAGACCGAGGAGTATGAGCGGGCCGGGCGGGAGCTGCGCCGGGCGCTGGCTATTGATAAGACTGACAATCTGTCCCTCCATTACCAGGAAGAACTGGAACGGATTACGGGGAAAGCGGTCAATCCCAAAGAAAAGCCGGCGAAGGAAATCAGGGAAACGAAAAATTCCGATATTATTTCTTATACCAGCGGCAATGAGACGATTATTATGCCGGCCACCTATAAAGATACGACGG
This sequence comes from uncultured Lachnospiraceae bacterium, assembly GCA_910587955.1. GTDB lineage: Bacteria > Bacillota > Clostridia > Lachnospirales > Lachnospiraceae > Laedolimicola. Next base: position 11,639 of record CAJUNN010000009.1, on the reverse strand, counting down.
GGATGAACGTAGTGCTGAATCTTCTTATCGGCCTGGTGGTAGGCGTAGCGCTTATGTGGTTTCTGGTGGTTCCGGCCAAAGTCCGCTCCATCCGCAGCGAGACCAACCAGCAGATTATCGCCTACAGCGATGAGGTTTCAGCTAAGCAGACAGAGCTGAACGGGCTGCAGAAGCAGGTGGAAGAGCTGCAGGCTGCCCTGGCGGAGAAAGAGGCGGAGCCTGAAACGGGGGGCAGCTACGAGCAGCTTATAGAGGCCTATAACGCTTTTCGCGGTGAAAATCTGGAAGCGGCTCTGGGGGCTTTAAATGAGGTGGATACCCAGCAGATTTCGGAAGGAGCCATGTCTCTTTACCGGGAAGTTTACCGGGCCGTACATGCAGAAGAACTGAAAGGCTGGTACGATGCAGGCGAGACAGCTTATAATGCCGGAAATTGGGCGGAGGCTGTGGAGAACCTGCAGCGTGTTGTGGATATGGAGGAAATGTACCAGGATGGTTATGCCATCTACTATCTGGCGCGGGCGTATGAGAGCAGTGAGGATACGGAGAAAGCGGTTCCGCTGTTCCGCAAGTTTGCGGAGGCTTATCCGGGAACGGTGCGGGCAAATTACTGCAACCAGGCATTGACCCGTTTAGGACAGCCGGCGGTAGAACAGCAGCAGTCCAATCAGCCCCAGCAGCCGCAAGAGCCTCAAGGGCCTCAGGAGAACCAGCCGCAGGATCCCCAGCCTCCGGCATAACCATAGAAAAAAGCAGAAAAAACAAAAGAGAAACCCTGGAATAAGGGACATACCAATTTTGGTATGTCCCTTTGTGCTGTGCCGGAAAGGCATTTCCGGGCGGAAGAAAGGAAGGAAAGAGAAGGAGGCATTGGAACATGGAGACAACACGGAAAACGACGGATCACATACTGCGGATCCGGGTCCCCGGGGAATTGGATCATCACAGTGCAAAGGCCATTTGCAGGGAGGCAGATCGCCGGATTCAGACAGAAGATATCCGGGAAATAATTTTTGATTTTGCGGATACGACATTCTGCGACAGCTCCGGGATTGGAATGCTGATGGGGCGGTATAAAATGATACGCGCCCTGGGAGGCAAGGTAAGGGCGGTGCAGGTACAGGCACAGGTGGCGCGGATTCTGACTTTATCCGGAGTTACCAAAATTATACCTGTGGAAGAGGTTGAGGGAGGAAGATCGAAATGAAGAATACCATGAAAGTAGAATTTGACAGTATTTCCGACAATGAAGCTTTTGCGCGGGTGACGGTAGCCGCTTTTATGAGCCGTATGAATCCCAGCATTGAGGAAGTAGCGGATGTGAAGACAGCGGTATCTGAGGCTGTCACCAATGCGATCATACACGGCTATGAAGGAGAGGTACATACGATTACAATTTTCGGGCAGATAGAGGAGGAGGTACTGGAACTGCGGATTACGGATCGGGGCGTGGGGATACCGGATATTGAGAAGGCTATGGAGCCTTTGTATACTTCACGTCCGGAATTAGAACGATCCGGCATGGGCTTTCTGTTTATGGAAGCATTTATGGACGAGGTGCAGGTTCAGTCCAGTCCGGGAGAGGGGACGACGGTTCTTATGAAAAAGAAGATTCGAAAATCCGAGGAGTAACTATGGATCGGACCGAGGAGTTGATTTGCCAGTCACAGGAAGGAGATAAAGCAGCGCGGGAAGAGCTGATAAAAGAAAATATGGGTCTGATCCGCCACGTTGTTAAGCGTTTTCTGGGGCGCGGGGTGGAGGCAGAGGATTTGTTTCAGATAGGAGCCATCGGACTGGTGAAAGCGGTAGACCGCTTCGATTTGAGCTTCGGCGTCCGGTTTTCCACATATGCAGTTCCGATGATTGCGGGAGAGATCAAACGTTTTCTGAGGGATGACAGCATGCTCAAGGTGAGCCGTTCCTTAAAAGAGCTGGCCGGAAAGGCGGCCAGGCTGCGGGAGCAGATTTTGATGGAGCGGGGGGAAGAGCCGGGCGTGGAAGAGCTGGCCGGGCTTCTCGGAGTGGAAGCTGAGGAGCTGGTGCAAGCTATGGACAGCAGCGTGGAGGTGGAATCCCTCCAGAAAATTGTTTATCAGGGAGACGGCGAAGGCTTAAGCCTGATGGACAAGGTGGAACAGGGAAAGGATGAGCAAGAGACACTTTTGCGCCGCCTGCTTCTGGAACAGCTTTTGGATACCCTGGAGCCGAGGGAGCGCCAGATCATCAATCTGCGTTTTTTCTGCGATCAGACACAGACCCAGGTAGCGCAGCAGCTGGGCATGTCTCAGGTACAGATTTCACGGATGGAGAAGAAGATTTTGGCGGCACTTAAGAGGCGGATGTAAAAATGATCAAATGTATATTTTGGACAGGCCGGGTTAAACTACCCATAGAGAATATAAGAGCAGGAGGAATGATTATGAACCGCACAAAGTACAGAGCCTGGCTGATCTCCATTGTCCTTGCGGCAGTGGCATTTGGAATTTTTTATTATGTGTATACGGGAAATCAGGAGAAGACATTTAAAGACGGAACGTTTGTATGGCATATAGAAAGCATTGCACCGGAGCACCTGGCAGCATGAGCGAAATCCTGTATCTCAAATTTGAGAAGAATATCCGTACGTACAATCGCACTGTCACCTTAGGCGAGGCGGGAGAGATGCAGTGCGCCGACACTGCTATTGTTAACCGGCTGAAAACGGAAAAACTTTATACGTTTGAAAACGTGAGAAAAGGCGCACATTCCTGCGCGGACCGCCATGTATTTTCCATACTGGATGTGGTGGAGAAGATTCAGGCGGTATATCCCTCCCTGGAGATTCAGAATATGGGTGAGCAGGATTTTATTGTAGAGTATTCTACCAAACCTAAGGAAAATCCGGCAGTCTGTTTTCTGAAAGTGGCGTTTGTCTGCCTGATCTGCTTTTTTGGTTCTGCTTTTTCTATTATGGCCTTTAACAATGATGTTTCCACCGTAGATTTGTTCGGGCAGTTTTACACCCTGCTCACCGGACAGGAATCGGACGGGTTTACCATTCTGGAACTGACGTATTCTCTGGGGTTGTCTGCGGGGATTATTGCGTTTTTCAATCATATTGGCGGACGGCGGCTCACAAAGGAACCTACGCCTATTGAGGTGGAAATGCGGCTCTATGAGGATGATGTCAACACAACCCTTATCAATACGGCTAGCAGAAACGGCAGCCATAAAGGGGAATCCTGACAAGGAGAAATTGCATGTGGATGAAACAGATTTTGATGGCTGCCGTAGGATTGAGCTGCGGCCTGGCTGTGGCGGGCGGCCTCTTTGCCCTGATCATTGCCCTGGGGCTGGTGGCGGAATTTGCGGATCAGACTCACACGGCAAAGCACATTTTCTGGTATGAGGACGCGGTGGCGGCGGGGGGAATCATTGGAAATCTTCTCAGCGTTTACCAGATAGTTCTTCCTCTGGGAAGTGCGGGCGCAGGGCTTTTCGGAATTTTTTCAGGTATTTTTGTGGGAGCCTGGGCCATGGCACTGACAGAGATTGTAAATATTGTTCCCATTTTCACCCGCCGCATTGATTTGCGCAGGGGGATGGAAATACTGATAGCAGGCATGGCAGTGGGGAGAACGGTCGGTTCCCTCATCTATTATTATTACCGATGGTAGGGAGAAAGGCGGACAGATATGAAAGAGACAGAGACAATCAAAGAGATGGCCGAGCAGGAGAAGAAACAGAAATACAACGAATATGTAAAACAGGTAACGCCCACCCACAGCCTGGGCGCTCAGCTGGCCAAAGCTTTTCTGGTGGGCGGCCTCATCTGCTGCCTGGGACAGGCATTCCTGAACTATGCCAAAAGCCTGGGGCTGGACCAGAAGACGGCAGGTTCCTGGTGCTCCATGCTTCTGGTTTTGTTAAGCGTTTTTCTAACCGGACTGAATATTTTTCCCGGCATTGCCAAGTGGGGCGGGGCAGGCGCATTGGTTCCTATCACCGGGTTTGCCAACAGTGTGGCGGCGCCGGCCATTGAGTACCAGAAGGAGGGGCAGGTCTTTGGCATCGGATGCAAAATTTTCACCATTGCCGGCCCGGTCATACTCTACGGGATCTTTACGAGCTGGTTGCTGGGGCTGATTTACTGGGTACTGAAAATGACGGGAGTGGTGTGAGCCGCTCCTTTTTACATCCGGATTTCTGTTATATTTTCGGAAATCCGGGCATAAAATGAAAGTGCCGGGAAAAAATAAGAGAAAAGGAAATACAGGAAGGACGGAGAGAAACGTGGAGACCATTGTAGGAAAACAGAGCATTCAGTTCCAGAAAGCCCCCCACATTGTGAGCGCGGCTTCCATTGTAGGAAAGAAAGAGGGAGAGGGCCCCTTGGGGAAGCTGTTTGACCGGATCGAGGAGGACCCCATGCTGGGACAGAATACCTGGGAGGAAGCGGAGAGTGCCCTCCAGAAACAGGCGGCCCAGCTGGCCATAGAAAAGGCCGGATCGGACTGCTCTTTGGTGCGCTACCTCTTTGCCGGGGATCTGCTGGGACAGCTGATTGCGACTTCTTTCGGATTGATGGATCTGAAAATTCCCCTCTTTGGCTTGTATGGAGCCTGCTCCACCATCGGTGAGGCTCTGATGCTGGCGGCCATGACGGTGCAGGGAGGGTATTCGGACAGCGTAATGGCTCTGACCTCCAGCCATTTCGGAAGTGCGGAGAAACAGTTTCGCTTTCCCCTGGAGTACGGCGGACAGCGCCCCCTTGCAGCTACCTGGACCGTCACCGGAAGCGGAGCCTTTGTCCTTGCCCCCGCAGGAGGAAAAGCCCGCATTTCAGGAGCCACTCCCGGAAAAGTGGTGGACTACGGGGTGAAGGATTCTATGAATATGGGCGCCTGTATGGCGCCGGCGGCCTGCGATACCATCTGCAGCCATTTAGATGATTTCGGACGGAAGCCATCGGATTACGATGCTGTCATTACGGGAGATCTGGGAAGCGTGGGACAAGCCATTTTGATAGATTTGGCCAGAGAGCGGGGGTATGACTTAAGCGGGCGGCATCTGGACTGCGGAATGCTGATCTACGATTCCCAGACGCAGGATACCCATGCCGGAGGGAGCGGCTGCGGCTGTTCTGCCGTGACGCTGGCTGCGCATATTCTGCCGAAGATTGAGCAGGGACAGTGGAAGCGGGTTCTTTTTGTCCCTACAGGCGCCCTGCTTTCTACGGTCAGCTTCAACGAAGGGCAGAGTGTACCCGGAATTGCCCATGCCCTTGTGATAGAACACTGTTAAGAGAGGAGCAAAGAACCCGAGATGGATTTTGTGAAAGCATTTTTAATAGGAGGCCTTATCTGCGCGCTGGTGCAGATTTTGATGGAAAAGACGAAACTGATGCCCGGACGGATTATGGTTCTTCTGGTCTGCGGCGGAGCAGTCCTGGGAGCTGTGGGACTCTATGAGCCCTTTCAGGAATTTGCAGGAGCCGGGGCTTCGGTGCCGCTTCTGGGATTTGGGAACCTTTTGTGGAAGGGCGTGAAAGAAGCGGTGGAAACAGACGGATTTCTGGGAATTTTTATGGGCGGTTTTACTGCCAGTGCGGTGGGTATCAGTGCGGCTCTAATATTCGGGTATCTTGCCAGCCTGATTTTCCAGCCCAAGATGAAAAAGTAAAGAGAACCCTTGTCTTTTTCTCTCCGAACTGTTATACTGGATTTCGTGCAAACAGCGGAATAAAAGTGAGGAGGGATGAACTTTGAGCAAAGTAGCGATTGTTACAGACAGCAACAGCGGCATTACTCAGAAAGAAGCAGGGAAAATGGGAATTTCCGTACTGCCCATGCCCTTTACCATTGACGGAAAAGAATATTTTGAAGATATCAGCCTGACCCAGGAGGAATTTTACGAGAAGCTGAAAGGCAATGCGGACATTGCCACTTCCCAGCCCTCTCCCGAGTCCCTTATGGAGCTCTGGAACGGGCTTTTAGAGGAGCATGATGAGGTTGTTCATATCCCTATGTCCAGCGGCCTGTCGGGTTCCTGTCAGACAGCCATTGCCCTGGCTCAGGATTTTGACGGCAGGGTGCAGGTGGTGAATAACCAGAGGATTTCCATAACTCAGAGGAAATCCGTGTGCGATGCGGTGCGATTGAAGGAGAGCGGAAAGGATGCGTCCCAGATCCGGCAGATATTGGAGGAGACTAAGCTTGAGTCCAGTATTTACATTACGGTGGCTACGCTGAAATATCTGAAGAAGGGCGGGCGCTTAACGCCTGCGGTGGCGGCTATCGGAACTATGCTGCGCTTAAAGCCGGTGCTGACGATCCAGGGGGATAAGCTGGATACCTTCTCCAAAGCGAGAACCATGCACCAGGCGAAACAGATTATGATTGATGCCATCCGCAGCGATATAGAGACCCGGTTCGGCGGAGTGGATGCTCATCAGGTGGGGATTGACATTGCCCATACCAACAATGAGGCGGAAGCGTTAAAGTTCCGGGACGAGGTAGAGGCGGCGTTTCCGGGTTATAAGGTAGATTTTTTGGATCCCCTGTCTTTGAGCGTTTCCTGCCATATCGGCGACGGCTCTCTGGCCGTAGCGGTCAGCAAGCTTCTGCAGGTGTAATCGGCAGTTTGGAAAAAAATGTGTCAATAGTTAATGATAATTATTATCATTAACTATTGACGCTTTTTTTATGAAGTGTTATCGTTGAGGAGAGAACGAAAGAGATGGAGGAAGGATTATGACATTGCGGGAAGGAAAGATCGGACAGGAATACCAGGTACGGGATATCTGTCTGGAGGATAAAATAAAACGGCGCCTGCAGATGCTGGGGATGACAAAAGGAACAGGAATCAGTGTCCTGAATAATAAAAAGAGCGGTTCTGTCATTTTAAAAGTAAGGGGAACCCGGTTTGCGGTGGGGAAAAAGATTGCAGAAGGCATTGTAATTGGGGGAGGAGACAGATGAGCAATGAAATTCATGTAGCATTTGTGGGAAACCCGAATTGCGGCAAAACCACGCTGTTTAACGATTACACAGGGGCAAAGCTTAAAGTTGCCAACTGGCCCGGGGTGACGGTGGAAAAGAAAGAGGGTACATACCGGTTTCAGGGAGAAACGATGCGCCTGGTGGATCTGCCGGGAATTTACAGCCTGACTTCTTATACCATGGAAGAGAAGGTTTCCAGAGGGTATATTATGGGGGAAGAGGTAGATCTGGTGGTTGATGTGGCGGACGCATCCTCCCTGGAGCGCAACCTGTATCTGACCCTGCAGCTGATTGAACTTGGAAAGCCGGTAATCCTGGCTTTGAATATGATGGATATTGTGGAAGAACGGGGCATGGACGTGGATCTGCACCGTCTGCCGGAGATGCTGGGCGTTCCCTGCATTCCGGTCAGCGCCAGAACCAAACAGGGCCTTGAGATTCTTATGCACGCAGTGCTTCACCACAAAGACCGGAAGTCAGACGGCAATCTGGAGCACCATCATGAAAAGGTGAGCCATCACAAGCACGATCACCACAAAGATATTGTGATGGTGTACAGCGACGAAATTGAAGATAAAATTGACGCAATTTCCGATCTTATAAGGGAGCAGTACGGTGAGCTTCCCAATATGCGCTGGCATGCCCTCAAATATCTGGAGTGGGATGAGGAAGTCCGAAAGGCCTATCCCCTGGATGTAGAGGGAGTTGTGGAGCGCAGCTATGAGACGGAGATTATCAGCCAGAAATATGACTTTATTGAGGAGATTATTGAAGAATGCCTGGTAGGAAAGACAAGGAAATCGGAGGCTACGGACCGGATTGACAAAGTGCTGACGAATCGGCTCTGGGGAGTTCCTATATTTCTGGGAATTATGGCCCTTGTATTTTTCCTTACCTTTGCCATCGGCGACTGGCTGAAAGGCTATATGGAGAGCGGCCTGGATTATGTAACGGCGGTGATTTTGAATTTCCTGGAATATGCAGGAGTGAGCAATGTGCTGTGCTCTCTGGTCGTAGACGGCATTATTGCAGGGGTGGGAGGAATCCTCACGTTTCTGCCTAATATTTTTATTTTGTTTCTGGCCCTGGCGTTTTTGGAGGACAGCGGCTACATGGCGCGGGTGGCCTATGTGATGGACGGAATTATGGGAAAAATAGGCCTTTCCGGCCGGGCATTTATCCCTATGCTTCTGGGCTTTGGATGTACGGTGCCCGCGGTTATGGCGTCCAGGGCCCTGGAGGATCCGAAGGATCGCCTCAAAACCATTTTGATCACACCCTTTATGTCCTGCAGTGCCAGACTGCCTGTTTATGTGCTGTTTTCCAGTATGTTCTTTCATGAAAAAGCCATGCTGGCTGCCTATTCCATGTATTTGCTGGGAATTGTCACAGCCATAGCAGTGGCGCTGATTATGAACCAGTTTACGAAGAAGAAAGAGATCAATACTCTGTTGATTGAACTTCCGGAATACAAGTCGCCCAATTTTCACAGCATTGCCATCTATACTTGGGAAAAAGTAGAAGATTATCTGAGGAAAGCAGGAACAACCATTTTTGCGGCTTCCATTATAATCTGGGTGATTCTGAACTTTGGTCCTTCCGGGATGGTGACAGATATGTCCCAAAGCTTCGGAGCCCTGGCCGGCCGGCTGGCGGCGCCGCTTATGAAGCCTGCCGGCCTGGGATATTGGCAGGTTGTAGTTGCACTCATTGCGGGGCTTGCAGCCAAGGAAGTAATCGTATCCAGTATGAGCGTCCTGTTTGGAATTACCAACGTGACTTCAGCGGCGGGAATGGCAGGTATGTCGGCGGCCCTTGGCACTCTTGGCTTTACGGCTGTGAATGCCTATGCGCTAATGACCTTCTGTCTTTTGTATACCCCCTGTATGGCGGCGGTGGCCACCATACGAAAAGAGACTGGTTCCCTGAAGTGGACAGCTTTTGGCGCGCTGTTCCAGCTGGCCGTAGCCTGGGTTATGGCTGCAGCCGTTTATCAAATCGGAATTTTGCTGGTATAGGTGGATTTTGGTAAAAGAAAAGATTTTGACAAGGATTCCCCCCTGTGATACACTAGAACTAATTATAGCATATTTTGACAAAATACCGGAAAAGTCATCAAAATATAGTGGTTTTACAAAATAACAGAGGTGGAATCGTTGGACAAGTATGAGTTTCAGATAAAGACAGAGCAGTTGGAAAAGCTGCTGGAGCAGAGGGAATATAAGACAGCGGCGAAAATTGCGGACTCCATTGACTGGAGAAAGGTTCACGATGTGGAGCTTCTGATGGAAGTGGCTGAGGTATATGAAAACCTGGAGCGGTATGAAGACAGCTATGAGATTCTGAATATGGCTTATGACTGTTCCCCCATTGGCCGTATGATTGTGTATAAAATGGTGGAAGTAGCTGTAAAGATGGGGGATTTCGATGAGGCGGTGGAGCTGTACAAAGAGTTTATTAAGGCTGCTCCTCACGATTTGGGCCGGTATGTGCTGAAGTATGAGATTTACCGGGGCCGCGGTTCCTCCGTGGAGGATCAGATCGCAATTCTGGAGGAGTATAAGAGCAGGGAATACCAGGAGCAGTGGGCGTATGAGCTGGCGCTTCTCTATTATAAGGAAGGAATGCTCTCCAAGTGCGTGGAGGAGTGCGACGATCTGATTCTATGGTTCAGCGAGGGAGAATACGTAATCAAAGCCATGGAGCTGAAAATGCGCATCCAGCCTTTGACGGCTTCCCAGGAGGAGAAGTACCGGCAGATAGCCGATCACACGAAAGCGGAAGAGATTCGGGTGAAGCCCGTGAACGTGGATGAGTTTAACACCTCCAATCTCCAGGCAGCTCTGGCCGAGAGCCTTCAAGATTTTATTCAGGAAGAAGAAGCGGAGCCGGAAGCGGAAATGCCGGCTGCCGGCTGGCAGAATCCGGAACCGGAGGAAGTATGGGAAGTACCGGAAGGGCAGGACCCGGAGCCGGAAGAACCGCCGGCCCGGCCGGAGGAAGAGGCGAAGCACTGGGAGCCTGTAGAGGTACAGGAACCGCAGCGCCCGCAGGCATCTCTGGTGATGGATACCTTGAAACTGCCGAAATTCCTGGGTCAGGACGAGAGCGGACAGCTTACATTTGATATGGAAGAAAACGTCATCGAGCGGCAGATTACCGGCCAGATGACAATTTCGGATATTTTGAACGGCTGGGAGGAAAAGAAGCGGGAGACAGAGGCTGCCATCGCGGAGGCGGCGGCCCGGGACGAAGAACGCCGGAAGGAGCGGGAATATCTGCGGGCCACCGGACAGCTTCCCGATCTGAATACAGAAGTAGTCACTACGGTTCCGGAAGAAATTCTGCGTTTGATAGAGGAGATAGAGGGACGGCTGCCTGTAAAAGTACATGTGGAACCTTTGGCGGCTTCCCGGGAGGAGAAAGAACCAGAGGGCAGTCCCCAGGAAATCCAGAGGACACAGAGCCGGGTATCCGGGGAGCAGCCTACGGAGAAACTGCCGGAGATTCTGGAGATACTGGAAGCACAGGCGCAGGTCTGGGAAGCAGAGCTTCCGGAGGATATGGACGATATCCAGGATATCCTGGAAGCGAAGATGGCGGACGGAAAGCTGGTAAAGCGCTCTTCAAAATCGCCGGCGCCGGCCAAAACGGTGAAAAAACCGGCGGAGAAGCCGGCAGAAAAACCGAAGGAAGCACCTGTCCGGGAACCGGAAAGCCTGCCGGAGGAAAAAGCGCAGCCGAAGAAGCGGGACACCCAATCCCTGTCGCCGATGATGGAAGATTTGGAGCGGGCTTTAGAAGCGGAAATTTCCACCATTCCGCCGGGACAGCTTTCGGAAGAACAGAAGAAGCTTTTTGCTTATTTTACTTCGGTCCGGGGTATGAACCAGCAGCTTGCAGAGCTTCTGGAAGAGGATCGGATGCGCAGGGAGCGCAGGGAGGATTCCCTGGTAGGAAATATAGTGATTACAGGCGAGGGCGGCACCGGAAAGACTACGCTGGCTGCCGATATTGTGAAAGCCCTGCAGAAGCAGCGCCGGGTCAAAGGGGCCAAGATGGCCAAGGTGGCGGCAGACAGCCTGAACGGGAAGGGCGTGTCCGCCATGGTGCAGAAGCTGGGCGGCGGCGCGCTGCTGATTGAGAAGGCAGGGAATTTAAAGACGGAGACTGCCGTGCAGCTTTCCCATGCCATGACACGGAAAACAGGCGGCCTTCTGGTAATCCTGGAGGATGAAAAGGAGGAGATCCGCCAGCTCTTTATCCGCTGTGAGAGCCTGGGGGCCAAATTTACCAAGACCATTGATATTCCCACGTTTACCAACAAAGAGCTGGTAGCGTTTGGAGAATCTTACGCCAAAGAACAGGAGTGTGTACTGGATGAAATGGCAGTTTTGGCTCTCTACAACCGTATCGGTACCCGGCAGACCAGCGATCATCTGGTAAATGTGGCAGAGGTCAAAGAAATGGTGGATGAAGCCATTGACCGGGGTGGAAAGAAGGGGCTTTTCGGAAAAGTAAAGAAAAGCCGTATGGATGAGTTTGGGAATGTAATTCTCTTGGAAAAAGATTTTACGGAGTAACAAGTCCTTCGGACTGTCCGTTAAGGTATAGAAAACCGGACGCAGGCGGAGCAGAAAAAGGCCCGCAGCAAAC
>CAJUNN010000008.1:79039-79338 GCA_910587955.1 uncultured Lachnospiraceae bacterium | reverse complement strand
CTTGATAGTATAGGTTGTTCAACTTTTCTTGTCTACACTTATATACTAACACCAGACAGCGCTTTCTTTCAGGTTCTTTATCTTCCCATACCGGGAGCCGGGGTTCCCTGTTGACAGCTGCGCCTCGTAGAGCTGCGCCATGATACTGTCTTTTCCTTCCGGTTTCCCTGCCTGCTCCTTTGCCCATTTGTAAAGCCGGGTAATCCGTGCCTTAATCTCTTTCAGCAGCTTATTGTCGGCGGCAATCTGGCGGTTGATGTTTCCCTTCTCTGTGGCAATGCCTTTCCGCTCCATCTGGC
>CAJUNN010000008.1:26056-79029 GCA_910587955.1 uncultured Lachnospiraceae bacterium | reverse complement strand
TTGATAGTATAGGTTGTTCAACTTTTTCTGTCCACACTTATATACTAACACCAAGAATACGGAATCTCCGAAAAATAGTTTTAAGTGTTTTTGCCTTTTCTGCCGTACTATATATGACCGGTCAGTTTGATAAAAAAGAGGTGATGTCTTTGAATGACAAAAGAACCATATCCGCAATCCGAAGCAGAGATGAGGCTGCGATCCATGAAGTTATCAGAAAATATTCCAAACTCCTTTGGTCCGTTTCCAGTTCGGTTCTGAACAATATCGGAACTGCCCAGGATATTGAAGAGTGTGTGGCTGATACGTTTATTTATTTGTGGGAACATGCAGAAAAATATAATCCGGAGCGGGGAAAATTAAAAACCTGGCTGTCAATCATTGCAAGAACACAGGCAATTAACCGCTGCCGTGAGATTACAAAAAGAAATACGGTTCCTCTCGCAGATACAGATTTCATTGACCACCTTGGCATTGTAGATCACATTTTGAAAGAAGAAACACGGCGTACTCTGATTGCTTCCATCAATGCCTTGGGGGAACCGGATCGGGAAATCCTGCTCCGCCGCTATTACTACGATCAAAAGCCAAAGGAAATTGCGCGGGCGCTGGATATGAGTGCCAAACAAGTAGATAACCGCCTATATCAAACAAAGCGGAAACTGCGAGAAGCTCTTTTAAGCTAACTTGAGGAGGTTTATATGGATTCTTTCAATAAAACAAACTTACAGAACATAAAAGATATTTTTGAGCACAGAACCGGTGTTTGTCTGGACGTCAGGAGGCCCCTTTGTCCTTTTAAATTGGCTGTGGTTACGGCGGCGGCCGTAATACTCTGTCTAAGTACGGCCGCTTTTGCCGTCCGGCAATTCTCCTCCCTGTCCGGGGACGATTTGAGAATTTCCGCTGACTATGAAGGAAATGGAATTGTATCCATCCAAATCGAAAACAAATCAGACAAAGAGCTTCGCTTCGAATCGGTACTGAAGCTGATGCAATGGACCACCAATGAAGAAATAAAGCCGCTGGCAGAAAAAAATGTCTCTTTCCGCAATACGGTGATACCCGCTCATTCAAGCGGTACGATGACCATTGACCTTTCAGATGCCTACGATATATCCCTGCTGGAAACACCGCTGGCAGGCAGCGATTGGTACTATCTCATCCTGACAAACAATCAGTTTGCTTTTGGCCAGGACTGGATGTGCACGGTTGATTTTGCAAAACCCGATATTACGCCGGCCGAATATCCCGCTCTCGCTGCGCCTGTTGAAGCGGACCCGGAACTTACACAGAAGATTCCGCAAGAACTGAGAGCCTACTTTGAAAGCTATGCCACCGACCCTGCAGAGCGAAATAAATTATCCCAAGAATATTTGGCTCTGTGTAAAAAGTTTTTGGAACAAGCGGATGGAACGGTTGTATCCGCTTCCTCCTCCACGGAATTAACGGTAATAGACAGCGCGCAAATTCCCGTTTTCGACACTTCCGTACCAATGGATATGCAGCTTAAGCTTACCGGCCTGCACCGCCGTACAACTGACGGCTATGACAAGAAAATCGGTTCTTCCGATACGGAACAGGCGTTGGTGCTGAGTGCTTACATCCCGCAGCGCAAAGGAGACATTGACGGCGGTGCGGATATACCTTTGATTTACATTTTCACATATGAAAAAAGCAGCATTACAGACCCGAAGAACTATGCTTTTATCCGCGGACGTCTCCTGACCTTTGAAGAAATGGAGCAATACAAGATATATGAGGATGAACAATACGTTTGCTACGATGCCAGCCATTTATTCTACTCGGATCTTGGCCAGTATGTAGAGAGTATTGTCAGCCAAAGGAGTGACGTCTATTTCGATGAACAGGTTTGGGAGCGTGTGCAAAACATTTACAGCTATTACAAGGAGAATTTGGGATCGCTTCTCGGCTACCGAGATTCCTAACCCAACGAGGAGTTCCAAACGGAAATGCGCTTGGATAACCCGGAAAATCCTGTTTCGGAACAGAATTACAGTGTGGGCGAGCCGAACTGAAATGATGAAACCGTTTTCTGTGCTCAGACCAAGAATGGCAGCTTTGATATTCTCAGAGCTGCCATTCCAATATATAAAATTATTTTTGATATAACCATTGACATTACAACAGAATCGTGTTATAACCATCGTTGTAGTATTCATTATTACATTTCAAAAAACGGAGGTCACCTATGAAAAATTTCAGCAAAGTAAATGTAATATCCCAGGCAAGAACAGAACTTCATGATCTGCTTTCCCTGACTGGGGCGGAAATAAGCATGAATTACCTTCCGGCAGGTACAGGCGTACCCTTTGTCCACTCCCATAAAAACAATGAGGAAATCTATGCGGTTCTTGACGGAAAAGGAACGGCTGTGATTGACGAAGAAACCGTAGCACTTGCAGCCGGTGATTGGATCCGCATTTCTCCGGCCGCAAAACGTCAATTTTCCGCCTCGAAAGACTCCGGAATCAGCTTTGCCTGTATTCAGGTAAAAGCAAATTCCCTTGGAGGCTATACCAAAGAGGATGCTGTTCTAGAATCCTAAAATCTGTCCCCAAAAGCCGGCGTTCTGACACCAGAAGCAGCGTCAGAGTGCCGGCCGCCAGGTCCCCCGCCCGAAAATACTCCCATGTCAGAAAGGGAAATATGGGAGGCATCTACGAAAGCCGTTTTGTCCGCCTCCTGTCCCTCCAAAGTGGAAGGAATGGTTCCCTGAAGCTGTCCGGAAACACTCTCGGCCCGCAGAAGGCAGAATTGCCGAAGGGTTTCGGCTCCGGCCAGGAATTCCTCGTAGGAGCAGAACGCCGTGGGATCCTTTTCCACAAAAGGTGCAATCAGGGCAATGGTCTCCTCCAGCATCTCCTCAAAGTATCCGCTTTCAAAAAAAGTTTCCACAAATTCCGCATAACACTGATGGTAAAGAGCGGTATATTCTTCATTTTCAAAAATCCAGGCTGCCATAGGGCGGGATTCCAAATCCCCGTCTTCCGCCAGGGAATCAATGGGCCGGTTTACTTCTGCTGTAGCGCTGTCCTCCTCTAAAAAATCTCCTCAGGCAGTCTCACCGCCGGCTGCATCTCTCGGCTCTTTCCCGGCTCCTCCGCCGACAGTACCCATGCCTCCGAAAGCCAGATTATAATCCCAGGGAAGCATGGAAAGTACTCCGTCCTCCTCGTATAAGTAGTAATTGTGCACCATAGTTCCCGTGTAGCTGTCGCTGTTGCACACAAAATTGTGGGCTGCAAAATATCGGATCACCGCCTCCGCATCCACCGTTTTTTCTAGTTCCTCTCCCTCGCCGAGACGCTTCAGGGAAGCTATCAGGCGGGCCTTATCGGCTTTGGTAACGTCAGTCTTGGCATTTCCGAAAATATTGGGATAACTTTCCGGATCATCGTCTATGTACTGGAGCTTTACATCGCTGCTCCCCATACCGCCGAACCCGCCGCCCATAGGCGAACCGTCTCCTTGTCTCCCTGGCGGATTTGGCCCTTCTGCCTCCGGATTCTCCGTGAATCCCTCCGGCGGTCCCATCTCTCCCAAGCCTTCCGGCGGGCGTACCCCATCCTCTTTTGGATGCTGTCTGTCTTCCCGCATAAACTCTTTTTCAAATTCCTCCATCTGGAATCCGGCCCCGTTCCCCCGGCCGCCGCCAAAGTCCATGCTATCCGGCTTATAGAGATTCCCGTGATCGCTGCCGTAATTCCGGGCAAGAAAGCCGTCCTCCACACCCTCTACAGCCAGGTATAGTCCCCAATCCTCCCCGTTTACCGTAATGTAGGCAAAGCTGCAGAGAGAGGAAACCGCTCCTGCCGCCTGCATCATCTGATAGCAGAGGTAATCCTTCATATACGTATTGTCGGAAATCAGGTTATTCAGGCTCAGCTTATCCAGCCCATGATAGCTTCTGCCGGAACTGTAGTGATCAAATTCCACTTTAAAGCTGTATCTGTCATTTCCATAGGCCGCCACCTGGGACAGGGAGGTATTGCCTTTCCCCCGAATTCCCACATCCCCATAAGTCTCTCCGTCGATCACCAGCGTACAAGAAGCGTATTCCTCTGATGTGGCCTTATCCAAAAATCCTTCCCAGTCCTCCATGACAATATCTATGGTATGCACCCGGGAAGTATCAAATAGCCGGTTCTCATAATCGATAGAGTCACTTTTCGAAATCCATCCGCAGGAAGCTGCTGCACCGAAAAACATTACAAGAATCAGAGAGAAGACTGCAGCCATCCAGCATATCTTATCTATCGCTCTATGTCGAAGCATCTTTCACCTCATCCCAGATAATCGCCGTTATAGCTCACCAGCACTGCACTGCTCACACCTTCCAGCCCGGACAGCTCATTTACAAAGTCCGTGCCGCCGTCTTTTAAGCGTATCTCATAATTCAGCTCCACCATACCTTTTTGGACGCTTTTGCTTTTCACTGCGGAGCGGCGGACCTGATGCTCCAAAAATTCCCGCACCCGCAGCTCACTGCCGTGATCGGCGCAGCGGATCACCAGAATAAACGGATTGTCAACGGATTTCCGGTTTGCAAACACCAGAAGCACCAGACCGATAGCCAGACTGCCGCCCACGGCCAGGGGCAGCATGCCCGCAGCCAGAACAATGCCTGCTCCAATGGACCAGAACAAAAATGCAATGTCCGTAGGCTCCTTGATGGCGGTCCGGAACCGCACAATAGACAGGGCACCCACCATGCCCAGGGAGAGAACCACATTGGAAGTCACTGCCAGGATCACCAGGGTGGTAATCATAGTCATCGCCAGAAGGGTCAGGGAAAAACCGGAGGAATACATAATCCCGGAATAAGTCTTTTTGTAAATCAGATGAATAAAGAGACCCAGGCCAAAAGCCAGCGCCAGGGCCACCGTCATGTCCAGCAGAGACACACTGGCCATATTCTCTAAAAAACCGGATTTAAAAATATCAGAAAAATTCATGTCAAAAAACCCCTTTCCTTAATTCGCTCACGCTCTTTGAGCATAAAGGTACACCCGAAGGTGCTTCCTTGATTCGCTCATGTTTTTATGAGCATAAAGGTACACCCGCAGGGTGTTTCCTTAATTCGCTCACGCTCTCACATTACTTTTTGCCTTTTTCATCCGTACAGACGGCAGACCCGGTACTTGGAAAATGCACTGCTGCCGCGGTTGGAAAGTCCCACGGCCATCCGTATCACTTCTGGCAGGAACGCATCCCACTTCACCTCCAGAATGATGACCGGCTCTCCGGCCGGAATGGTAATGCAGTCCGGATTGAGAAAATCCGTACACCCAAGCCCCGTGCGGATATGGTAATCCAGCGTCACCCGCACATTTCCCGGCTCATACACAAAAGGTTCTCTTGTATAATCCACAATGGTTTTGGCCCTCAAGCCCTGGGAACACATCTTACTGTAAAGCTCCGCCACCAGAGCCCGGCCGCTGCCGGGCATCCAGTCCAGACGGCCTTCTGCAATCGCCTGTGCTTCCTCCCTGGTAAGAAGAACCGATTGCTTACAGCCCCGGCCGCTCTCCTTTCTCTTTTTCTCCAGATGGATAAGAGACGTGTCGCCGTTGTAATACCGGATGCGGAATTTCTCCCGCACACTGACTCCGTCAATTTTTTCCCGCAGTGCCCGATCCGAAGGCGTATCGAAATACAGGCTCCGTACCTGGTAGCTGCCCTTCGGTCCGGCATGTTCGTCCGGCTTTGCCACGGCGCGCATCCGCTGCCGGATGGTAATCAGATCAGACCGGGAGATTTCATGTTTCCATTCGTTTCTGTAAATTGTCATATTTTTAGTTCCGCCTCTGCGTGCCTCCAAGGCTCCTACTGTTTTTAGTTCCGCGTTTATTGTAGGGGTGTTTCCTTAAAAGAAGCTTAGAAAAAATCCGCCGGCTGTGACCAGACGGCGAATTTTATGTGAACGTTATGTGAATTTTCCCATTGAGATGCTCCGTGTACAAGAGGACATACAGTCAGGAACACTTCCCCTCCGGGGAGCTCGCGGGCAGTTCCACCAGAAGGCGAATCCGGTTTTCCCCCAGATAAGAAGCTTCGATTCTGCCCCGGAACATCTGGACGATGGCACGGGCGGCCGATAGGCCGATGCCGCAACCCCCTTCCTTCTGGGTGCGGGCCGCGTCGGCCCGGTAAAAGCGGTCAAAGAGTGTCTCGGGCGGAACATTTGGAAGGACCTCTACCGCATTTTCTACCGTCAGCCTCACTTTTCGGCCCACAGCCTCTAAGCACACCTGAACCTCTTCTCCCGCCGCCCCGTATTTAACCGCATTGTCCAGCAGAATCCCCAGCAGCTCATCCAAATAACCGGGTTCTGCAAAAACCACAAGACCTTCTGTAAGGACTGTTTTTATTTTTATTCCCCGGATCCGGGCTGTCTCCGCAAACTCCGCCGCCCGTTTCTCTGCCAGACAGCTCCAGTCCACGGCTTCCAGGGGAATGCCTCCTCCCCCCTCGTCCATGCGGGCCAGCAGCAGGAGACTCTCCATCAGCCTGTGCATCCGCTCCGTCTGGCTCCGGATATTCCTGCTCCATCTGCTCTCCCCCTGATACAGCTCCAGCGCGTCCGTATTTGCCATCAAAATCCCCAGAGGCGTTTTCATCTCATGACCAGCATTGCTGACAAACTGCCGCTGCTTCTCAATATTTTCCGCCAGCGGCCGGATGACACGGCCCGAAACCAAAAAGAGAATCACAAACAGAAGTCCCATAGAGATAGCTCCCGCCAAAAGGAGGGCAAACACGGTATTCAAAAGAATCCGCGTGGAAAAGGACATATCCAGAAAAAACAAGCGCAGGGAACCATCCTTCTCCGCAGCGGCTACATACTTGTAAGATCCGGTTTTTCCCTTGGAAGCTCCTTCCGCCAGGGCGTTTCGGACGATCGCTCGTACTTCCTCTTCTTCCAGTTCCATCATTCCCAGATATTCTACGGAGCACACCTCTCCCTCTGGACTGACGGACGCAATCAGCACCCCGGCCGGCATCGGATCGGGATTCACCCGGTAGCCAAAGGCCGGATACGGCGGCCGTTTCCCAGGTCCCGGCGGCCTTCTCTTCTCCGTTAGGGATTTTAATGTCTCTTCCGCACTGCGCTCCATACGGACGTACCCAAGGACGGCGGCTCCGGCCGTGAGAATCCCAATCAGAATGGCCAGGGAAATCATAGCGGCAGCCATAAATTTCCGGCGTAAAGAGGCAATCATACTTCCGCCTCCAGGGCATAGCCGATATTCCTTCTGGAAACAATTTTCGCATCTGCACCCAGATCCGAAAGCTTTCGGCGAAGATAAGAGATGTAAACCCAGACCGTCCCCACCTGGGCCTCCGTGTCATATCCCCAGACCCGTTCCAGGATCTTTTCCGCAGAAAAATAAACCCCTGGGTTCAGCATCAGCAGTTCCATCAAGCGGAATTCCAGTCTGCTCATAGAAATGTCCTTTCCCTCTCTCTGCAAGAGGCAGGTATTCCGGTCCAGGGAAAAATTTCCATATGTCAATATATCCGGCGTGTATGCCTCTCTGCGGCGCAGCATGGCCCGCACCCGGGCCAGAAATTCCCCCATGGCAAAAGGCTTGGTCAGATAATCGTCCGCACCCAGATTCAGTCCGAGAATCCGGCTTTCCACCTCTGATTTGGCCGTGAGCAGAAGAACGGGCGTCCTGTTTCCCTCCCGGCGCAGCCGCTCCAGCACCTCCAGACCGTCTTTTCCGGGCATCATAATATCCAAGATAATGCCGTCATATGCACCGTCCTTTGCATACCACAGAGCCGCTTCCCCATCGGAAACAGCATCCACCATATAATTGTGATAGGTAAGAATATCCGCCAGCGCCTCCGACATGGCGGCCTCATCCTCCGCAAGCAGCAGTTTCACGGTCATTCACCTCCGCTTTCTTCCATCCGGTCCCCGGACTTTCCCCGTACAGGCCGCCAAAAAATCAGGAGATGCGGATGCCGCTCTCCTTCAAAAGCTCCAGCACCTGACCCCGGATGCCTGCATCAAAAAAGCCGAAGGCTTCATCGGGCAGATCCCGTTCCGTCAGGCCCCGCTGCAGGCGGTCCCTGCGGTAAAAGCCAATGGTATAGAGGGTAAAAAAATACATTCTTCTGGTATTTCCGCCCCGCCGGGCAGCCGTTTTTTTCTCCTGTCCCTGCCGGATCTCCGCTATATCTGATAAGCGTACCAGAATGGAATAGGGCGTGCTGCCCACTAGAAAAGCGAAGTGGGGCGTCCTTACAAAACGCCCCGGCGTACCCTTGGAACCGGGTCCCGTGATGGTGTAGGATATTTTCTGGTTTTCTTTTGCCTCCAGCATTTCCCGGGCCAGAAGTTCTTTTTCACTCTCGCTGCATCCGAGATCCCTCACATTTTTGTCAATCTTCCGTCCGTATCTCTTGGGATTCATAGCCGGCAAAAGAACTGCCAGATAGACGGCGCAGACAAAAAAGCCCGCCAGAAAGCCGCCCAGAGCGCTGTACCCCGCATCCTCCATGCCGCTTCCGCCAATCATAGCCAGTCCCCCTATGACGGCTGTGCAGAGCACCAGCGTCAGGGGAACTACCATGCACAGGGAACGGCGGCGTATCTTTTTACAGTATACGCCGATCCATTCCTCTTCTTTTTTCAGCCATGTTTCATAAGAAGTCATGTCTGTCTCTCCCTAATAATTCTCCGCCTTTACCTGGAAATAATCCTGAGGATGGGCGCAGACAGGGCAAACCTTTGGCGCTTTCTTTCCTACACAGATATGGCCGCAGTTGCTGCACTGCCAGATCACATCTCCGTCTCTGGAAAATACCATGCCGCCTTCTACCTTCTCCAGCAGCTTGCGGTAACGCTCCTCATGCTCCTTCTCTATGGCCGCAACGCCCTCAAAGAGAGCTGCAATCTCATCAAATCCTTCTTCCTTTGCCTCTTTTGCAAAGCCGGCATACATATCGGTCCACTCGTAGTTCTCTCCCATGGCAGCCGCTTTCAGATTGGAAGCCGTATCCTTCACACTTCCGCCCTCCAGAAGCTTAAACCACATTTTAGCGTGCTCTTTCTCATTGTCAGCCGTCTCTTCAAAAATTTTCGCAATCTGTACATAGCCGTCTTTCTTCGCCTTGGACGCAAAATACGTGTACTTGTTCCTGGCCTGGGACTCTCCCGCAAACGCCGTCATCAGGTTCTGTTCTGTTTTGGTTCCTTTTAAATCCTTCATGTTTTTCTCCTTGTATGTTAAAATTTTTTGCTTCCTTTTTAAGTGTCTTCCCGGGCCCAGCCAAAAGAGGCTTTTACGGCTTTCTGCCAGCCCTGCATCTTTTGTCTGCGCTTCCCTTCCTCCATCCGGGCTTCAAAGACACGGTCGGTCCGCCAGTTTTCCAGCACGGCATCCTTGTCCGGCCAGTAGCCCACGGCTAGTCCTGCCAGATAAGCTGCCCCCAGCGCCGTAGTCTCCACACAGGCCGGACGCTTTACCGGAGCTCCCACAATGTCTGCCTGGAACTGCATGATAAAGTTATTGGCCGAGGCTCCCCCGTCTGCCTTCAGGGTACTTAAGGGGATCCCTGCGTCTGCTTCCATGGACCGGATCACGTCGGCGGTCTGGTAAGCCAGGGATTCCAGCG
Source organism: uncultured Lachnospiraceae bacterium (assembly GCA_910587955.1). Lineage (GTDB taxonomy): Bacteria > Bacillota > Clostridia > Lachnospirales > Lachnospiraceae > Laedolimicola. Next base: position 69,375 of record CAJUNN010000008.1, on the reverse strand, counting down.
CAGCACGGATGATATGATCCCGGTTTACTCCCCGGGTCAGTCCCACAATGGCCCCCCGGGCATACTGATCCCAGTAGGGAGCTCCAAGCCCTGTAAAAGCCGGGATCACATAGCAGCCTGCCGTATCCTCCACCCGCAGGGCGGCTTCCTCCGATTCGGATGCACTGGCAATCAGTTTCATTTCGTCCCGCAGCCATTGGATGGCGGCCCCCGCCACAAAGACAGAGCCCTCCAGGGCATACGTTACCTTTCCGTCAAGGCCCCAGGCAATGGTTGTCACCAGCCCGTTTTTGGAAAATACCGGCTTCGCGCCTGTATTCATTAACAAAAAACAGCCTGTTCCGTAAGTGTTCTTCGCCTCTCCCGGCCGGAAACAGGTCTGGCCAAAGAGCGCTGCCTGCTGATCTCCGGCCGCTCCGGCAATGGGAATCTCCCCGCCGAAAAAGCTGGGATCCGTCCTGCCGTACACACAGCTGGAAGGTTTCACTTCCGGCAGCATACCGGCCGGAATCTCCAGCTCCCGGAGAATCTCTTTATCCCAGGAAAGCGTCTGAATGTTAAACAGCATGGTGCGGGAAGCGTTGGAATAATCGGTCACATGGACCTTCCCCTTGGTCAGTTTCCAGATCAGCCAGGTCTCTACCGTTCCAAAAAGAAGTTCCCCTTTTTCTGCCCGCTCTCTGGCCCCTTCCACATGATCCAGGATCCATTTGAGCTTCGTCCCGGAAAAATAAGCATCAATCACGAGACCTGTCTTCTCCCGGAAAATTTCCGTTAAACCTTTCGCCCGCAGCGCATCGCAGTACTCCGAAGTCCGGCGGCACTGCCAGACAATGGCCGGGCAGACGGGTTCTCCGGTCTGCCTGTCCCAGACAATGGTGGTCTCCCGCTGGTTGGTAATGCCGATGGCCGCAATATCCCCGGCAGAAGCCCCCGCCAGCATCATGGCTTCTACCGCCACGCCGATCTGGGTGGACCAGATTTCCCTGGCGTCGTGCTCTACCCAGCCCGGTTTCGGGAAATACTGGGGAAATTCCTTCTGGACCACACTGCAGATTTCCCCGGCCTCATTAAAGAGAATACAGCGGTTGCTGGTGGTTCCCGCATCCAAAGCCATTACATACTTTGCCATACCCTTCCCCCTTAAGCTCCCGCCGTAAAACGGTAAGCAGTCATCGTCTTATAGGTCTTTCCCGCCTTTAAAACAGAACTTTTGAAGTTCTCATGGTGAACGGCATCCGGGAAATACTGGGTTTCAAAACAAACTGCGCTTCGCTTCGGGTGGACTTTTCCGTCCTTCCCTCCTGCCTCATTTTCCAGAAAATTAGCGGCATAGAGCTGCATTCCCGGCAGATCCGTGTAAACCTCCATACAGATGCCGCTCTTTCGGGAGCGCAGTTTGGCACACAGGGCATACGTTTCTTCATTGTTCAGCACATAATTGTGGTCATAACCTCCTGCCTGTTTCAACGGCACATAATCGGCATCGATACGCTCTCCCAGAGCGTGGAAGGTCCGGAAATCCATGGGAGTCCCCTCCACCGGCCGGATCTCTCCTGTGGGAATCAGCCCGTCGTCTGTGGGCGTAAAGGCATCCGCATCCATCCACACTTCCTGATCCAGCACACTGTCGGACTCCTGCCCATCCAGATTGAAATAACTGTGATTTGTCAAGTTGACTACTGTGTCCTGATCTCCCTTTGCCTCATAGGAAATGCGAAGCTCATTATCATCCGACAATATGTAGGAAATCTTTACTTCCAGATTTCCCGGAAATCCCTGATCTCCGTCCGGGCTGTGCATGGTAAATTCCACTTTGTTGTCATCCGCAATGGTTCCTTTCCACATTCTCCGGTTGTATCCCGGTTCCCCGCCGTGCAGGTTATTCTCCCCATTGTTTTTCAGCAGATCGTAAGTCTTTCCCCCTATTGTAATCTGCGCTCCGCCGATGCGGTTGGCATTCCGCCCGATGGCAGAGCCAAAACCAGGTTTATTTTTCTCATACCCGGCTATGTCCTCATAGCCCCATACCACATCCCGCAGGTTTCCCTCCCTGTCCGGCACGTGAAGCTGTGTGATCACCGCCCCGTAGTTTAGAAGCACTGCCTTCATACCGCTGTGGTTTACCATGGTATACTGCTTGACCTGCTGGCCGTCCGACGTAAAGCCGAAATCTGTTACCTGAATGCTCATGTTTCCTCCTATTTTTAGTTCCGCTTCATCCCTGCCAATACCTCTCTGTAGAAGCATTTCCAGACGCTTTGCGCCTGGAAATCCTTCTGGGCATTGTCCGGGATTTCGCTGATTTTTAGTTCCGCTTTGATTCTAGTTCCGCTTCATCCCTGCCAATACCCTCCTGTAGAAGGATTTCCAGTCGCTCTGCTCCTGTAAATCCTTCTGGGCATTGTCCGGGATTACGCTGATTTTTAGTTCCGCTTGGATTCTAGTTCCACCTGCTGCCTTTTTATACCAAAAAAGCACCTCTATGACCATCATATGTCATAGAAGTGCCTTCGTCAAGCTGGTTTTTCAACTCTATTTTGCTGCTTTTTTCAAATACAGGAACCAGTAGACAAGACCTACCGATGCTCCGCCGATGATATTTCCGATGGTTACGGGCAGAAGGTTGATGCCGAGCATATTTCCGATGTTGACTGCCTCTGCACCCACACTGTACACACCGTTGGAGAAGATACCTGCCATAATATAGTACATATTGGCTACGCTATGCTCAAAACCGCCCAGCACAAACACTACGATGGGAAGATAGAGGGCCGCAATCTTGCCTCCGGCAGTCTTGGCCGAGAAGGACATCCACACAGCCAGGCACACCATAATGTTGCAGAGGATTCCCCGCAGCACTGCATCCCCGAAACTTATGGCCACTTTGGCGGAAGCTACGGACATGATGGTGTCCAGAAGTGCCCCGTCCAGCATGGAGGGCGTATGCCCAAAAACCAAAAGAAGGGCCAGCAGGGTGCTTCCCACAAAATTTCCCAGATAGACAAAAAGCCAGTTTTTCAAAACTCCGGATAAAGTGGCTTCCTTTTCAAGAAGGGGAATCACCAGAAGACAGTTTCCCGTAAACAGCTCGCTTCCTGCGAGAAGCACCAGAGCCAGACCCGTGGGGAACAAAAAAGCTCCCACAAATTTCCCCAGGCCGCCGCCGATGGTGGCTGTGGCAATCTGGTAGCCGATGGCACCGAAGCCGATAAACATGCCCGCCAGGATACCAAGGACAAACATTTTGACAGCGGGAAGCTCTGTCTTTTTCTTTCCGATTCCCACATAATTTTGTGCGATTTCTGCTGGTGTATTCATAGTATGTATCCTCCTATTTTTAGTTCCGCTTCATCCCTACCAATACCCGCCTGTGGAAGGATTTACAGACGCTTTGCGTCTGTAAATCCTTCCGGGCATTGTCCGGGATTCCGCTGGTTTTTAGTTCCGCTTCATCCCTACCAATACCCGCCTGTGGAAGCATTTCCAGCCGCTTTGCGTCTATAAATCCTTCCGGGCATTGTCCGGGATTCCGCTGGTTTCCGGTTTCATTGTTTGTTAAAATCATAACACTCTTCGGCCCCGGATACCACTGTACTTTGTGTAGGAAGATTTTGCTTTATTTCACGTGCTGATGGGTAAAAAGGTGTTCTTGACAGTACTCGTAATTTCCGTTGCACTTGGAGCAGAAGCGGAATTCCAGCTGTTCCCCGTCCTTCTCTGTGCGCCCGCAAATGGCGCATTTATGCGTAACTGCACTTCTCTGCCCTTGCTGCACGCCGCGGGTATACGTACGCCGCCTGCGAATCTCTTTGGGGGAATAACGGTGCATATTGCGCATAGCAAAGAAGAAAATCAGGAAATTTCCCAGGGATAAAAGTGCCATCACACTGTAGGCAGGATGTACGATGACTCCCATACGCATCATGCCTACGAGCACGGTATACGGCAAAAAATTGGCAACAAATCCCGACACAATGGTCAGGCCGAAATAGATTCCGTTGATTATCCCCAGCCATTTGGCCTTGATGGGAATGATAAAGAAGAGCAGGAACTGCATATCCGGGTAAGTGGCGGCAAAGGCAAAAAACAGGGAATAATTCAGATAGTAGGTCCCGAAAAAGATTCCCAGATTGACCCCGAACACATACTGGCAGACAAAAGCCCCCAGTACGTGCAGCAGCACGCCGGTGAAAAGATACAAATTAAAGCGGAAAGCCCCCCACTGGTACTCCAGTGTTCTTCCGATGGAGTAATAGAGGTACATACTGATCAGGAAATAGAAAATGTTGTTGTTGGGCGGATAGATGACAAAGGTGATAATCCGCCATATCTGCCCTCTCATAATGGCTGTGGGATCCAGTGCCAGATAGGCCGTATAAAATTCCGGGGCCATGTTCTGTACTATAAATCCCAGGGCATACAGTACAATCACATAGTACATGAGATTGCGGATAGCGTAACGCCCAAATTTCCGTTCCAGCTTGTCAATCCAGTTCATGCAGTTCTTCTCTTCCTCTCTTTCGCTTAAACTGATCCCATTATAGGAGTGTATCCCCTATTTGTCAACCGGCATGCCCTCTCTGGGCCGGATTCGTCTGGGAATACAGATCTCGTCCCCAATCTGCAGATTGTAAATATTTACATAGGGATTGGCACACAGAACTGCCGCAAGAGGGACGCCGTACTGTCTGCTCAGCCTATACAAGGTATCGCCTTTCTGGACTACATGGAGAAAGCCATGGCAGCATTCCATAAAATTCCACCTCAGTTTCTTCTATAATATTATAGAATAGTGTATGCAGGGATGGGGAAATGGTGATGGGGATAAATCCGCCCTATTGGCTTATGCGGTATTTTACAATTTTTTTATTTGCTTTCAAAAAAATCATGTCGTATAATGGAGACTGGTGTAATAAGATCTCAATCCTAGATATCTTTTTTTAGAAATGGAGGCTGCAGATCAGTATTCTGCAAATGTGTATGAACAAATCATCGGAACATACATTGGGAATTGACATCGGTTCCACTACCGTTAAAATTGCAGTCCTGGACGGGGAGCATCGTCTGATTTTCTCCGATTACCAGAGACACTTTGCAAATATCCAGGAAACCCTGGCCGCCCTGCTTCAGAAAGCAGAAACACAGCTGGGCCGCCTTACCGTTTACCCCGCTGTCACCGGTTCCGGGGGACTTACTTTAGCCCAGCATTTGGGATTTCCCTTCGTCCAGGAGGTGGTGGCCGTGGCCACAGCTTTGGAAGCGGAAGCACCCCAGACGGACGTTGCCATTGAGCTTGGCGGTGAGGACGCCAAAATTATTTATTTCCAAAACGGAAATGCAGAGCAGCGCATGAACGGCATCTGTGCCGGAGGCACCGGCTCCTTTATTGACCAAATGGCCTCTCTTTTGCAGACGGACGCCGCAGGTCTTAACGAATATGCGAAAAATTACCATTCTCTTTATACCATAGCCGCCCGCTGCGGCGTTTTTGCAAAATCCGATATCCAGCCATTGATCAACGAAGGAGCGACCAAAGAAGATTTGTCCGCTTCTATTTTTCAGGCTGTGGTAAATCAGACCATCAGCGGCCTGGCCTGCGGAAAGCCTATCCGGGGACATGTGGCTTTTTTAGGCGGACCTCTGCACTTTCTGTCCGAATTAAAGGCTGCCTTTATCCGCACCCTGAAACTGGATGACGAACATATCATTTCCCCGGAACACTCCCACCTCTTTGCCGCTGTGGGTGCGGCCCGGAACTGTCCTCTGGAAACCGGCACTTCCCTAAAAGCTCTGAAAGAGCGCCTGGAATCCCATATTCAGATGGATTTTGAGGTAGAGCGCATGGAACCCCTCTTTACCTCCTCCTATGAGTATGGCAAATTTCAGGAACGCCACAGCCGCCATCAGGTTCTGCGGGGAGATTTCCAGGCTTATGAAGGAAACTGCTTCCTGGGAATCGATGCGGGCAGCACCACCACCAAGGCGGCCCTGGTGGGACAGAACGGGGAACTTCTCTACTCCTTCTACAGCAGCAACAACGGAAGCCCTCTTAAGACCGCCCTGCGGGCTGTGAAAGAAATCTACCGCTTTCTACCCGGGAATGCCCGCATTGCCCGCTCCTGTTCCACCGGCTACGGGGAAGCCCTGATCAAAGCAGCGCTTCTTCTGGACGAGGGGGAGGTGGAAACCGTCTCCCACTACTATGCCGCCGAGTTTTTTAACCCGGAGGTGGACTGCATTCTGGATATCGGCGGACAGGACATGAAGTGCATACGCATCAAAAACCACACGGTGGACAGCGTACAGCTCAACGAAGCCTGCTCCTCCGGCTGCGGTTCCTTTATTGAGACCTTTGCCCGCTCCCTCAATTACAGTGTGGAGGATTTTGCAAAAGAAGCCCTCTTTGCGGAGCATCCCATTGACCTGGGCACCCGCTGTACCGTATTTATGAATTCCAAGGTAAAACAGGCCCAGAAAGAGGGCGCCTCCGTCCGGGATATTTCTGCCGGGCTGGCTTACTCGGTTATCAAAAACGCCCTCTTTAAGGTAATCAAAGTGTCCGACGCTTCGGCCCTCGGACGGCACATTGTGGTACAGGGCGGAACCTTCTACAATGACGCTATTCTGCGCAGCTTTGAGAAAATTGCCGGATGTGAAGCCGTCCGCCCGGATATTGCCGGAATTATGGGGGCCTTTGGAGCCGCCCTCATTGCCAGGGAACGTTATCAGGAAGGTTTGGAGACTACCATGCTCTCCATTGACCAGATCAACCGCCTGGAATTCACCACCACCATGTCCAAATGCAAAGGCTGCACCAATAGCTGCCGCCTGACCATCAACCGGTTTACGGGCGGCCGCCAGTTTATTTCAGGAAACCGCTGCGAGCGGGGTATCGGCAAAGAACCCAACAAGGATCACCTGCCCAACCTCTATGCCTACAAGCAGAAGCGGATATTCGGCTACACGCCTCTGCCTGCAGATGAGGCAGTGCGGGGAAAAGTGGGAATTCCCCGGATCCTGAATTTTTATGAAAACTATCCCTTCTGGTTTACCTTTTTTACGGAGCTGAAATACCAGGTAGTCCTCTCCCCAGCCTCTACCCGGAAGATTTACGAGCTGGGAATTGAATCCATTCCCAGTGAATCCGAGTGTTACCCGGCAAAGCTGGCCCACGGACATGTGACCTGGCTTATCCGGCAGGGCATAGATTTTATCTTCTACCCCTCCGTTCCCTTTGAGCGGAAAGAATTTCCTGATGCGGGCAATCACTATAACTGCCCCATTGTGACTTCTTACCCGGAGAACATCAAAAACAACATTGACGAGCTGCAGGATGGAAGCATTGATTTCTTCAATCCATTTCTCTCCTTTGAAAACGAAGAGATTCTGGAAAAACGCCTGACGGAAGAATTTCTCCACCGGTACCACATTCCGAAGGAGGAAATTTCCTTCGCTGTGAAAAAGGCGTGGAAAGAGTTGGAGACGGTCCGGGAAGACATGATGCGAAAGGGTGAAGAAACCCTGGAATTTCTGCGCAAAACAGGCCGGCACGGCATTGTGCTGGCCGGACGGCCTTACCACATGGATCCGGAAATCAACCACGGCATCCCGGAGCTTATTAACTCCTACGGCATGGCCGTGCTCACGGAGGACTCCGTAAGCCACCTGTATAAGGTGGAGCGTCCCCTTCTGGTAACGGATCAGTGGATGTACCATTCCCGCCTGTACGCCGCCGCCGGTTTTGTAAAGACCCGGGACGATCTGGACCTTATCCAGCTCAACTCTTTCGGCTGCGGCCTGGACGCCGTAACCACCGATCAGGTGAGTGATATTTTAAGCAACTCCGGCAAAATTTACACCTGTCTAAAAATTGACGAGGTGAACAGCCTGGGAGCCGCCCGCATCCGCATCCGTTCCTTGATTTCCGCTATCCGCGTGCGGGAACAGAAAAACCAGTGCCGGTGCATTGTCTCCTCCGCCCACCACCGGGTGGTGTTTACAGAGGAAATGAAAAAGACCCACACCATCCTCTGTCCCCAGATGTCCCCCATCCATTTCGACATCATCGAGCCCGCTTTCCGCTCCTGCGGCTACCATCTGGAGCTTCTGCCGGATTCCGACAAGTCGGCCATTGATATGGGACTGAAATACGTTAACAACGACGCCTGCTATCCCTCCCTGGTGGTGGTGGGACAGATTATGACGGCTGTATTTTCCGGAACTTATGACCCGGAACGGCTGGCTGTCATCGTTACCCAGACGGGAGGCGGCTGCCGGGCCACCAACTACATCGGTTTTATCCGCCGTGCCCTGGCCAAAGCCGGCTATCCCGAGATTCCGGTCATCTCCTTAAATTTAAGCGGCCTGGAAGCCAATCCGGGGTTCCGCCTTACACCGGAGCTTGTGATCAAATCCATGTACGGCCTGGCCTTCGGCGACATCTTCCTCCGGGTCCTCTACCGGATGCGGCCCTATGAGAAGGTTCCGGGATCTGCAGACGCCCTTCATGAAAAGTGGAAACAGGCCTGCCGGGACTTCGTATCCCAAAAGCACGTATCCCGCCGGCGTTTTGCCCGGATCTGCCGGGAAATTGTGGAAGACTTCGACCGGCTTCCCATTGACGAAACCCTGAAAAAACCGCGGGTCGGCGTGGTGGGTGAGATTTTGGTGAAATTTTCTCCCTCCGCCAACAACCATATTGTGGATCTGCTGGAATCGGAGGGTGCAGAAGCCGTGGTGCCGGACCTGATGGATTTTCTGCTCTACTGTTTTAAAAACAACGAATTTAAAGCTGACTACCTGGGCAAGAAACGCTCCGGCGCCCGCATGGGCCGCCTAGGCATCCGTACCCTGGAATGGCTGCGCCGTCCCGCCGTCAAAGCCCTGCAAAGAAGCGTGCACTTTTCCCCGCCCGGGAACATTGACACCATGGCGGATGCCGCTTCCTCCATTGTTTCCCTGGGCAACCAGACCGGCGAAGGATGGTTCCTCACCGCCGAAATGCTGGAGCTGATACATATGGATGTGCCCAATATTGTCTGTACCCAGCCCTTTGGCTGTCTGCCCAACCACGTGGTGGGAAAAGGGGTCATCAAGGAACTGCGGCGGCAGTATCCCCAGTCCAATATTGTGGCCATCGATTACGATCCCGGCGCCAGCGAGGTAAATCAGGTGAACCGGCTGAAGCTTATGCTGGCGGCGGCCAATAAGAAGCTGAGAGAAGAGAATGATACATAAACGCAAGGAGAGACCGGGGCATCCCGGTCTCTTCTTGCGTTTCTAAAAATCAATTAGCATCAAACCATTTTATTTACCTAGGTCCCATAAATTGATCCCCGTTTAAATGAATCATATGCTCTGGCATATCAGCAATCCACACTTCTGTTTCCCATGCCAAGTCTTCTGAAAATTTTTTATACGTTTTAAAATCTAAAAATGCTGTAACAAAAATCTTACCTGCATTTACTTTTTTTGTCATGTCTTGAATCTCTATCAATCGTTTCGGGTTCATTGGGCCAACTGAAGTTACTGATTCGATAAAATAAATCCAATTCACATCTTTACGATACAATACAACATCCGGCATTTTATCATGCAGCGTAATCTCAAATCCTAATTCAGCTAATTTCTCTGTATTCTTAACTAAATCTTTTTCAATCGTATCACCAACATACAAACATTCAGCACCAGGTGCAAACCTTGGTGCAAACTGTTCAATAATGGCCTTTTGTAATTCATTATGCTTTCCAACGGAAAACTTAAAATCATTCCCATTAATCTTTACAGGCATCATTGTCATTTTCTTTTTTGAAGTATATATGTCCACTAAACGCTCATGGTATGACATATAAATGGAATGTGTTTGCTTCCATGCCAGACTTTGAAAAGTTCTAAGAAGCGCCAACGTTTCATCTGTTAAACGATATTTGTAATTAGGACAATTTCTGGATATAAGAAAGATTCTCTTGTAATATAGGTAAAACATTTATATCTGTTTCATAACAAGTCACCTGAATACTGGTTATCTCCGAAATCATTTCTAATCTTTCTATCAGCGCACAAGATAAAATTCCCGAGCCTGCTCCTGCGTCTAAAACTGTTACAACTTGTTTTTCTCCTGGAATCACAAATAAACCCGCCATATATCTTGCCGTTTCAACACTTGTAAAAAACTGCCCATATTTTTTTCTTTCTTTTTTAGGCATATCTTCGATATATTGATTGGTTCTTTCAATTATTCTGTCTAACATAGTAGTATTCACCTATAATCTTTAAGTCCCCATATGACCGGTCCATCGGACGCCACTAAAGTATAAATCACAACATAAATTATAATCTATATTATACAAACATTTCAACTGCTTTATCGAATAATAGAATATCGCAATTCTTTCATCCAGTTTCATTCCTATTTTTGACCTATACCTTCTTGGACATTAGTAGTCCAAGAAAGTATTATAATCCGAACGCCGGAAGGAACGATCTCCCCCTCCAAACGGAGGCAGAGGTTCCGGGAAGCTAATCCCTAAGGCGCACTAAAAAACTGCTCGGCAGAGGCCTCGCAGTTTAAGTGCTTTCTAAGGGATGGATCTCCCCTTCACCTCTTAACCGCCTCCAAATTGTTTGGAGGGGGAGATCGTTCCTTCCGGCTGACAGCTATAAAACATTTGAATACAACAGCCGACAGCAGGCAGGGCAGAAAAAGGCCCGCAGCAAACAATTCAGGGGTTGTCAGAGACTCAGGCAAAATCCGCTCTTTAGAAAGCACTTAGCGAAGAAGCCTTTGCTGATGAGCTTAGTGCATCTTAAGAGCTAGCTTGCCTGTGTCTCTACCCCGTTTGCTGCGGGCCTTTTTCTGCCCTGACTGCGTCCGGTTTTATATAGAAAATTGGAAAACAAAAATTTATGAGTGTCTGAACAAAATTGCGAAAAGCTGCCCTAAAAAGAGAGCAGCTCTTACAAACCATTTCTTATGAATTTATTTTCACTCCTCCGTCTGTGCAAACAGCACCAGACAAAGGGGCACAAAAATCACACTGTTAAAGTGAAAAAACCGATAGGTGGGCCCGCACAAAAGAAGCATGGTTCCGTAACTGTAGGCCAGAACCGGCAGGGTGAGGCAGAGCGCCTTCCACCCTTTGCGCACAAATACAAAGAGGGTGCACAAAATCAAAACCAGCAGGTGCAGCCCGTTGTAAGAAAAGAAGACATCAAAGAGGCTGTCCCCCACCCAGGCATCAAAATCGTTCAGCATCTCTCTTAAGGGCGCCCGGTCTTCCGCATAGGCGAAGCCCCACTCGTTCTCCTGCAGCTGGAATTCCAAATCCTTGTGCCAGGGAGTCTCCCCCCGCACATCCCACACCATCCGCGTCACCTGGTAGAAGGCCTGCAGGGACAAACCCGGTGCCCTAAATGCCGTGCGGGCGGTAAATTTCAGGAACTCTCCCGGAGGCACCTGCTTAATCACTTGGTTGGCGTTGGTCTTAAACTTAAAGGAATTGTAATTTCCCAACTCATAGGTCTTCCACCGCCGCTCCGGTCCGATCTGGGCCAGAAATTCCGCCGCTTCCGGATCTAAGCTTTCGGGGGCCGTCTCATGGATATTGCAGAGAAGGGTCATGGGAACCCCCACGGTCTCCACATACGTCTGCTCCGGGCGGCTGGCTCCCACCAGATCATACACGGGGTATTTGATCACCAGCATCCCAAGCCCCATCAAAACCAGGGAAACCGCACTCTTTCGCCGGATCCTCGGAAAGCAGAAAAAGGACAGCACCAGAAGAGGAACCGTAAAGAGAATCCCGTTGTGCCGCACCATGGAAATGCAGATCAGCAGCACAATCCACACCGCCAGATTCCGCTTCTTCGAAAGCCACTCTCCTGCGCTCAGCCAGGTATTCAAAAGGCAGACCGTAAAAAGCAGCATAAACAGGGTCAAAGCGCTGTCCTTCCACATAAAAAGCAGAATCCGGTGGGTCTGGGGATTAGCTGCCAGGAAAAATTCCGTAAGCACAAGGCTCCATGCCGGAAACCTCCACCTGGCCATGGTCCAAAGGAGATACCCGCAGATAAGGCTGTAGAGGAAAAGCTGCATCCAGACGGCAAACCCATAGTGGTTCACAATCTTGGAAAAAAGGGCAATGATAAGCGTGTGGAAAACCGGATGCCAGGTATCGTACTGGCTGTTCTGGATCTGCCACCACTGATCCAGATTGTCCCAGTCAAAGGAACCGGGAAAATAGGCGTAGTCATACACCATCAGCCAGAGAAACACCAGGCCGAAGCCAAAGAGAAACCACAGCCGCAGACGGCGCTTCTCCTGTTTTCCCTCCAAAGCTCTTCCAATTCCCAGCCGGATGCGGGAACAGCAGAAAGCCCCCCAGAGAAGAGCCCCATATGCCGGAAGCAGCATCAAAAGCGCCGCCGGTATTTTAAATTTCCAATATTTTGTATCCATGGGCACGGCTTCCATCATTTCCGGAAGCAGCCATAAAAGAAACACCAGATAGAAGGCTGTCAAAGCCGTCAGGATCCGGAGCATAACCCGCGTGCTTTTCTCCTGCCCCGACAGCCATTCCCGCACTTCGCTGTACATTCTATACATTTTCAATCTGCCAGTCAATGGGCTCTAAGCCGTTCTCCTTCAGAAAATCATTGGTCCGGCTAAAAGGCTTGCTGCCAAAAAAGCCCCGGTAAGCTGACAGAGGGCTGGGGTGAGGCGCCTTCAGGATCAAATGCTTCGGGTTATGCAGCATCTTTTCCTTTTTCTGGGCCGGACTTCCCCACAAAATAAATACCATGGGCCGGTCCTGTTCATCCAGAATGCGGATGGCCGCATCTGTAAACTCCTCCCAGCCCATCCCTCTGTGGGAATTGGCCTGGTGGGCCCGCACAGTCAGAACCGTGTTCAGCATCAGCACTCCCTGGGAAGCCCATTTGGTCAGATAGCCGTTGTTGGGAACATAGCAGCCCAGATCGTCATGCAGCTCCTGGTAAATATTCACCAGGGAAGGGGGAATGTCCACATCCGGCTTTACGGAAAAGCAAAGCCCGTGGGCCTGTCCGTCGTTGTGATAGGGATCCTGTCCCAGAATCACCACCTTGACTGCATGGAGCGGAGTCAGATGAAAGGCATTAAAAATATCATCCGCCGGCGGAAATATTTTCCGGGCAGCATACTCATTCTTTACAAAGCGGAACAGCTCCGCATAGTAGGGCTTTTGAAACTCTGGAGTCAGAGGTTCCAGCCAGTCATTTTGAATCATTCCCATAATTCTCGCTCTCCTTCTTTTGTTTAAAGCCGCACGGAAACGCCGCGGCCTTTCAGATACGCTTTCAAATCCCGGATTTCCAGTTCCCTATAGTGAAACAGGGAGGCCGCCAATACGGCATCCGCCTGTCCTTCTGTCAGCGCCTGGTAAAAATGCTCCCCGGTCCCGGCACCTCCTGAGGCAATCACCGGAATGGACACCTGAGAGGCAACGGTGCGGGTCAGTTCAATGTCATATCCGTCCTTTGTCCCGTCACTGTCCATGCTGGTCAGGAGGATTTCCCCTGCTCCCCGGCGCTCCGCCTCCATGGCCCATTCCACCGCATCCATGCCCATATCCACCCGGCCGCCGTTCTTATAGACATTCCAGCCTTTTTTATCCGCCCTGCGCTTGGCATCGATGGCGGCAACCACGCACTGGCTCCCAAATTTATCCGCCGCTTCGCTGATAAGCTCCGGGCGCGTCAGCGCCGCCGAATTGACAGATATCTTATCCGCCCCCTCCCGCAGAAGCACCCGGAAATCCTCTACCGTACGGATACCGCCTCCTACGGTAAAGGGAATGAATACCCGTTCCGCCACGCTGCGCACCATATCCACCACAGTCTTCCTGGCATCAGAGCTGGCTGTGATATCCAGAAAAACAAGCTCGTCGGCCCCTGCCTGATCGTAATAAGCGGCAATCTCCACCGGGTCCCCGGCATCACGCAGATTCACAAAATTGACCCCTTTGACTACACGCCCGTCATGCACGTCCAGACAGGGGATAATCCGCTTGGTAAACATCCTCAAACCTCCAATTTTACAAAATTTTTCAGAATCTTAAGCCCTGTCCGGCTGCTTTTTTCCGGATGGAACTGGCAGGCAAAGAGATTATCCTGCTCCACGGAAGCATGAATCTGCACCCCGTATTCCGTAACTGCTTTTACAATCCCTTCCTCTTCTGCTTTCAGATAGTAGGAATGGACAAAATATACATAAGGCTCTTCCTCCATTCCTTCAAATAGCCTTCCTTTGTTCTTAAGGCTTAAAGAATTCCAGCCGATATGAGGAATTTTAAGTCCCGGCCCTTCGGGAATCCGGCAGATCTCTCCTTTCAAAAGCCCAAGTCCCGGAACCCCCGGCGCCTCGGCGCTCCGCTCAAACAGAAGCTGCAGGCCCAGGCAAATACCCAGAAAAGGCTTTTTCCTGTCTGCCAGCTCGCAAATCACTTCTGTCAGCCCATAGGCTTCCAGCTTTTTCATAGCATTCCCGAAATGTCCCACCCCGGGAAGAATCACTTTGTCTGCTTTCAGAAGCAGGCGCCGTTCCCGGGTGACAGCCACCTGTTCTCCCAATGACAGCAGGGCTTTCTCCACACTTTTTAGATTTCCCGCATCGTAGTCAATTACTGCAATCATCGCCGTACCTGCCTCTCTCGTTTCTCTTTCAACAGTGTACTACAAAATAGCAAAGAAAAACAGTCTATTTTCACTAGAGATTGTATTTTTAATAAAATTCGTGTAATATAAATTATAAATTTTCTTTAATTTAGGAGGAACAAACATGGAAGAATCCAGACAGCAATTAAACCCGCTCTACGGAATCGGGCTCTTTTTGATAATTATGATCTTTTTTATCTTTGTCTTTGCACCTTTGCAGTACAAATTCGGCATGGCCGGACTGGCGCTCACGGAACTGGGCATTCTCCTGGTGACTCTTCTCTTTACCCGTCTGTCCGGGCAGAGTCTTAAGGAGGTATTTCCCCTTGCCCGCCCCAAATTCGGCCAGCTGATGGGAACCATACTGCTCTGGGTGGGATGCTTTCAGGCAGTTCTGATCTGTACCCTGATTCTGACACTCTTTTTTCCGGAGGGTTTTCTGAACGTAAGCTCCGGCATCACCAGCATGTTTTCCACCACGCCCCCCATCGTCACCTTCCTTATTGTAGCAGTTATGCCGGCAATCTGTGAGGAAGCCATGCACCGGGGCTTCATTCTCTTTACCTTCGGGCGTGTTTCCAGGGACTGGGCTGTAGTTCTCTGCATGGGCTTGATCTTCGGTCTTTTCCATATGGACCCCTACCGTTTCCTTCCCACCGCCCTCTTAGGCATGGGGCTCACCTATGTCATGCGCAAAGGGCGCAATCTCCTGCTGCCCGCCCTGTTCCATTTTATTAACAATTTTATGTCTTTTCTCTCCAGCCTGCAGGCTTCCGGCGCAGACACAGAGGCAGCGGCATCTCTTCTTGCAAATCCCGCCTATCTTCGCATGTCTCTGGGCGTCTACCTCTTAATCGGAAGCCTGTCCCCGGCTCTCCTCTTCGGCGGCAGCTATCTGCTGCGCCGATCTTCCGGCTGTCTGCCCGCACACCGGGACAGCCGCACGGTACTGACCGTGGTGGGCGTCCTTTTGCTCTGCTTTCTTATGACTGCCGCCGGTCTTGTCCTTTTTATCGGCAACATGAAAACTGTTATGGAGCTGGAAAACCTGATACCGGTTTAAAACAAATGCTTCCGATAGTCTCTCACATACCCCAAGCACGAGGGCTCCCCATCCAGTGAAAGCAGGCTGCCGGCCGCGCTTAACGCACCCTGAAGACCCTTATCCAGAGGATCGAGAATCAGGCAGTCAGCCCCGGCCGCCAAAGCCAGCACTCCAAAGCTTTGATTTACATAACTTCTGGCCGGAAGTCCGTGGGAAATATTGCTGACTGCCGCCGCAATGTGCACGCCGGGATACCGGCGGCGGATTCCGGAAATCGTTTCCAAAACTGCACGCGGATCCCGGCTTCCGGGATCGTCCGAATCCGCAAAAGCTGCCGCCTCCACGACGGGATCCGCATAGACCCTCCCCTCTTCCAGACCCAGGAGTTCCAGCCGTCTTAGGATTTCCTCCAAAATTTCCAGCCTGCCTTCTGCCGTCCGGGGAAATCCCGTCCGTCCGCCCAGCATGGCGACGGCTTTCCAGCCCGGATGTTTCTTTAAAAAGAAAAAGATCCGTTCCAAATCCTCTTCCCGTCCCAGGGATACGGAATTCAGAATGCCCGGCCGTCTGCAGTACCCGGCTGCCTGCTCCAATACTCTCCCGTCAGGGCTGTCCAGGCACAGGGGCAGATCCGCCGCAGACTGTACTTCTTCAATCATCCACCGGAGAATCTCTGCCTCATCCTCCGAAGCCGAGGCGCACACATCCAGATAATCTGCCCCTTGTCTTGCCTGGCAAAGAGCTGCCTGACGGATAAAAGCTCCGTCCCGCCTTTCGATCGCTTTCCCCACAGAGGAAACTGACCCGTTCAGCCGTTCTCCAATGATCTCAGGCTTCTTTTTCATTCCTTCTCTCCTTTCGCCGGTATGGGCATGGGAAGATACTGTCTGGCAATCCGGCTCTCCGGCTTCTCATCAAAGAGATAGAGCACCGTCACAAACATCCACTCCAAAGGCTTCATCATCAAATATATCCCATCGGCCGCCAGAGGCGTGCGGATATACCTGGATATGGGATAACCGTAAGTATCATAGAAATGGCGCAGGGCCCGGTGAAACCTGGGTGTGCGCTCCTCCAGAAGCTGTTCAAAAGCATTGGCCACACAAAGCTGGCGGTTCACTACAATTTTTTCTCCCCTGCGCAGGCCCATGCGCACAGGCTTTACCAGCTCCTTATGTCCCCGGAGGGCTACGGTACAGAGATAATGGTTGTCAATTTCTACCGGAGGCGGAGAAATTTCCCCGGACAAGGTCCAATCGCTGGTCTGCGTGAAAACCCGGATCACGCTGTCCGGTTTCTGCCCAAACAAAAGCAGGACAGCGATGATCAGACAGAGAAGGGGCAGAGCCAATAATAGAGCATACAGCGTCCAGTTTTCGCTCTCTGCCAGCACCCGGTTGCAGCGGTTCAAAAGGCGGCTTTTGTAAGGACCTGTCTCCTCCTCTCCCGCCAGCAGATGAAGAGCTGCAGAGTGTACTGAATCCTCTTTCTGGAGCCGCTCTCTCTGCTCCCGGACCACACGCACCAGAAGATCGGCCGCCAGCAGAAGATAGTTAAAGGGAACCAGCATCAGCAAAAACACGTCCAGAAAGCCTATCTGGGAAAACGGCAGGTCCGCTCCGGCACTGCCGAAAAGCTGCAGAATCACGGCCGCATTTACAAAGATCCCCAAATACACCCCGGACATGGATATCACGGCCGCCAGGGGGGAAATCCGGTGCCTCCGGGCCTTTAGATACCCGTAAGCCAGCAGGCCCGCCGCCATCAGTACCAGAAGGCTTACCGCATGCTCTGCGTCAAAGGGTTCGTGAAGCTGGGTGAGATCCACATTTAAAAGAATGGGCTCCTCCCAGGGGCGGGCTCCCCAGAATCCATAGAGCAGAAAGCTGTACACAATCCCCACCAGAAAGGCAAGGGCTTCAAATCTCCCCGTATGCTCCCGCTTCAGAATCAGATTCCGGATATTTAATATAGTAAACACCGGACCCGGCAGCAGGAGCGCCGCCAGAAACAGGCAGGATAACAAGTATTGAAAAATCTCCATTTCACAGTTCCCCTTGTATTTTTCTTTTCTTCATCTTAATACATAGCACCTCATTTGTCAATAATTATTTATTGTTTTTCAATAAATAATTATCATCATTCAAAATTTTGCGCAAAAAACTGCCAGGTGTCAGACCCAAAGGTCCTCTCCCGGCAGTTTGTTTTTCCCAGCAAGATCTCTCCTGCAATTTTCTTCCCGTACGCTTCCGATTACCAGGTCTTCTCCAATTCCATGGCAAACTCAACCTTGTACGGACCTTTGGACTTTTTCTTCAGTTTCTCATAAACTTCCCTGCGCTTATCGCTGCTCTCTTCCGCCCAGAATTCATAGCCCCGCAGGTAACTGTCCATCAATTCATCCCAGGATCCATATTCGGACTGGACCATTGCGGCAATCTCCAAAGACTTATCCAGAGCCTCTTCCTTCGTATAATAACCGGCCAGGTAATAATATCCGGGAAGACTCATGGCCCGGCAGGAGTCCCACCCGTCAATGGCTCCCTCTCCGTATTCCTCATACATTCCATACCATTGCGCATAAAGCTGCGAACTCTTTTCATCCATATTATATTGTTCGGTCAGGAAATCCGGACGTTCTTCCGGATCCAGCGCTCCCACTCCGTCCTGCTCCAAAGTCTGCATAATATTCACAAAATTCCTCCGCTGCCCTTCCTTGAGGACCCAGTCCAGTGTTTGATCCGCAGACTCCCTGTCCGTGACTCCCCAATACCGATCCAGCATTTTCTGTGCCTGTTTCTGATTCTCCTCTGTATTCTCCGCTCCGCCGAAGAGATTGTAATCCCATTTGTTCATTTCTGTCAGCAGCGCATAAGAAGTGTTAAACCATCGGACCGTATCCGTCAGCTCAACCTCGTCAATGACCTCTTCCTTCCCCATTTTGCTGCATCCCTGGAGCATTGCGGCCGCTAAAAGTACAATCAGAACCAAAACCCGATCCGCCTTGACACCATAATTGCCTTTCATAAACCCACCTCCAACTCCTTTTTTTCATATTACTACTTTGGAGGCTTATTTGTCAATACAATTTTTGCTTTATCTTTCAATTTCAAAAAATTAACGCAGAAATTGTCAGAATTTTCTCATTTTATTCTCTTTCTATCCACCCAAGGAATTTCACAGACTCCAAAACCGCCAAAGGAACCAGGGAAAGCAGAAAACCAAAAACGTACAGATCCGGGCTTAACACCGACAGCCCGAATACATGGGCTAAAGGAGGAAGAAACAGCACGCAGGCCATTAAAAGCACGGAAACCAATGCTGCGCCGTTCAGTTTTCTATTGGTAAAGAATCCCGTCTGAAACAGGGAGCGGGAGGAACGCATATTAAAGGAATGGATAATCTGGCTGAACCCCAGAACCAGGAAAGCCAGGGTACGACCTCCGGTTTCTGCCCCTGCCGCCCGGCTTCCAAACCAAAAAGCCGCCAGCGACAATCCGCCGAACATCAGCCCCTGCAGAACCACCCTAAGCCCCAGACCGTGGGCGAAAATTCCTTCTTTCTTCGGTCTCGGCCGTTCTTCCATTACCCGGTCCTCCACCGGTTCCATTCCCAGGGCAATGGCAGGAAGGCTGTCCGTTACCAGATTGATCCAGAGAAGCTGCATGGACAATAGCGGCGGTATCTTAAAAAACAGCATGGAACAAAATACCAGCACAACCTCGCCAATATTGGTTCCCAGAAGAAAGCCCACGGTCTTCCGAATGTTGTTGTAGATCCCGCGCCCTTCCCGGACAGCCGCTACAATGGTGGCAAAATTGTCATCCTGCAAGGTCATATCCGCAGCGTCCTTGGCCACATCCGTCCCAGTAATCCCCATGGCACAGCCGATATCCGCCGCTTTCAAAGCCGGAGCGTCGTTGACCCCGTCCCCGGTCATGGACACAATCTGCCCCTTTCTCTGCCATGCTTTCACCACCCGTATCTTATCTTCCGGGGAAACCCTGGCATAGACGGAAATCTTCTCAAGCACGCTGTCAAACGCCTCATCCGAAAGGCCTTGGAGCGCGGCTCCGGTAATGGCCTCCTCTCCTTCCTTCAAAATACCCAGCTGCCTCGCAATGGCGGAAGCGGTAATTACATGATCCCCGGTAATCATAATGGGACGTATCCCTGCCTTCTGGCACAGGGCCACCGCCTCTTTCGCCTCCTCCCTGGGCGGATCGATCATCCCTACCAGGCCGAGAAAGATAAGATCCCGTTCCAGTTCCCCGGATTCCAGTTCCCCCGGAAGCTCCTCAAGCACCCGGTATGCCACAGCCAGCACCCGCAGAGCCTGTGCGCTCATCTCTTCCGTCACTTCCCCGGCTCTCAAAAGATCGCCTTGGACACAGCGGGAAGCCAGCATATCAAAAGCGCCCTTCGTCACGGCCACATAAGCACCGTCTATTTCCTGGATCGTTGTCATCAGCTTCCGATCCGAATCAAAGGGAAGTTCTCCGAGCCTGGGATACCGCTTCATCAGCTCTTCCTGGCGGATTCCGTTTTTGTAAGCCGCCGCCACGATGCTTGTCTCCGTGGGATCCCCCAGGTGGATCTCCTTTCCGTCTTCAAAACGGACCGAACCGTTGCTGCAAAGCACCCCGCAGGCTAAAAGTCCGCGCACGCCTTCGCTGTTTTCCGTTCCGATTGTCTCCGTTCTCCGGCCTTCATCCAGATAGGCCTTCGCCAGCGTCATCTGGTTTCTGGTCAGGGTTCCTGTCTTATCCGAGCAGATCACCGAAGTAGAACCCAGTGTCTCCACCGCCGGAAGCCTCTTTACAATGGCATTGCGCTTGGCCATGCGCTCCACGCCGATGGATAAGACAATGGTAACAATCACCGGAAGCCCTTCCGGAATGGCGGACACAGCCAGGGAAACGGCAGTCATAAAAATTTCCAGGACAGGCATCTCCTCCAAGATTCCCATAACAAAGATCACTCCGCAGATCACAAGGGCCAGGGCTCCCAGATATTTGCCAAGCTGGGCCAGCCTTGCCTGAAGAGGAGTCTGCATATCACTCTCAGAATCCAGCATCCCTGCAATTTTTCCCATCTCCGTATCCATTCCCGTCCGTATGACCAGGGCGGAAGCCGTTCCGTAGACCACGCTGCAGCCGGAATAAATGCAGTTTACCCGATCCCCCAGGGCCGCATCCTCTTTAAGCAGGGCTTCCGCATCCTTTTCTGCCGGAAGGGATTCTCCCGTCAGCGCCGATTCTTCCGCTTTCAGGCTGGAGGACACAAGAAGTCTGGCGTCTGCCGGGATAAAATCCCCGGCCTCCAGGCGGATCACGTCTCCCGGGACCAAACAGGCCGCATCCGCTATCCGCTCCTGCCCGTCCCGGACCACGCGGGCATGAGGCGCGGCCATTCCCATAAGAGCTTCCAGGGAACGTTCCGCCCGGTTCTCCTGTACCACTCCCATCACCGCATTGACTGCTACAATCAGCAGAATCAGCAGAGGTTCGAAAAACGCGGCGCTGTTATGCTCCGACAAGGCCACTGCGAAAGATACGGCGGCAGCTCCCAAAAGAATCAGTACCATGGCGTCCCGGAACTGCTCCAGGAATTTTACTGCCAGGGATTTCTTCTTCTTTCCCTTAAGCCGGTTCTCCCCGTACTTCTGAAGACGTCTTTGAGCCTCGTCTTCCGTTAGACCCATCTGCGGATCGCTTGCCTGCTGTCTTAAAAGTTCTTCTCTTGTCTGGCTGTGTTCGTTCATTTTGTCTGCCTCCTATCCTAAAAGCTTTGCTGTCTCCTCTGCGTCATCCCAGAATTCCCAGATGCTCCAGCAAAATTTTCAATCCCATTCCCATAAGTATCACGCCGCCGGCCAACTCCGCCCGGGATTTAAAGCGGATGCCGAAAAGATTTCCGATACGGATTCCCAATACGGAAAACACAAAGGTCACAGTCCCGATAAAGCTGATAGCCGCAAAAATCTCCACCTCCAGAAAAGCGAAGGTTACTCCCACGGCCAGGGCATCGATGCTGGTGGCCACAGCCAGGGGAAACATTGCTTTTGGGGAAAAAGCCGCCTTCCCGTCCCGGCCGCATGTTTCGGTCTCTTCCTCCTTCCTCAGGCCTTCCCGCACCATGTTAATTCCGATAATTCCCAGCAGAATAAATGCGATCCAGTGATCCACACGGGTGATATACGCCTTAAACCGGATGCCCAAAAGAAACCCCAGCAAAGGCATCACAGCTTGGAATCCTCCGAAATAAACGCCTGCAATACAGCATTCCCGGACTCCCGCCCTCGCTGCTCCAAGTCCTTTGCAGATGGATACGGCAAAGGCATCCATAGACAGTCCCACCGCCAGGACAAACAATTCCAGCAAACTCATCTTAACCTTCCTCCTCTTGTAAGTGCCGCTTTATCGTATCGCCGGCAGCAGATAAAAAAAGACCTACCTGCAAGAATAATCTTGCAGATAAGTCTCGCTGTTTCAAACAAAACCTGACATTTGAAGCAGCGAAGGTACCTGTATTATGTAGTTTCTATTGAATCTCTTTCATAATATTCCTGTAATATAATTCCATATAATCATCCGCAATGTGTAAATCATCTTCCGTATGGAGCAAATAGCCTTCTTCATCCAAAAACCCTTCCTGCGGGTCAAAAAACAAAACTCCTTCTTCCTTATCGCAATAAACCTTCAAAAGCCGGTTATATTCTTCTATATTCTCTACCGTCAAAATCGGTTTGCTTTCTACCAGGGCTTTCCCAACCGGAAATACTTTTTGAACATAAACAGGAACACCATACTGTTCTCTTAAATTAAAAATCAGCTGCTTTTCATCCTCAATCTCAATATTTCCTTCCGTCATCTCTACGAGACTATTTATACCTACACAAAGTACTACCTTGTCTGGTTTTATATCGGGAAATTCTTTCCTTCCATCGTTCAATTTTTTCGCTGTTATGCCTGGCACTGCATAAATGATCACATTTTCTTTACTATATCCTTCTGATTCCAGACGAGCTGCATAGGAATCTCCTATGAAAAGATATATTTTCTCTCTTAAGAATCTGCCGTAAATCATAGCTGCAGCCATTGTTATTACACACATCAACGTACAGAAAACCAAAAATTTCCGCTGGCTTATACTTCTGCTTCTAACTCTCCCTCTACCTCCCGTCAAACCATCACTCCAATCAGTCTAGGACGATACCCCTGTTCATTTAAAGCATCCACAATTTTTTTCTTATGCTCGGTTCCAAAAGCCTCTATGGTAATTTTCAGCTCTACTGCCGTGTTCCGGTTTGTAGTTATAAACTGATTATGATCCAGCTTAATCACATTTCCCTGGAGCTCTGCAATCAACTCCGCTACCCGCGCCAGTTCGCCGGGCTTATCGGGAAGCAAAACAGATACGGTAAAAATCCGATCCCGTTGAATCAGCCCCAGTTGCACTACCGATGACATGGTAATAATATCCATGTTTCCCCCGCTTAAAACAGAAACAACCTTCTTGCCCCGTTCCTCCATATGTTTCAATGCAGCTACTGTCAAAAGGCCGGAATTTTCCACAATCATCTTATGGTTTTCTACCATATCCAGAAACGCTACGATCAATTCATCATCCGGCACGGTAATAACACCATCCAGATTCTTCTGCAAATAAGGAAATATTTGAGCTCCCGGTGTCTTCACAGCCGTCCCGTCCGCAATGGTATTTGCAGAAGGCAGTGTTACCACCTCTCCTTTTTTTAAAGATTGTTCCAAGCAGTTGGCTTCCTTTGGCTCCACACCAATAACACGAATATTCGGATTCAGCATTTTCGCCAGTACAGATACTCCTGTACAGAGTCCGCCTCCCCCTACGGGAACTAAAATGTAATCTACCAAGGGCAGCTCCTTGACAATTTCCATTGCAATGGTTCCCTGTCCGGTAGCTACCGCCAGATCATCAAAAGGATGAATAAAGGTATATCCCTTCTCTTCTGCTAGAACCTTGGCATACTCGCAGGATTCATCGTATACATCACCATGCAATAAGACCTCAGCCCCATAACTCTTGGTCCGGTTCACTTTAATCAGCGGCGTGGTGGTAGGCATGACTATCACTGCTTTCACCCCGTAGGCCTTGGCCGCATAAGCTACTCCCTGGGCATGATTTCCTGCCGACGCGGTAATCAGTCCCCTGGCCCGCTCTTCCTCGGAAAGAGTGCTGATTTTATAATAGGCACCGCGGATCTTGTAAGCTCCTGTCATCTGCATATTTTCCGGCTTTAGATATACCTTGTTCCCGGTATGTTCACTGAAATACTCGCTGTACTGCAGTTTGGTCTCAACGGCAACCTTCCTTACAACCTCGGATGCCTCCTCAAATTTCTCCAATGTAAGCATTTTTTTCTCCTCTTATGACCCCTGATGGAACAGGGCGTTTACAAACTGATCCGCGTCAAATTTCTGCAGATCATCTATGCTCTCACCCACACCGATGTATTTCACCGGAATGCCCAGTTCTGACTGAATGGCCACTGCTATGCCCCCTTTGGCCGTCCCGTCCAGCTTGGTGAGAATAATACCGGTCAAATCCACCACCTGTTTAAATTGCCGGGCCTGCTCCAGGGCATTCTGTCCCGTGGTCCCGTCCAGCACTACCAGGGTTTCCCGATAAGCATCCGGGTACTCCCGATCAACGATGCGGTTGATTTTCCGCAGTTCTTCCATAAGGTTTTTCTTGTTGTGAAGGCGTCCCGCTGTATCACAGAGAAGTACATCCGCATGACGGGCCTTAGCCGCACACACTGCATCGTAAACCACCGACGCCGGATCCGCCCCTTCGCAGCCGCTGATAATATCCACGCCTGCCCGGCCGGCCCACTCGGTAAGCTGCTCACCGGCAGCGGCCCGGAAGGTATCTGCAGCAGCCAGGATTACTTTCTTCCCCTGGTCTTTCAGCTTCCCCGCCAGCTTTCCTACGGAAGTGGTCTTTCCCACACCGTTGACCCCGATGACCAGAACCACGGATTTCTCTTCCTCAAAGCGGTAGGCTACCTCACCCACCTGCATCTGCTCCTTGATACCGGAGATCAGAAGCTCTTTACACTGGGAGGGATCCTTTAGCTTCTGTTCTTTCACCTTAGCTTTCAGATTCTGAATAATGGCGTTGGTGGCATTGATGCCAATATCTCCCATGATCAGAATTTCCTCAATCTCTTCGTAAAAATCATCATCAATGGCAGAATATCCGCTGAAGATGCTGTCCATTCCGGCAACGATATTCGCTCTCGTCTTGGCAAGTCCGGAAACCAGCCGTCCAAAAAATCCTTTTTTCCCGTCAGGCATATTGTATCCCCCTATTTCAATTTTATTCCAGTTTTATTCCAGTTCCGCAGCTGCCCCGGCTGCTGCTGTATTTTATTCGTCCAATTCTTCCTCTATCAGATTTACCGATACCAGCGCCGAGACACCCTTTTCCTGCATGGTGATCCCGTACAGGCGGTCGGCGGCCTCCATGGTTCCCTTCCTATGTGTAATAATAATAAACTGTGTGTTCTTTGTCAACTTGTGAAGGTATTTTGCGAAGCGCCCCACATTGGAATCGTCCAGGGCCGCCTCGATCTCGTCCAGCAGGCAGAAAGGCGAGGGTTTCAGGTTCTGGATGGCGAAAAGCAGGGCGATGGCAGTCAAAGCTTTCTCACCGCCGGAAAGCTGCATCATATTCTGCAGTTTCTTCCCGGGAGGCTGGGCGATAATGCGGATTCCTGCCTCCAGGATATCCTCTTCCTCGCTCAATTCCAAGGTTCCCTTACCGCCTCCGAACAGCTCCTTAAAAGCTTTGTCAAATTCCACCCGGATACGCTCAAACTGTTCCCGGAACTGCCGGCGCATGCCCGCGTCCAGCTCCTTGATTATCTCCAGAAGGGTTTCTTCCGCCTTTACCAGATCGTTTCTCTGGTTATTCATAAACGTATAACGCTCAGAAATATTTTTGTAATCCTCAATGGCATTTACATTTACGTCGCCCAGCCTGCGGATCTCGTCTTTCAGCTCCAGGATCTGCTTTTTCAAGCCTGTCAGATCGGTATAGGCTTCATTGCGCAGAGGAAGAGCCCCATTGTATGTGAGCTCATACTCTTCCCACATATAGTTGATCTGGACCTCGGAAGCCTCCTCCAGCTTCTCCCTCTGGCTGTTAAGCCGGAACACTTCTTTGTCCAGAAGGTTTCTGCGCTCGGAAAGTTCCTCCCGCCTGGTAAAAAATTCTTTCTGGCCTGCCAGCAGGGCTTCCCGTTTGGCAGAAAGTTCCCCTGCACGCTGTTCCAGGAAATTGCTGCGGGCTGTCAGCTGCTCCAGCTGCCCAACCAGAACCAGAATGCCCTCCTCCTTGGCCTTAATGTCCCGGTCTCCCTGCACAACGCCGGATTTCAGCTCTTCTTCTTCCATGCGGAACCGCTCCAGTTCCCGGTCAATGCGGGCAATGTTTTCATTTACAAACTCTGCTTTCTGGGTAATGGCAGCAGATCTGAGATGAATCTCTTCGCACTCCCGCACGCCGCTCTCTTCCAGGCTGCGCACTTCCTCCAGCTCTTTTTGCGCCTGGGCCGTATCCTCCTCATGGGCTTTCTCCAGCTCTTCCGAACGGGCAAGCTCTTTCCTTATAACCTCCCGGTTCTCCCGGATCTCGCCCAGCTGCTCCTCCAGCTGCTCCAGCTCCCTTTGAAGCCCTGCGTAGCCCTCGGCAATCTCCTTCAGGCGCTGTTCCGACTGGTTCACATTCAGCCGCGCCGTATTCTGAAGCAGAAACTGCTCCTGAAGCCTGGCATTCAAAGCTTCCGACTCTTCCCGGCAGCGGCGGCGCTCATCCTTGACCGCCTCCATCTGGCTGCGCGCTTCCTGCATTTCCGCCGCCAGGCGCTTCACATTTTCTTCCAGTTCTTCCAGTTCCCTGCGCCTTCCCAAAAGATTGCTGGAATTGCGGAAAGCTCCTCCGGTCATGGAGCCTCCCGGGCTTAAATACTCGCCCTCCAGGGTGACAATATGTATGGAGTGCCGGTATTTCCGGGCAATGCGGATCGCCGCGTCAATCTCCTGTACGACCAGCACGCGCCCCAGCAGATAGGAAACCACACCCTCATACTGCTTCTCGGCCTGGACCAGAGTACTGGCCAGCCCAATGGCTCCCGCCTCATCCAGGGCTTCCTTCCTTGGAAAATGATCCCGGCTCTCCACTCCGGTCAGGGGCAGGAATGTAGCTCGTCCCAGCTTGTTTTTCTTCAAATAGGCAATGAGCTCTTTGGCTGTAGCCTCATTGTCCGTGACAATATTCTGGATGTTGCCCCCAAGGGCCGTCTCCACGGCAGTCTCATACTTTTGATCTACCTTGATAATGTCCGCAACCACACCCAGAATCCCCGGCGTCTTCTCCTTTTTTTCCATGACTTTGCGGATGCTGCTTCCGTAACCGTCGTACCGCTCTGCCATATTACGCAGGGACTCAAGCCTTGACGCTTCCCGGTGGTAAGCCGTCTGTCCAATCTCCAGCTGTTCATTCAGTTTCCCCAAAGCCCTGCGGTATCCTTCCGCAGCCTCTTCTTTCTCCTGCTGGGATTGAGACAAATCCAAAATTTTCCCGCAGACCTGTTCCAGCTCCTCCTGATACTTCTGAAAAAGGGCTTTCTGCTCTGCCTCGCCGCTTTTCGCCTCCAAAAGCTTCTGATTCAGCTCCGCTCTGCGTATCTGTGCCTGCTCCTGCATGGCATCGTAGCGCTGCAGCCGCCCCTTGGTGGAGGCCCGCTCATTTAAAAGGCCGATAATATCATTTTTGCGCTGCTCCACCCGGCCGCTCAGAGCGTCCATCCGTTTCCGGACAGCGCCAAGGCGCTCCGCAGCCTCTCCCGAAATCCTGGAAATTTCCTTAAGCTGTCCGTCCAGCTGCTTCTGCTCCTCCGTCAGCTTCTTCCTGGTCTCTTTTTTTTCCAGCACATCCGTCCCGATAGCGGCCAGACGTCCCTGGAGATGCTCATCATTGGCCCTGACGGAATGGATCTGTTCTTTCAGAATCTCAATCTGCCCTTCCAGCTGCTGGCGGCTTAAGCCTGCCTGGGAAAAAGATTCCCGGGTCTCATCCAGATCCCGGTTCAGGCCCTCCAGCTCCTCCTCAATCTTAGCATGCTCCAGCTTGATATTTTCATAGGCAAAAGAAGCCTCTGAAAGCTCGGCCTGGGCTGTCTGCGCCTTCTTTTCCAGTTCTTCCAGCTCTCCCCTAAGGCGCGCAGTCTCCAGAAGAAACATATTCACATCGTAAACTTTTAATGTCTCTTTTTTCTTCAAATACTGCCTGGCCACCTCCGATTGGCGCTCCAGGGGCCCCAGCTGCTTCTCCAGCTCCGCCAGAATGTCGTTGATGCGCAGAATATTCTGCTTCTCTTCTTCCAGCTTCTTCTGGGCCGTATTCTTTCTTCTCTTAAATTTAACAATGCCCGTGGCCTCGTCAAAAAGTTCCCTGGATTCCTCCGGCCTGGAACTTAATATCTTATCAATCTGGCCCTGTCCGATGATGGAATAGCCCTCTTTGCCGATACCCGTATCATAAAAAAGCTCGTTGATGTCTTTGAGCCTGCAGGCCGTTCCGTTGATCAGATATTCGCTCTCCCCCGACCGGTACAGGCGGCGGGATACGGTCACTTCCTCGTAGTCAATGGCCAGCTGATGATCTGAATTATCCAGGGTAATGGCCACGCCTGCATAGCTCAAAGGCTTCCGGTTCTCCGTCCCCGCAAAGATTACATCCTGCATACTGCCGCCCCGGAGCTGCTTTACCCGCTGTTCTCCTAGCACCCAGCGCACTGCGTCCGCCACATTGCTTTTGCCGCTGCCGTTAGGCCCTACAATGCCTGTAATTCCGTTGTGGAAATCAAATAGAATCTTATTGGCAAAGGACTTAAAGCCCTGCACCTCGATACTTTTTAAATACATGCTTTACTCCGTTATCCGTTTTTCCCTCTCCGAAGCAGCGCCTCATACGCCGCCTCCTGTTCTGCCGCCTTTTTCGTCCGGCCGCACCCCGTTCCGATTACGCATTCTCCCAGACAGGCGTTGACCGTGAAACACTTATTGTGGTCCGGTCCCTCCTCCTTCACCGTCACATAGTGAAGCGCTTCCTCCGATTCACTCTGAAGCGTTTCCTGCAGGATAGTCTTGCTATCAAAAAAGAGTTTCTTGTGTTCTATATCATTTAAAATAAACCTTCCCACAAATTCTTTTGCATTAGCAAAACCACCATCCAGGTAAATGGCACCCAAAAGAGCCTCCATGGCATCCGAAGTAATGGAATCCCGCTCCCTGCCGCCGGTCAGTTCTTCCCCTTTTCCCAGACGCAGCCATTTTCCCAGTCCCATTTCCCGGGCACAGAGCGCCAGGGTCTGCTCGCAGACAATGCTGGCCCTGGTGCGCGTAGCCTCGCCCTCCGGCATTCTGGGATAGGTCCGGTACAAAAACTCACTGGCAGCCAGCTCCAGAACCGCATCACCCAGAAACTCCAGACGCTCATTGTTTTGAAGACGATCCATGTGGCGCTCGTTGGCGTAGGAGCTGTGGCAAAGCGCCTGCTCCAACAGTTTCCGGTCACGGAAGCAATATCCAATCTGCTCTTCCAGTTCTTTTAATCTCATGCCTGTTTCCCTTCCAGACAAACCGAAAGAGGCTGCCGTAAACAGCCCCTTCCCCATTGTCTCAGCCTACTGCGTTCTTAATCTGCTCGACTGCATCCCCGACAGAAACGATCTTCTCTGCCTCCTCCTGTGCAATCTCAATATCGAATTCCTCTTCAATGCCCATAATAATCTGAAATACATCCAGGGAATCCGCTCCGAGATCATCCACAAAGGTGGTGTCCATGGTAATTTCTTCCGCATCCACGTTCAGAACATCCGCAATAATACCTTTCAGCTTCTCGAATTCCACCGTCTCACCCCTCCTCTCTTATAATATTCTCTTTGATTTTATCATGAATCTGCTGCTCCTTAAATGTGACGCACTGCAAAATGGAATTTTTCACCTCCTGGGCCTTCGAACTTCCATGGGTCTTTACTACCAGACCCTTAAGTCCCAGAAGCGGCGCTCCGCCGTATTCCGTAGCGTCAAAGGATTTCAAAGTCTCTTTCAGGGCCGGTTTCACCAAAAGTCCGCCAATCTTGCTCCGCAGGGACGTTTTCATACCGTCTTTGATCTTGCTGACCAGAACAGCTCCCACACCCTCATAGAGCTTTAATATGACATTTCCTACAAAAGCTTCGCACACAATCACATCGGCCTGCCCGTGAGGAATCTCTCTGGCTTCAATGCTGCCGATAAAATTGATGTCTCTGCATTCTTTGAGGAGTGGAAAAGTCTCTTTTACCAGTGCATTTCCCTTTTCCTCCTCCGCGCCGATGTTGACAAGCGCCACTTTGGGATTGGAAACTCCCACTACATGTTCCATATAGATGGAACCCATTTTTGCAAACTGCACCAGATGGGAAGCCCGCGCATCCACATTGGCTCCGCAGTCAATCAAAAGGGCTACTCCCTTTGCTGTAGGAATCAGAGGTGCCAGAGGCGGACGTTCCACTCCCTTGATCCGTCCTACCAGAAGCTGGCCGCCTACCAGAACGGCTCCCGAGCTTCCCGCAGAGACAAAGGCGTCTGCCTTCCCTTCTTTTACCAGTTTTAAGCCTACCACAATCGATGAATCCTTTTTCTTCCGTATGGCAGCTACCGGCGGCTCCGCTGTCTCAATAACTTCCGAGGCTTCCACAACCTCGATCTGCTCTTCCCCATAGGAGTATGCCTTTAATTTCTCCCGGATGCGTTCCTCTTTTCCCACAAGAAATACTTTGATGTCTCTGCGCAGACCGACGGCCTCCACAGCGCCTTTGACAATCTCGTCCGGCGCGTTGTCTCCGCCCATCGCATCTACGGCAACCCGGATCATTTCCTGCATGAATTTTCCTCCTGCTCTCTCCTGGATCTCCGGGCAGATATGCCCTCTAAAAAGATCCTATATCATCATACTAAATATTAATCCAGAAATCAACCTATTCTTTTCCAAAAAAACCTGAGCATCCCTTTTTCGCAAAAATGCTTCTTTTCCCCGCGAAAAAAGGGCTTCCCGGTCTCCCGGAAAGCCCTCTTGTATCCACGATTAATCTACGGACACGATCTCTTTCTTGTTGTAAGAGCCACAAGCCTTGCAAACTCTATGGGGCATCATCAGCGCGCCGCATTTGCTGCACTTCACCAGATTCATGGCGCCCATTTTCCAGTTTGCTCTTCTCTTATCTCTTCTTCCTCTGGAAGATTTATTTTTGGGACAAATAGACATCGGTTACACCTCCTCTAATTACAGTTCTTAAATATCTCGGCTATTACGGCCATTCTTGGATCCAATTCCACTGTATCACAGCCGCATTCGCCGTGATTGAGATTTGCCCCGCACTTTCTGCAGATTCCTTTGCAGTCTTCTCTGCACAAAGTTTTCATCGGCCAATTCACCAAAATCTCACTGTAGATAAGCTTATCCACATCCAGGTTGTATCCAATGACAAAATCTGTCTCGTCCAAATCTTCTATCCTGCCCTCTGCAGTCTGCTTCAAATCCACTTCTCTGTCTATGACAAGAACAAGGGGAGTCTTCACATCCTCCAGGCAGCGATCACAGGGAATCCTCACCGAAAGCCTGGCCGACGCCGCAATCCGCAGCTTTTTTCCGCCCAGATTGGTGATGGCCAGCTCAAAGGGATCCTTCTCCGTAATGGGAAAGCTTCCAAGATCGGAATCGAAAGACTCTTGATCTATGGACGCTGTCCGTATCACTGTTTTTTCCTCGCAGGATAAAACATCTGTCAGGTTTATCAGCATAGTTCTCTCCTAATGCGCACTTATTCATTATACCCAGCGGCAGAAGGTTTGTCAAGCTTTTTATTTCACCATACGAAGAGTTTCCCTTGCAATGGCCAGCTCCTCATTGGTGGGAAGAACCATCACCTTCACTTTGGAATCCGCAGTGGAAATCATCTGGTTCTTTCCGCGGCAGTTATTGGCCTCATCGTCAATCTCCACACCCAGATAGCCCAGATAACTGCAGATAGCCTTGCGGCTCTTGATGTCGTTCTCACCCACGCCTGCAGTAAAGGCAATGGCATCCACACCGTTCATGGCTGCTGTGTATGCGCCTATGTACTTGGCCACACGGTAAATAAAGGCATCCAAGGCCACCTCGGCCAGATGATTGCCCTCGGCCCGTGCCTTCTCAATGTCGCGGAAATCGCTGGACACGCCGCCGCTCATACCGAGAACACCGGACTTCTTGTTCAGGATATTGAGAACCTCATTTACATCCTTGCCCTCTTTGTTGCAGATAGTCTGAACTACGCCCGCATCTATATCGCCGCTCCGGGTTCCCATAATCAGGCCTTCCAGAGGAGTCAGTCCCATAGAAGTATCCACGCATTTACCGCCGATAGAAGCGGAAATGCTGGCGCCGTTGCCGAGATGACAAACAATTACTTTTCCCTTCTTGGGATCCAGGCCTGCAAACTTAAGCGCTTCGCCGGATACAAACATGTGGCTGGTTCCGTGAAAACCATAGCGGCGGATGCTGTATTTCTCATAATATTCATGGGGAATGGCATAGAGATACGCCTTTTCCGGCATTGACATCCCAAAAGCGGTATCCCATACGGCCACGTTAGGCGTTCCCGGCATTGCTTCTTCACAGGCCTCGATTCCCATCAGGTTGGCCGGATTGTGAAGCGGTCCCAGATCAAAGCATTCCCGGATGACACGTTTTACATCCTCGTTCACTACGATGGACTCACTGTAAATGGTTCCTGCGTGAAGAACCCGATGTCCCACGGCGGCGATCTCTTTTGTATCCGCGATTACACCATACTCTGGATCTACCAATGCTTTCATAACCAGGGAAATGGCTTCCGTATGCTTGGACATGGGCTGCTCAATCACCAGCTCCTTGTCGGCCGCCTTGTGGGTCAGCTTGGAACCTTCAATTCCGATTCTCTCACAGAGGCCTTTCGCCATTACGTTCTCGTTGTCCATATCAATGAGCTGATATTTCAGGGAAGAACTTCCGCAGTTCAATACCAATACTTTCATGTCTGATATTCTCCTTATTTTCGTGAATAATTATTTTACGATCTCGCCGTATACTTCTCTTCCGCAGCCTGCCGCGTTGGACTCATCCGTGTCAATGTGCATAGCCAGAGCGAATTTCGGGCTTACGCGTACCACCACATCCCCGAACACCAGGCTTCTCTCTCCGGTCTCAATCTTTACGGATACCACGTCCTTATCCTGAACACCAAGCTTTTCTGCATCTTCCGGGGTCGCATGGATATGGCGCTTGGCAGCGATCACGCCTTCCTTAAGCTCCACCTCGCCTGCAGGTCCTACCAGCTTGCATGCGCCGCTTCCCGCAATGTCGCCGGACTCGCGGATGGGAGCCGCAACGCCGATGGAACGGGCATCGGTCAGGGAAATTTCAACCTGGGTCGCAGGCCTTACCGGTCCTAAAATAGACACGCCTGCCAGCTCTTTCTTGGAACCCACAACAGTCACCCGCTCCTCACAGGCATACTGGCCGGGCTGTGACAAATCCTTCTTCTTGGTCAGCTCATAACCCTTTCCAAATAAGGTCTCCAGATCCTCCTGCGTCACATGCACGTGGCGTGCAGACGTTTCAACAACGAAATTCATAATCCATTCTCCTTTTCTATGTAGTATTCGCAACAATGGGGGCCGGATCCGATCCGTGTCCCGCCGCCCCTATGGCAATGCGCCATGTTAGTTCCATTTTAGTTGGTTTGGGCGCTTTTTTCAAGCCCTCTTTTGCACTTTTCATGGTACAAACTCCCAGTTACAACTCCGACACGAGAATGCAGTTGGGCGTCTCAATGGGAATCGGCTTCCCCTTCATGGTAAAATACTTTTTCTCATAATTGACTTCAAAAATGGTAATGCTGTTGCTCTCGTGATTCAGAGACATAATATGCCGGTTATCCGGAAAGAAATCAATGGCCTTGGGATAATCCCCGCTGACAGGAAGGACACAGATGCGCTCCAAAAGCCCCGTTTCCCGATCCACATGAAAGACACCTGCCGTATTGTCCCCGGCATTGGTACACAACACCTTGCTGTCATCCTTGGAAAAACGCAGGGCGCAGGCGGCGCTGGTGGCCGAGTGGTAATCGTTGAGGGTGGGCACAGTCTGAATCAGCTCAAAAGAAGGATTCTTTCCACTTCCGTCATACCGATATACGGTAATATAATTTTTCAGCTCGCTGATCACATAAGCAAACCTTCCACTGCGGCTGAATTTGATAATGCGCGGCGCCGAATTCAATTCACACATCAAAAGATCCGCCAGGGCAATTTTTCCGGTCCTGGCATTAAATTTATAAATCTTAATCTGGTCCGTACCCAAATCTACCGCGCAGAGATACTTTCCGTCCGGCGTCAGATTGACGCAGTTTACATGGGGGCGGAAATTACGCTCCGCTACGCTGCCCAGGCCCTTGTGGAAAATCCCGTCCGTAATCTTTTCGAAATCACCGTTTTCTTTCAGGCTCAGGACCGTCACCTTCCCGTCATGCCAGCCTGCCACAAACAGATACCTGTCCTCCTGATCCGTAGAAAGATAGCATCCCCGCATTCCGTCAATCCCGATGCAGTCCCTGGGCTCCAGATCCCCGTCCGGAAGCACATTGAAAGAGCGCACGCCCTCGTCCGCAATGGAATACAGGAATTTACCGTTGTGGGACATTTTGATATAGGAAGGGTTGTTGATGGGAACCACCTTGCGCTCCTTCATCCCACCGGTTTCCACATCCAGATCAAAAATATGAATACCGACACTGCTTCCGTGCGTGTAAGTTCCCACATAAGCTACATACTTTTTCTTATCCATCCCTCTCTCCTCCATCTTTCCTATAATCTTCTCTTTCCCGCAGCCGGGCCTCTCTGCCGTATCCCTGCCGCGCCTAAGTGAAAAAGCACTGCACTGCCTGAAGGGTCTTTCCAATCTCCTCCTCCGTCAGGGCTGCGGATACAAACATGGCCTCAAACTGAGAAGGCGCCAGATAAATTCCCCGATTCAGCATATGTGAAAAATATTGCGCATAGGCCGAACTGTCCGAAGTCTTTGCAGAAGCATAATCCCGCACCTCCTGATCTGTAAAGAATAAACAGCCAAGAGATCCGGCAGCATTTATCTGAAAAGGACTTCCGGCTTTCTTAAGGATCTCCCGCATGCCTTCAAAAAGCATTTGCGATTTCCGGTGAAGCTCCTCATAAAAGCCCGGCGTGTCCCGAAGAGTCCGCAGCTCTGCCAGACCTGCCGCCATAGCCACCGGATTTCCGCTTAAGGTTCCTGCCTGATAGACCGGGCCCAAAGGCGCTACCGTTTCCATAATTTCCCGCTTGCCCCCGTAAGCGCCCACCGGCATACCGCCGCCGATGATTTTTCCAAAGGTAGTAAGATCCGCTTCCACACCGAAATATCCCTGGGCTCCCGAGAGGCCCAGGCGGAAGCCGGTGATTACCTCATCAAAAACCAGAACGCTTCCATACCGGCTGCAAAGGCTGCGAAGCCCCTCCAAAAATCCCTTTTCCGGGAGAACCACGCCCATATTGGCTCCCACAGGCTCCACAATAACCGCCGCAATTTCCCGACCGCAAGTCTCAAAAAGTGCTTCCACGCTCTTCAAATCGTTATAGGACACTGTCAGCGTATCTTTGGTACAGCCTTTGGGCACTCCCGCACTGTCGGGGACCCCGGCCGTCATCACACCGGAGCCTGCCTTTACCAGCATGGCGTCGCAATGGCCGTGGTAGCAGCCTGCGAACTTGACGATCTTTTCCCTTCCCGTATAGCCCCTGGCCGCCCTAAGAGCGCTCATCACTGCCTCCGTACCGGAATTGACCATCCGCACCATCTCCACGGAAGGGACCAGGCTGCAGATAAGCTCCGCCATCTCCACCTCCCGCTCCGTGGCTGCCCCAAAGCTTAAGCCCTGGCTGCAGGCCTCCAGAACCGCCTCCCGGACCGCCGGATGGTTATGTCCCAGAATCATAGGTCCCCAGGAGCCTACATAATCCAAATACCTGCGGCCGTCCGCATCCGTCAGCCAGGCTCCCTTTGCAGACGCAATAAACCGGGGCGTCTCCCCCACGGAACCAAAAGCCCGGACCGGAGAATTAACCCCGCCCGGAATCCGTTTGACTGCCCGCTCAAATAGCATTTCCGATCGTGTCATTATCCGATTCTCCCCTCGTCCATAAATCCTGCAATCTCTTTTGCAAAGTAAGTCAGGTAAATATCAACCCCGGACCGGTAGGCACTTGCCGCCGTCTCGCAAATAATAGAAGCCTCGTCCACATAGCCCAGAGATGCCCCGGCCTTGATCATGGCATACTCACCACTGACGCTGTAAGCGGCTATGGGCAGATCCGTAACCTCCTTCACCCGGGCAATCACATCCAGGTAGCTCATGGCCGGTTTTACCATAAGAATGTCTGCCCCTTCCTCCGCGTCCAGCATAGCTTCCTTTACCGCTTCCCGGAGGTTGTGGTAATCCATCTGGTAGGCCTTGCGGTCCCCGAAGGCCGGCGCACTCCCCGCCGCGTCCCGGAAGGGCCCGTAAAAAGCCGACGCATATTTCACTGCATAAGACATAATAGGCGTCTCCGTATATCCGTTTTCATCCAGCCGGGCACGGATGGCTCCCACCCGTCCGTCCATCATGTCTGACGGCGCCACCATATCTGCCCCGGCCT
Organism: uncultured Lachnospiraceae bacterium; assembly: GCA_910587955.1. Lineage (GTDB taxonomy): Bacteria > Bacillota > Clostridia > Lachnospirales > Lachnospiraceae > Laedolimicola. The sequence continues at coordinate 32,808 of CAJUNN010000008.1, read as the reverse complement.
GAACCTGGGAAAGGGCAATCTGCGCCAGGCAGGAGAGCGTCTGATCGTTATCCACATACTCCCCTTTGAGTATTCCGCAGTGGCCGTGGGACGTGTACTCGCACATGCACACATCGCCGATCAAGTAGAGATCCGGAAACCGCTTTTTCGCCTCCCGGAAAGCCTTCTGCACAATGCCATCCTCCGCATAAGCTCCGCTTCCGCAAGGGTCCTTGTGATCCGGGATTCCGAAAAACATCACCCTTCCCACCCCGGCTTTTGAAAGCTCCTCCAGGGCATAGGGCATTTGATCCACACTGTAGCGGAACTGTCCCGGCATAGTGGGAATCTCCTCCCGGATCCCGGTTCCTTCTCTTACAAACATGGGATAAATCAGGGAACTTTTATCCATTCTGGTCTCCCGGACCATTTTCCGCAGATTCGCCCCCTTGCGCAGACGCCTGGGCCTGATAATCATTTCCATAAACATCCATCCTCCTGTAAAACTTCCCGGATCCGCTCCGTAACCTTCCGGGCCAGCTTGTGATCTCTTCCGCCTGCCGTCACACCTGCCACCACATCTTCCTTCACGGCAAGTCCCGGAAAATAGAAATCACAGAGCCGCCTGTCACTGCTGACATTTACCGGGATCTTCAGTTCCCGGCATTCCCTCCAAATCTCCTCATTCACCGTCCGGCTGTCTGTAGCCGCCAGCACAAGAGCCGCCTCCTTCACCATTCCCGGACGATAGGGGGATTTTTCCCACACAAGCCGGCCTTCTCCTGCCAGATTCTCCACTCTCGGGACTGCCTCCGGCGCTATGACACTCAGTTCGCACCCGAATTCCAAAAGAGCCAGAATCCTCCTGGCCGCCACATCTCCGGCTCCGAAGATGCAGACCTTTTTCCCTTCCAGATTCACAAAGAGCGGGAAATACCGGCTCACTCTTTTGTCTCCTGCCATCCCTTGCACACATCGGCCCACCCGGCTGCGCGGGAATAGCGGGCAAGCTCCTCCAGATTCAGTTCGACGGCGCTGTTTGCGCTTCCGGCAGCCGGAAACACCGTCTCAAAGCGCTTCAGGGATTCATCCAGGTAGACCTTCACTGTCTCCGGCACTCCGAAAGGACACACGCCCCCCACTGCATGGCCAATCCGCTCTATCACTTCCTCCGGTGTGAGCATCACTGCCTTCTTCCCGAAGGTATCCTTATATTTGCGGTTATCAATCTTGGCATCCCCGGCAGCTACAATCAGAATGGGAGCCTCCCCTACTTTAAAAGATAAGGTCTTGGCAATCCTTGCCGGCTCGCAGCCCACTGCCCGGGCCGCCAGCTCCACGGTAGCGCTGGACTCCTGAAATTCCAAAATGCGGTCTTCCGCTCCCAAAGACCGGAAATATCCGCGCACGGCTTCAATCGACATGACAGTTCTCCTTCTCTCTGTTACAGTTCTTCCTCCAGGTCTTTTAGCGCCTGTTTCAGCGCCTCCCGGCCTTCCTCGATCTTGCCCCGGTCCCGGGTATTGAGAGCCTCCTCAAACTTGCGGATCTCGTGATCGATAACCCGGCGCACATCACCCATGCTCTCTTCATAGAGCCGCTCGCAGCGAAGCAGCAGAAGCTTGTTTTCCTCCTGATCCCTGGGATGGATTTTCAGGTAGGAGAGTTCTTCCATGCGCTCCTGAATCTCCTCGTCCGTCATCTCATTTTCTTTGCTCTTAATGATCTGTTTCTTGACCTCGCCGGTGGACAGCACCTTGACCTCCACCTCCAGAATGGAATTGATATCATACGTATAGGTGACATCCACAGACTCTTCCCCTGCCCGGTTCTTAGGCACATTCACCGTCAGCTCGCCCAAAAGCAGGTTGTTGGCCGCAAAACGGCTCTCCCCCTGGAGAATGTTAATGGTAATCTTTGTCTGGTCGTCGTGGAGGGTATAAAAGCGCTCTGTCCGGCTGGCCGGAATCACTGTGTTGCGCTCAATGATGGGACAGTAATGGCCGGATTCATAGCGGCCGTTTCCCCGGTTTACCGTCACTTCCGTGCCCAGGGTAAAGGAACAGACATCCGTGAGAATGACTTCCTTCACCGCCTGGTTGCGCTCTTTCATAGCCGCCTGGATGGCCGCTCCCAGGGCCACCGCCTCGTCGGGATGGACGGAGGTATCCGGGAATTTGCGGAACAGCTTTACAATAAAGTTTTTCACCACCGGAAGCCGGGTAGCCCCGCCTACCAGCACTACCACATCAATATCAGAAAGCTTGATATGGGCATCCGAAAGGCTCCGCTGGACAGGTTTGCGGATCTTATCCAGGAGAGGCTCGCAGAGTTCCTCATATTCTCTCAGAGAAATCTCCAGCTCCTCCGCCTTTCCGTTCAGATTACAGGAAAACAGGGATTTCGTGCTGTCCGTAAAGCCAATCTTGCAGTTTTCCGCCGCTTTGTGGAGATGTCCCCGGGTCTTGGCATCCAGGGAATCCCGGTCCAGCTCCTTTTTCTGGAGGAACAGCTTCTCAAGCACCTCCGTGAAGTCCTCGCCCCCCAGGTAATTATCCCCGGCCACGGCACGGACCTCCAGAATATTCTGGAACAGCTCCAGGATAGACACGTCAAAGGTTCCACCGCCCAGATCAAAAACGAGAAATTTGGTGTTTTTCGTCTTCTCATACAGGCCGTAGGCAATAGCCGCCGCCGTGGGCTCGCTGATAATCCGTTCCACCTTAAGGCCAGCCAGCTCCCCGGCCCGCTTGGTGGCTTTGCGCCGCTTGTCGTCAAAATACGCGGGGACGCTGATCACCGCCTCCGTGACCTCCTCCTTTAAATACTCCTCCGCATCCTCTTTCAGGGAGCGCAGGACAAAGGAGGACAGTTCCTCCGCCGTAAACTGTTTGTGTCCCAGATCAAATTTCTTCGCACTTCCCATGCTGCGCTTGAAGACCTGAGCCGCAGTTCCCGGATACAAAAGTCCCCGCTCCCGGGCCGTCTCTCCCACAAAGACCTGCTCATTTTCGTCCACGCTTACAATGGAAGGGGTCAGATGCTTTCCCAGCCGGTTGGGAATAATCTTCGGTCCATCCTCTGAAAAGTAAGCTGCCAGACTGTTGGTTGTTCCTAAATCGATTCCTATTATCATGTCTCTTCCCTCTGGTTCTATGTAAGTCTAAAATTTTCTGCTCTGTTTTTGGAGCAGCTTTGTAAGCTTCTCCACCTTGGCAATGCTCAGATTGTTGGCCTTGGATTCTTTGCAAGCCTTCCCGTAACATTCCAGTGCCTCCGTAAGGTTTCCCTCCGCCTCCCTCAAAAAGCCCATGGCCTCCCAGTAATCCTCACACTCTTTATAACTGCAGTGACGGCATTTGCTCTCCTGCCCAATCTGCTCCAAATACTCTCTGGCTTTCTCCAAATCCCCTATATAGTAATACATGGATCCCATGCTGTACAGTCTGGTTTTCCGGTAATAAAAATTCTGGAGATAATTGTCTATGCTGCCGTACCTGGCAATCCAGGACTCGTAAACCAGTTTCTGATAAGGAATCCCCTCATCAGGCCTGCCCAGCTCATGGTAACACTCCATCACTCTCCGGCAGTAGTAATCGTAATTTCCCTCACCCTGTTTCGTAAGCGCCAAAGCTTTCAAATACAGCTCCAAGGCTTTCTTTGTCTTTTTCTTGTAGTAAAGGTACACGTCCCCGATCCGGCTTATGGCATCCGCTTCATCCTCTCCGCCCTTTTTGCGGGCGGCCTGGTACATGGATATGCCTTTGTCAAACCGCTTCATCTGCACATAGATATCACCGGCCTCCAAGAGGAACTGCGCTGTGTCCGAGCCGTAAAAATTTCTGGCTTCCTCCAGGGCTTTCTCCAAAAGCCCCATCTTCTTGTAGACCCGGATAATGTCCTTGCGGAGGCTGCGGTTCTTGGGAAACAGCTGGCTTCCCTTTTCATACCATTCCAAAGCTTTTTGGTAATCGCACATGCGCTCGTAGCAGTTGGCGGAATTGGTATACGGAATCAGGGTTTCCCTCTCCTCCATCACCTCCACGGCTTTGCGAAACAGCTCCAGAGCCTTGTCGTACTGCTCCAGATATTTATAAATGCAGCCCCTGTTGTTGTAGGCAAAGGTATTGTCCGGTTCCAGTTCGGCAGCCTTGACAAAGTCCTCCTCTGCCTCCTTCCAGGCACTGGCTTCCATATGCAGAAGCCCCCGTTCAATATAGTAATACGCCGTAGCTTTCAGTTCCAGCTGCCGGGTGGCAAAAGGCAGGGCTTCGCTGTAGTACTCCCGGTTTCCCGTGGCCTTCAGCCGATCCGTAAGAACGTCCACAATCCGGCTGTTTGCCCTGGGATTCTCGGGGTTGACCTTCAGGGTTTTCTTCAGATAATAAACTGCCTTGCGCCAGTTTCCCATATTCTCATAGCAGCGGGCCATGTTCTCATAGACCACCTCATTATCTCCGTACTCCTTGGCACAGATGAGATAATCTTCCATGGCCTTGTCATATTCTTTCAAGTCTGCCAGGGTATTGGCCCGGATCCAGCGGTAGAGCTTATCCATATGGAGCCTGCACGCCTCCTGTATGTACTTCAGGGCCTCTTGGTGCTGGTCAATTCCCCTGCTGCACCTGGCAATCTCATAGTACATCTCCGCCATATCCTTATCGGATACCTGATCCGCATGTTCCCGGAATTTCTTGAGAAGCTCGCATGCCATCGTATAGGCATCCTGGCATTCCTCTTCTTTCTCCGCCGTCTCCCTCTGGATGGTCAGCTTAATCAGGTCCAGCTTCGGGCTTCCCACCTGGGCTTCCTCCGCTTGCTTTAAGATGCCTTTGGCATCTTCATACTGGCTGTAACGGATAAACACGTCCGCCGCCAGCTCGTAGATCTCGGGATAGCCCGCATATATATTCTTGGCATCGTAAAAATTGTCCACCACGCCCTGTCCGTTGTGCATTTCATAACAGCATTTCTGCCGCAGAACATAGGCATAAAAATCTTCCCGGTCCGTCTTGATCATCGCATCGCAGATGTCAATGGCCTTCTCGTAGGAATCTTCATCCATGAGAATCTGGACCTTTTCAATCCGGTATCCCCGGTTCTCCGGCTCGTTCTTTAAGGCTTCATCAATGGCTTCCATGGCCTGCTCCAGGCAGGAAGCCTTCTCTTCCTTAGGAAGCCCCTCTTCCTTGGCCAGCATATGAAGGGATTTGGCAATGATCTCACAGGCTGCGGCAATCCGTCCGGGAATCCGCTCCTGCTGTTCGCCTTTTTTGTCCTCCTCTGCCTCATCCTCCCGGGCTTTTGCCTCAATCTCAATGAGCGGGATGCACTTTTTTGCCTCCTCCGCCGCGTCCGCAAACCGGTTTACTACAAAATAAAATTTGGAGCGCAGGTTATGGAGCTCCGCCGCGTGCTTATCCGCCACCGTGCGCCCCTCCAAAAGGGTTACCCCTTTCTCCGGCTGCTCGTTCTGAAGATAGCACCAGCCAAGCTCCATCAAATCGTCGTCGGAAATCTCTCCTTTGACCGCCCGCTCTTCGTAAATGCGGATCAGTTCTTCATTGATCCCGTGCATGCACTCCAGAAGGGCCTCCTCCTGGGAGCTGACCCGCAGGGCTTCCACACAGTATTCCTTGGCCTTCTCATATTCCTTTTTCTCCTGGTAATACATAGCCGTATATTTATTGGCCATATAGTGGGTGTCGCAATCTTTAAGCACCTTCTCAAAACACTGGGCCGAAAGCTCCTTTTCTCCATTCTCCCAGAAAATCTCGCCTCCGTAGACCAGCAAGCGGATGTCCTCCGGCAGAATCTCCAAAAGCCGGTGAATCCGTTCTGCCGCCTTGGCCCCGTTCCCCCGGCATCTGTCATACCGGGCCTGTTCCAGTTCCAGGTAGGGATGCTCCACCGGAAGATGTTCTAAAGTCTCCAATGTCTTTTCCGCCGCATCCAGATCCCGGCCGTCAATCTGCCTGCAGAGATCGTAATAGTGGTACAGGAAGGTATCGTAATCCGCATCATCCGCTCCCTCAAACAGCTCAAACGGAAAATTGTCATTGCTCTGGCACTGGTGCATGACAAAATCTATAAAATTGGGATGGAATTTTTCCACCAATTCCTCCCGCTCCTCCTGGAGATTAAATGTCTTGTCAATCATCTTCCACACATCGGTGGTCACCCGGTAGCTGTCCGCCAGGAAGCCAAGAAGGGTATCCCTGGCTTCCATACTGGTATCCAGATCGAGGCAGAGCTCATCCTGCAGGATTTCCTTCCAGCACTCCAAATCCAGTCTATGGGAAAGAGAAAAATAAACCTTCTTCACCTTATCCATCCAGAATTCCAGCGGAGTCTCCGGCGCTTTCTTAAGAGCCTCCGGCTGTTCTGCATAAGCAGCGGCCGCCTCATAGGCTTCCCGCAGACGTTTAAATCCTTCCGGATCGTCTTCCGGGTTTACCTTTACCAAAAGACGCCGATAGGCATCTTGTATGGCCTGTTTATCCTTTGTCTCCTCGATCTCCAGTATGGAAAAACTGATCTTTTCGTCCATGGTATCCCTTCCCTTTCTGCGCTGGATTTTTGCCTGTTTATTAGTATAGCACAAAACCAGGAAATTGTGAACGAAAAATGCAATCATTCTCTTTTGCCGGTCTCCTCCGACAGGCGGAGTCTTAAAAACCGCTTTTTCAGCTGCCGTAAATTCAGGGGAAACAGGGGATAGATATAGCTTTTTCCGGCAATGGTCTTATTTCCCGCAATGGCCACGATGGTAA
>CAJUNN010000008.1:0-26046 GCA_910587955.1 uncultured Lachnospiraceae bacterium | reverse complement strand
AATCAGAAGCCCGGCCAGGAATCCCCACACATCGAAAAGAGCCGTCAGGGCCAGCATAATCAGACGCATAAATTTCAAGGCGTAGCTCAGCTCATAACTGGACTGGGTATAATTTGCAATGGCCACAAAAGCCATATACATCATCACCTCCGCATTGAACCAGCCAGAGTCTACCGTAAACTGCCCCAGAACAATACCGGCCACCACGCTCAAAGGAGTGCTGAGCATGCTGGGCGTGTTGACCGCCGCCAGCCGAAGTCCGTCAATAGCCAGTTCCAGCATAAAAAACTGCCAGACGATGGGAACATTGACCGGATCTTTGATCTGGATAAAGGACAGCCAGGACGGAATCCACTGGGGATTCTGGAACAAAAGCAGAAATACCGGGGTCAAAAATAAGGTAATCAGCGCAATCAAAAACCGGGACAGCCTGAGATAAGATCCCGTAACCGGAGGAAAATAATAATCATCCGCCTCTTCCACAATGTCAAAAATGGAAGTGGGAACAATCATAGCCTGAGGGGAATTGTCTACCAGGATTACAATATTCCCTTCCAGAATGGCTGCAGACGCTGCATCCGGCCGCTCGGTAAACTTAAACTTCGGAAAGGGATTGAACCACTTCCGCTCATAAATACACTCTGCCAGGCTCTCCTGGTTCATGGTCAGGGCATCTACCTTAATGGCATGAATTCTCCCCCGGATCTCCCGAAGCAGCTTCCGATCCACCCGGTCCTCCATATAACACACCACAATATCCGTCCGGGAGGTTTTCCCTGCCGTCAGAATTTCCATGGAAAGCCTGGGGCTTCGGATTCTCCGCCGGATGAGCGCCGTGTTGAACACCAGCGTCTCCACGAAACCGTCCTTGGAGCCCCTGAGGGCCTTATCCTTGGAGGGCTCGTCCACGCTCCGCATGGGATACGAACGGCAGTCCAGTCCGATACAGGCGTCATAACCGTCAATCAGAAGGCAGGTCACGCCAGACAGAAGATTCTGCAAAAGCAGGTCCACCTGGTCAATGGCTGTCACCTCCACATAGGGCATTACATGGTCCACCATCTGCTGCGCCGTATCCGGCAGCTCCTCCGGCTTCAGTTTGTAGAGAAATTCCAGAAGTTTTTCCATAATAGCCTCTTCCAGAAATCCGTCAATAAAGTAAATGCAGGCATCTTTTCCTGCAATGGTAATGCCCTTCCGGATCAAATCGAAATTGGTATCCAGATTTAAAATTTCATTGAGACGCTTCACATTCTCGTTTAGATTTTTAGACAGCTCTCCCATCTCTTCCGCTCCTATATGAAAGTTTTTCAGATTCTTTCTTAGTATGAGAAAATTCAAGAAAATCTATACTTCCACTTCTGATTATGCTATAATGTGGGCGTTGTTCTGATGCCGGAATCTGCGCACCAAAAGAAAAGGAGCTGTTTATAAAATGGAAAAGAAAATACTCTTTGTTGACCTGGACGGGACCCTGCTCACGGATTCCAAAGAAATTACCCCGGAAAACCTCCGTGCCATCCGCCGGGCTACCAGCCTTGGGCACGCCGTGGTGGTTACCACCGGACGGCCTCTGGCCAGCACAGCCATCCAGGTAGAAAAGCTGGGCCTGACTACTCCGGGCTGTTATGCCATTACTTCCAATGGGGCTCTGATTTACGATGCCCATAGAAAGGAAACGATTTTTTATCAGGGGGTGTACCGGGACTGTATCCGGGAAGCTTTTGAGGAAGCTTACAAATTTCACATTCATCCCCAGACCTATTCCAAACAGGGAGCCCTCTGCGAACGCGACGATGAGGAAATGCAGTACTACTCCGCTTCCACCCTGCTTCCCTACGAGGTGGTGGAAGATGTGACCGCCGTTTTGGAGGATGACCCCATCAAGCTGCTCTTTATCGATCTCCGCGACCGCAGCCGTCTGGAAGCCTTCCGCGCACATATGGAGCCCTGGGCCAAAAAGAACCGCATTGACATGTTTTTCTCCTGCGATCAGTATCTGGAATTTCTCCCGGAGGGCATTAACAAGGGCAGCGGCGTCCGCTTTATCTGCAGTCATCTTGGAGTTCCCCTGGAGAACACCTTAGCCGCAGGGGATGCCGAAAATGATATCACCATGCTGCAGGCCGTCCACACGCCCTGCGTAATGAAGAACGCAGACCCGGAAATGTTTTCCTACGCCTCCTACATTACAGAGCGGGACAACAACCATTCCGGGATTGCGGAAATCATTGAGAAGTTTATACTGCAGGAAGGATAAAACTTCCGAATCTGCGGAAAACCCAAAAGCGGTGCACGGAATTTCATCCATGCACCGCTTATCTTGTTCTTATGTAGCAAACTGCAGAAGTCCGATTACTCTACCACAGTATATCCGCTGCCGGTCAGAGCTTCCTTCGTTGCTTTCAGGGAAAGAGCACCATCTGCATTTCCTGTAATCTGCAGAAGACCCTGCTCTGCCAATTTCGAAACTGCATCGCCGGTGGTGTCAATCTCAACATTGATGGTATAGGTTCCCTCTCCGCCTTCTCCGGTAGCCGTTACGCCATCTACGGAATTGTAGGAGTTCACCATTTCATCATAAACCGCAACCAGGGTAGTCTGCTGTGTTTCGTCAAAGGAGGACATATCCAGCTCGATAACTTCTTTCATCTTCTGAATCTTGTCACCTTTTGCCTCCAGGGTCATGGTATCAACCATGGTAAGGCCGTTCTGCTCCTGCTCGGAACGAAGAACCAGGGTCTGCTCCTTGCCGCCGCAAGCGGTCAGGGCCAGTGCCATACAGAGTACCAATAAGCTGCTTACAATCTTTTTCATACTTTTTCCCCTCTCTTTTCTTAGAAAATAGGTTATTTCTTTTGCGCCCGGGACATTTTCTTCTTCCCGGCGACCACTATAGTATAGCACTCTTTCTGCATATTGTCTATCCCTATTTTCTTAAGATTTTTATACTTTCTATTCTACCGGCTCCTCCGGAATAAACACCCGGCTTTTCCCTGTCTCCGGCGTCTTTGTCTTCTCCATAGCTTCCGCAGCAAAACAATCCTGGGAATTTACGGAAACTTTTCCCCTGCGGTCCACCTTCACATACGTATCATCCGGCTGAAGCACATGGGCCTTCACGTTGTCCTCAAGCTCCGTATCCAGAATGTGCATTACTTCCCGCTTCAATTCCTCCCGCTCAATGGGGAACAGAATCTCCACCCGCTTTTCCAGGTTTCTGGGCATCCAGTCTGCACTGGCGCAGTAGACCTCCTCCTGCCCGTTGTTGTAGAAATAGAAGATCCGGCTGTGCTCCAAGAAATTTCCTACAATGGAGCGCACCGCAATATGCTCGCTCACCCCCGGGATTCCCACCCGCAGGCAGCAGATTCCGCGGACGATGAGATCTATCTGCACGCCGGCCGCGGAGGCCTGGTAGAGAGCCTCGATCACTTCCCGGTCACAGAGAGAATTCATCTTGGCTATCACACGGGCCGGCTCTCCCCTTCTGGCGTGTTCTTCTTCCCTGTGAATCAGCTGCAGAAACCGGTCCTTCAGCCACAGGGGCGCCAGCGAAAGCTTGTTCCAGCCTGCCGGCTCCGAGTAGCCGGACAGCATATTAAAGACTGCTGTGGCGTCCTCTCCGATGGGCGCAGAGCAGGTCAAAAGTCCCAGATCTGTATAAAGCTTTGCTGTAGAATCGTTATAATTTCCCGTCCCCAGATGTACGTAGCGGCGGATACCGTCTTCCTCCCGCCGGACCACCAGGGTAATCTTGCTGTGGGTTTTTAAGCCCACCAGTCCGTAGATTACGTGACAGCCCGACTTCTCCAGCATCTTGGCCCAGAGAATATTATTTTCCTCGTCAAAACGGGCTTTCAGCTCCACAAGTACCGATACCTGTTTTCCGTTCTCCGCCGCCTGGGCCAGGGCCGCAATAATGGGAGAATTGCCGCTGACCCGGTATAAGGTCTGCTTGATGGCAAGAACCTTCGGATCCGCGGATGCGTCCCGCACAAATTTTACCACGGGATCAAAGGTCTGGTAAGGATGATGTAGAAGCACGTCGCCTTTTCGTATCTCCTCAAAGATGTCGCAGTCCGGCGGCAGCTCCTTTACCGCTGCGGGCACATGCCTGGGATTTTTCAGGGCGTCAAACCCGTCCATGCCGTACATTTTCATCAGGAAGGTCAGATCCAGAGGACCGCTGATCTTATAGAGGGCATCTTCCTTGATATTCAGCTCCTTGCGCAGAATTTTCAGCAGGCGCTTATCCATCTTGTCCTCCACCTCCAGGCGGATGGCCTCGCCCCACTGGCGCTTTTTCAGCTGTTTCTGAATCTCTTTGAGCAGATCTGCCGCCTCGTCTTCCTCGATGGTCAGATCTGCATTGCGCATCAACCGGTAGGGATGGGCGCAGACAATGTTGTAGCTTAAGAAAAGCTGCTGCATATTCCGTTCTATAAGCTCTTCCAAAAGAATTACCACCTGGGTTCCGTCCTTGGCGTCAGGAAGCCGCACAATCCGCGGAAGCACCGACGGAACCTGCACGGTAGCAAACTCCAGTTCATCCGTTTTCTCGTTCTTCTTGGAAAGCAGGGCGCCGATATTGAGGGATTTATTCCGTATCAGCGGAAAAGGCCGGGAGGAATCCACCGCCATAGGCGTCAGCACCGGATACACATGCTCCCGGAAATACCGATCTGCATACTTTGCCTGCTCCTCGTCCAGATCTTCATGCTCCTGAATCACCGTCAGCCCGTGCTGGCGCAAAAGAGGCAGAAGGGACCGGGAATAGGTGGAATACTGGAGATTTACCATATTCCGGGTGGCCTCCGTAATCTTTTCCAGCTGCTCCTGGGGCGTCATCCCGGCAATGTCTTTCCTGGTATATTTGGCATGCACCATATCTTTTAAGGATGCCACGCGGATCATAAAAAACTCATCCAGGTTGGATGCGGTAATGCTTAAAAACTTCAGGCGTTCAAACAGGGGGAGTGTCTTATCCCGCGCCTCGCTTAACACCCGCTCATTAAATGCCAGCCAGGAAAGCTCCCGGTTGCTGTAATATTCATACTTGGTATATTCCGTCTTTTCCACGCTCTACACCTGCCTTTTCTGCCGGATTACAGGCCTGATACTGAAAATAGTCTCAAAAAACTCTGCTTTGTGGGAAAACAATCCCTGCTCCAGGGTAATATCCTCCACCGTATCCACCACCACCAGAAGCTCCCGCTCCTTTAACGTTACCTTCACATTCTTGAATTTCTGCTTGTGGCTGCGATCCATGGAATTGGCTACCCGGAGAATGGCACTGATCTTCGCAGTCAGAAGATAGTCATTCCGGTCAAGCCTGGAGCCGATGGCAAATTCCTCAAAAGACACAAACTCCTCCGTATTGAAGCGGATGGCACTGGCGATAATCTCCCGTTCCCGGTGGGAAAGCCCGATAATCTCCGTAGACATCACAATCTGATAGGAGCACTCCGCCGTATGGTTCATGCTGATATACTTTCCGCAGTCATGAAGCAGAACTGCAATCTGGAGCAGCAGGCGGTCCCGCTTATTCATTCCGTGAATCCGCTTCATCTTGTCAAAAATCGTCAGCGCCAGATATTCCGTTCCTGCCAGATGAGTCTTGTTGCTCTGATACCGCTTGGCAATATTTTTCGCCGCCTCGAGAATATCATTCTCAAAATTATGGACGGGTTTGAAAATTTTCTTTTTCTCCGCATAATCATAAGCAAGACCGTCGCTTAAGTTCAGTCCCGGAATCCAGATAGTCTCCGCACCGGTCTCTTCGATCAAACGCTTGTAAATAATCAGCGCTGGAAATACCAGGGAAATATCATCCGATGCCAGTCCAAGTTTCTGGGCCATCTCCTGGGGCGTCCTGGCGATCACCTGCCGATAAAGCTCCTGATACTCTTCCCGGGTAAAAGAACGGTTTCCAAACCCGGTCCCCTGGTTCATAATATGGTTGAGGTAATCCCCCACCAGAATCATATGTTTGATTTCCCGATCCTTTAAGTATAGACGCTTATAGCTTTTCAGCTCGTTATTGATCATTTCCTCGATAATGTCCGCAAAATGGGTCGTGCGGCTCTCCACATCTGCCAGCCGTTCCCGGATCCGGAGGGTTCCCACCCGCAGGTTTTGCGTAGATACCAGAGCGTCTTTATCAAACAGGGAAATCTGGATGCTGCCGCCGCCCACATCCACAATAGCCGTTCCCTTCTGGATGATTTTCTGAAAGGACTCCTCGTTGGATGCAATGGACTTATACCCAAGAAACCGCTGCTCGGAGTTGCTTAACACCTCTACCACAAGACCGGTGCGCACCTGGATCTTATCCAAAATCAGAAGGCAGTTGGAAGTCTCCCGGATGGCGCTGGTAGCGCAGGCCCGGTAATCGTCCACCTGGTATTCCTTCATAATCCGGGTAAAATCTCCCAGGACCTGACACAGCTCCTCCAGCATCTCATTCCCGATCTTTCCCCTCCGGTAGGCATCTTTCCCCAGCTCAATGCCGTAGCGGACATAGTCAATCTCCCGGATACCGTTTTTCGGCGAAAGCTCCATAATTTTCATTCCTACCTCGTAGGAACCGATATCAATGGCTGCAAAAGTTAGGATCTGCACGTCTCACACCCTCCCTGTACTTCCATGGCCTCCCCGGTCCGCATTGCCCAAAGTGTTCGTCTCTTCAAATTCCAGCTTCGGCTGATGCTCCACAATCCGGAACTGGCAGATGCGGTCATTCACATGAATCACCGTATCCCGCAGGGCGTAAGCGGCCATAAACCACTGATCGTTGTCTCCGCAGTAACTCTCATCAATAATACCCGTGTGGTTGGTCTGGATAATACCAAAATTCTTAAATGTACTGCTGCGCGGAACCACATGGGCCTCATAGCCCTTTGGCAGCTCCATGGCAACCCCCAGAGGAATCAGCCGGAATTCTCCGGCTTTCATGGAAACCTCTTCTGCCGCGCGCAGATCGATCCAATCCGATTTTCCTCCGATATACGTTAGTCTTTCGATTTTATCTGTAAAATATTTGATGCGTATAGTCTTAACGTCCGACATCCTTTCTCCTCTTTCCCTGCCGCAGGCAGCAGCACTTCCGGCTTAAAACTTAATCGTCTCCAGGATTCCCGTGCGGAGCAGAGTCAGAGCCGCCACCACGGCGCTTTCCCGGATCTTTGCCCGGTTTCCCGTAAAATGATATTTTTCCACCCGGAGGTTTCCCTTGACAGAAACCGCAATGTAGACGAGCCCCACGGGTTTCTCCTTCGTCCCTCCGTCCGGCCCGGCGATTCCCGTGATGGCTACCGCCACATCGGATCCGGTAGTCAGGATTGCTCCCTTTGCCATCTCCTTAGCCGTCTTCTCACTGACGGCTCCAAATTCTTTCAGAGTCAGCTTTTTCACGCCGATCAGTTTCCGCTTCGCCTTATTGGAGTAGGTGATAAAGCCCTGTTTGAGTACCTCAGAAGCCCCCTGCACATTTACCAGACGTCCTGTAAACAGCCCTCCGGTGCAGGACTCCACCGTAGTGAGGGAAAGCTGCTGTTCTTTCAAAAGCTGCACCACCGCCTCCTCCAGGGTCGTCTGCTCATCTGTAGTATAGATATGTCCCCCGAACCGGACTTTTAGCTCCCGGATCACCGGCTTCATCAGCTTCCTGGCTGCCGCCTCATTGTCTGCCTTAGCCGTGAGGCGCAGATGCACTTCCCCAATCTTGGCGTAAGTGGCTATGGTGGGATTGGTCTGGGACTGAATCAAATCCGCAATCATGGTTTCCGCCTTGCTCTCGCCGATGCCGCAGATTTTGATCATCTCCGAGATGATAACCTCCGGCTGCTTCTTGTTGAGATAGGGGAAAATATCCTTTTGGAACATAGGAATCATCTCATTGGGAGGACCCGGCAGCAAAATCACAATCTTTCCCTTCTCCTCCATAATAATTCCCGGCGCCGTCCCGTTGTCATTGTCCACAACCATGGAACCTTCGGGGACCAGGGCCTGCTTCCAGTTATTGTCTGTAATCTCCCCAACGCACCGCACATCGAAAAAGCCCTGGATGCGCTTCCTGGTATGGGCGTCTTCCACCAGTTCTTTCCCCAGCACTTTGGCTGCCGTCTCTTTGGTGAGATCGTCCTGGGTGGGTCCTAAGCCTCCCCCCAGAATAACTACATCCGAACGCCCCAGAGCCGTCTTTAACGTCTCCTCCAGACGCTCCGGGTTGTCCCCCACTACCGTCTGGTAATAAAGAGAAAGCCCCAGCTGGGCGCATTTCTCCGAGAGAAAGGCCGCATTGGTATTTACAATGTTCCCCAGCAAAAGCTCTGTCCCCACCGAAATCAATTCTACTATCATATTAAATATCTCCTTCCAGAAGCACGCCCTTATTTTTGACCAGATAATCCACCAGGGAAACAACCGTCAATATCAGGGCCGTCCAGGTAACAATGGTTTCTATGGTTTTAAACACGCCCCCCAGATCCAGGATCAAAAGAATGATCATCAGCATCTGAAAAGTTGTTTTAAACTTTCCCCAATAGCTTGCCGCAATTACCACTCCATTATCCGAAGCTACCAGACGGAAACCGCTGATAATAAATTCCCGGGCAATGATCACAATCACAATCCAGGCAGCCAGCCGTTCTGTCTCCACCAGGCAGATCATGGCCGAGCAGACCAGAAGCTTATCTGCCAGGGGATCCATAAACTTCCCGAAATTGGTAACCAGGTTGTATTTCCTGGCAATCTTTCCGTCCAGCAGATCCGTTAAGCTGGCCAGAGCAAACAAGGCCAGGGAAATGTATTTCCCGCAGCTGCCTCCTATGTCCGTCAGCATAAAAACCACAAAAAACGGAATCATCAAAACGCGCAGCACCGTAAGTTTATTCGGCAGATTCATGGCATCAGCTCTCCTATCAAATCATATTCTAAGGCTCCCGTTACCCGAACCCGGGCAAAGTCCCCGCTCATCAGCATTTCTTCCGTATTGATAAAAAGGTATCCGTCCACTCCCGGCGCATCCCTATAGGTCCGGGCCACATAGGCATTTTCATCCGCCACCTGCCCTTCAATAAAAACGGTCAGCTCCCGGCCTTTCATGTCCTCCGCCTTCTCAAAGGCAATCTCCTGCTGCAATTCCATAAGTTCGGCCTGCCGCTCCTCTTTCACCTCTTCCTCCACCTGTTCCGGCATTCCGGCTGCAGGTGTGTCCTCCTCCGCCGAGTAGGTGAAAACGCCCAGGCGGTCAAACTCACATTCCTCCACAAAGGCCATCAGTTCCTCATGATCCTCCTGCGTCTCCCCGGGAAATCCAGTGATCAGCGTTGTGCGCAGGCAGATATCGGGAATCTCCTCCCTAAGCCGCCCGATGATCCGTCTTAAATCTGCCTGGCTGGTCTTTCTTCCCATGCGTTTGAGAATTTTGTCCGAGGCATGCTGTACCGGAAGATCTAAATAATGGCAGATTTTCTCCTCCTCCCGGATGACTGCTATCAATTCTTCCGTGATCTCTTCCGGGTAGCAGTACTGTACCCGGATCCAGCGCAGGCCTGAAATCTTGCAGAGTGCTTTGAGAAGCTTAGGCAGCCGCTTTTCCCCGTAGAGATCCACGCCGTAGAGCGTAGTTTCCTGGGCCACCAGAATCAGTTCCTTCACGCCCTTAGCCGCCAGCCTTTGCGCCTCTGCAACAAGCTCTTCCATGGGAACGCTGCGGAAACGCCCGCGCACTCTGGGAATGATGCAGTAGGTGCAATGCTTGTCACACCCCTCGGCAATTTTCAGGTAAGCATAATGGCCTCCCGTAGTGAGAATCCGCTCTCCCCCGGAGGGAACCAGGCGGTCAATGTCCTGGAGTCTCATTTCTTTTCTGCCTCCCAGCACCTGCTCCACCGTCTCCGCAATGGCATCATAAGTGGTAGTCCCAAGAACCGCGTCCACCTCTTCAATCTCTTCCTGGATTTCTTTCTGATACCGCTGGGCCAGGCACCCGGCTACAATCAATGCCCGGCATTTTCCCTCCCGGCGGTACCGGGCCATCTCCAGAATGGTTTCGATGCTCTCCTCCTTGGCGTCGTTGATAAAACAGCAGGTGTTGACTACAATCACATCGGCTTCTTCCTCAGCGTCCGTAAACTGATAGCCTTCTCCCTCCAGATATCCCAGCATCCGCTCGGAATCCACCAGGTTTTTATCACAGCCCAGGGATATAAACAGTATCTTTGTCATTTCCCGAATTCTCCTGTCCGAACCCGGCCGTTTTCCGGCAGATTCTTATTTATTATAATGGATTTTAGGGAAAAATTCAACCAAAAGAGCGCACAGGCTGCCTTCTGTGCGCTCCGGCTGCATCCTTTCCGAGCAGCTTTTTCTCTCCTATATTTATCTTGCTTTCTTTTTTTGCGGAATCTGCGCCAGCACAATGGCCGCAAACATCAGCACACAGCCTAAGGCTTCCCGTCCGCTCAGCCTCTGCCCCAGAATCAAAAGCCCCGCCAGGACAGACACCACCGATTCCAGGCTCAGAATCAGGGACGCTACCGTTGGGTTCATCCCTTTCTGTCCCACAATCTGCAGCGTGTATCCTGCGCCGCTGGAGAGAACACCTGCATAAAGAACCGGTTTCCAGGCTGCCAGAAGCTGGGAGAGAGACGGTTCCTCAAACAAGAGCATACCCAATCCTGCCGCAATCCCGCAGACAAAAAACTGGATGCAGGACATCTTTACCCCGTCCACAAACCGGGTAAAATAATCAATCACCAGAATATGCACGGAAAAAAGGCAGGCGCAGATAAAGACCAGCAGATCCCCACGGCCAATGCGCAGGCTTTCACCAATGCACAGAAAATAAAGACCGGCCAGTGCCAGAGCCACGCCGGCCCACACAGAAGGCCCGCATTTTTTTCCGAAGAAAAGTCCCAGAAGGGGAACAATGATGATATAAAAGGCCGTGATAAACCCTGCTTTTCCCACCGTGGTGTAAAGGATTCCAAACTGCTGGAAACAGCTTGCAAAGCAAAGAGCCAGGCCGCAGCAGATCCCCCCAAGCAAAAGCTTTCTCTTCTGCTTGCCCGGTTCACCTTCTGTCCCGGAAATTTCTGCCTGCTCATTCCTTTCCTCTCTCCGGTTTAGAAAAGCGATGCAGGGAATCAGCACAATGCCGCCGATCAGGGAACGGACACAGATAAAGGTAAAGGGGCCCACATAATCCATGCCTACGCTCTGGGCCACGAAAGCTACGCCCCAGATCACAGCCGTAAGGAACAAAATCAAAGAATTTCGTATCTGCAGCCGTCTCATCCTGTCACCCCTCGTCAAAACGCAGGGTAGACAAAATCGTCTGCTGCTCTGCCCCCGCAGTATCGCACAAATCTAAACTGCAATCGATCTGCACCACATACAAACGCTCATTGTGACGCAGGATATACCGATCGCAGACTTTCTCCCCGTCTGGTGTCTCTGTCCCATAACGGACCCAGAATGCAGGATATTCTCCTTCTCCGATGGTCACTTCTTCCACCGCACATTCCTCGCCGCTGTCATAGACATACTGATCCGCAGCTGCCTCCGCAGAATCTCCTTCTGCCTCCCCCATGGCAAGAAAAACCTCTTCCTTATCCCGGAACCGGATAACGAGCATTCCGTCTTTTATCTCCAGGAAAAACCGCTCCGCATCATAGGCAATGGAGCTCCCCTCCAGTCCCCGGACCCGTTCATACAAAACGCTCTCGAAGGAATCCTCCTTAAGGACCAGAACCTCTTCTTCTCCCAGCACCGTTCCCGGCATCGTATCCGGGTTAAGGGCCGCGGCCGCCTGCTCTTCTGTCTGGCGGATTTCCGGCTTTTCTGCCTCCTGCACATTTAGAATTCCCGTATCCTCTGCCGGCTTTTTCTGGCAGCCGCACAGCAACAGGGCAATGAAAAGGCCAAGGCCGATTTTCTTGTGTGATTTTCTCATGGTTGTCTCCTCATTTGTCTTCTCTTTTCAGGAAATCAGCTTTCCTGCCGGGGTGCCGTCATTTCCCAGGCATCCGTCATTTTCAGCGCCCCGGCGCTTCCTATTGTAACCGCATCTTCCGCACTTTTCAAGCCCTTCTCACTCGGTGCGCATCTCAAGGAATGTTCCGTCGCTTTGGCAGATCACCGTTCCCTCCCAAGTCTGGTAAGTCTTTGTACCCATGCCGTCCAAAATCTTCAGAATCTCCGGCTCTGCAGGTTTGTCCTCCGAACAGGTAATAACGGCAAATTCCGGACACACGGCTTCCAGAAACTCCCGGGAATTTTTTTCCTCCCGTCCGTGGTGGGGAACTTTCAGCAAATCGTGAGCCAGCTCAAATTCCGATTGGGACAGAAGCTCTTTGAGCCGCTCCCGCTCGCTGTCTCCTGCAAAGAGAAAGCGCCGCTCTCCATATGCCATGCTGATCACAAGGGAGAAATCATTGTCCTCTTCCTTATACTCCTCCTGCTGAGGCGGATAAACTACAAGTTCTGCATTTCCCAGAGATAAAGTCCAGGTTTCTGTTACCAGAACAGGCTCTTTTCCCGCCTGCTCCAAAGCCTCCCGGTATTCCAGATACTGGCCACTCTCAGATACGTAGTCCGGCTGCAGGATCTCTCCCACCTCCACGGCCTCCAGCACATGGTCGGCTCCTCCTACATGGTCCTTGTCGAAATGGGTGATCACCAGATAGTCCAGACGCCGGATACCCTGCTCCTCCAAATAACCAAGGATTTCCCCGGAGGTATCGTCATAGCCGGAATCTATCAGCATCCGTTCCTCTTCCGCCTCAATCAGAATGGCATCTCCTTTTCCCACATTGAAAAAAGTAACCGTAAGACCCGGAGCGTTCTGTTCTTCCAAAAAACCTTCCCCGGATTCTTTCCCTTGGCAGCCGCAGAAGAAAAGCAGCGTACAAAGAAAAACCAGGCTTCCCCATCTTTTCCAATCTTTTTTCATCCTGCATTCTCCTCTCCGTCTTCTTCTGCTGGATTTCTCCGCCTATTTTACCATTTCTTCCGCCCTTACTCAAGCTTTGGTTTTCTTCCTGCGCCTGACAAAACCAGTTCCGGCCGCTCCCCCGCAGAGGAGGAAAAGTCCGATTGCTCCATACAGCCGCATATCTTCCCAAAACTGCAGCATCCGGCTGTCCGTCACATACACGTGCAGTTTCTTCGTAACGCTCTCATTTCCCGCTCCGTCCCAGGCACGGACCTGCAGAGTCTGCCAGCGGTTCTCCTCCGGGACCGTATACGTCAAAAGTCCCTGTTTTTCCAAAAGTTCTTCCCGTTCCCATACGGCCGCGCAGCTTCCGTTCCGGTAAAGCTTTGCCTTTTGCAGACCGCTAATATCCTGCATATCAATATGAACTCTGCGGCTTTTGCCCCGGTACTGCCCCTGTTCCTCCACATTTGCGATCACAATGTCCGGCCCGGTCTTATCCACCACAAATTCCAGGCGCTTTTCCTCCCTTGTACTGCTGGAACTGTTGGAAGCCTCATCCTCCGAATACAGCACCACCAAGTAAGTTCCCTCTCTCTTAAAATTCCCGCCGGAAATGCGGTAGCGGTAACGCTTCCAGGAATCCGCTGTCCCCGACTGCTCCACCGTATAATCCCGTCCTTCTTTGAGATAAGCCGTCTCCCCGTCCCGGCTGCACAAAACCCGCTTTTCCTTCAGAAAATCCACATTGTATTCCTCGATTACCAGCTCCGGGCTCTCGGATGTATAACCGGCTCCTTTAAGCCCCGCCAGGGCGTCTGTCTCCTTTTCCAGCACGTATACGGAGCCGAACCGGTTTACGGAAAAGAAAAATTCCTCTTCCGTCCGGTTTCCCGCCAAATCCACGGCTTTTGCCCGTATCCGGTAGAGATCGTCATTTTCCGGAAGAAATTCCAGCTCTTTCCAGCGCACAAGGAGGCCATCTTGCTCCTCTGTCTTCCCGCAGCCCGGAATCTGTCCCCTGCCGCCGATCCCGGTCCACTCCTGGCTGCAGGAAGCAGTGTCACAATTCACATCCCGAACGCGGAAACCTGGCGCCACCGCTCCCCGGTTGGCGGAATGGTCCTCCACTCCGAAAAAGCGGATCTCCGGCGGCGTCCGATCCACCACAAATTCCTCTGACTCATAGGGAACTGCCGCATTCCCTGCCAAATCTGTATACTCTGCCAAAAGCTGAAAGGTTCCATCCTCGGAAAAGACCAGCTCTGCTTGCCATTCATCACCAAAAGAGCGGAACTCTACCGCTTCGGGGAGCGGCTTTCCCCCGGCTTTCTCCGAATCCTTTCTTGCCACCCGGACATCCTCCGGCCGGAAATTGGCCTCTGTGATTACAACGGAGGCCTTCCGCTCCCGGTCATAGTATTTCCCGTTCCTGGCCTCCGCTTCGTTCCACTTCACTGCAAGAAGCGGAGGCGTCTTATCAATCACAAAGCTTTCCTTTCTCCCCAGGCTTCCCTCATTTCCCGCTGCATCCCGGCAGGAAAAGCCAAATTCATACGTTCCGTCCTTATCAAAAACCAGTTCTGTACTCCAGCCGCAGTCATCCCCGTGGCCCGGATTTCGGGGATCCGAGGAACTGCTGCAGTCCTTTCCAGGCTCATGGGACCAGGCAAGTTCCGGCTCTTCCATTCCGGCCAGCTCCAGCTGCACATCCTCCGGATCAAAATTGCGCTCCCGCACCGTAATGCGTGCCGTACGATCTTGGTTGTAATAGATCTCGTTTTTTGCCTCCTCATGGGACCAGGCTAGGGATACCTGAGGCGCGGCAGTGTCCATATGGATAACCGGAAGGGAAACCGGTTCCGTGGTATGCCCGGCGAAATCCGTAAGAACAGCGCCAAGAGGCAGATTATTTCCGCTGTGTTCCGACGCTTTCAAAAGCCACAGATAGCTTTCCTCTGTCACAAGCTCCTCTTCCTCCTCAAAGCAAAGCAGCTCCTCTCGGTCCCCGGCCTGAAGCTGAACCGTCCGAATACCGGAGAAGGTATCTTTCATACAAACCTGAAGCTTCACATCTCCCCGGTAGAAGCCCTCTTTTTTCCCCTCTCCTTCCAGGATTTCCACCGAAAGCCCGCTGCTTTTCCGGTGCATGGCTTCCGACTCTCCCAGAAGACCTACCGTCTCCGACCAGGACCCCATTTCGTTGCCGGCCCGGTCCCGGGCTGTGGCCCGCACCACCCCCTGAAATGACTCCGAAAGTTCCAGAACCGCATAGGCCTTTCCCCCCTCTGCGTCTTCCAAAAGGCCGTTCTCCCAATCGGCCGTATGCGCCAAAGCAGCAGCTCCGTCCGTCTCTTCACCTATCTTTCCCTCCCATTCATAAGTAATGGAGGCAATCCCGCTGACCGGATCCCATGCTCCGATTTTCACAGTCATGACGGGCCGGCAAAAATATCCGAAGGTCAAGCCGTGAATCCGCTTTTTAAAAAAGGTCTGCTGTTCGGCGCTCCAGGTAATATCACCACCGGGCCGTCCATCTGCTCCCTCTCCCCCGCGGATCTCAGGAGGTGTCCGGTCCAGGCAGAAGGCTCCAAGCTGTACAGAACCCTCCGGGCTTTCGGCCCGGTTTCCCGTTTCGTCCACAATTTCTGCGGAAAATTCATACTCCGCCTCCGCCGTCAAGCGCAGGCGCATCCGGTAAATCCCTTCGGCTTCCTCCATTTCCAAAGAATCTCCCTCTGTATCTTCTTGAAGCATTTCCCACAGCTGTCTCCAGCTTTTCCCGTCTACCAGCTCTGCTTCCCGGCAGGGCAGCTTCTGTCCCGCTGCGCCGGAGGCCTTCAGATGAAAGAT
Source organism: uncultured Lachnospiraceae bacterium (assembly GCA_910587955.1). Lineage (GTDB taxonomy): Bacteria > Bacillota > Clostridia > Lachnospirales > Lachnospiraceae > Laedolimicola. Next base: position 10,250 of record CAJUNN010000008.1, on the reverse strand, counting down.
CGTGTTCTCCCGGTCCAGATATTCTTCCCGGATCACAAGCTCTCCAGCCAGTTCCCGGGAGGAAAGATAAAATTCTTCTATCAGGTTCCCTTCTTCATTCCTCCAGATTATCTCTATTTCCGGCGGAGTGTGATCCTCCGGCTTTGTGTTTTCCGGCGGACCAATCTCCTCCGGTTCCTGCGCTTCCATTTCCTGTACTTCAGCTTCCGGCATCTGAGTCTTCTGCATCTCTGCTCCCAGAAGCTCCCCACCCCAGAGCGTCCAGAATCCCAACAGAATTCCTACGGCTCCACAAACATGGTTTCTGCTTTTCCTCTCCTTTAAAAACACAGTCGTCGCATCCCCCTTCCCTTCTGCTGCTATTTGTTTCTTTTTCCTTGGATCTCCCCCTGTCTCCGGTTTCCCTTCCATTTCCCGGCGCATCCGCCGGATGGAACGCCTGGCCGTTCTCCCGCTTAAAAAAGCCACAGTTCTTGGAATCCGGAAAACAAAAAACATCACTGCCGCCAGGATTAGAAACGCCAGGGCCAATCCGGCACACACCAGGGCTGTCCCATGATAAACTTCTATCATGCGTTCTGCCTGTCTCATCTATTACACCTCTTTCCCCAATTCTTCACATTCATAGACTGCTTCTGTCTGCCGGATGGCTTCCTGTAAAAGCCCCTCTACTTCCAGACGCATCTGCCAAAGCCCCGGCTGCTTCCAGTCTCCTTCCGTAAAATCCTGCTCCAGATGAATCTGGATTTCCCGAAGCTTTTCTTCTATTTCCTCCTGCAAAACCCCGGCTTTCTGAAACTCTGTCCACCGGCCTGCCGCCTGGCCGGCCAGCTCCCGGTAAATGCGCAGAGCCGTTACCGGATTATCAAGCGCCGCCACATTTCCCTCTGTCAGCCCTTTCAGATCCCTCCAGTAATCGAGATAAGAGATTTGGATATCTCCGGCCTTATCCATGAGTCCCAGTCTCGCATAGTACCCGGCAATGGCTCCCAGCCGTCTGGCCCGTTCCCGGCACTCTGCCGGAAGCGTCTCAGATTCCGCAGCCGTCAAAAGCCATTTCAGTGCGTAGGGTTTCGCTCCTTCTCCCTCATAATCATAGTAATAAGCCAGCCCCAGGCGGTAGGAAAGCCGGTCATACTCCTCCGGGTTCTCCTTCAATACCCGTTCCCTGGTCTTTCCGCCAAAGGTTTCCGTCCGGAAAAGTCTCCGCAGGTATTGCTCATCCTCTTTGGAAAAGCAGACACTCCCATCTTCCCTCACTGCCAGAAATACCCGTTCCAAAAGTTCCAGATAACCGTCTGCCTTCCCGGGTTCCAGGCGGATCGCCTGCCCGTAGGAAGCAATCTGCGCCTCCCGCTCCGTCTCCGACATGGCCCGCTCCATCCATGCCTGCCAGGTATCCGCGGCCAGCCTCTGTTCTTTTGCATAGGCCGCCGAACCGGAAAAGCCGAAGATAAGAGCCAGAAGAAAAACCAGAAAAAACATGCCTGCCCGGCGTTTCTGCTTTCTCCTGTACCGGCTGTCCATCTCTTCGTAATGCTCCAGGGCATACAGAAGTTCCTCGCAGCTCTGGTAGCGCTCTTTCGGATCTTTCCGGGTACATTTCAGAAGAATGGCCTTAAACCCGGGAGACAGCCCCAACTCCCCTTCTGAGACTTCGTCTGCGTCGCAAGGAAGCTCCAGAAGATTCTGCCCTGCCGCCAAATGATAAAGAGCAGCTCCCAGACAGTAAATATCCGTTCTGGCGTCCGTCTGCCCCCGTCCGCCCCACTGTTCCGGGGCCGCGTAGCCGGGTGTCCCCAGGCAGACCGTATCATCCCCCGTTTTCTGTTCCCTCTGCTCCCTGGCCGTCCCGAAATCAATCAGCATCACCGTCCCGTCCGATTGCAGCATAACGTTGGAGGGCTTCATATCCCGATAAATCACAGGCGGATTCTGCCGGTGAAGATACCCCAATACTTCACAAAGCTGCTTCCCCCAAGAAATCACCCGTTCCTGAGGCTGGGGCCCCTCCTCAGCCAAAAGGCTTTCCAGGGAGTTTCCCTCAATATAGTCCATCACAATCAGAAGACTTCCCTCTTTGTCAATTACATCCACGATCCGGGGAAGATGGGGATTGCGCAGCCTTTTCAGAAGCTCCGTCTCCGCCATGAGACGCCTGCGCACCATCTGCTCATCCACTGTTTCGTCCCTGCGCACTTCCTTCACTGCCCAGGTTTTGTTCGCCTTCTCGTTGATAGCCAGATAGACCCGGCTCATGCCGCCCCGGCCAATCTGATAAAGAATTTTATATTTTCCGTCAATAACACTTCCCGTTTCCAGCACCCTGAAACCTCCATTCCAATTTTTTATTCCGGTTCTCCTTTTACAAAAATCCTCCCAGCAAATAGCCTGCCAGCAGAAAAGGAGCAAATGCAATCCCTTCCTCTATCCGAATCCTTTTCCCTGCCAGAAGTGTAAGCGACACGGCTGCCGCAGTCAAAAGGCCCCGGTAAAAGCAGCGGCATGCCTCCCCGGCTCCCAGAAAGAGAGCGAGAATTCCCATCAGCTTCACATCCCCCATTCCCAAAGCTTTGCGAAAGAGCATGGACAGAAGGAAAAAGGCTGCTGTCAGGAGCATACTGTCAAGCCAGATTCCCACCAGTTCCGGGACCGTTCCCAGGATGCCGCAAGATAATTCCAGCAGTCCCAGCAGGACCCGTCCTGCCAGCGCCGCCAGCAGCAGCCGGTTGGGAATCCGTTTCTTTCGGATATCCGCCGCTGTCGCCGCCAAAAGTAATGCCAGCAAAAATCCCTGCCTAAGAACCGGGCAGAAATGCCGCAGCGTTTCCGCAGACGCCAAACCTTTATATAAATCTGTAAAATACGATGTAAGTTCCCCCTTTCCTCTATCCTGTCATTTCATGGGTAATTTGCGCAGAACTGCGCGGATTGGATGCAGAGATATGGTTATTTTCTATTGACGCCCCGCCGTCTTTCCGGTATAATTCTATACAAGAAATGGGTTTTCACCGTACAGTTTTTACTCAAGCGGGCTGCTCGTTTCTTTTTTTATTGCCAGCAGATCATAAAGATATTTTTTACCATCCGCATCATGACGCACCAGCATCCGGGCAAAAAAGATATTGTAGCGGCAGACCTCACCGCTCTTATCATCATAAACCGGCAAGGCAAACCGTACATCATAACGATACCATCCATACTTGGCGTCTTTCTCGTGCTTCTTTTTCATATTCTCAGAATATTTTCTGTTCACAGCGATCTGAACCAGCTCAGGAATCCCCTGCGCCGCATTGGCCTTGGCCTTTGCCAGGGCTCCTTTTAGGCCGATCCTGCTTTCAGAGCCGGCATACTCATCCGGAAAACTTCTGGAAATAAATATTTTCTCTGATGTTTCCGCAATTTCGTAAAATTCTCCAACATATTCTTTGAGATACGTTTCTACTTCTTTCCATTCCTCCCTTTTTCTGCCCTTAAAACGAATATCATTGATAAGGACAATCTTATCTCCCTTCAGGCCGATAATAATGTTTACATTCCTGTCCATGATATCCCGGCTTTATATGAACATGCGAAAAGCCAATGAAAATTCCCCCTTTCCTCTATCCTGTCATTTCACGGGTAATTTGCGCAGAACTGCGCGGATTGGATGCAGAGACACTGCATCCGCAGTTTTTCCAAAAGAAAAGGCTGCTACCTAGAAGTGTAACAGCTTTTCCATTTTATGTCAATTCATTTTTATTTTAACCGCTTGTCCGATTTCGCTGCCAGCCGCGTGCCTGCACTTTGGAACACCTGCACCAGAAGAATCAGCAGGACGACCGCCAGAAACATCACCAGATATTTGTAACGGTAATAGCCGTAATTGATAGCGATCTTGCCTAAGCCCCCGCCGCCGATGATGCCGCTCATGGCCGAGTAGCCCAGGATGGTGGTGATAGCAATGGTAAAGCTGGAAATCAGGGACGGCACGCTCTCCGGAATCAGCACTTTTACGATAATCTGAAAGGGCGTAGCTCCCATACTCTGGGCCATCTCAATGATATTGGGATTGACCTCTCTTAAGCTGCTTTCCACCAAACGGGCCACAAAAGGAAAGGCCGCTATCACCAGAGGCACAATGGATGCCACAGTTCCCACAGCGGTTCCCACTATCAGGCGGGTCAGGGGAAAAACCATAATCATAAGAATCAAAAACGGCATGGAACGGAGCAGGTTGATGACAATGTTTAAAACGTGCATCACGCCCTTGGGAAGAGGCAGCACCCCATCCTTCTCTCCTGCTACCAGAAGTACGCCTAAAGGCAGTCCCAGAAGAATAGCAAACGCTGTGGCAATCACCGTCACATACACGGTCTCCCACACGGCCAGGGGAAATTCATTTTGCAGAATCCACACGGTCTCTTCCAGAGCCTCCGCAGAAAACATTTTATCCCACATGGTCTGTCACCTCCTCAACCAGCACGTCCTGAATACTTCCCAGATACTCCATGGCCCGCCGCACCATATGCTCGTCCCCGGCAATTCCCAGAAGCATGTTTCCGTAGGCCTTGTCCCCGATGCTGCGGGTGGACGCAGACAATATGCTGGCAGCAATCTGTTCCTCCATAGCCATTTTGGCGATCAGAGGAGTCCTGGTGGCTATGGCGCCGTTAAATACCACCCGTATCCGCCGCTCCCCGGCCGATTCCGTCAGGATCTCATCGGCCCCGTCGGGAAATACCAGCCGTTTGGCCGCTGCAGACTTTGGACTGGAAAATACAGTGCTCACAGTTCCTTCTTCCACCACTTCCCCATTATCCAGAATTGCCACATGGCTGCAGATATCCTCCACCACACTCATCTGATGGGTGATAATGATTACCGTAATGCCCAGGCGCTGGTTGATATCCCGGATCAGCTCCAGAATGGAGTGGGTGGTCTTGGGATCCAGGGCACTGGTAGCCTCATCGCACAGCAGGACCTTCGGCTCCGTAGCCAGGGCTCTGGCTATGGCGATCCGCTGCTGCTGGCCGCCGGAAAGCTGGGCCGGATACGCGTTCGCCTTGTCCGGGAGGCCCACCAGCTCCAAAAGCTCCAGGGCCCGCTTTTTCGCCTCCGCCTTATCGATGCCTTCAAGCTCCAGGGGAAAGCAGATATTTTTCAGGCAGGTGCGCTGCATGAGCAGATTGAAGCCCTGGAAAATCATGGTGACCTTCCGCCGCACACTCCGCAGCTCTGTCTCAGAAAGACTTCCCAGATCCCGGCCGTCCATCCACACGCTTCCCTCTGTGGGGCGCTCCAGCATATTGATGCAGCGCACCAGGGTACTTTTTCCCGCACCGCTCATACCGATGATTCCGTAGATATCCCCGTCCCCGACGGTAAGATTCACCTTTCTAAGCGCTTCCACCCGGCCGTCCGCCGTCTGAAAAGACTTGGAAAGATCTTTTATTTCTATCATAAAAACCTCCAGACAAGACGAAAGGCCGGCAGCACAGGGCATCCGGCAATCCGTCTTTCTTCTTTCACTTACTGAATCGCATCCAGGCTGGTCTGCTTTCCGCCGTAGATTCCGATGGGCTCTACGTGGATAGCCGCCGCAGACACAATATGGGTTCCGTTCTCTTTATTGAAGTCCTCCAGATAAGGTCCGTGCTGGAAATAGTTGGCATCCAGCTCGTCACTCTCCACCACATTGTTGGGCTGTACATAATCCGTGTACTCTACAATCTTCAAAGTAATGTTTTTCTCCGCCAGGATCTCCTGGGCAACCTTCAAAATCTCCGCATGGGGCGTAGGGGATGCCGCCACGGAAATCGTCGCTCCCGAGAGCTTCTCATAATCTACAGAAGCGTCAAAGCCGTCGGTAAGATTCTCCACAACGCTGACCACAGCGCCTTCGTATTTTTCCGCGATAAAATCTGCCACCTTCTGGCTCTCCAGAGCCGCTACCAGGGCTTTCACTGCATCGTATTTTTCCATTCCCTCTTTCACCGCAAGAATATTGCTGTAAGCGGAAGAAGATCCTTCAATGGCCAAGGCATCCGATACGGGACTTAAATCCGCTTCGATGGCATAGTTGGAATTGATAACCGCATAATCCACATCCTTCAAAACGTTGGGAAGCTGGGCCGCCTCTACCTCTTTAAAGGTAATGTTGTAGGGATTATCCTGAATATCCTTGACCGTTGCCGTAATGCCGGCCCCTTCTTTCAACGTTATGTACCCCAGTTCCTCCAAAAGCAGCAGTGCCCGTGCCTCATTGGTGGTATCATTGGGAACTGCAATGGTGATGCCGCTGCCTTCGCTCTTCTTCCCGCAGGCTGCCAGGGAAGCCGCCAGCACAAAGACAAGCACCAGGCTGATCAGTGTTTTTCCTGTCTTTTTCATAACATTCGTCTCCTTTTTCTTGATGTACTCCTTATTCCCTGCCTTTCATGATAACGGACTTTTGCCGTCTTTGCAAGTCTTAAATCAGATATTTCCCGGCAATCTGCCTCAGGCACCAGCGGACGGTCAGCTTCTCCACAGCATCCACGGCCTCTACCGGAACCATATGCACCAGATCTCCGTCCAAATAATAGGAAACATTTCCCACGATACTCCCTGCGTCTACCGGGGCCGTCAGGCTGCCGGAAAGCTCCACCTCCACCTGAACCTGCTCCTCCTCTGCCAGAAGGAGTTTCAGTTCTCCTTCATTCCCGCCTTCGGCAAGCGCCAGATCCGTAAAAGCCTTTTCCTCCAGATTTTTGCTTTCCGGAATGCCGTATTTCACCTGGATGGGGGGAAGTTCCACCTGTTCCCACACATCCCTGTACTCATAGTGCTCCAGACCATAGCTCATCAGGGTTCTGGTATCACTCCACTTGTAGCTGCGGTTGTTGGGCCAGCCGCAGGCCAGAAGGGCCACCACAAAAGTTTTGTCCTCCCGCTTCAGGGCTCCCACATAGCAGTAACCCGCGTTGTTGGTAAAACCCGTTTTCCCGGACAAGGCCCCCTCCATCATGGTGAGAAAGGCGTTTTTGTTTCCCACCGTAAAGCTGCGCAGGCCTTCCGTATCCCCGAAGCTGTAGGAGGAGGTCCGGGTAATGGCCAGAAATTCTTCCCGTCTGGGAGACTGGCAGATACAGTAGCGCATGGTCCGGGCCAAATCTGCTGCCGTGGTGGAATGCTCCCCTTTTTCATCTGAGGCATCCAAACCGTTCGGTGTAATATAGTAAGTGCTGTAGCAGCCGATATCCCTGGCCTTGGCATTCATCATTTCCGCAAACCCTTCCACGGAACCGCCCACATGCTCTGCAATGGCCACAGCAGAGTCGTTGTGAGATTCCAGCATCAGGGAATAAAGCAGATCCCCCAGCCGGTACTGCTCCCCCTGCCGGATTCCAAGCTGCACGTCAGGCATCCCCGCCGCATATTCCGATACCGTCACAATTTCGTCCGGATTGGCATTTTCCAGGGTAACAATCAAGGTCATAATCTTTGTGGTGCTGGCCATAGGCTTTTGTTCATAGCCGTTTTTTTCAAATAAAACACGCCCGGAATCCCCGTCCATCAACACGGCCGACTGGGCGTAAAGCTGTCTTAGTTCCGGAGGAACTTCCTTTTCCCCCTCTTTCTCCTGCCCGAAGGCCTTAAGGGAACAGCACAGAAAGATTGCAAAAGAGATTAGAAGAAAACCTGCTTTTTTCATGTAGAACACAACCTGTACCTGATTTCTTTTCATTCTATTCCCGGGGGACAGGAATTATAACCGGAAGCGGCTTTTGCCGTGATACGCCCGCTTTGGGAAAATATTTATTTTACATCTTGAATTTTGAAACCGGCAGTGGGAAAATGAAAAAGTACCCTGGCATCTATGCCTATATCCCAGGAGGAAAAAAATATGGACTTCCATATAAACGAACTTGTATGGACAAGAGAACCCGCCCAATACAGCCTTGATAAAAACCGGATCGAAATCGTAACCATGCCCGGGACTGATCTTTGGCAGCGGACATATTATCATTTCAGAAATGACAATGCCCCCGTACTGCAAATGGAAACAGCCGAAAAATACTTTTCATTTGCAGTAAAAACAGATTTCACCGGAAGCCATCACCGTTTCGATCAATGCGGCATTGTAATGTATCTTGACAGCGAAAACTGGCTGAAGGCCTCGGTGGAATACGAAAATGAAGAATTCCAGCATCTTGGAAGCGTTGTAACAAACCATGGATATTCCGATTGGGCAACCACCTCAATACCAGCTTCCGTTAAAACCATGTGGTACAGATTCAGCCGCAGAGACGCAGACTACTGTATGGAATGTTCCCCAGACGGGGAGGCTTTCACGCAAATGCGTATTTGCCATATGTGGGAGGGCGCAGAAAGCATAAAATTCGGGATTTATGCCTGCAGCCCGGAGGAATCCTCATTCAAAGCCGTTTTCACGGATATGCAGATCACAGAATGTATGTGGAAAGCCCATGAGGGGCAAAAGCCGGATGCAGAATAAAGAAAACCCCGGTTCTGACACTGCCGGGGTTTTCCAAATATTTTCTCTTATCTCAATCCTGCTTCCCGGAATCTGTCCGGGCCTTCCCGCAGCAGGAGGCTCCGCCGCAGCCTGCACAGCCGCAGCCGCAGGCAGAACCGCCGTTTTTCTTTCTCCGTATCTGATAGGCAATGCTGCAGGCCAGGCACACCGCCACAAGAGCCAGCACAATAAAATCCGCCATTCTCCGTCACCTCCCAAATTCCCTTTCCTGCCGCTATTTTACCACATTTCTCTTACAGGAACAACCCGCCGACTACATTTACCAGAAGGGCTGCCACATAAGCAGTCACCATCTGGACCGCCACTGCCTTTCCTGTCTCCTTCCAGGTCTTCAGCTCCCGCTTCATGGCTCCTACTGCCGCAAAGCAGGGCATACACAGAAGATTGAATACCATATAGGCGTAGGCTGCCGCCCTGGTCTTAATATCATCCTTCATGCTGGGCAGGGCATTTTCGTCGCCGCCTTCAAACAGAACCCCTTCGGCATAGATATCCCCTGCAGCCTCCCCGTCATAAATGCCGCCTTCAAATCCAAGCTCTTCCAGTTCTTCCGGGCTATACTGAGAGAAATATTCCTCCAGGTATTCCTCCGTCACATCTTCGTTATAGAGCTGGGCAAAGGTGACAACCACGTTTTCCTTAGCAATCCAGCCTGTGACAACGCCAACGGCCGGCCGCCACTCTCCAAAGCCCAGAGGCTTGAAAACAGGAGCGATCACATTTCCCACAGAAGCCATAAAACTGTCATTCATATCGCACATCACGCTGCCGTCCTCGTTTGCAGCTGCATTGGAACCGTTGAAGGAACCCAGGTTAAAGCTGGAAAGGAACCAAATCAAAATCGTGGATACAAAGATCACCGTACCTGCCTTAACCGCAAAGCCCTTTACCTTCTCCCAGCCGTGAATCAGCACGCTTTTCAGAGTAGGAACCCGGTATTGGGGCAGTTCCATAATAAAATTGGAAGTTGTATCTTTAAAATAAAATTTATTCAGGAGCAGGGATACTACAACTGCTGCCGCAAGGCTGAATATGTATAAGGAATAGGTCACCAAAGTCTGGTTGCTGCCCGCAAACAGGGTAGACACAAACAGGGCGAAAATGGGCAGTTTTGCACCGCAGGGCATAAAACCGGCCAGGACTGCTGTAATCTTGCGGTCTTTTTCCGACTCCAGGGTACGCGTAGCCATCACCGCCGGCACGCTGCAGCCAAAGCCCTGGAGCAGCGGGATGAAAGAACGTCCCGACAGGCCGAATCTGCGGAAAATACGATCCAGCACAAAGGCAATGCGGGCCATGTAACCGCAGTCCTCCAGGAAGGAAATCAGCAGATAGAGCACCAATACCAGGGGAATAAAACCAAGCACCGCACCCAGTCCTTCCATAATACCGTCAATGACCAGGGAGGAGGCCCAGGGTGACGCATTTTCCAACAGTCCCTCCAGAACACCGGTCAAGGCGCCCCAGACCGTTTCCACTACTCCGGCCAGCCAGATACCCGGGCTGTTGATTCCCAGGAACAGAAAATTCTCGCTGTTGGTGCAGGCAAACAAAAGGTACATAATTACTGCAAAGATAGGCAGAGCCAGAATCCGGTTGGTCAAAATTTTGTCCAGTTTGTCAGATTTCGTCTCTACATGCCCGGCTGCAGATTTTTTCACCGTATCCTTCACCACTTTGGAGATATACTGGTAACGCTGATCCGCCACGGCAGCCTCCAGATCTGCAC
>CAJUNN010000007.1 GCA_910587955.1 uncultured Lachnospiraceae bacterium | reverse complement strand
AGTGGGTTTCATAACCCCATCGGTGCCTTTCGCAGAAAGGTGGATTATAAAAATGTCATTTGTAACGTCGGAAAAAATGCTTTTGGATGCGCAGAAGGGCGGCTACGCCGTAGGCGCTTTTAATGTGGAAAACATGGAGATGGTCATGGCTGTGATCGCTGCCGCAGAGGAGCTGCGTGCCCCTCTGATGCTGCAGACCACACCGTCCACAGTAAAATATGCGGGACTGGATCTGTATCTGGCCAATGTAAAAACGGCGGCGGAGCGGGCCAGTGTTCCGGTATGTATGCACCTGGATCACGGCGACAGCTTTGAGCTGGCCATGCGGGCCCTGCGGGTGGGCTACAGCTCCATTATGATCGATGGCTCCCACAGTGTGTTTGAGGAAAATATTGCAGTGACCAAGGCCGTAGCGGATGCCTGCCGTCCCTCCGGCATTCCTGTGGAGGCGGAGCTTGGCAAGGTGGGCGGCAAGGAGGATGATCTGGACGGCGGAAACGGCGGCTATACGGATCCCCAGGAGGCGAAAGAGTTCGCGGAGCGTACGGGTATCGGTTCCCTGGCGGTAGCTATTGGCACGGCCCACGGCGTGTACAAGGGAGAGCCGAAGCTGGATCTGGACCGTCTGGCCGAGATCCGCAAGGTGGTGTCTATCCCTCTGGTGCTTCACGGAGCCAGCGGCCTTTCCGAGGAAGCGGTTGCAGAGAGCATCAAGCGGGGAATCTGCAAGGTTAATTTTGCCACGGAGCTGCGCATTGCCTATACGGAAGGCGTCAAGGAGTTCCTGGGCCAGAATCCCGATGCCTTTGATCCGAAGAAATACGGCAAGACAGCTATGGAGCATGTGAAGGAGATCGTGAAGCTGCGTATCCGCATGTGCGGCTGTGACGGGAAAGCAGTGTAGAGAGGAACAGACAGTAATGCTACAGGCGTTTAAAACAACGGACCGGAAAAAAATGCAGCACCTGCTTTTTGCCGGTCTGTTTCTTCTGACAGGAATTATATTGGTGCAGCGGAGCTTCTACGGATTCAATACGGCGGACGAAATGTACTTTATCGGTACTTCGGAGCGCATTTTCCGGGGGGAGAAAGTCCTGATAGACGAGTGGAATCCCACCCAGCAGCTCTGTAGCTTTCTTTTGCATCCCATCTACAGCCTTATGCGGAACCTGATGGGGAGTACCGAGGGGATTGTGATGGCCAGCCGCTTCCTGTATCTGGCTTATGCAGGGATTCTCACGGTCTTTTTGTATCTGCGCCTTCAAAGAAGAGGCTTTGCCGCTTTCGGCCCTGTGTTTCTTTTCTGGCTGTATGCGCCTTTCGGGATCTGCGCCATGTCCTACAATTCCATTGAATTCGGGATTCTGACGGTCCTGCTGGCAGTACTGTCCGCAGATATGGAGCATTCTGTGCCGGAGTATATCTTATGCGGCATTTTGATAGCCATTATCGTTTTGGCAAATCCCTTTGCCATATCCTTATATTTTGCTTATGGGATTTTGTGCCTGTGGATGACCCTTCGGAACAGGCGGAAAGGGAGGAAGACCCAGGGGGTTCTGGAATTTAAGAATTTTCTGTGGATGACCCTGGGGGCAGGGATTCTTCTGATCCTCTTCCTGCTCTTTGTGTTCCAGAGGGGAACCCTTGGGGAGATGCTGGCCAACGTTCCTCACATCATCGGGGATTCGGAACATCAGGGACAGAATGGGTTCTGGTATAAGACCTGGCGCTATTTTCACCTGTGCTTTAAGAATTATAAGTATATGTTCTGCGGCATGGGCCTGATCTACGCGGCGACGCTGGCGGACCGGAAGCGGCTGGAGCACGGCCGGATCTATATGACGTTGGCTTCCCTGATTATGCTGGCAGATTTGATTTATTTCGGCTTTGTTTTTGACCATATCCAAGTCAACTACCAGATGCTTCCCCTGGCATTCTGGTGTCTGGAAGCGTATCTTTTAACGGAGCATAAGGATAAGCGCATCTTCTGCGGCTGGTATCTGCCTTCGGTACTTTTTACCTTGATTGTCCAGTATGCCACCAACACCGGTATGGTGACCATCAGCGCGGCCTACAGCATGGCGTCCTGTGTGGGCCTGCTTTTTGCGGCCCAGTGGTTCAAAGAGAATCTGGACTGGCGGCAGATGCGTACTTTCTGGGAGAGAGCTTCGGTAATTTTAGCCCTGGCTGTGGTGGTGATGCAGTTTACCGGCACCTTTACCCTGCGGATGAATTACGCCTGGGGGGACGAGCTGGTTAAGCAGCTTACCAAGCCTATGGAGCGTGGCCCCTTGAAAGGAGTCTATACTACTCCGAAGACGGCGGACTGGTATGCTTCCGTGCTGGACGAGCTGGATTTGCTGGAACTGACCGGAGAAGATCAGCTGATGGTAGTGGGGGTGGCCCCCTGGATTTACTTGTATGTGGATGCGGGCTGCGGCAATTATTCCACCTGGCAGGTCCATGAGAACAGCACCCAGCTCTATGATTACTATGCGCTGCACCCGGATAAGTTTCCCGATGTGGTTTATCTTCCCCACTGGACGGATATTTTTCTGGAATGCGAGCTGTCCGGGCAGTTCTGGGAGAAGGGGTATGAGGTAGTTTACCGGGATGTGGCTGCAGTGATGATGTCGCCGGAGCGGGCGGAGAAATGGAAGGCGGGTGGAGACCATGAGTGAAGCCTGGAGCAGGACGGAACTTCTGCTGGGGCAAGAGGCGGTAGAGCGTCTGGCAAAAGCCCGGGTTGCGGTATTCGGTATCGGAGGAGTGGGGAGCTACGCGGCGGAAGCCCTGGCCCGCAGCGGCGTGGGCTCCCTGGATCTCATTGACAGCGACCGGGTAGCTGCATCCAACCTGAACCGCCAGATCATTGCCCTTCACAGTACCCTGGGCCGGTACAAGACGGAGGTAATGCGGGAACGGATTCTGGATATCAATCCCCATGCCTGCGTGCGGATATACAACTGCTTCTATCTGCCGGAGACGGCCGAGCTGTTTGATTTTTCCGTCTATGATTATGTGGTGGACGCCATTGATACAGTGACGGGAAAGATAGAGCTGGTGATGCAGGCCCGGGAGGCGGGAACGCCGGTGATCAGTTCTATGGGAGCGGGAAATAAGCTGGATCCTTCCGCCTTTGAAGTGGCGGATATTTATGCCACCTCTGTGTGTCCTCTGGCGCGGGTGATGCGCCGGGAGTTAAAAGCCAGGGGCGTGAAGAGCCTGAAAGTGGTTTACTCCCGGGAGAAAGCAAGAAAGCCCCGGGAGAACGGGGAGCGTGTGCCGGGAAGCGTGGCCTTTGTACCGGCTGCAGCAGGGCTTGTCCTGGCCGGAGAGGTGGTCCGGGATCTGACGGGAACCGGACAGGGAGGTGAGTGAAGTGGAACGGATTTTAGACGGAGATCAGAGAAGAGAGGCGCTCCTTTTGGAGCTGTCCGGGAGCAGCCGTCCCGTTTCCGGGACCGAGCTTGCCAAAAGGTTTGGAGTCAGCCGCCAAGTGATTGTGCAGGATGTGGCGCTTCTTCGGGCAACCAACCGGAATATTCTCTCCACCAATAAAGGGTATATTCTCTTTGAAGCCCGGATGGAGCCGGGAAGCTGCCGGAAAACGCTGTGCGTCCGCCATTCTACAAAGCAGGTTCTGGATGAATTCTATACCGTGGTGGATTTGGGCGGAAAGATTCTGGATGTAGTGGTAGAACACGATCTGTACGGACAGATTGCAGTGGATTTGATCATTGCAAACCGCCGGGATGCGGCGGAATTTTTCCGGAAAATGCAGGCCAGCCGGGTAAAGCCTTTAAAGGAACTGACAGAGGATATCCATTACCATACCATTGTGGCCGAAGACAGCGCTTCCATGGCCCGGATTGAGGAAGCCCTTTTTAAAAAAGGATATTTAATACTTGCATCGGATTCCCGGATGTGATAAGCTATCCCTGACTGACAAGACAGCTGACTTTACAGTTAGAGGAAAAGGGGATCCTATTATGGAAAAATTGAAAAAAGCATGCAACCATGTATTTATTGACGGATTAAGCGGTATGGCCCTGGGGCTTTTTGCCACCTTGATTGTGGGAACGATCATCCAGCAGATCGGAACCCTGATAGGAGGAGCGGCGGGGGATACCGTTTATTTTCTGGGAAAAATGGCAGCGGCCATGACCAGTGCGGGAATCGGTGTAGGTACGGCCTACAAATTCCGGGAAAGCCCCCTGGTGGTTCTCTCGGCAGCCACGGCAGGCATGGTGGGAGGCTTCGCAGGCAAAATTCTGGCAGGGACCGTGCTGGCGGAGGGGACCATTGTGCTGGCAGGGCCGGGAGAGCCTCTGGGGGCTTTTATCGCGGCGCTGGTGGGGATCGAGCTGGGACATCTGGTGTCCGGGAAGACCAAGGTAGATATTCTGGTGACGCCCCTGACCGTGATTCTGTCCGGCTCTGCGGTGGGCCTGCTCCTGGGACCGCCTATCAGCAGCTTTATGGCAGCTTTAGGCGCCTTGATCAACTGGGGAACCGTTCAGCAGCCTTTCCTGATGGGAATTGTGGTCTCGGTGCTGATGGGCATGATTCTGACGCTTCCTATCAGTTCGGCCGCTTTGGGAGTGATCCTGAATCTCTCCGGTATCGCAGCCGGTGCAGCGACCATCGGCTGCTGCTGCAACATGGTGGGCTTTGCCGTGGCCAGCTACCGGGAGAATAAGGTAGGGGGACTTTTGGCCCAGGGGATCGGGACTTCTATGCTGCAGGTGCCCAATATTGTGCGCAAGCCTGTGATCTGGATTCCGGCCATTGTGTCCAGCGCTGTTTTGGGGCCTTTGGGGACCATGGTGATGAATATGCAGAGCAACGCCACCGGCTCCGGTATGGGAACGGCCGGCTTGGTGGGGCAGATTATGACCTGGCAGGTGATGGCTCCCATAGAGGGCCCGGCAGCGACACTTTTGAAAATCCTGCTGATGCAGATCGTGCTTCCGGCACTCCTCACCCTGGCGGTTTCCGAGTTTATGCGGAAAAAAGGATGGATCCGGTTTGGGGATATGAAGCTGGAGCTTTGAAATATGGAAGCCGCAGGCGGATTTTAGAAAAAATTTATATTTTTTATAATAGTTTTTCGGGCATGACAGGCGGGGACATGGTATAATAAACGGAAAGCCTGCAATGAGGAAAAACTGGCATGAAACTTCGGACGAAATTAATTATTACGTTCCTGCTCCTGATTTTAGTGCCGGTCCTGTTTACGGGACTGGCGCTTTTTGGGTTTGGGCAGCATCAGATAAATTCCATAAAGCAGCTGTACGGCGTGGAGAATCCTACCTATGAGACCTTGTCAGATACCACAGGGATGCTGAATCGGGTGACTATGGGGACCTATCTTTCCATGCAGCAGAAGGCGTCGGAGGATCCGGATGCTTTCGGGGATGAGGGGTATCTGAATACCCTGAACCTGGAGCTGGAGACCCGGTATTCCTTTTTGGTGGTGCGCAAAGGCAGCTCTTACAGTTATTGCGGGAGAGAGGGAATCGGGAATACCCTGCTTCCCCGCCTGCCGGATTACGGGGATTACGATACGTCCCAGGATGTGGGCATTTATATGGGCGGAGAGGACCAGGCCCTGGTGAAGCAGCTTGACTTTCTGTTTACGGACGGGACGGAGGGAAGCGCTTTTATTGTCACTTCCCTGGACAGCATGATACCCGAAGTCCGTTCCCTGATGCTGGATATGGTACTGGCGCTGATTCTGATTCTGGTGATCACCAGTACCATACTGACAGCCTGGATTTACACGGGGATTGTTACGCCCATCCGCCACCTGCAGGTGGCGACCAAGAATATTACGGAGGGCAATCTGGATTTTGAAATGCCGGCGGGAGGAGACGACGAGATCGGGGAGCTCTGCACGGACTTTGAGGAGATGCGCCGGAGGCTCAAAGAATCTGCGGAAGAGAAGGTAGATTCCGAGCGGAAGAATAAGGAGCTGATCAGCAACATTTCCCATGACTTGAAGACGCCCATTACAGCCGTCAAGGGTTATGTAGAAGGGCTTATGGACGGCGTTGCGGACACGCCGGAGAAGCAGGAAAAATACATTCGGACTATCTACAACAAGGCCAACGATATGGAACGCCTGATCAGCGAGCTGACCTTTTACTCCAAGATTGACACCAATCGGATTCCCTACACCTTTGACAAAATTTATGTAAACGCATATTTTACGGACTGCGTGGAAGAATTGTCCATAGAGCTGGAAGAGAAAAACATTGATCTGGCCTATTTCAACTATGTGGACGAGAATGTGCAGGTGATTGCAGACGCGGAGCAGATCAAGCGGGTGATCAACAACATCGTAGGCAACTCCATTAAATATATGGATAAGCCCAAGGGATACATCAATATCCGTGTGAAGGATGTGGGAGACTTTGTCCAGGTGGAAATTGAAGACAACGGCAGAGGAATCTCCAACCAGGATCTGCCTCTGATTTTCAACCGTTTCTACCGCACGGATACTTCCCGCAATTCCGCCCAGGGAGGGAGCGGCATTGGTCTTTCCATCGTGAAGAAAATCGTCGAGGATCACGGTGGGAAAGTGTGGGCTACCAGCAAGGAAAATACGGGCACGGTCATGTACTTTGTCCTTAGAAAATATCAGGAGGTACCGGTAGAGTGAGCAGAATATTGATTATCGAGGATGAGGAGGCAATCGCGGATCTGGAGAAAGATTATCTGGAGCTGAGCGGCTTTCAGGTGGACATTGCCACGGACGGTAGGATCGGACTGGAGCGGGCCTTGAGCGATGATTTTGAGCTGGTTATCCTGGATCTTATGCTGCCCGGCGTAGACGGCTTCGAGATCTGCCGCCAGGTCCGGGAGACGAAAAACACGCCCATCATTATGGTTTCTGCCAAGAAGGATGACATTGATAAGATCCGCGGGCTGGGTCTTGGGGCGGACGACTATATGACGAAGCCTTTCAGCCCCAGCGAGCTGGTGGCACGTGTGAAGGCGCATCTTACCCGTTATGAGCGTCTGGTCAGCAGCAATGTGCGGGAAAACACCGTGGTAGAGATCCGGGGAATTAAGATCGATAAGACGGCCCGGCGGGTCTGGGTCAACGGGGAAGAGAAAAACTTTACTTCCCGGGAATTTGATTTGCTGACCTTCCTGGCGGAGAACCCCAATCATGTGTTTACCAAGGAAGAGCTGTTTCAGAAAATATGGGATATGGATTCCGTTGGGGACATTGCCACCGTGACCGTGCATATTAAGAAAATCCGGGAAAAAATTGAGTTTAATTCCACTAAGCCCCAGTATATAGAAACTATCTGGGGGGTAGGGTACCGGTTCAAAGTGTAAAAGGCGGCCGGTTTTGATTGTATTTTGATGTATAATCAGGTAGAATAGAAGAAATGATAAGATTGTGATAGAATTAAGATAAGGAGGCGTGCGTATGATACAGATCAGACCTGTTTCAGACCTTAGAAATAAATTTCCGGACATAGAAAGGCTTGTAAATGAAGGGGAACCCGTATATCTTACGAAAAATGGATATGGCGCTATGGTGGTCCTCAGCCTGGATATGTATTCCCGGCTGACGGATGGCGTAGAGGCGGCACTGGATGAGGCAGACCGGGCAGCCGCAGAGAACAGCAGAAGAATGAGCCATGAGGAAGTATTTGGGGGCCTTCGGAGGAAAATAAATGTATGATAAGAAGTACAGGTTACGTTACCTGCCGCTTTTTTATGAAGATCTTGATGAAAAGGTAACGTATATCGCTGAAAAGCTGAAAAATCCACAAGCTGCCAGCGACCTGTTGGATAAAGTTGAGAAAGCTGTACTGGACCGGCTTCCGGCGGCAGAATCCTTTGAGCCTTGTCATTCCATTCGGGAGAAAAAATATGTCTATTACCGCATTTATGTTGATAATTTTACAATCTATTATGTGGTGATTGATGATGCGGAGGATTCCCCGATCATGGAGGTGCGACGGTTTCTTTATAACAGACAGGATCAACGTAGGCTGGTATGATAAGAAAAGCTGCTGCAAAATTTATGTATTACGATAGCTGCCCTCTCTTGACCGTGTATGTCTTTGTCAAGAGAGGGTAGTATTATTTTGTACAAAATTCTTTTTTACAACAGCTCCTGCGCAAAGTTCACCGATTCCGGTATTTGGACAGCAATGCCTGAATCCGCTCATAGGGATCCAGAAGCTCGCTGATGGATACGTCGTGGTTCAGGGTATCTACCAGAAGGGCAATGTATTTACTCATGTCGCAGCTTATATAGTAGGGACGCTCCAGAAGCTCCGGCGGCTGGTAGACCAGGTTGGTAGTCAGGACCTTGGAGATAATGCCTTTCTCATATGCTTCGTCAAAGCGCTCCAGGCCGTTGGTGAAGAGGCCGAAGGTAGAGAAGATAAAGATGCGTCCTGCCCGGCGGTTTTTCAGCTCTCCCACCACTTCCAGCATACTGTCCCCGGAAGAAATCATATCGTCTACCACGATAATATCCTTCCCCTCAATATCCGTTCCCAGGAATTCATGGGCAATAACCGGGTTGCGGCCGTCCACTACATGGGTGTAATCCCGCCGTTTATAGAACATTCCCATATCCAGCCCCAGCACATTGGCCAGATAGACGGAGCGGTTCATACCTCCTTCGTCCGGGCTGATGACCAGCATGTGCTCGCTGTCAATCTGCAGATCGTCCACATGGGAGAGAAGTCCCTTGATCAGCTGGTAAGCGGGAGTCACGGTCTCAAAGCTGTGCAGGGGAATGGCATTCTGCACCCGGGGCTCATGGGCTTCAAAGGTGATGATATTTTCCACACCCATGCGGGTCAGCTCCTGAAGGGCCAGGGCGCAGTCCAGGGATTCCCGGGCGGTCCGCTTGTGCTGGCGGCTCTCGTAAAGGTAGGGCATAATTACGGTGATGCGGCGGGCCTTTCCGCCGATGGCTGCAATTACCCGCTTTAAATCCTGAAAGTGATCGTCCGGGGACATGTGGTTCATATGGCCGTAGAGTTTGTAGGTCAGGCTGTAGTTGCACACATCCACCAGAATGTAGAGATCGTTGCCCCGGACGGAGTCCTTGATACTGCCTTTGGCTTCGCCGGAGCCGAACCGGGGAACCTGGGCCTCAATGAGATAGGAATCCCGTTCGTAGCCGTTGAAAGCAATGTTGGATTTGTGTTCCAATTCAATGGAATGCCGCCATTTAACCAGATAATCGTTGACCTGCTGGCCGAGCTTTTGGCAGCTTTTTAAAGGGATTAGGCCCAATGAGCCGGTTGGAATGGTTTCCAGTACACGCTGGCTGCGCTGCATCATAGTAGTTTCCTCCTTTTTTTTATCCGAATGTCGTTTCCGGGGAGCTGGCGGATGGTATAGCTGCTGATTATACGGGACAGGGTGCGCTCCGAATAGATACTGCCCAGGGCCTCCATATTGAGATTGGAGGAGATCAGCGTAGATTTCCGTCTCAGAATCCGTTCGTTGATACAAAGGAAAAACTGGGATACCGTAAAGGAGTTTGGAAGCTCCGTACCCAGATCGTCGATAATCAAAAGATCACAATCCAAAAGATAAGGATAGCCCGCCTCCCAGTTCTCCCTGGAGGAATCCTTTCCGAAAGCCGCTTTTGCCAGCAGCTGGAAGAGCTCAAAGGCAGTCAGGTAGACCACAGAATGGCAGGTGTCCATCAATTCTTTAGCAATGCAGTTGGAGAGAAAAGTTTTTCCGGTTCCCACTTCTCCCAGAAGCAGGAGATTGCGGAATTCCCGGTCAAAGGTGTCGATAAACAGGTGGGCTTCCTGTACGTTGCCCTGCATGACTTCCCGATCTTCCCCTTCGTACCATTCATAGGAAAAGGTACGGAAATTTTCCTGCTTGAGGATTTCCTCCAGATGGGACTGACGGTAGAGCAGGCGGATTTCCGCCTGGAGAAAGCAATGGCATTTGCGGCCTTCTATATAGCCCGTATCCCGGCAGTCGGGACAGAGAAAAGAGGGAGCAAGATCCGAAGGGGAATACCCCCGCTCTTCCAAAAGAGCGCGCCGGCGGGCAGAAACGCCGGCAATCTCTTCTTCCAGCGCATCCTTAGCTTTGCGGTCGCCTTCCACGGCAGCCCGTGCCTTTCCGGCATAAAGTCCGGTCAGGAGGGAGTCCAGTTCTCTCAGTTCCGGGATTTCGTTCTGTATTCTTTCGAGACGTTCTTCCAGCTCTCTTCTGCTGTCAGCCTGCCGCCGGGCATAGAGGCGCATGATAGAATCGTACTGTGCATTCATCAGGGGCAAGGGAAGTTCCTCCGGTTAGTGATTGATGAGCTGCTTTTCCAGCTCATTGAAATCATAGCTCCGCTCCCGGAAATTGTGGAAACGGCTGGGTGCCATGGTCTTGCGGGAAGAGGGAGGCTCTGCTCCTGCTTTGGAACTGCGGTGTCTGGCATCCAGGGCTTTTACCTCCGAAAGAGAGGAGACATTCTCCTTCTTCCAGGTGCTTAAAATTTTGTCCGCATATTCAAAGCTGGGCTGATGGATGGCGGCCATGGTCCGGCCGCAGGCTTCCGTGATCAGCTCCAGGGAAAAACCGTATTCCCGGATCCACTGGTTCATATAAGAAATCTCTGCGTCTACAGGGTTGCGGCTGGTAATGCCGAACGCCTTCAATATGGAAAAATAGGCTTTGCTGTATGTAGTCGTATGTTCCTTGGCTTCAGAAGCACTGGTGTAGCCTTCCTTGTGCCAGGCCATTGCCACAGATTCAATGTAGCGCAGGCTTTTGTGCCGCCGGGAAACGCAGTATTCCACCAGATATTCAATCAGATCCGCGCTAAAGCCCAGGACGTCGTGAAAATAGCAAATCCGGGCGACTTCCGTGGAACTGAGCGTCTTTCCCAGGTATTGCTCACAAATAAACAGAAGCTGCTGCTGTTCTTCCATAGAAAACGGAGGGATTTTTTGGGATGCCGAAGCCGGCGCATCCGCTTTGGGAGAAGCGGGCTCTGGCACAGCCGCTTTCCCGGCGGCTTCCCCGCTGTTTAACAGCCGGATGCCGGACAAGGAATCGGCATCGCTGTACTCCAGTTTCACCAGCTTCATTTTCTCCCAGTATTTCAGGGCGCGCAGGATATCGCCCTCCGTGTGATCAAACCGATCTGCGATCAGGGTAAGGGAAAGCTCTGCCTGATCCGATGACAGGCAGCGCAGAAGATAGAGATATATTTTTACATATTCCCCATTGGCCGCAGGCATGTACTCGTCCAGAAACACGTTGGAAACCAGCGTTTGATCCGCCCGGCTGTCTCCGTGCAGTATAAAACCGTCCATATTTAATCTTCACCTCTCCAAGTTCCCCTATTATAACATACCTTTTTCGAAAAGAGAACAGGCTTTTTTGGGAGGCCCTCGGGGAGAGATAGGGGATAAAAAATGTGGATAATGTGGATAACTTTGTGGAGAAATGTTATTTGCAACCGCCGTTGTCCGTCGCTCTTTCAGAAAAACGGGATAAAAAGGAGCTTTTGGAAAGGGATGGCGAAAAAATAAGAAAAATTTATGTCAACAGATTGTCCACAAAAAAATCCACACGCCTGCTGCCGGGGTAAGCGGCGCAAACATGTGGATGGTGTGGATAACTAACGGTTTAAAAGATTTTCTCCAATGTTTATCACGTTTCCGGCTCCCATAGTTATACACAGATCGCCGTGCAAACATTTTTTTAATAAAAATTCTTCAATCTCCCCAAATGAAGGGAAACAATAGGCGTCGGTTCCCAGGGCGCGCAGTTCTTTTTCCAGATCTTGGGAACTGATACCCAAAGTATCTGTCTCCCTGGCAGGATAAATTTCTGCCAGAACCACATGGTCCGCAAGAGAGAGAGCCTGGGCAAATTCGGTGAGAAAGGCTTTCGTCCGGGAGTAGGTGTGGGGCTGGAACACGCACCAGATTTCCCGGTGGGGGTAGTGGGCTGCCGTGTGCAGTGTGGCCCGTATCTCCGTAGGGTGATGGGCATAGTCATCTATGATCGTAAAGCCATGCACTTGGCCTTTGTACTGGAAGCGCCGGTTTGTACCTCCAAAGTCCAAAAGCCCTTTCCGGGTGACTGCTTCGGGAAGGTTCAAAGCGTCGGCGGCGGCGATGGCAGCCAGGGCGTTGGAGACATTGTGTTCTCCTGGAACGCTTAAAGTGAAAGCGGGTCCTTCCGTTCCGCGGCGGATCAGACGGAAAGAAGCTTTTGCCGTCTTGTCGTAGGAAATATCCCTGGCCTGGTAGTCTCCGTCCCGCCCAAACGTGCAGACACGGCAGGAAAGCCCTTCTGTGATCTCCGCGTAACGCTCAATCTCGCTGTTGATGATCAGCAGTCCGTCTGGGGGAAGAAGCTTTGCAAACTGATGGAAGGAACGGCGGATATCTTCCAGATCCTTAAAGAAGTCCAAATGGTCTTCTTCTATATTTAATATAATTCCCATAGTAGGGAAAAAATGGAGAAAACTGTTGGTATACTCGCAGGCTTCTGTCAGGAAAATATCCGGCTGTCCAACCCGGATGTTTCCGCCGATGGCAGGCAGAATACCGCCTACGGATATGGTGGGGTCTGTATCTCCGGCCAAAAGGACGGAAGACAGCATGGAAGTGGTGGTGGTTTTTCCATGGGTGCCGGCCACGGCAATGGAGGTCCGGTAATTGGTCATAATCTGTCCCAGCAGCTCTGCTCTGGAAAGCATGGGAAGCCCCCGCTCCCTGGCTGCGGCAAATTCCGGGTTATCCTCATGGATGGCCGCCGTATATACCACCAGGTCGCAGTCCTTGGGAAGGTTGGAAGCTTTTTGCCCGATAAATACCTGTGCGCCCAAGCGCTTAAGGTGTGCGGTCAGATCGGAGGCCTGACTGTCGGAACCGGAGATGCGGAAATGTTCGGTTAAGAGGATCTCGGCCAGGCCGCTCATGCTGATGCCGCCGATGCCGATGAAATAAATGTGAACCGGATGCTGAAACTGAATTTGATACATATCGATACCCGTCCTGTTCTTGTGGATTTTCTTGTAATCAGTATACCCCTATTTTATGAAAAAGCAAAGATTCTGCGAGGAAAATTGTTTGATAATATGAAAAACATACAAGAAAATATAAAAACTTTAATACAAAATAGATAATATCGCATAAATGCGTTAAAAAAACTGTCGCAAAATGTTTAAAATAATTTCATATTCTTACAAAAAACTGTTCACTATTTATAAAAGATATGGTATAATTTTGAATACAAGACGAACTACATTACAATAAGAGGTGATTACGTGATTAAGAAAGAAATGATAGCCATGCTTTTGGCGGGCGGACAGGGAAGCCGCCTTGGAGTTCTGACCGCTAAGGTCGCGAAACCTGCCGTGTCATTCGGCGGCAAATATCGCATCATTGACTTCCCTTTGAGTAATTGTATCAATTCCGGCGTGGATACGGTGGGAGTACTGACTCAGTACCAGCCTTTGCGCCTGAATACGCATATCGGAATCGGTATGCCCTGGGATCTGGATCGCAATATCGGAGGAGTTACGGTTCTGCCGCCCTATGAGAAGAGCAACAACAGCGAGTGGTACACCGGAACGGCCAATGCTATCTATCAGAATCTGGATTATATTGACACCTATAATCCTGAGTATGTCCTGATCCTGTCCGGTGATCATATTTATAAAATGGATTATGAGGTGATGCTGGATTTCCATAAAGAGAACCAGGCGGATGTCACCATCGCCGTGATGCCGGTGCCTATGGAGGAGGCCAGCCGCTTCGGCATTATGATTACGGATGACGACAACCGGATAACTGAGTTTGAGGAGAAACCGGAGCATCCCAGAAGCAACCTGGCTTCTATGGGAATTTACATTTTCAGCTGGCCGATTCTGCGCAATGCGCTGATTCAGATGTCCGAGCAGCAGAGCTGCGACTTCGGAAAACATATTATTCCATACTGCCATGAGAACGGCAATCGTCTGTTTGCTTACGAATACAACGGATACTGGAAGGATGTAGGGACTCTGGGTTCCTACTGGGAAGCCAATATGGAGCTCATCGATATCATTCCCGAATTTAATCTCTATGAGAAATTCTGGAAGATCTACACCAAGAGCGATGCCGTTCCGCCCCAGTACATTTCTACGGAATCCAAGATTGAGCGGAGCATCATCAGCGGAGGTTCCGAGATTTACGGCGATGTGTACAATTCCGTTATTGGTTCCGGCGTGACCATTGGAAAAGGCACGGTGGTTAAGGATTCCATTATCATGAAGAATACGGATATCGGCGAAAACTGCACGATTGAGAAGGCTGTGATCGCCGAGGAGGTAGAGATTTCCGATGGCGTTGTCCTGGGGATGGGTGAGGATATTCCCAACAAGGTGCAGCCGAAGATCTATTCCTTCGGCCTCGTGACCATCGGAGAGAATTCTTACATTCCGCCCAATGTAAAGATTGGAAAGAATACGGCCATTTCCGGGGATACCACACCGGATGATTACCGTGAGGGTGTGCTTGGAAGCGGAGAGACATTGATAAAGGCAGGTGACAGATAATGAGAGCGATTGGAATTGTACTGGCAGGCGGAAATAATCACAGAATGAGGGAATTGTCCAACAAAAGGGCCGTGGCGGCCATGCCGGTGGCCGGCAGCTACAGGGGAATCGACTTTGCGCTCAGCAATATGTCCAATTCCCATATTCAGAGAGTGGCAGTGCTGACACAGTATAATGCCCGTTCCCTGAATGAGCATTTAAGCTCTTCCAAATGGTGGGATTTCGGAAGAAAGCAGGGAGGTCTCTATATCTTTACACCGACGATCACCACAGAGAACAGTTCCTGGTACCGGGGGACGGCGGATTCCATCTACCAGAATCTGGACTGGCTGAAAATGAGCCATGAACCCTATGTGGTTATCGCTTCCGGCGATGCGGTCTATAAAATGGACTACAACAAAGTGCTGGAGTACCACATTGACAAGAAAGCAGATATTACCGTGGTCTGCAAGGATATACCTGTTGGCGCAGATATGTCAAGGTTCGGTGTGCTGAAAACGGACGACGAAGGCCGGATTCTGGATTTTGAGGAGAAGCCGGTGGAGACGAAGGAGAACACCATTTCCTGCGGCATCTATGTGATCCGCAGAAGACAGCTCATTGAACTGATCGAGAAATGTGCCCAGGAAGACCGGTATGATTTCGTGCGGGACATCCTGATCCGCTATAAGAATCTGAAACGGATCTATGCTTACCGCACTACAGAATACTGGAACAGCATATCCTCGGTAGAAGCTTATTATGAGACGAATATGGATTTCCTGAAGGCAGACGTGCGCAAGTACTTCTTTAAGACCTATCCGGACGTATACTCCAAAGTCCTGGATCTGCCGCCGGCAAAATACAATCCGGGATCGGATGTGAAGAATTCCCTGATCTCCAGCGGCTGTATTGTCAACGGCACAGTGGAAAATTCCATTCTGTTTAAGGAGGTATTTGTAGGCAACAACTGCGTGATTAAAAATTCCATTATTCTGAATGAGGTGTATATCGGAGACAATACTTACATTGAAAATTGTATTGTGGAGAGTCGCGATACCATCCGTGCGAATTCCCGCTATGTGGGAGAGCACGGGATCAAGATAGTTGTAGAGCAAAACGAACGATATGTCCTCTAACTTGTGCTGTACAATGAATTACCAATAGATAAACGGGCCGCATAGGTTTTGAGAAAGGGGCAGGAAGTATGCAGATTACAGATGTACGCGTACGGAAAGTTGCAAAAGAAGGCAAAATGAAAGCTGTTGTGTCCATTACCATCGATGACGAGTTTGTAGTTCATGACATCAAGGTAATCGAAGGAGAAAAAGGACTGTTTATCGCAATGCCAAGCAGGAAGGCGTCAGACGGGGAATATCGAGACATTGCACATCCCATCAATTCAGAGACAAGGGAACAGATACAGAGTATCATTTTAGAGAAATACGAGGCAGCGCTGTCGGAGACAGCGGGGGAGAAACCTGATTTTTGACAAATCGTATTTACCTCTTATAAAAAGGGATGCCGCTTTTGACAGCGGCGTCTCTTTTTTTGCTGCGGACAGCGCCGGGAGATACAATTAGCCTTGCAAAACGGAAAAAACTCCTGTACTATAACAGAGGTGGCAGGGCAATACTGCCTGTGAGTGTAAGGAAAGAACGGTGAAGCGACGATGTTTGTGATAGCAGGCCTGGGGAATCCCACGCAGAAGTACGAGCATACCCGCCATAATATTGGATTTGATGTAATTGCGTATCTGGCGGATCAATATAATATAAGTGTAAATACCAGAAAATTCAAAGGTCTCTGCGGTTCCGGTTTTGTGGAAGGGCAGAAGGTAACGCTCTTGAAGCCTCAGACCTTTATGAATCTGAGCGGCCAGAGCATCCGTGAGGCTGTAGATTTCTATAAATTGAATCCGGCAGAGGAGCTGATCGTGATTTACGATGATATCGCCTTGGATCCAGGTTACCTGCGGGTGCGCAGGAAGGGGAGCGCCGGCGGGCACAACGGGATCAAGGATATTATTTCCCATCTGGGAAGCCAGGAGTTTTTGCGGATCCGGGTGGGCGTGGGAGAAAAACCGGAATCCTTTGACCTGGCAGATTATGTGCTGGGACGGTTTCCGGCAGAAGAGCGGAAGAAAGTGGACGAGGCCGTCCGCTGTGCGGCGGACGCGGTGGGGCTGATGGTACAGTCCCGGACGGATGAGGCCATGAATTTATATAATAAAAAGGTTGTAAGAGAATGAGAGCCTTTCTGGAACCCTTAAACAATTTAAACGCGTTTGAAGAGATTCGCGGCAAGCTGAAGAAGAACCGGGGGATCCTGCAGCTGTCCGGCTGTGTGGACTCCCAGAAAGTTCATATGGCCTACGGGCTGTGGCAGGATTATCCCTGCCGGCTGATTCTCACCTACAGCGAGCAGAAAGCCAAGGAAATCTATGAGGACTGCCGGTTTTTTGACCGGGCGGCCGTCCTCTATCAGGCCAAGGATTTCCTCTTTTTTCATGCGGATATTCAGGGAAATCTTCTGGTGCAGCAGCGGGTGCGTGCGCTACAGGCACTGCTCACCCGGCAGTCAGTGACGGTGATTACCACCTTTGACGGCTGTATGGACCGGCTGAAAGATCCGGAACAGGTGCGACGGGAGATTCTTCATATGGAGACAGGGAGCCTGGTGGAGATGCGGGCCCTCAATGAGAAACTGGCGCGCTTGGGATATGAGCGCACGCTTCAGGTGGAGGCTCCGGGACAATTTGCCGTCCGGGGCGGGATTGTGGATATTTATGCCCTGACAGAGGAAAATCCCTGGAGAATCGAGTTTTGGGACGAGGAGATAGACTCCATACGCAGTTTTGATGCGGAGAGCCAGCGGTCCATTGAGAACCTGGCGGAGATTGACGTTTATCCGGCAGCGGATCCGGAACCGGGAGAACAGGAGGAAGGCGTCAGTTTCCTGGATTATTTTGACGGGGAGAAGACGGTGTTCTTTCTGGACGAACCTCACCGGCTTTTGGAGAAGGGACGCACGGTGGAAGCCGAAGTCCGGGAAAGTATTGCAGGCCGGGTGGAACGGGGAGAAGTCTCCGCAAGGGAAACGCGCCTGCTCTATGGAAGCGGGGAGATAGCGGCCCGGCTGAACCGGAAGAACTGCGTGGCCCTCTGCGTGATGGAGCAGAGAGGTACGGACTGGGAGTTTACAGGAAAGTATCAGATTGACGCCCGCTCCATCAATCCGTATAACAACAGCTTTGAGCTTTTGACAAAGGATTTGAAGCGCTGGAAACGGGAAAAATGCGCCGTCCTTCTGATGTGTGCCTCCGGCACCAGGGCAAAGCGCCTGGCGGAAGATCTGCGGGCAGAAGAGCTGAACAGCTTTTACTCAGAAGATCCGGAACGGGTGGTGCAGCCGTCCGAAATTATGGTGGTGCACGGAAGTGTCCACAGGGGCTACGAGTATCCCATGATTCGTCTGGTGGTCCTGTCCGAGACGGATATTTTCGGGCGTGAGAAAAAGGCCAGAAAGAGGCGCAGGACCTACGAGGGACAGAAGATTCAGAACTTTTCGGAGCTGAGTGTCGGAGATTACGTGGTTCATGAGAATCACGGTCTTGGCATCTACCGGGGAATTGAGAAGGTAGAAGTTGAAAAGGTCATGAAGGATTATATCAAGATTGAGTATGCCAAAGGGGGGAATCTCTATATTCTGGCTACCCAGCTGGAGATGATTCAGAAATATTCCGGGGCCGACGGGAGAAAGCCCAAGCTGAACCGGCTGGGAGGCAGTGAGTGGACCAGGACCAAAACCAGGGTCCGGGGAGCCGTACAGGAGATTGCCAAAGATCTGGTGGAGCTTTACGCTGCCCGCCAGGAGCGGGAAGGCTTCGTGTACGGGGCGGACACGGTCTGGCAGACAGAGTTTGAGGAACTGTTCCCCTTTGAGGAGACGGAGGACCAGCAGCTTGCCATTGAGGCGGTGAAAGGGGATATGGAGAGCCCGAAAATTATGGATCGGCTGATCTGCGGGGATGTGGGCTACGGAAAGACGGAGATTGCCATCCGGGCGGCCTTTAAAGCGGTGCAGGAGAACAAGCAGGTGGTCTATCTGGTTCCCACGACCATTTTGGCCCAGCAGCACTACAATACCTTTGTCCAGCGGATGAAAGAATTTCCCGTCCGGGTGGATCTGCTCTCCCGCTTTCGCACGGCCGCAGAGCAGAAAAAAACCATTGGGGACTTGAAAAAAGGATTGGTGGACATTGTCATCGGCACCCACCGGGTATTGTCCTCCGATGTGGTTTTTAAAGACCTGGGGCTGTTGATTGTAGACGAGGAACAGCGTTTCGGCGTAGCCCACAAAGAAAAGATTAAAAAAATGAAAGAGAATGTGGACGTTCTTACCTTGACGGCCACGCCCATTCCCCGCACCCTGCATATGAGCCTTATTGGGATCCGGGACATGAGCGTGCTGGAGGAAGCGCCCCAGGACCGGGTGCCCATCCAAACGTATGTAATGGAATACGACGAGGAAATGGTGCGGGCGGCTGTCAGCCGGGAACTTTCCCGGGGCGGGCAGGTTTATTATGTGTACAACCGGGTCAATAACATTGCGGATATCACGGCGCAGATTGCCCGGATCGTGCCGGAGGCCAATGTAGTCTTTGCCCATGGGCAGATGAAGGAGCGGGAGCTGGAGCGGATTATGTACGATTTTATTTCGGGAGACATTGACGTTCTGGTATCCACTACCATTATAGAGACGGGACTGGATATTTCCAATGTGAATACCATGATTATTCACGATGCGGACAATATGGGACTTTCCCAGCTTTACCAGCTTAGGGGGCGGGTGGGGCGTTCCAACCGGACCGCCTATGCGTTTTTGATGTACCGGCGGGATAAGATGCTCAAAGAAGTGGCAGAGAAGCGCTTGGGAGCCATCCGGGAGTTTACGGAGCTGGGAAGCGGATTTAAGATTGCCATGCGGGATCTGGAGATCCGCGGAGCAGGGAACCTTCTGGGGGCCCAGCAGCACGGGCATATGCAGGCGGTAGGATACGATCTGTACTGTAAAATGCTCAATGAAGCGGTGAAAAAGCAGAAAGGGACGGCTTTGGAGGAAGATGATTTCCAGACGGTGGTGGATATGGAGCTGGATGCCTATATTCCCGATACTTATATTTCCAGTGAAAGCCAGAAGCTGGATATTTACAAGCGGATTGCTGGGATTGAGACGGAAGAAGAGTGCGGGGATATGCTGGAAGAACTGATTGACCGTTTTGGGGATCCGCCGGCCTGCGTGCTGAACCTCCTGGCTGTGGCGGATATGAAGGTCCGCGCCCACCAGGTCTATGTGAAAGAGATTGCCCAGCGTCCGGATGAGCTGCGGTTCGCCCTGTATGAAAAGGCAAGGCTCAATCCGGCGGCGTTTCCTGACTTTGTAACTGCGTATAAGGGGCGCATGAAGCTGATTACCGGGGAAAAGCCGGGACTGGTTTACCGGAGGAGAAAGAACAAAAACGGAGAGGCGGAGGACGCCATGG
The DNA here is from genome assembly GCA_910587955.1 of uncultured Lachnospiraceae bacterium. Lineage (GTDB taxonomy): Bacteria > Bacillota > Clostridia > Lachnospirales > Lachnospiraceae > Laedolimicola. Next base: position 63,264 of record CAJUNN010000007.1, on the reverse strand, counting down.
AAGCCGCAGGAGAGATTCTTAAGCGGATGCGGACCCTGCTGGAGGAAGAGGGATGAGAGAAATACAAAGAGGGGTTTTTCTCCTGGCGCTCTGTCTGTGGGCTGCGGCTTTGGCAGGCTGCGGCAGAAGGGAGCAGGCGCTGGAGCAGACGGAAACGGCCAGATTGGGGGATGAGAAAATTTATCTGGAGGAGGCGGTCTTTTATACCCGGATGCTTCAGGAACAGTGGGAGGAGGCCTACGGCCCCTATTACGGGGCAGATATGTGGCAGGAGAAATTCGAGGGCGGGGAGGCTACCTTTGCCCAGATACTGAAAAGCGACGTGATGGAGAGTCTGAAAAGGATTCACCTTCTTACCGCCCACGCGGAGGAATACGGGGTGGAGCTTAGCAGGGAGGAGAAGAGGGCCGTGGCGGAACGGGCAGAAGCTTTTATGGAATCCAATACGCCTTCCGTGCTGGAAGCGGCCGGAGCTACCAAAGAACTGGTGGAGCATTTCCTTCTGCGCAATGAGCTGGCGGCCAAGGTGGACCGGACGGTGCGGGAGAACTGCAGCCCGGAGGTGGATCCGGAGGAGGCCCGGGTAGGCCGGCTGACTTACTGCCTTTTTTCCACCATGGGGACGTATGACAGCGAGGGAAACCACCATCCTTTTACGGAAGAAGAGCTGGAAAAAATCAGGGAAGAAGCCGGGCTTTTTGCCAAGAGAGCTTCGGAGCTGGGGGATATCTCGGCGGCTGGAGAAGAGATTTCCCATACGGTGATCGATGTATATTTTAATGACAGGACGGATGGGGGAGCCCATGAGCTGGTAGCCCAGGCGGCCCGGGAACTGCCTGTGGGCGGCGTCTCCGGTCTGATCGGGACAGACGACGGCTACTATGTGGTGCAGCGTGTGTCTGAGTATGAGGAGAAGGCTTCCGGGGAATATCTGGAGGAACTGCGGCAGGCGGCCCGGGAGAATTACTGCCTGGAGCTTTTGAAAGAGTGGGAGGCCCAGACACCGCTTGAGATTGAGGAGGAGATCTGGGAGAATGTCCGGGTGGACAAGCCCCTTACAAATCTGTGAAAAGTTTGTGCAGCAGGCAAGAAAACCTTGCCTGGAGGGGGAAAACAGACTATAATGGACAGGAATGAGAGAAACCGCGTTCCATAGGGAGCGGAGGCAAGGAAGGAATGGAAGAATGAAAAAGAGAACGGCATGGATAACGGCCATGGTCCTGGCACTGGCTTTATCTTTGACAGGCTGTGCCGGGGGAAATCTGAACGGAGCGGAGACCATTGCAACCCTGGATGGCTCCACCAATATAACCCTGGGTGAATTTAACCTGATGCTGCGGTATCAGCAGGCGCAGATGGAGAGCTATTACGGAGCACTCATGGGCGGCAATATGTACCAGCAGGATATCACCGGGGACGGTACGCTCTACGGGGATACGGCCAAGGAAACTCTGATGGAAGAGTTTAAGAAGATGTATATTATGGAAGCGGAAGCTTCCAACTACGGCGTGGCGCTGACGGACGCGGAGAAGGAAGCCGTCGCGGCAGCGGCCGGGAAATTTCTGGAAGCCAATACAGACGGGGCCAAAAAAGCGGCCACGGCAGATCAGAAGACAGTGGAGAGGCTTCTGACCCTGCTTACCATCAATGAGAAAATGTATGACGCTCTGACGCAGGATGTGGATACAGAGGTTTCGGATGCGGAGGCAGCCCAGAAGCGCATAGATTACGTCTATGTATCTACCCTGGGAACGGAACAGGACGAGGCGGGCAACACCATCGAGCTGACAGATGCAGAGAAGGCCCAAAAGAAGGCAGATCTGCAGGCCGTACTGGATGAGGCTAAGAAAAGCGGCGATTTGGACGCGGCGGCCCAGGCGAAGGAAATGACGGCCAGCAGCACCGCCTACGGGGCGGACAGCACCTACCCCTCCGAGGAAGTGCGCAAAGCGGCAGACGCCTTAAAAGAAGGCGAGTTTGCAGACATTGTGGAGACGGAGAACGGTTATTATCTGATCCGTCTGGCAAGCATGCTGGACCGGGACGCCACGGACAGCCGGAAAACCTCCATTGTACAGGAGCGCCGGGACGAGCTCTTTGCAGAGAAGTATCGAAAGCTTCAGGAGGCCCATACCTTTGAAAAGAAGGATGACGTGATGGCGAAGCTGACCTTTGAGCGGACCTTTACCCTGAAGGCAGCGGAGACGACGGAGCCGTAATAAGGAAGCCGTTTTGAAGCGGATTTCCGAAAATAAGAACAGTTTGGAAAAAATGAAAAGGAACTGGAATATCCTGGCCGATATTCCAGTTTTTTATGTAACCTTTTTTGGAAATAGAGGTTGAAAACGGAAAAAAAGGGTGTTATACTGTTGGAAAATAGCGAGTTTTTCAGCTTTTTTAGTCACATGCAGAGGTTTATGAGGAGAAGAAAATGAAAAGAAAACGGGTGTGGGCGGCTATACTGGCCGCATCGATGGCGGTGTCCATGCTGGGGGGCTGTGCGGCACGGCCGCGGGTAACAGAGGATATGATCCCTACAGTGACGGACCTGCGCGCAGGAGAGACGCAGGAAGAAGAGACGGAAGCCAGCGTAATGCAGCTTTCCATGAACAAGTCCTATGTAGCGGAGCTGACCAGGCTGGACGGAGACAATACGGAGAAGGCCCAGGTGAGCGCCAAGGAGGTTTCCGTGGTCTTGAAGGCCACCTCCATGGACAAGGATCTGAAGGTTAAGATTGTCAACGCGAAAAATGATAGGGTAATTACGGGAACGCCCTTTGAGGTGACAGTCACAGACGTAAATAAGAAAACCTCCACTTACAAAGACGATGATAAGGACGGTATTATCTACATTAAAAATATGGCGCCGGGAAAATGCTCGGTAGCTATGAAATCCTCAGGCTCATACAGTGCCCCCGAGCCTATCACGGCGGACGTGAAGGCAAACCTGGAATACAAGGTTGTGGATGTGGGCGACGAGATTAAAAAGGAGAGCGAGATCAACGTGGCGGGGGAGGATTCCAATTCCAACGGCAACAACGGAGCAGGAACGGCCGTGGTGCTGCAGGATACGGTGGAATTTGTGCCCTCCAATAAGACGGAGATCATGAAAGAGGAGAAAGTACAGAAGAAAGACAAGTGGGGGCAGCCTATTTTCTCCAAATTGAAGAAGGATGCAAACGGCGCGGACATCTATGAGGGCATTCTTTCCGAGCCGACCCATGACGATAACGACGGCGACGGGCTCTGCGACAGATGTAAAGGAGAGATGCCCAAACCTCATGAGCATACATTTGATGCGGGAACCGTGACTACGGAGCCTACCTGTACGGCGGAGGGCGTGAAAACCTTTGTCTGCACGGGCGCAGGCTGCGGTGAGAAAAAGACGGAGCCGGTTCCGGCTTTGGGACATACGGATGACGGAAATGGGACATGCAGTGTCTGCGGTGAAATCCTGAAAGCTCCGGACCCCGGGGAGACGGCACCGCCGGAAGGAACACCGTCTGATTCGACTGCCGCCAGCGTAATGCTGCACAGAGTGCTTCTGGTAGCGGCCCCGGTGAAGACAACACCCACCACCGTATACGACACCAGCAGCAAACCTGTATACGATACCAGCAGTGCTCCGGTTTACGAGACGAAGCAGGTGGGAACCGGTACATACAAATACACGGGCTGGCAGACCATTGACGGAGCCACCTACTACTACGACAAGAACGGTAATAAAGTTACGGGAACCCAGGTGATCCAGGGCGTGCAGTATACGTTCAGCAGCAGCGGCGTGCGCTCCGGTACAGTGGGCATCGACGTTTCCAAGTTCCAGAGCGCGATTAACTGGACCAAGGTAAAGAACGCCGGCATCAATTTCGTTATGATCCGCTGCGGATACCGGGGATACGGCACGGGCGTTCTGGTGGAGGATCCCATGTTTGCCTCCCATATCACAGGAGCCAAAGCGGCGGGCCTGCGGGTAGGCGTGTATTTCTTCAGCCAGGCCGTCAATGAGGCGGAGGCTGTGGAGGAAGCAAGTATGGCTGTGAAGCTGGCCAACCGCTACGGCATCAATATGCCCATCGCCATTGACAGCGAGTACGCGGCAGGCGGAGCCGGACGTGCGGACGGTTTGTCTAAATCTGCACGGACAAGTGTTACGAAGGCTTTCTGCAACACAGTGGCAAGCGCCGGACATACTCCCATGGTATACGCCAGCAAGAGCTGGTTCAGCGATCATCTGAACGTATCCCAGTTCCCGGGAAGCTACCGGATCTGGGTGGCTCACTATGCGGACAAATGCGGCTACAGCGGACGGTATGATATGTGGCAGTACACCTCCAAAGGAAGAGTGGACGGTGTGAGCGGCAATGTGGATATGAATAACAGTTCCATTTAAATGAAAAGCTTGTGATTGATGAGGGGCCGGCAGATTGCCGGCCTCTTTTTTGTGCGCAGCAGAAGTTTCTACATAAAAATTGTAATAAATCCCCATATAATCATAAGAATTTACGAAATTTCCTTAAATTTTTGTAACATTATTGTTGAAATGCTTAAAAAAGGATGGTAATATTAACCTAAACTAAATAGTAAACATAAGTAGGCTGGAGCGTTATCTCTGGGATAACGGCGGACATATAGAAAGAATCCGGCATACATTCTGCCCCTTCGGGCATCTATGCTTTTTATAGCAGGCATACTTATCCTAACATCATGACGAGACAGAAAAAAGGAAAAATGGGACCATCCTCCTTGCGCTGAAAGGGGGAGGGTATTTTGCGATCCCCAAATATAGATAGAAGTAAGACGGTAGAAGAAACCGCAGAATGAGGTGTGGGTATGAAGAAATATAAAAGAGGGAAAACAATAAGGAGAATCCTGGCAGTCCTGCTGCTGGCGGTTTTGATTTTCCAGGAATCCGAGCCGCTGCTGGGTTTGATTAAGGCCGTAGCAGCAGAAAATCCCTACGAAGATTATTATGATCTGATTGCCCATATGAACAAACTAGAGGGGGGAAGCAGTATCGGTCTTGGCAGGCCCAAGACGGTAGTGCTCTCCAGGCGGCAGACGGCCACAGCGGAATTGTCTGTGGACGGTCCCAGGTCGTCCAAATTTGACTATGTTATGCTGCATGTGGACGCCCCCTACATTTACCGGGAGTTTGGCACGGGAAAGACAGGCTTTGCCTATACGGAAGCCGAGGCTCTGGCCAAGGGAGACATCTTGGGCGGTGTGGAAGTGCGCTTTATTACGGCGGATAATGTAAGTGAATATACCCCGAGACTGAGCCCGGAAGACATGCTCCGGCTTCTTGAGATGGAAGAGGAGGATGCAGAAGTGCCGGAGGAGGACCCTGACGGCGGAGAGCATACGGAAGATGCGGACGGAAGCGGGGAGACGGAAGAGACGCCGGATGGGAGCGGAGAAACGGAAGAGACGCCGGACGGAAGCGGAGAAACGGAGGGAGAAACGCCGGGACCGGACGAGACGGGCGGGGCACCCTCCCAGGAACAGGCGGATATCACGGAAAACGTAAATCCTCTTGTGGAGCAGGCACCTTCTGCAAATACGGGAAATCAGCCGGCGGCGGGGAATACGAAGCCCGGACAAGAGACAGAGCCGGAGACAGAAGAGACGGAGAAGCCGGGGACGGAAAACACAGAAAATCCCGGGACCGGGGATACGGACGGGACTGCTCCGGGGACAGGAAACAACGGGGAAACGGAGACTCCGGGGACAGGCAGCACAGATGAAACCGGGAAACCGGGAACAGACGAGACAGAGAAGCCGGATACGGAAGGATCCGAGGAAACAGAGAAACCGGAAGACGAGGAGAAGCCGGATGAGGCGCTGGAGGATGAAGATCTGGAAGGCTTTCTGCCGGAGGATCTGGTTCCCCAGCTCTACGGTGCTTCCGGAGGGAACAATTTGTACGATCCGAGGGTGTATCCGGCCTATCCCGATTCTGCTCAGATGAAAGAGGGAAATCCCGGCAGCAGTGCGGGAGAAGTCTGGTGGAGAGGCCATACGGCGGTGGGAATCAACGGAGAGATCCGCAATGACAGCCGGCCGGTGGTGAAGGCGGAATATCGTTTCTGGGTAAAGAAGGGAGAGGCCATTCCGGAGGGAACGATGGCCACCCTGTATACCTGGTGCCAGTACGAGCAGTATACCCCCACCCAGCAGGGAACAGAGATTACATACTATATGAACGGAAACGTGTTTAAGCCGGCCAACTGGCAGAACTATGTTCCGGATGACAAGAACGGATATCCCTTTGTCCAGCGGGATCCCTGGCGGGGAGAAGGCCAGGGCTTCTTGGTGTACACCAATATCGACTGGCGGTTTAACCTGGAAACCCGGAAGGGCATGGAGGACGATAAGGTTCTGGTGTGGCAGAAGAATAACTATGCCTCCTTCAAGATGACCATCACCAATACCTCCGGCATGGTGGACGACGGGAACGGAAATCTGGTTCTGCCCTCGGATCCCGACGAGTGGGTGCCGGATACCACCACCTTTGACGAGATCAGCATTATGGCCGGAGCCGGCGACTACACGGGCGGCGGCGTATTCCGGCGTTACCTCTTCGAAAACGGACAGCCAAAGCTGAATCCCGATTATGTAGGAAACAGTACGGACGCCAATATCCTCTACACGGGCAAATGGATGGACAATCTGCTGGAGTGTGTGGATTACGACGTGAGCAGGTACGACGAGGCAGGCGGAATCTTGATTCTGGATGTATCGGAGCTGGCGCCGGAGGATCAGGATCTGGAAAATGCGGAAGAGCTTTTGCAAAAAGGCGCCAAGCGCATCGGTTACCACTACACGGCAGACACCAACTTTTCCTTTGCCGTCAAAGGGGATGTGCTGTATCCGCCCCATATGGTAGTGAAATATCCGGGACAGGATTATCCCAATGAGAAGGTGCTCCGGATCTTTGTGCCCTATACCACCAATGTATCCCTGGCAGAGCCCGATACGGTGTTTGCGGCGGACGGAACCATCTATTTCGGACAGAAGGTAGAGGGGGGAGAGGAGCATGAGGGCCAGTTCCCCTGGATGCAGGATACGGAGGATGCGGTTTACTTCGAATTTCCGGATCTGAAGGCCAGCGGTGATAAAAAGGTAAAAGAAGAGCAGCAGGAGGCGGCGGTAGGCCAGGAGATTATTTACACCATCCAGAATGTAGGATACGATGCCTCCGGCAGCGGCTCTGCCCTGCGCCCGCCCATGTACCGTCCCTCCATTATCGACGTGCTTCCGGAGCAGTTTGATTTCACGTCCCTGCGCTTTGTGGTATCCAAAGATCGGGATCACAGCGGGATTGTTGAGGAGTGGCTGGGCGGTACGGACAAGCTTCTGGGCCTGGGCGTGGCGCAGGAGTACCAGGGACAGACCCAGAGGTATCCCATGGTGGAGTACCGGACGAAAGACGATAAATGGGCCCCTGTTCCGGATCCCCAGATCCAGCGGGAAGAGGAAGGGGATCTGGTAATCTATACGATGGATTACAGCCGCTTCTTCGAGCGGGAGAGAGGCTATCAGGAGAAGCATACCATCCGCATCAACTATAAGACCACCTTTTCCCCGGAGGACGAATGCCCGGGCACGGTGGAGATTGTGGGTAAATCCCGCAAAGCGGGAGTGATGACCAACCGGGCTGTTGTAAATTTTATCCAGTTGAATTACTATATGTACCAGCTGACGGATGCCCTGGAGGAGGGCAGAATCGAGGATCAGCTGGGCCACTATCCGGTAGATGAGGTGGCGGACGAGCAGTTTTATATCCACAATGAGAGTGAGGCATCCCCGGAATTTGAGAAGTCTGACATTAAGGGAAAGCTGTGGCTTCACACCATAATCAAGGACGAGGATAACTGGGACGACGAAAAGCTGAATACGCCCCTGGCCTATGAAGTGGGCAGGTATTTCTTCCATGCCCGGAATGACGCCGACGGCCAGGGCTACAATACCGATTTCCGCATTACCCTGCCGGTTACTGTTACCAATAAGGAAACCCAGGAGCCCAATAAGCAGGGCTTCCTGACGACAGGTATATATGTGAACCGGGCTCTGCTTGAGGCCGGAGAGCCCCAGTGGCAGAGGGACGAGGACGGCGCCATTTTGTACGACGACGCCGGAAATCCCCAGGAAGGCCCAATCCTGACTCTTACAGGAACCAACGGGGCGGTACATACCTTTACGAAGAGCGAGCTTTTGAACATGCCCGGAAATCCGGCAGATAAGGAGCCCCTGCATAAAAACTGCGTCTATCTAAGCTTTGCGGAAGGAAGCATTTTAAAGACGGAACTTGGTCAGCTGGAAAAGATTGAGCTGACCTACAGTGCGTTTTACGGAAAACGGGAGCTGGAGGAAGAGGATCCGGATGCCCAGCAGCACCAGTATATGGAAATCATGGGTACCTGCTACACCCCCAGCGAGTGCAAGGCGGATCTGGACTATGAGGTGGCAGGCTGGCGTGATCGCTTTACCAACAAATACGTAGACAACAGCCTTAATGAGTACCAGGGCAAGGATGACGGAACCTTGATCTTCGAGATGGCCAATCCCACCATTGACGCAGTGGTGAATAATCTCCGGGGGCAGAGACAGGAGCTTCTTCCCATTCCCCACAAGGAGCTGTTCTCCTACGATATCAGCCTGGGAAACGATTCCACTTCTGTGATGAAGGAAGGCGTGGCAACCCTGATTCTGCCGGTGAACGGCATGGACCAGGGGGATCCGGACGTGGAAGGTACGGGCTTTATCGCCCAGGAGTTCCGCATGGATCTCTCCCATATGCTGGACAAGGTGAATGCTAACAATAACTGGGGCGTTCTCACGGAAATTGAGTTTTTTGAAGCCAGTGCGGCGGATCCCGATCAGGAAAACAAAGGGGCTCTTATCCGCACTCTTACAGAAGCAGAGCTGGCCGCCTATATCGATCCTGCCACCTTGCAGCTTACCCTGCCCGGGTCTTTGTGGGACGGGCATCTTCTGGGAGCCATACGGGTCCACATAAAGGACGTGGATGCCCAGATGCTCCCGGCGCATGACGAGACGGACATAAATGGAACTGTCATAGGTACGGTTCCCGAGAAGCTCTTCCACCTGCGGGTATTCGGCCACGGAACCACTTATGAACAGGATCTGATCTTCCAGGGCAATTTCGAGGCTTCCACTCCGCCTCTGGTAGGAGCAGCAGAAGGGCTTAAGAAAAAAGAGGAGCTGGATTACGAAGTCAACGCCCTTTATGTGGATACCAATCCCTCCATTACCCTGGAGAAGGTACAGCGTTTTGCAGGTTCGTCGGCGCCCAACTGGACGGAGAATACCCGGTCTCCCATCTATCCGGTGTGGCCCACCGGTTCCAGAAAAAAGAAACAAGTCTGGCGGGATGTGTTCTATGCGGGAGATCCCTTGGAAGTGACGGCTTCTTTCAGCAACTTTTACGGGACAGAGCGGATCTCCGCTATGATCCGGGCGGTGCTGGAATTCCGGATTCCGGCCCGCATCAATATGGATGTGGATAACCGGCCGGAGGGCTTCCTGGTGGAATCCTTCCGTATTCCCGCAGCTGCCGCTGCCCATGCCCTTACCGGCGGCGTAGACGAGATTACAATTACAGGTTTTGATCCGGCCGGAGCGCCCCTTACCGTGACACTGGCCCGGGATGAGCTGTACGGAACCTCTTCCCCGGTGTCCATGAGCGGAAGCGACATGCTGCTTGAGGGAGATTTCTGGAAAAACCAGGGCTTCGGCGCAGTGACGGAGATAAAGGTTATCTATGCAAAGCTGGAAGGGACTGCGGGAGCGTCTCAGCCCTTGCAGGCCAGACTGAAGGGTTCCACGACCTTCGGCGGGGATCACCCTGTAAACGTGCGCCTGTATACGGAAGAAGAGCGGAAATTCAGCAGAACCAACTACCATGACAACACTGCCTGGGGCAGCAGCCTCTACGATCCGGAGCATGCCTACACCGTTCACAACGGAGGCAACCGGGGCGCAGGAAACCATGCCCATGTGGACAATGGGGAAGGAACCAGTTGGGTGAATGGCATGCCTTCTTCGAGAACCCCGGGGATTCCTTTTGGGGAAGATTACGACAGGCGTGTGATCAGTTCCGAGGATTCCATTTCTCCCTGGATGGAAAGTCTCTCCACTTATGTGGCGGATCAGACCGTAGACGGGGAGCGCAGGCCCATGGGTGTGGACCAGGGACCTGCACAGGAGATTTACGTTCCCCACAACAAATTTGAGAAACAGTATCACTTCTATGCAGGTGTGAATGATGCGGCAAAAGGCGTGCGGGACAGCATTCTCCATATAGAGCTGCCTATCAGCCGCGTGACGATAAATGGGAAGGAGGAGCGGAAAGGTTTTCTGTTCCGGGAGCTTCGGATTCCCAAGACAGAGCTGGATAAAATCAAGGGTGTATTCCGTCTGGAGTTTGTGGGGACTTCCTATCCGGGAAACCTGGCCTACAACGGAAATGCGGCAAGCGGAAGCCTCCTTTTGACCAAACCGGAGATTGCCTCTTTTATAGACGGTGCTACGGGAGATCTGGTGGTGACCAGGGATGATATTGAGAACCTGCGCATCCAGAAGGGCCTGCCGGATATGGGAGATATCCGCTATATCCGGGTGCGCTTTGAGGATGTTCCGAAAAACTCGGCCCATGTAAACAATGCCGTTCACGTGATGGTGAAGGGAATTACTACTACTTACAGCGATAATAACCAGTGGAAAGCCCTTTCCCGGTTTTACCGTCCCCAGTACTGGAACTTCGGTACCAACAACAGCTATTTTCCGGAATATTATACAAATCAGGATGAAACGGTTATCCATGTGGTGCGGCCGAATCCCTACGTGTATGTACAGGCCCGTTTTGAGGACGAGGCGCTGGGCGGGACGCCGAATGGGGCATCCGGCCAGGCCAGTGCGCCCAATCTGGCAGGTAGCCAGACCAACACGATTCTTAATGTTCCGGTAGGAAATCTCTGGGATTTGGAGGATTATGACCGGACACTTCACAGCTACCGGGTTTACTTCGGAAATAAGAGCTATCAGGCCCACAGCTATTCCGACCTGATTAAGCCGGTGTTTGATATCGATCTGCCTCTTCGGAAAGAGAAGAAAGGTTTCCAGGTTACGGCGGTTACCCTGGATCCCGATCTGCTGGAATATGGAACGGGCTGTACCATGACCTTGTACAGCTCCGATTATGATACCACGAAAGCCCAGGACGATCTTTATAATGCAGGAAGATTCCGTGTCTTTACTGCGGCCGATCTGAAATCTCTGATATCCGGAAGCGGAAAGATTGATCTGGCTGCAGACGGACAGATGAAGGACTGGTATCTGAAATCCATACGCATTACCTATGATAATTATGAGGGCGACGACTCCAATAACAAGCAGAATTTTATCGGCCTGGAAGGTATTCTCACCACCTATGCGGATGATGACGCCACCTCCCCCAACAACATCAATTACGGAAACTTGATTACTGCATCGGCTGTGGGAAAGGTTCCGGCGGAGTATGATAAGTTCTCCATGACCACCAGCCACACGGTCCAGGCAGGGGGCTCTTTCCGGCCCTATAAGCCTCAGCCGGGAATTACCGTCCAGCCGGGCAGCAACGGCGGCTACGGCGGAGATAAGACCACCAGGCCGGCCAGCATCGGAGCGGAGGCGTTCTACCAGATTGCCCTGACCAACGCAGGCATGAGCCGCCAGTACAATACCTTCCTGAATACCACCCTTCCGGTGTGCGATCTTCCGGTCATGGAGGACGGAAGCCAGAGCGTGGGCGGTTTCCAACTGTCCAGAATCGTGCTGGGTTCGGATCTCATCAAGAAGATTACCCGGGATGGCCATGTGGATCTGGAGGCGCTTTGCCTGGTGGAGCATCAGCCTCTGCAGCTGGATGCAGACGGGAAGCTTGATACCTCCCTTCCTCTGCCGGAGAAGAAGCGGCTGACAATCCGCCGTGTGAAGGACGGGGACGGAAATCCCGTATATGCCAGTCCTTCCGATGCCTTCCCCAGATACGAGGCTGTATATACCCAGGGAAACACGGAAATTAAGAAAGTCTCTATCAATTTAAATGACTATTACGTGCCGGGGGCAGGAGACGCCGGGGGAGTCCTTACCATTCCCTACGGAGTCTGGAACCAGGATGATTTCCCCATGGCTTATCCCGAGCATGTGAATCTGGAGCTGGGCAAGTACGGCTCCCGGTATGAGGGCGGGGCGGATCAGGCGGCCGTAAACCTGGCCAACGCCATGCGTCTGTACGGAACGCCTCAGACCTATTACTATGACGAAAATTATGTTATGAGCCGTTATCTCAAGGCAGAGAGCTCCTTGAAGGAGATTTACGAACAGGATGATGTGACGGCGAAACTATATGAGAGAACGGCTTCCAGCTGGGCTCAGCTCCAGCTCAGTCCCTCCAACCCCACACTCTCCATGACTGCGGATCAGGAGAAAGGCGGAGTGAAGGTGGGTTCTGCCGCCAATCTGCCTCTTTCTTACGAGGATAAGGACGGTCTCTACTACTCCATGAAGCTGGGCAACGACTCCGAGAGCGGCATGTCCAGGCCCGTGCTGTCGGTGCGCCTGCCTATGTATGACGACGCCCCCACTACGGCGGAGCAGGAGGAGAAGCGCAGAGGCTTCCAGGTTACGGAAATTTACCTGGATAAGCTTCTGGTAGGGGACGGCGTGACGCCTACGGGCTATATGGATAAGAACGGAAATGTTTACGATCAAAAGCCGGATGGCATTGATGTAACTCCGATACCGGATCAGGGTATGGCGGATGTGGCGGAAATCCGCATCCTAGATGCCTTCCTTACGGATAAAAACGGAGATCCTTTGACCTATGTGATAAGGGACGCGGAGCTCCAGGCCTTCCTGGAGGCCAGAAAGACTGCGGCGGATCACAGCGTGCGGGTTCCTTACACTGCATGGTATGACCCAAGCGAACCGGCAGGAAGTAAAAAATGCGTCAAATACCCGGGAACCGTGGAGATCGTTTTCAGCCGTTTCGATCCGGAGAAGAGAGGGAACGATACAGGCGAAGTGCGCCTGTACGGCAATGCCACCCGCTACGGGGACGAAAATACCAACCAGGGCCGGAACAACGCGGCCAATATCCAGAACCCGGATAGCTATTACACGGAGGCGGGAACCAGCGGAACCACACCCGTAACTACACAGGTTCCCGTGGCCGGCAACTCCCTTTTGGCGGATGCCAGCTTCCTGGACTATGTGGCCGGCATGGATCAGAAGATCACTCCCAGCGATTACAAAGAGGCATGGGCACACGCCGCCTTCCAGGTGCGTGAGCCGAGGCCTGTTCACAGTGCGGAAATTGTCTACTACAACCGGAAGATCGAATCTGCGGCCACGGACCGGGCGGCCACGGACGGCAACACCCGCTGGACGGTGATCCCCTATGCCAGAGAGTATGTTTCCGCCTGGGCGCTCTTTAACGACAGTATTTCCCGGATGGAGAATTTCTACTTTACCATGACGCCGGAGATTGCGGCAGATGCCCAGGGGGACTACCGGGGTTTCCATACCATGGATGTGATCATCCGAAAGGAGCTCTTGGAGCAGGCAGTCATTGATAAGATTGTCCTGACGGACAAAGGGGATCCTGCAAGGCAGATTGTCATCGAGCGCACAGGCCCCCGGCAGAAGCCCGGGGATACCCCCTTTGCCCCTGCAAGCGGAAATCCCTATGAGGCCCACAATCCGGGGACTAAGACCCGGGAGCTGCCGGCGGATATCTATGCAGGATCTATCTATACAATTACTCTGCCTGACGGCGCCACAAAAACTTTGGCCAAAGCCGTCGGAGGGGAGTACTATGGTCTGGCGGATGGCGTATATACGATAAATGAAGGAGATCTGGTGATCCCAAGAGATCTCATTGTGGATGAGGGAGGGATGCCCAATATCGGCAAGATCGAAGTCTGGGGCTCCGACTTCCTGGCAGGGCGCACGGCTCCCAACACGGCTGTGGGCCGTCCTCTGGAAAGCCAGACCCAGTCCCACACCCAGTCCATCCTCTTTGTGGGAATCAACGACGAGGAGCCGGTGGGAACCTCCAACAACTCCCATATCCACAACGGGGATACCACCTATACCCTGAACCAGGGCGTCTTCTGCGCCTACCTGTACGGCCATACGGATCAGCAGGTGGCGGATACCAACGACAAACTTACAGGCGGGCAGGATGACAAAAAGGGCAACAACTTTAAAGATGTTGCCACGGAGAAGCACCAGCGCTCCGAGTGGGACTGCTCTTACGTAAAGACTCCCAAACTCTACTTCGACACCACCATCAGCGCCGTATTCAAGGAAGATACACAGCGCTGGGATGAACAGATAAATAACAGCAATACCGGGAATGGAGGAGCCAACGACCGGAGGTTTACGGATGAGACCCTGGGAGAGGCTGTGACCCGGGACAATACAGCTACGACGGGGGGAAATCCGCCTATTTATAAGCCCTACAGCAATCATTGGCACAATGACCAGTATTTGGACAACCAGGTTCTGGATGTGGGAAATAAGGCTCTCACAGGCTTTACGGTGGACTTCCGCCAGTATCACTCGGCGGCTATGTATCCTTCCGGAGAGAATTTGTACTCCAACGAGACCATTCTCCAGGACTACAATGCGGCGGCTACGGTGCGTATGACCATCGATCTGCCTGCCGATAATTTTGACGCCTACTACATCAAGCTGCGTCCTGCCCTAAAGCCCTTTGTGACCAATATCCAGGTGAACCTGGCGGACGGCGGTTCCTATGACATTCCGGTGGGTGACTGGCAAGGGAATGCCAGGGGAACCACGGTGAACGGCGGCAGATCCTACACCATCGGGGCGGACAACATCTATGGTGAGGATGCGAATGGTGATGGAGTAGCGGACTGGTGGCGGATTAACCTTTTGGATCTGGATAATCCCGCAAGCCGGTATGCCACAGAGGCCATTGCCGGGTACGATCCCTTCGATGTGCTGGATAAGGCCAATGAGGGCCATCCCTATTACCGCTCCCCGGCTGCGGCCGTGTACAAAGGAAACATTAGGTCTGTAGTGATAACCATGAATGTGAACCAGGATCCGGCCAAGCCTAACGCAGGGAACAACCTTTTCCAAATTATTGCGGCGGACGAGGGAAGCTGGTACTGGGATACTTACGAGAGCAACGGTTTTGAGACCTGGCCCTGCCAGCGTGCCAACGAGGATGATACCATTCATCCCACCATGACCTCCCGCCTTCAGGAGACCCGTCATTCCATCGAGATTGCCGGCCGGGCTCTTACCAAGACCAGCGGGGATTCCCAGGATGCCCAGGCTTCTGTGACTACACGGCTGGAGCTGGGAACCCTTTTCCATAATGATGTGGAAGCCAGCGTGGGTAATAATCCGGTGGACAAGAAGAACCAGGTGACAAGACTACGCTATCAGGATGGGGCAAATGCTAATCAAAGGCGCAGCTCCTGGTCCTATCTGGACTACTATCACTGGTATGAATGGATTTACAGCCATCATTATGGATGCTATTGCTACACTCAAAGGCATTGGGCGTCTTGGCATTCAGGCCACCTCTACGATACGGCGCGAATCCGGATCCGCAGGCCTTCCATCTCCCTGGCCAAAGGGTTGGGAAGCACGGCGGATAATATGGCCTTTAGCGCGCCCAACGGCAATATTACCTGGGATCTGACCCGGGAAATGAGCGGCGGCCTGCCGGATTACGGCGGCCTGCGGTCCTACGGCCTGGGCCTGAACCAGAACCGTTCCTATGTGACGGAGAAACATCCGAAGCATGAGGAGTGGTATTTACATTATGATGAATCCCATCTCTATAACGAGTGGTACGGCCTCTTCACCCATGTGGACAGCGTCACCATGGAGGACACCCTGCCGGAGATTTCCCGGACGGACGGCTGGTACAAGGGCTTCTTCAGCCGCTATGTGGAGGCGGATTCCTCCATTGCGGACAATGTGGCCTATGTGAAGGTGACTCTTTCCGCCCACAAGACGGATCCGGACACCGGGGATGTGAAGGCCGAGAAGGCTCCTTCCGGGGATCGGGTGATCTACATCCAGCGGGATCAGCTTTACGGAGCCAAGGCCAACCAGACCTATCTGGGCAAGGTGCTGTTCCGCTATGAGGACACGGACGAACATATCGACGGCAAGGCTTCCGGGGATGAGATCGACGGGGACCGCCTGGAAGCGGTTATGAAGGATCTGGCGGGAGAAAACATTATTACCCTCGGAAAGAATGAGTATCCCTCCAAGGTGGAGTTCCAGGTGTGGAACCTGCCGGGCCACGGGGATCAGACCGACGAGTACGACGGAGTGGCTCCCAAGGAGAACCAGAGCGGCAATACCAAGCCGGACTTCTATCTCTTCGGAAATGTCTGCGATATTATCGACGATGTGTATCATGAGAATCATTCCGAGTGGGGCAGGGATTACTGCGGGCAGAGCAGCCACAACGCGGACTATGACTGGTTTAAGCGTTCGGAAACCATTATGAACAATGCTCAAATCAAGCCCAGGGTCAATCACGTAACCAACGGCGACTGGAATTATATTTTCTCTGCGGCAGAGGCGGATACAACATTGGATCCGGCCAAGGATAAGAACAACGGGTATCAGCTGGAAATGAGTTCCAATCAGAAGTTCGGGCCTTTCAGCGGCTATGAGGAGTCCGTGGGCGGTTATTACAGCCATTACCAGAGCTACCTTTACGCCAAGCGGGTACAGCCCGACCTGAAGGTGCAGGTCCAGACCCTGGAGGATCCCTCCTCGGGCAGGGATCCGGCTTCCGGCACCCGGGAGAAACCGACGCCTCTGAACGATATCTATGATTACGAGGCGGACAATATTACGCCCCAGAAGACCACCTGGCGGATGTGGGCCACCAACCAGACCCAGCGCAGGATCGATGAGAGCAACGGAGGGAACAACCCCACCTATCCGCTGGATACGGGCGGGACTTACTATAAAGATGTGCAGTACCGGAACCTGTCCCCCAACGGCTTCCGTATGGAGAAGATCTGGATTCCGGTGGAATTTATCAACGAGAGCAGAAATACGGGCCAGGGAAATGTAGGCTACATGGACGGCGTGGACGAAGGCACCGAGGCCACGGATACACCGGACAAGCGCATAGACGGGGTGAATAAATTCGTGGTCAGCAAGTTCCTTCTGCACACGGCCACCAAAGCGGATCAGCGCAACACCAGGGTGGATACGGCAAATCTGTCTGTACCCCAGATTCCGGCGGACTGCGAGGTTTTCGATCTGAAAGCCTATGTACTGGACGATATGATCCGAAGCAGCGGACTTCCGGCAGACGGCAGGAACAAATACGTGACCCTGGCGGACGCGGACCGGCAGGAGATTACGAATCCGGATCAGGCCCGGTACTACTGCATTGACTTAGAGAAAATGTACCTGGACGGCGTATCTTACACGGACGGCGAGGGGACACATACCCTGAAGCCGGTAAAGAAAGACGGGGAGGGCACGGATTACTATCTGCAGCTCAATACCATGGCTTTTGAGTACGATCTTGAGGTTCGGATTCCCTGGATGAATAACTATGTAAAGAACCGGGAGCGCTACTTTGAGCCAAACACCACCAAGGATGCAACCCTTACGGGAGAGAAGGGTGCGTCTGCGGGACGCTATCAGTACGATATCGATCCCGCGGATCTGCTCTTTGAGGGTGTGTTTGCCGACCGTCATTATACGGAAGAAGCGTATGCCAAGCCGGGGACACCGGGCTGGGACAGCTGGAATATCGACAGCAAGCCCACGGTGGATACGGATCCTCTGGAGCTGAATAAGCGGGTCTGCGACTGGCTCTTTGTACACAGCAATGCGGCGGGCGTGAATGCCATTCAGGATATGAACCCGAACAGCGGCAATATGCAGCGCTGCAGCGAGTATGTAAACTATAAGATGTTCCGCTTCCGCAACCGGGCAGCCAAAATCAATGTGGCAGTCAACCGTCTGCCCTACCGGAATGCGGCGGGAAGCAACGATCCGGATCCGAATGGGGATCCGGGCAACACCAACCGCCCCGAGGCCCTAAACTACGGGAACGGCAATGACTACAGCTCTTCGGACAGCAACCAGAACCGGAACAATGCCCGTCCGGTGGATATTGCCAAGCTGCTTCCGGGAGATCGGATTGACTACTATGTGACGGCAGTGAATACAAAAGATCTGACCCATGACGGCAACGGACAGGAGATGGGCGTGACCACCTGGTATCACCCGGCCGTGCGTTTCGACGCACCAAAGGGAACCCGGATCGCCCGCTGGTACTATATGCCCGCAGGCTTTGATCTGGGCGAACTGCCGAAGATCGATCCGGAGACGGGGGATTATATCCTGGATGCGGACGGCAATCAGATAGAAGGGCCGGTGGCCATAGAGAAAGATCCGGGCAACGGGTACGGTTTTGATTTCGGGGACATTACGGCCTACGATCCCAACCATAAGAGTCCCACCAGCGGCAAGTATATGGCAGTGCCCCATGATACAGAGCTGGCGGACATTTATTCCGGCATGGAGTTCGAGCCTCCCACCATATTCGGGAAGCTGGCCAGGAGCGTCGGTTTATTCAGCATGTTCCAAAGAGGCGCCGCCCAGGAAACGGAAGATTACCGAAACGATGAGGTCGTGCGCAGCATTGTGTGGGAGATGGAGGGAAGCGTGCCCATCAACCGGGGCTTTGTAATCTTGGTGGAGCTGGAAGTAGAGCTTCCCGAGGATAAAGACGGAAAGCCCATTACAAGTTTAAGCAACTTAAAGAATTATGATATCGGGCCCAGCACGGTGCAGTACGGTTCCTGGGACAGAGCCCACGGCTACGATCCCTTCTATTTCACCAGTGTAAGGGCAGAAAATGCTGCGCCGGAGTCTAATTACAACGGGGACGCTTTATCCGGTCCCGGAACGGCGCCCTTCGGCTCTCCGTTTGCCAAGCAGGAGACCATTCAGAGCGCCAGCGTGGTTTACCAGAGACTTTATAATACCAATGATAAGAACTTCCTTACGGATCAGGGAGGACACGAGGGAACTACGGCCCGGGTTACTTCCAGCCAGATGGATTACTATTTCGGCAGCGAGGCTCCCGAGATTGCCATGGAGATGATCCACAACGTGGACGGGGAGGAAGCCCGGATCACGGTGGGGAATCCGGTGGGAACGGCAGGCGGCAAGGGCGTTATCGCCAACAGCCAGGACCGTTTTATCAGCGCCATGACCCTGACCATAGACTTTATCGCAGCGGGCAACGTGCCCCCAGCAGGCGTGGATCAGCTCTCCATGCAGGGCTTCTATCTGAACCGGATGCCCTCCAGGGAGGAGATGCTTTACAACCAGAAGAGCTCCGACGGAACTTATGCGGCGGACCCGGATGCGGTGGAGGATGTGCCGGCCACTCTTTACGTGCAGCTACGGGGAGACCTGAAAGCCGACGGAACATTGAAGGACGGCTGGGCAGATGTGCCCTACGATCCGGATCACCCCTTTGCTGTCCGGGATAAGAAGGACGGCTACCGTCTGGTCTACTATCCGGGGAACAGCGAGAAGCAGCAGTACCCCGACGGCTATTATCTGGAGGACGGACAGAAGGTGGCGGTGGAACCCCGCCAGGTAGTCCGGCTGCGGGTGGAGTACGGTTATTTAAGCGACCGGGATGCCTCGAGCAACGGCACCCTCTATCTGCCCAATTTCGTGCTTTACGGAATCGGGGCTCTGGCCTATACCCAGGGTTCTGCAGGAGCCGATGCTTATTTCTACAATTACAATGTAGGCTTGCGGCAGGAATGGGTGCTTGACATGTCTGCAGGCGATAACTATACGAACCTGGAGCCGGGGGAGGCTACGGAGCAATACCAGGGAATGACGGCGGATGAACTTCAGGCTGCCTATGAGGCAGGCCGGATTCCCAAGCCCGCGGATCCGGCAGATCCGGCGGTGACTCCGGATCCGGATAACCCCAACGAGAACAGTGAGATCGAGCGGAATTCCGTGAAGTTTTCGGCGGAGAACAACGATCTCTGGTATCAGATCCGCAGAAGACTGCCCAACATCCAGCTTCTCACAGATCAGTACGCCTCCAAAGATGAGGCGGTGAATGCCGGCAGGGAGGCCGGAGGCCTGGTGGGCTACCGGCCGGAGCAGAAGCTCTGGAACCGGGTGCGTATCGAAAATAAGGTCAATAAGAGCATGACGGATCCGGGCGGAAAACGCACTTCTGCTCAGAAGAAGGACGGACTTGCCAACTGTACGGCGGCGGATGTGCTGGGAACGGGTGAAGTGTATCAGCCTTCCCTTATTGATAAGGTGCCTGTTCAGTATGTGGATGTGCCTTCCTCTATGTTGCCTGCAGGGGGCATGGGGGCCGTGACGGATGCGCCCACGGAGATTGACTTCCCGGATGACGTGACCATTATCTGGAAACGCCTGGATGAGAACGGAAACCTGGTAGAGCGGGAACTTCGGGCAGACGATCCGGCAGAGGGCTACGATCTGCCTAAGGTGACGGTTTACAAGGTGACGGCAAAGGATATCGGAGGTATGCAGTCCTTTGACAAGGCAGAAATGGACGGCATTCATACGAAGCTTCAAAGCCATACGGGCAGCGGGAGCAATATTGTCAACTATTACACCAATGGGCGCAAGTCTCCCATGGACAGTGCCGGTACGGCGGAGGATGCGGAGTATTATATCTATACCTATACCTTTAAGTCGGCCGACGGAACCTGCGCCTTGAAACCCGGGGATGAGCTGGAGATCGTCTATCCGGTGACGGCCCACAAGAGCGGACTGCCCATGGCTACCTATACGGGCAGCGGCCGGAATATTTACCTCTCAAGGCCTGGGGAGTATCTGTTTACTTCCCGCGGAAAAGGCGAATATATAGGGCAGAATAACCTGTATCCGGTAACGGCCGATATGAGCGCCCGGATGATGGATATGGATCTGCTGCTCCACGACGCGGCCTTTACCGGGTCCCGGACAGGAGTGCGGAGATCTTACATCTGGACCCAGGACGAGCACGGGGCCAACCGGCTGGATCCGGTGATTAGCCCGGTGACGGGGCAGCCGAAGCTGTACCGGGATGACACCAAGCAAAAGCGCAGCGAGTTCCTGTCAGGTTCTACGGTGACTATGCCTGGTGTGGCCAATGGCTACGGCGTCAATGGAGGCAATGATAACCTGGGGGATTACGGAGCCAACGGAAACTTCTGGGATCTGGATATCTACAACCAGGCCAGGAGGCAGACCATCCAGGTGAAGGCCGACAGCACCGTAGTAAACAACAGGCCGGATGAAGTGGCTGAGCTTCAGCCCAAAGGATTTACGGACACCGGAACCATGCGGGATTGGTACCGGTATCTCATGCGGGCCAGAACCTTTACGGCCGGTGCTGCAGGCGGCGCGAGCAGTCCCTTTGACCTTGGCTTTGAACCGTTCCGCTTAAGTGCGGACAGCGGTGCGGTGGACGGTACGCCCGGTACGGAGGATGGAGAGAATCAGAAAGAGAATCTTCTCTGGACGGAATCCAGCCTCCACCTTCAGAAAGCCTGGCTGTTTGCAACCTCCCAGTTTGTCACGGAGGATGAGGCCCTTACGGCCATTGACGGGACTCAGGATCCCACAGATGAGAGAATCGATTCGGACGAGGTGTGGAGCCCCAGCGTCTCCCTCCTCCAGTACGGTGAGGAATATACGGCACGGCTGCTGGCGATTAACTACGGCGACTGGGCCTTGGACGGCGTGCGCTTTATCTACGTGCTGCCTTACGGGGTGATGCCCAAGCTCCTTGAGAACCCGGAGGGGGATCGGGAGGTAGAACTGAAAGCCTGGTATATGCAGCAGGGAAGCGAAACGTCTGTGGGAAGCGCCGTCGATCCGGAGCTTTTGGAGGCCCGGGTGGTGCAGACGCCCTTCGACGCGCCCGCAGATTACGATCACCGGGCGGCCCAGGCGGCGGCGGATCCCATTCTCTATGAGACTTACTACCAGGGATGGAAGGAAGTCTACAGCGATGATCAGCAGATGCAGCCCTGGGTGGTGGAGATCACGGTGAAATCGCCGCTCCATGGCTGGAGAGGCAGTGCAGGAAAGACCAGTCCCTACCAGATCCGGGTGGATCTCCAGGCGGTGGTCTACAACCAGCCGGAGAGCGAGCGCTATGTAGATACGGTTTATGCTGCGCCTTATGATGATAAGACCAATTATGAAGAGAATGATCTGGGCGACACGTTGATGCAGCCGGATGAGGGCTACTATCAGATCTATGACAGGACCAATCTGGCCGGGGATCTGGTGCATTATAACGGTTCCAACGGCTATGGAGTGGAGAATACGAAGCATCCCTTCCATCTGGAGAGCGGTATGCTCTCCGGAGGAATCCGGCACCGCCCGGATAAGAACGGCAGCAGCTGGTGGGATCGCTATTACGGCAATCCGCGCTTCTTTGCACCGGGTACCCCCTACCACAAGGGCCGGAACCAGTTCTGCTCCCTCTTTACGGCAGGAGATTCCTGTCCGGGAGAGGCGGATACAGAACTTCGGATACTCCACAATATACCGAATGACGATCCCCTGGATTACCTGGATAAGGAGGGGAATCCTATGGCCCGGACCTTTGCCCGCAGCGGCAGCCAGGCCAAAGTGAGCAAGCCGGTGCTGCGCCACTGGACGGAAGTTGCGGATCCCAGGTCCAAGACAGGACAGGAAGTAGCAAAGGAGAGCAAGTACGACGAGTTCTACCAGCAGATGGAGGAACCTTTTGAGCTGAGTCTCTTTGCAGAGAACCAGATTGTAATCGGCAACCTTCCGTCGGCGCCTCTGGGACCGCAGGAACAGCTGAAAAACAAGACGATTCACTATCAGTGGCTGAATGACCGGAGCAAACTGGTCAGCTATTCCGTCTACCAGATGGGTGGCGGAAGGGCGGGCGGGGCCTCCTATCCCCTGCCTGCCATGTCTGCGCTTCTGCCGGAGGGCATTGTGCCCCTGACAGAGGATGGCGAAGCTTACCCTAAAAAGGGTGTGGATGTTGTAAGTAACACAGACTGGACGGATGCGGGGAACGGGAAGACGGATCAGCCCAATACGGCCTTGGATTATGAACTTCTGGTGCGCAATGTCAGTTCCCTGGACGCTTCCAAGAATCCCAACGGGGATGTGGCGGACAGCCGTATCCACAAGGATAAGTACGGGGTGCAGATTGAATATCTGCCGGATCTGAACCGGTATATGGTCCGGATTGTGCCCACCCATTACAGCATCAATCCTGAGAATTACGAAGATATGATGAAGGTGCTGGAGTCTCCCAAGCTGGATGCAAACCAGTATCTCAATGCACAGGTACGGGTGATGGCAGTGGCATCTCCGGAGCATGATCTGAAAAACGGGACGAAGGATACCCGGCTTTTGGAGCGCTGGCAGCAGATACGGACCTTTGCGGCCAGCAGGGTTCCCGGCTTTAAGTTCTTCACCGATGATGCTTCCGGCACGGCTGGGCAGTTAAAGGATCAAAATCCCTTCTCCGTGGGAGCGGAGAACCGGATCCACTATATGTACGGCCGGGGTTGTCCCCATACGAACTGCAGTTATTGGACTCCGATAGGGAACTATCATACGGGCTATCACAACACCATTACGGATCCGCGCCTGGATATTACCGGGCCCAACGGAAGGATCAAGGGAGAAAGGGATCAGTTCCTGGGAGAGATGAAGTACGGAGAGGAGATTGATTCCGGCAGCTCCAATGCAGCAAACCTGGTTAACACTACGGTGAATGTGGAGGATTACAAAGAGAGAAATGAGAAACAGGCAGATTTCGGCGGCTTGGATGTGAACGGAGACGGCGTAACCGGGTATGTCCGGGATACGTACGTATCTCCCAACCGCTTTGTGTCCAATACCCTGAAGGTTTATACCCGGAATCCCCATCTGATGCTGGATATGCGCTTTGCCTTGACAGCGAAGGAAGCGGGGATAGGGGAAAACGACGGTTCCCCGGATTATCAGGGACGGATAGCGGAGCCGGGGGCAGACAGTGAAGCGTCTGCTACTCTGCGGACGGGAGACTATGATGAAAATCCCGGAGCTCTGAAAGAAGAGGACATTGCGAAGCTGGGTTACGGCCAGAGAGTATGGTACACCATTACGGTTATGAACAAGGCTTCCGAGTCTCCCATGCAGGATTGGGAAGACACTACCATAGAGCGCAGGGATCCGGCGGGCACAGGAACGGCTCCGGGTACTGCTGCAGGTACAGCTCCGGATCCGGCAGATCCGGCTCCGCCCACGCTGCCTATGGATAAAGGGCATGCCGTTCTCGCCAACTCCATTGCAAATATGGGCTTCTTTATCCCAACCTATGCCCAGGGGACAGCGGGATACCGTCAGGAGGAAGAGGCGTGGAACAAGGCGAAGCGTGATTGGGAGGCCAATCTGGCCGTGCGGACCCAGAAGCTTTCGGAGAGCGGGGACGTGACCCACGGAGCCTTCGTGTTCTCCCAGTATCTGCCTGAGGTCCTGGCATATGACAGGGAACTGATGATTCAGACCTACCATGCGGACGGGACTCCGGATGAGCTTTTGACAAAGACGGAAGCCGAGAAGCGGGGCTGGACCATTCTGGACAATACGCCCTCCAAGAAGCCGGGACAGGAAAATCCGGACAATGAGAAATTTATCAGTGTGACGGTGATCCCGCCTGCCCAGGATACAACGAAGGCGGAGGATGCCGGGGAAGGCCGGCTTTCCAAGGCTGAGAGCGAGCCCTATTTCAATCAGGGAGAGGTCAAGAACTATCAGAGCATTGTAAACGGCGTGCGGCCGGCGGGTTATCTGGCCAGTGGAGATAAGTTTGCCCTGAAGGTGCTGACCCGCGTGTCTGACGTGCCGAACTTAAATGATCCCGACGGGACCAGCTATGACGAGAACGGCATCAGCAGGAAGCAGTATTTCAGTCATGCCTTTGTAAATCTGGAGAGCCTGAACGGAAATTACGATCAGAATCTCCATAATAAGGAGAACCGGAAGGCACAGACTTCCTATGACTGGCTGGGAGATCAGAAGAAAGATTCTGTCCGCTATTACAACGGAACAAAGAAACTGGATACAGGGCTGGATCCTGATGAAAGAACGGTAGTTCAGGACGGACTGCCTCTCTCCAAGATGGAGACTTATGACGAGAACGGGGATCCGCTCAATACAGAGCCCACAGATCCATATATTAACAAGAAGGAGAATTGGGACAACTGGAATAAGAACAGGGACAAAGAGACTACGAAAGAGAAGGATCGGTATGCTCATGACACGGCCTACGGTTTCCGCATTGCGGCGCCCAGGGGTTATGCCAAGGTGCTTACGGACGATCCTCAGCAGGTGGTGGCAGGAGGAACGACGCCTCCCACTTACCGAAGCACGGATATGATCCATATGTATCTGGGCGAGGGATCTCTCTTCCAGGGAAGCGCCGGCTCCATGTATCTGGTGGATCACCTGCCCCTGTACGGTTCTACCAAGAACCAGACCCTGGAGGACTACGATGCGGCCAACCTGGACCAGTACAATACAGATAATTCCATTGTAATGGTCAGCAATCGTGTGGAGACTATCCGCACGGGTTACTGGAGTCTGCCGGGTGACAGTGAGCTTTATTATGAGGACGGCTACGATAAGGAGCTGGCAGAGCATCTGAAGGTCCATGTGTATTATACGGACCGTGAGGAGTGTAAGGATGTCCGGCAGAAGGTGGAGGATATTTCCAAAGGAACCTGCTGGCCCGGGACGAAGACGCCCATTTGGCATGAGCTGACTCCGGCCGGAGGTGTAGCGCTGGATGCCAATATGGAGATTGAAGTGCCGCGTCCCGGAACCCGGTATATCCGTATGAACCAGATTGCCTGGGTGATTATCTCGGATAATCCGGTGAAATATCCCGTTCCCTGCGGATTCCGTCTGGATGTGGATGCGAAGCTGGATACGGCAGACAAGAAAGAGGATCTGCATGAGTGCAAGAATCCCTCCAAGAGAGGAGAGATGGACGGATATTATCCCAGAAACCTCCTGGGTGTGGATGAGACTGCGCAGAATCCGGAGTCGGTAGCGGAAAAGGGCGGCCTGATTGAGATGAGCAGCTATACCTCCAACACGGACTCTATCTATGCGGCCCATATCAGCAAGCTGTATGTAAACTACAGCGACGGGGATTTTGCATACATTGAGGGAGGAGACGGCACACCGGAGAATGAGAAAATCTTCCTGCGGGCCAATCTGATACTGGCGCCCAAGAAGCCGGTGGCAGATCTGACCATTGACGGAGAATATTTCCGGCGGTTTACCAAGCGGGAAGATCCCAGCCTGACGGGAGATACTTTTAAGTGGACAGACAATGTAGCTTTGAGCGCCAGCAGTGCGCTGCTGAAATACCATCTGACCTTAAACAACTATACGGCAGATCACCAGAAGGAATATAAGATCAGCCAGGGCGGAAGGATTACGGAGGACCGGTTTACCGATCCGGTGATTACCGTAAAGATTCCGGCGCTTCTGAAGATTGAACCCACCCTCTTTCAGTATATAAGCTATGAGGATTCCCAGAAGCCGATCTGTCCGCTGAATTCCGATTATTTCAGCAACCGGGGCTACTCTACCAGCGCCTACCTGTACTGGACTTACCGGGTGGTGCATCAGGAAGAGTACGATCCGGATACAGGTTATACCACCGCTTACAGTGAGCGCTCAGTGAACAATACCATCCGTCTCAATGAGGTAGCGGATGTGACCCTGTCGGGAGAGGAAGGATCCCAGATCCTGCAGTTCCGGTTCCATGGGGAGCTGCCGCCGGGAGATACCATTGTCATCGACTATATGGTACGTGCCCGTACCACCGACGAAAATGAGAGTATTGCGGGAGGAGAGGAAAACAGGAAGACTACCGTGTATGCCACGGATGATGTGGGCGCGCCCCAGTGGATGTACTGGAAGAGCTACACGGACGAGCAGCGCTCGGAGCAGCACAAAGATACTGACAACATGGATTACGACAATGATAAGAGTGTCACCGATTACAACCTGCTGGTAACTTCCAGCGCCGTTGCCTTTGCGACTACCAACTCTTTCCCGTTCTCTAAGTATGCACAGAGCCTTCTGGAGAGCGATACCAACAGCAGCAGCGGTCCCATTCCGGTTCTGCAGGGGGAGACTTACAAATATCATCTGACCATGTCCCACAGCGCGGAGCTGGTGACCACCGGAAATCTTCTGGCGGATTCCAAGTCCTGTGTGGTGATCTATGATATTACGCCCTATACCCAGGATCAGAATATCATCAACACGACAGGCAAACCAAGTCCAAGAGGCAGCAAGTGGTCGCCCTGGATGCGCATCAGCAAGGACAGCTTTGAGCTGAAAAGCGTGAATGCTGCCCTGGCGAAGCGGCTGGAGGATAATGATCTGGGAGATCCCAGGCCTACGGACCACCAGATAGAAATTTTAGAGCAGCAGAACAAAGTGATCGACCCGGATGATTATACGGTATGGCTGGGGCCGGTGAATGTGCAGAGAAATGCGGACGGGACCGTGGCATCCATCGGACCTGCGGGACTGGAGGAACTGTTCAGCCTGGAGCAGAGAAACATTACGCCGCAGACCACGGACCCGGATGTGCCGGACGGAATCAAGGCGAACTTTTATACCAACCTGTTGCTGTCCTCCTGGCATTATCAAGGGGAATACACACAGTATCCGGTGTCCTACGGAGCAGAACTGACCGAGAGCAACGTGACCTTGGAGGAACTGATCGATTGGAGAGACAGCGGGGCCGTCAGCGAAGACGACTTCCATGAGATTGTAAAGAACCTGCGGCAGCTCTTTGTGGCCATGAAGGATCCGGAATACTTCCTGATGCCCAAGACCACCTTGGATCTGAACGTAAAGATGAAGGTGCCGCTGAACCTTCCGGTGTGCAGGGAATTTAATACGGGTACCATACTGTCCAACAACTCGGAGGTGACCTCCTACCAGGCAGTGAACACTTTTGCCACCGGAACCAGGCGGGATGATGCGACAGCTTCGGGAGCGGCGGTGGTCTACGTGTCCAATCCCAAAGACCGGGGAGAGATTGGCGACTACGTGTGGCTGGATACGAACCTGAACGGGAAGCAGGATGAGATTCTCTACGGAAAGCCTGTGGGGACCTTTGCGGAATTTAACAGAAAGCTTCCTCTGCGGAACATGAAGACCGACGAGCACGGCAATATTACCTATGAGCCCGCCTGGGGCGACGGGGAAGACCCGGGAATTAATAAGGTGAAAGTAGAGCTTCTGACCCCCAGGGGAGGAACCTTCTATGCGGCCAATATGAACGGAGACGCGGTAGATCCCACGCCGGATGCAGACGGCCGGTACCATGTGCTGGCGGACGACGGAAGCTGGGCCTACGGTGCTACGGGAGACGCAATTATGACCGCCTTCGGTCCCTGCGTCACCTACACAGAGACGGATTACTACGGAAACCACGGGTACTATATTTTCCCGAATCTGAACCGGGATGCCCAGTACGGCCTGCGGTTTACCATGCCGGATGAGTATGAGCATTACGGACTGACTACCCAGGAAATCGGACCGGACAGAAGGGAGACGCCTATGGAAGTGACCCAGTCCGGAAAGAGCCTGATCTTTACCACCAAAGACCCCATAGAGGTACGGGTGAGCGATGATCCCGATGACGAGTGCGTATCCTATGATATCGGCGTGGGACTTCCTGTGCGTTACGGAGGAATGGCGTGGGTAGATGAGGTGAACGTGGGAGGCGACACGGATCTGGATACCAACGGGGACGGCTTCTTTAACAACCAGGTGATCTCCGACTATCCGCCTCTTAGCGGAATGCCGGATGAAGAGCCTTTGGAGAATCTGACCATTATGGCTTATGAGAAAGGCCGGGAGCTTCAGCCGGACGGAACTTACGGGGAACCCACCCTGAATATGAGGGGCCAGCCCATGATGGTTACGACAATGACCAAGGACGAGGTGTTGGCTCAGGCCAATGAGGATCTGGGCACAGCCTATGCAAGCCTGGAAGATATTCCCCACGGCACGGATGCAGAAAAGGAGGTATACAAGAAATACAAGACTATGGTAGGAAGCTATCGGTTTGAATACGTGTGGCCCGACAAAGAGTACTTCTTTGTGGCCTACTCCCCGGTAGACACTACGACCCAGAAGCCCATATACAAGCCTACCATGCTTCTGGAACAGGTTCCCCACGGATACCGGTTCCGGAACCATCTCAACAGCCGGTACTGCACAGGCGTCTTTAAGGCGGCAGTGCCCAAGGATGCGGACGGAAATCCAAGATATATGCTGGATGACAACGGATTTAAACTGTGTTATGAACCGATAGATCAGATGGATCTGGGCTTTGAACAAAGTGACGTGAAACGGATCACCGGCGTAGTCTGGGATGACAGCAGCGACGGACCCTTCGCGGCGGACGGAAGCTTTCTCTATGCAGACGGGCTCCGGGATGAAACCCAGGCCTCCTATCAGGGCATGGGAGGGGTAAAGGTAGAACTATTCCCCTACGCCTGGGTGGAAGCAGATGAGGCAAAGGGCATTCCGGCCGGATGGCGGGAGATTAAATGGGATGCCGCGGCGAAGAACTGGAATTTTCTGGATCCGGATTTAACCAAGGATCCCACGGCCATTTTAGCCGACGGCCACGTACACGGAGGAAAACAGACAGCCACCACCTCCCTGGCGGGAACCTACCGGTTCACGCTGAACAGTACCATGACGACAGGCTCGGGAGGAAGCCTGAAGCAGTATGCGGTGGGCTACCGCCTGTATATTCCGCTGCTGCCGAAAGGCTATGCAAAGACAGAGCTCCATGTGACACCGGCCCAGAATCCGCCTGCGGATCTGGAAGATGTGGACAGCGATCTGTCCCCCAACCGGTTCCTGTACCAGAGGAACGGGAACGCATCGGATCTGCGCGTTGACGTATTCGATCCCACGGACTTTGCTGCGCCGTCTATCCTCCTTCCTTATGATAAAGAAGGACCGGATGACACGCCGGATAATTCCCTGATTGTGAACGGATACAATCTGTGGGCAGTTCATGCAGTGAACCATATGGATGCAGGCGTGGTGCCCTACAACAAGGGAACTGTAAAAGGCTTTGTGTGGAACGATCTGGAGAGCGACGGCAATTACGACGGACTGTGGCAGAGGAATGATAAGGGTGTTCCGGATGTGGAAGTGACCCTCCAGTACCGGAGAAATGACAAGGACAGCGTACCCGTTCCGGAGATCAAGGAAGATCCGGATGCCCAGCCGGGGAATCCGGATGATGACGGAAGCGGAGCGGATCAGCCGGAGGAGCCGAAAGAGACCACGGAGGCGTGGCTGGACGGAGGGAAGTATTTTACCGTCTTTACCTATGAGGCAGAGCACTTTGACTTGGCGAAAGAGTTCCCGGATTTAACGGTTGATACGGATTACTTTATCAGCGGACGCTATCTGTTCCCGCTGACCCAGAAGGCAGAAGATGCTATGCTTCCCCGGGCTATGGAATACCGGTGGGCGGAGACGAAGAACAAACAGGATGCGGCAGATAAGAGAGCCGAAGCCGTTCAGGCTAAGGCAGAGCTCCGGACGGCCCAGGAAGTGCAGGCGGCCCTGGAGCGGGATAAGTCTTTCCTGGAGAAACAGCGGAAGGAAGTACAGGCACAGCTGGATGAGCTGATGAAGAATTACGGAAAACTGTCCACCATTTCCCAGGAACACAGCATTCAGGTACAGCTGCTGAATCTGCAGTTAAGCCAGCTTAGGACGGAGAAGACAAATCTGGACAAGGAGCTCTTTGAACTGGAGAGAGAGTGGAATACGAAGTACGGAAGCGGTACGCCGGACAGTGCGCTGAGTCCCGAAGAATTGAAGGATAAGAAAGAGCTGGAGGCGGCCATTGCCGCTAAGAAGGCAGAGATTGCTAAGAAACAGAAAGAAATTGGGAATACCGAGAAACTGCGGGATCAGTATCAGACCATGTGGAATCAGACGGAAGAACTGCTGCTGAAGTATACGCTGGAGATTAATAAGCAGAATCAGACCCTGGTGTCTATTGACCTGTCCCTGGAAGAAAATGCGGAGAGTATGGTCAATGCCCTGGCTCTGGTGGCGGAGATTCAGAGGCGCATCGAAGCAGCGGAGCGTGAGGCGGAGCGGCTGGAGAATCTGGCAGTACAAAAGCCTATTACCACGGCAACTTACCGGACGGAGAACGACGGGAAGTATATCTTTGAGGAGCTGCCTCTTATCGACGACAGCATGACGCCGGAAGATCCCAGGCAGGGACCGCTTCTGTACCGAGTTGTGGTGGAGAAGGAAGCAAACAGCGAATATTCTTATCACAATGCAGAAGAGAATACCCATGACGGAAATGACTCCGATGCCGGAGAGATTCTGGATGAAACGGTTTATCAAAAAGAGAATCTGGAAGCTCTGGCAAACAAAAAGTATAACGCCAAGTCCCTGGGCGTGTCCGATCCCGTACAGCCGGTGAACTTAAAAGAGGCGGGTGTTGCGGAAGGATACAGCGGCAAGTACCAGCTTATCGGTCCCCAGGACAATGTGAGGGTTCTGGATGTAGGACTTTTGAGCTACGAGAAAAATGTCCGCATTGGAGATCTGGTATGGAATGATTCTAACCGGAACCATGTCCAGGATGCAGGCGAGCGGGGAGTGGCAGGCGTGGAAGTAACGCTTTACCGCTACGACGCAGAGGCGGAGTATGAGTACTATCCGTATCAGATTATTGTGGACGGCGGATCTCTGGATAAACCGGACGAGAGTTCCGGCGCAGAGACTGGAACTCCCCAAAAAGACCCTGAGGCTTATATGAAGCCCACCGTACAAGTTATCAAGGTGGAAAATCCGCAGACGGTTAAAGGATTGTGGAAGCCTGTGGTAGACGCGAACGGAGATATGACAGTAACTACAGATGCAAAAGGACGTTACTCCTTTACGGTTCCGCTGGCGGATATGGCAAATCCCATAGAGCCTTACCAGTACCGGGTGATGATATCCCAGACGGGAGAGAAGATTTATGCCTGGAGCGACTTTGAGGCGGCGGACGATGACCGGGTTGACTCGGATGTAATTCCGTCCAGTGACTTTATCGACACAGGAACCGGCCGGATGGGCGTGAATGCGTCGGGAGAGCTTGAGGTAACGGGTATTTACGACTCTCTTGGAAAAGAAATTATGCCCAAAGATGCGGCGGCGCCGGAGGCATCGCCCATGGGACGCGTGGTAGGAATGCTGACCAGCCATTACCACGATTCCATCAGCAATATATTTGATATTTACAATCCTCCCGAAGACACCAGCAGTATGCCGGGTGTGGATTTGACGAAGCGTGTGTACTTCCGGTTTGGCCAGAGCGATCTGACCAAGGATGCGGGAATTGATTTGCATACGCCGGTAAGACCGCCGGGAACGGAGATACCTGACACGCCCACACCGGGCGGAGGAGGAGACGGCGGAGGCAGCGGATTGATACCGCCCATTCCCCAGACCGGAGGCACGATGGCAGTATTTATCCTTCTGCTTGCAGCCCTGCTTGCGATGGTGGGTTATCTGCTCACCGGAAAGAAGAAGCAGGAAGAGGATGAGGAGGAAGAAAAGGGAACCCCGGGGCAGAACGCAGGACAGGGATGACAGAATTATGGAAGAAAAAGAAACAAGGACAGAAGAAGTAAAGAATTCAGAGGTAGAAAAGAGTGAACCTGGGGATGTGCAAAACCCGGAGATAAAACCGGGTAAGACAGGGTGGAAAAAGCGGCCGGCAGTCATTGCCGGCGCTGCCCTGGCGCTTCTCGCGGCAGTACTCTTTCTTTTGGGGATTCCCCAGAAGCTTCTGGGGCTTGGAGCCAGGGAATCCCTGGGAGTGGTAAAAGAGGGCTCCAGGCAAGTGATTCGGAAGGATGAAGAGAGAAAGGAAGTCTTCGCAGTTTATGCGGAGGATATTTCCGGATCTTTTAATCCCGCTTATGCCCAGGGAACCGGCGATCAGGCGGTGAGTTCCATTGTGTTTGAACCTCTGATGGAGCGGAACGAGGACGGAAGCTGGAATCCGGTGCTGGTAAAAAGTATGCAGATTTCCCAGGACGGATGCACCTACACCCTATATCTGGAAGAAGACGTGCTCTTTTCCGATGAGACGCCTATGACGGCACAGGATGCGGCCGCGTCCATTGCGGCTATGGCCCTTACAGGAAATACCGGGCCTATGTCCGGTGCTTACGGGCGCATTGAGGGAATGGAAGAATTTATATCGAATCCTGTCAAACTTCCCCAGGGCCTGGAGGCGGCAGATGATCACACTCTGGTGATCCGCTTTACGGAAGGATCTCCCGATAATCTGCTTCTTTTGGGCACCCAGGTGCAGAAAGGAGATTTCGCAGAATCCATAGAGGAAGGGGGAATGCTGGAAGCCCTTAGAAGCCGGGGCAGAGGAGGAATCGGGACCGGAGCCTATGAGCTTGGAGATGCCCGATCCGGCAGCCAGGTATCTTTGACGGCCAATCCTTTCTACCGGAAGAACATCGGAGACATAAAGAGGGTGGAATTTCAGGCAGTGAGCTACTATGATCTTCCAAAGGCTGTGGAGAACGGAGATTTGGATCTGGCTGTATACAGCGGAACCAGCCCCTTATTTGAAATCCTTTACGATTGGGAGGGCTTCACCGTATGGGCGGAGCCGGGCAATATGGTCTATGCGCTGTTTTACAACCAGGACAATCCCATTCTTAGGAATGAAAAGGTCCGCCAGGCCATTGCCTGCGGCTATAACCGGGAGGCAGTGATTCAGGAACAGCTGGTGCGCCAGCTGATGTTTGAGGGAAGCCCGGGAGCAAACGCCGTACAGACTGCCGGGGGATACAGCTACCAGCCGTCCAGGGCAAAAAGCCTGATGCGGGAAGCAGGGGAGGAGATGGAGATCCTGAATACCAGGGTACAGCTCAATCTTCCGGTTCTTAAGGATAACGGGGTACAGGCTCTTTTGGCAAATGCCCTGCGCAGCGATCTTTCAGATCTGGGCATTGAGGTGAATATCCAAGAGCTGGATCAGCAGGGGTATATGCGCGCCCTGTACCTGGAGATGGACTTTGACTTGTATCTGGCCGGCGTGCCGGTGACGGACAATGTGAGCTCCTATGAGAATTTCTTCCAAAGCCAGATAGGGCTGCCCATTGATGTGAACGATTCCCGTCTAACCGAGGCGTACAACGCCCTGTCGGGGAGTATCCAGGCAGGAGAAATACAGAAAAACCGCCGCAATATGGAGGCGGCTATGGGAGAGGTGCAGCCGTCCCTGATTCTGGGAAGGAGCAAACGCTTTATTTCCCTTTCGGCGGATTTAGAGAATGCCGGTACTTCCTCTCTCAATACATTGCTGAATCACATTTATGAGATCCGGGTGAGATAATGAGAAAAGTCCTACATCGAATATTTTTCCTGATTTTCCTGGGAGCCCTGGCAGGTCTTCTCTGGTACGGTGTCAACGGCTGGAGGCAGCAGCATAAGTATGCAGTGCTGCGGGAACATCTGGAGCAGGAACAAGAAAGGGCCATGGAAGAGGAAGGAGTTTCCCGGACAAGGTTTGAGATCCTTCAGGAAATCAACCCGGATGTGAAGGCGTATATCGAGATCCCGGAGACGAAACTTTCCTATCCGGTGATGCAGAGCAGCCTGGAGGACGGGAACTGGTATCTGATGCGGGACATCTACGGGGACTGGGATTACTACGGAACGCCTTTTGCGGATATCCGCTGCGATATGGAAGCGCCCAGCCGCAACCTGTGGATCTACGGTCACAATATGAGCAGCGGGCGGATGTTCGGAAGCCTCCGCAATTACCGGAAGAAAAGTTATTTCGAAGAGCACCCGAAGATTGAGTTTGAATGTGAGGAGGGTGTGAAGACGTATGAGGTAGCTGCCGTTATAGAACTGGATATCAGCCAGCCGGAGGATGCAGAGCTGTTTCTGTTTGTAGATCCGCAGACGGAGGAAGCATATGAAGGATACTTAGAAGAGATCCGCAAGCGCTGCATTTATGCCACAGGGGTGGAGCTGACTGCCGAGGACTATCTGATCAGCCTGACGACCTGCGGCCGTCTGGAAGCGGGAACCCCCCGGAGGCTGGTAGTTGTAGGGCGCCTGTTATAGCAGGCGCTCTTTTTATTGT
Organism: uncultured Lachnospiraceae bacterium; assembly: GCA_910587955.1. Lineage (GTDB taxonomy): Bacteria > Bacillota > Clostridia > Lachnospirales > Lachnospiraceae > Laedolimicola. The sequence continues at coordinate 27,926 of CAJUNN010000007.1, read as the reverse complement.
GAAAATTCTGTCAAAAACAGCTTGACACAAAAAATAAAGTATGGTATCGTGTAGATTACACTATTGTGGTGAGTTAGGCTCTAAATTCGTTACGGGATTGTCGAAAATGACGAAAAACGCCGCAATTTACGGCATAAATGCGCTGTTATACAGAGTATTTGCCGTGTGGAGGGCCGCTTAGATCCGGATAACCGGGGAGGCGGTGCGAGGAATAAAATAAGGGGTGAACGTCAATGGAAAAAAACAGGATACGTCCTATTACTACCGGTAAGAGCAGTCGAATGAGCTATTCAAGACAAAAGGAAGTTCTGGAGATGCCGAACCTGATCGAAGTGCAGAAGGATTCCTACCAATGGTTTCTGGATGAAGGGCTTCGGGAGGTTTTTGACGACATTTCCCCTATCGCTGATTACAGCGGCCATTTGAGCCTTGAATTTGTAGATTTCACGCTCTGTACAGGCGAAGGCGATATCAAATACACGATTGAGGAGTGCAAGGAAAGAGACGCGACCTATGCGGCTCCCCTGAAGGTCAAAGTACGCCTTTACAATAAAGAGACGGATGAGATTAATGAACATGAGATTTTCATGGGCGATCTGCCTTTGATGACGGAGACCGGCACATTTGTAATCAATGGTGCGGAGCGTGTCATTGTCAGCCAGCTTGTTCGTTCCCCGGGTATTTACTATGCCATTGATCACGACAAAGTGGGAAAGGGCCTCTATTCCTGTACGGTGATCCCCAACCGCGGCGCATGGCTGGAGTACGAAACGGACTCCAATGATATTTTCTATGTACGTGTGGACAGAACCCGGAAGGTTCCCATCACGGTGCTGGTGCGCGCCCTGGGCTTTGGAACCAATGCGGAGATTCTGGATCTCTTCGGGGAAGAGCCCAAGATTCTGGCAACCTTAAGCAAGGATACGGCGGAGAATTACCAGGAAGGCCTTCTGGAACTCTACAAAAAGATCCGTCCGGGAGAGCCTCTGGCAGTGGAGAGTGCCGAAAGCCTGATTACCAGCATGTTCTTCGATCCCAGAAGATACGATTTGGCCAAGGTGGGCCGCTATAAATTTAACAAAAAATTAATGCTCCGCAACCGGATCCGCGGACAGGTGCTGGCGGAGGATGTGGTGGACACCTTAACCGGCGAGATTATCGCGGAGGCAGGGACGGAAGTGAGCAGGGAACTGGCGGACGAGATCCAGAATGCGGCCGTTCCCTTCGTTCTGATCCGGGGCGAGGAGCGGGATATCCGTGTAATTTCCAGCATGATGGTGGATCTGGGCCATTTTATGGATGTGGATCCCAAAGAACTGGGTGTTACAGAATTAGTATACTATCCGGCGCTGAAAAAAATACTGGAAGAATCCGACAGCCTCGAGGAGCGCAAAGCCGCTGTGAAGCGGGATATCCACGAGCTGATTCCCAAGCATATTACAAAGGAAGATATCATTGCTTCCATTAACTATAACCTTCATCTGGAGTACGGTCTGGGCAACGATGACGATATCGATCATCTGGGCAACCGCCGGATCCGTGCGGTAGGCGAGCTTTTGCAGAATCAGTACCGCATCGGGCTTTCCAGAATGGAGCGGACGGTCCGGGAGCGCATGACGACCCAGGATCAGGAAAATATTACGCCTCAGTCTCTGATTAATATTAAACCGGTGACGGCGGCCGTGAAGGAATTCTTCGGTTCCTCCCAGCTGTCCCAGTTTATGGATCAGAACAACCCCTTAGGCGAGCTGACCCACAAGCGCCGTCTGTCGGCCTTGGGACCGGGCGGTCTGTCCAGGGACCGGGCAGGATTTGAGGTGCGGGACGTACATTATTCCCATTACGGAAGAATGTGTCCCATTGAGACGCCGGAAGGTCCCAACATCGGCCTTATCAATTCCCTGGCCACGTATGCGCGGATCAACGAGTACGGTTTCGTGGAGACGCCGTACCGCAAAATCGATAAATCCGATCCCCACAATCCGGTGGTTACGGATGAGGTGGTCTATATGACTGCGGATGAGGAGGATAACTACCATGTGGCCCAGGCGAACGAGGCCCTGGATGCGGAAGGGCACTTTGTCCGCAAGAATGTATCCGGCCGTTACCGGGAAGAGACCCAGGAGTACGAGCGTTCCATGTTTGACTATATGGACGTGTCCCCGAAGATGGTGTTCTCCGTGGCCACAGCCCTGATTCCCTTCCTGGAGAATGACGATGCCAACCGGGCCCTGATGGGTTCCAACATGCAGCGCCAGGCAGTTCCCCTTCTGATGACGGAGGCTCCTGTGGTGGGAACCGGAATGGAGACCAAGACGGCGGTGGACTCCGGCGTCTGTGTAGTGGCGAAGCACAGCGGCGTGGTAGAGCGCTCGGTGTCCAATGAGATTGTGATTAAGTGCCCGGACGGAACGAAGGATACGTATCATCTGACAAAGTTTGCCCGGAGCAACCAGAGCAACTGCTACAACCAGAAGCCCATCGTATTTAAGGGCGACAAGGTGGAGGAAGGCCAGGTGATCGCAGACGGGCCCTCCACATCGGGCGGAGAGATTGCCCTGGGCAAGAATCCGCTGATTGGCTTTATGACCTGGGAAGGCTATAATTACGAGGATGCCGTTCTCTTAAGCGAGCGTCTGGTGCAGGAGGACGTGTACACCTCTGTTCACATTGAAGAGTACGAGGCGGAGGCCCGGGATACCAAGCTGGGACCGGAGGAGATTACCCGGGATGTGCCCGGTGTGGGTGACGATGCTTTGAAGGATCTGGATGAGCGGGGAATTATCCGTATCGGCGCAGAGGTCCGGGCAGGAGATATTCTGGTGGGCAAGGTAACGCCCAAGGGAGAGACGGAGCTGACGGCCGAAGAGCGGCTTCTTCGCGCAATCTTCGGGGAAAAGGCCCGGGAGGTCCGGGATACCTCTTTAAAGGTGCCCCACGGAGAATACGGAATCGTGGTAGATGCCAAGGTATTTACCAGGGAGAACGGCGACGAGCTTTCCCCCGGCGTCAACCAGGCGGTCCGCATCTATATAGCCCAAAAGAGAAAGATTTCCGTAGGCGACAAGATGGCAGGCCGTCACGGAAACAAGGGTGTAGTTTCAAGGGTGCTTCCCGTGGAGGATATGCCCTTCCTGCCTAACGGACGTCCCCTAGACATTGTATTGAATCCCTTAGGCGTGCCTTCCCGTATGAATATTGGACAGGTATTGGAGATTCATTTAAGCCTGGCTGCCAAAGCCCTCGGCTTTAACGTGGCGACGCCGGTATTTGACGGTGCCAACGAGAATGATATTATGGACACTTTGGATCTGGCAAATGATTACGTCAATCTGGAGTGGGAGGAATTTAAGGAAAAGCATGGGGAAGAGCTGCTCCCGGAGGTGCTGGATTACCTCTATGAGAACCGGGAACACCGCTCCCTCTGGAAGGGCGTCCCCATTTCCAGGGACGGCAAGGTGCGCCTGCGCGACGGGCGGACGGGAGAATATTTTGACAGTCCCGTTACCATTGGCCATATGCACTATCTGAAGCTCCATCATCTGGTAGATGATAAGATTCACGCCCGTTCTACCGGACCGTATTCCCTGGTGACCCAGCAGCCTCTGGGCGGAAAAGCCCAATTCGGCGGACAGCGGTTCGGGGAGATGGAGGTTTGGGCCCTGGAGGCTTATGGCGCTTCCTATACCCTTCAGGAGATTCTGACCATGAAGTCCGACGACGTGATTGGGCGTGTGAAGACTTATGAGGCTATCATCAAGGGCGACAACATTCCGGAACCGGGAATTCCTGAGTCCTTCAAAGTGCTTTTGAAGGAGCTCCAGTCTCTCGGCCTGGATGTAAGGGTCCTGAAAGAAGACAATACAGAAGTCGAAATCATGGAAACCAGTGATTACGGCGAAGTGGATTTACGCTCCATCATCGAAGGCGACAGACACTTCGGAAAAGAAGAGGAATCCTTTGGACAGTACGGATTCAGCAAGCAGGAATTCGAAGGCGAAGAACTGGTCGGCGTTGAGGAAGAGGAAGAAGAGGACGAAGACGAGTATTTAGACTTCGACGGGGATTTTGAAGAAGAATAAGAAAGGGAGTGCCATTTATGCCAGAAACAACGAATCATGCGGTATATCAGCCAATGACCTTTGATGCGATTCGGATCGGGCTCGCATCCCCGGAGAAAATCCGGGAGTGGTCCAGAGGCGAGGTAAAGAAACCGGAAACCATCAATTATAGAACTCTGAAACCGGAAAAAGAAGGTTTATTCTGTGAACGCATCTTCGGACCCAGCAAAGACTGGGAGTGTCACTGCGGAAAATATAAGAAGATCCGCTACAAAGGCGTAGTCTGCGATCGCTGCGGCGTGGAAGTTACCAAGTCCAACGTCCGCCGGGAGCGCATGGGGCATATTGAGCTGGCAGCTCCCGTGTCTCATATCTGGTATTTTAAAGGGATCCCCAGCCGTATGGGGCTGATTCTGGATCTTTCCCCCAGAACCCTGGAGAAAGTGCTGTACTTCGCATCCTATATTGTGCTGGACGCGGGAGATACAGAGCTGCAGTATAAGCAGGTTCTGACCGAACGGGAATATCAGGATATGCGGGAAAAATACGGAAACCGTTTCCGGGTAGGAATGGGAGCCGAGGCCATCAAAGAACTTCTCCAGGCCATTAATCTGGAGAAGGAGTCCGCGGAGCTTAAAAGCGCCCTGCGGGATGCAACAGGACAGAAGCGGGCCCGCATTATCAAGCGCCTGGAGGTTGTGGAGGCTTTCCACGGATCCGGAAACCAGCCGGAGTGGATGATTATGGACGCGATTCCTGTGATTCCGCCGGATCTGCGCCCCATGGTCCAGCTGGATGGCGGCCGCTTTGCTACTTCCGATCTGAATGATCTATACCGGAGAATCATCAACCGCAACAACCGTCTGAAACGCCTGCTGGAGCTGGGCGCTCCGGATATTATCGTGAGAAACGAGAAGCGCATGCTCCAGGAAGCAGTAGATGCGCTGATTGACAACGGAAGAAGGGGACGTCCCGTTACGGGGCCGGGCAACCGGGCCTTGAAGTCCCTGTCTGATATGCTGAAAGGAAAGTCCGGCCGTTTCCGCCAGAATCTTTTGGGAAAACGTGTGGATTATTCCGGGCGTTCCGTTATTGTGGTGGGACCGGAGCTGAAAATCTACCAGTGCGGCCTTCCCAAGGAGATGGCCATTGAGCTGTTCAAGCCCTTTGTAATGAAGGAACTGGTGCAGAACGGTACGGCCCACAATATTAAGAGTGCCAAAAAGATGGTAGAGCGCCAGGTACAGCCGGAGGTATGGGATGTGCTGGAGGATGTGATCAAGGAGCATCCTGTGATGCTGAACCGAGCTCCTACCCTGCACAGGCTGGGTATCCAGGCCTTTGAACCGATCCTGGTAGAGGGCAAAGCCATCAAGCTGCACCCCTTGGTATGTACGGCGTTTAACGCGGACTTTGACGGAGACCAGATGGCGGTGCATCTTCCCCTGTCCGTGGAGGCTCAGGCAGAGTGCAGATTCCTTCTGCTCTCCCCCAACAACCTGCTGAAACCTTCCGACGGAGGCCCTGTGGCAGTGCCTTCCCAGGATATGGTTCTGGGTATTTACTATCTGACCCAGGAGCGTCCGGGCGTTAAGGGCGAGGGCAAATCATTTAAGAACGTCAATGAAGCCATTCTTGCCTATGAGAACGGCGCTATCTGCCTGCAGTCCAAGATTAAGGTGCGTGTGAACAAAAAGACGGCGGACGGTGAGATCTCGGATATTATAGAGTCTACCATGGGACGCTTTATTTTCAATGAGATCCTGCCCCAGGACTTGGGCTTTGTGGATCGGAGCATTCCGGGCAATGAACTGAAGCTGGAAGTAGACTTCCATGTGGGCAAGAAGGGCCTGAAACAGATTTTGGAGAAAGTAATCAATACCCACGGGGCCACCAGGACTGCGGAGGTGCTGGACGATATCAAGGCTATGGGTTACAAATATTCCACCAAGGCGGCTATGACCGTGTCCATTTCCGACATGACCGTGCCTCCTGAGAAACCGGAGCTGATTAAGAAGGCCCAGGATACGGTGGATAAGATTACGAGAAACTATAAGCGCGGCCTCATTACCGAGGAGGAGCGCTACAAAGAGGTGGTGGAGACCTGGAAGGAGACGGATGCCGTTCTGACCAAGGCTCTGCTGGACGGACTGGATAAGTACAACAACATCTTTATGATGGCGGACTCCGGAGCCCGCGGTTCCGATAAGCAGATCAAACAGCTTGCCGGCATGCGCGGCCTGATGGCAGATACCACCGGACATACCATTGAGCTTCCCATTAAGTCCAATTTCCGTGAAGGCCTGGACGTATTGGAGTATTTCATGTCGGCCCACGGCGCCCGCAAAGGTCTGTCTGATACGGCCCTGCGTACGGCGGACTCCGGTTACCTGACCCGGCGTCTGGTGGATGTATCCCAGGAGCTGATTATCCGGGAAGTAGACTGTTGCGAAGGGAAAGATGAAATTCCCGGCATGGCAGTGAAAGCCTTTATGGACGGGAAAGAAGAGATTGAGAGCCTGCAGGAGCGTATTACGGGACGTTTCTCCTGTGAGACCATTAAGGATAAAGACGGCAATGTAATTGTGAAGGCGAACCACATGATTACGCCCAGGCGCGCGGAAGCCATTATCAATTCCGGTGTGGACGAGAACGGGAAGCCTTTTGACTGCCTGAAAATCAGGACCATTCTGACTTGTAAGTCCCATGTGGGCGTCTGCGCCAAGTGCTACGGCTCCAACATGGCTACCGGAGAGGCTGTTCAAGTGGGTGAGACCGTAGGCATCATTGCGGCTCAGTCCATCGGTGAGCCGGGAACCCAGCTGACCATGCGTACTTTCCATACCGGCGGTGTGGCCGGCGGTGATATTACCCAGGGTCTTCCCCGTGTGGAAGAGCTTTTCGAGGCCAGAAAGCCCAAAGGACTTGCGATTATCACGGAGATTCCGGGAACGGTAACGATTCTGGATACCAAGAAAAAGCGTGAGATCCAGGTTAACAGCGAAGACGGGGAGTCCAAGACGTATCTGATTCCCTACGGCTCCCGCATTAAGGTCCAGGAGGGACAGGTGCTGGAGGCCGGTGATGAACTGACAGAGGGAAGCGTCAATCCCCACGATATTCTGAAGATCAAAGGCATCCGTGCTGCCCAGGATTATATGATCCAGGAAGTACAGCGGGTGTATCGCCTGCAAGGTGTGGAGATCAACGATAAGCACATTGAGATGATTGTACGCCAGATGTTAAAGAAAATCCGGGTGGAGGACAACGGAGACGCAGATTTCCTGCCCGGAACCCTGGTGGATGTGCTGGAGTTTGAGGACATCAATGAGAAGCTGATCGCGGAAGGCAAGCGTCCCGCAGAAGGCAAACAGGTGATGCTGGGAATTACCAAGGCGTCCCTGGCGACCAATTCCTTCCTGTCTGCGGCGTCCTTCCAGGAGACCACCAAGGTTCTCACAGAGGCGGCCATTAAGGGTAAAGTCGATCCGCTGATCGGCCTGAAAGAAAACGTGATTATTGGTAAACTGATTCCGGCCGGAACAGGTATGAAACGTTATCGTTCCGTGAAGCTGAATACAGAACTGGATGATTTTGCGGAGCTGGATTTTTCTGAGGATTTGGAGGAAGAGCTGGATCTGAGCGAAGAATTTGACTTAGAGCCGGAACAGGATGTGCCGGAGGAAGAGCCGGAAGCCGCAGAAGAAGAGCTGGCTGAGGTTTAAGCGTGAAAGGAGGAGACATGCAGGAATTTGATATCATTGTAATAGGCGGAGGGCCTGCGGGCTACAACAGTGCGGAGTATGTGGCTCATCATGGGAAGCGCGTGCTTCTGATTGAAAAGAAAAACCTGGGCGGTACCTGCCTGAATGCGGGCTGCATCCCTACAAAGACGTTTCTGTATGCCTCCAAGATGTATCACTATGCAAATGGAGCCGGCGAACCATACGGCGTGACGGCGAAAGAGGCCGTCCTCGATCACGCGGCGGTGGTAAAGAAGAAAGATGAAGTGGTAAAAACCCTGGTACAGGGTGTGGCCGGCGGACTGCGCAGAGGGAAGGTCAAGGTTGTGACCGGAACGGCCCGTGTCTCCAAAGAGGGAGAGACGCTTATAGTCTCCACGGAGGAGGAATCCTTTGCAGGAAAAGATCTGATTATCGCTTCCGGATCGGCGCCTGCCGTTCCGCCCATAGAGGGTGTCAAGGAAGAACTGGAGCGGGGAACGGTCGTAACCAGCGATGAGATTCTGGATATGACAGAGATTCCGGCCAAACTGCTGATCGTAGGCGGCGGAGTGATTGGTTTTGAGATGGCTGCCTATTTCCAGGAAGCCGGGTCCAAAGTGACCGTCATTGAAATGATGGATAAAGTATTGGGTCCCAATGACCGGGAGGTCAGCGGACTGCTTCAGCAGGAACTGGAGAAGAAGGGTGTGACTTTCTATCTTTCCAGCGGGGTAACCAAGGTGTCCAAAGGCGTAGTTACCTTTACCAGGGACGGCCGGATTGACGTAGCTGCTTACGATAAGGCTTTGATGTGCGTAGGACGCAGGCCCAACAGCAATGTAGAGGGATTGGCGGAGCTGGGTGTGCAGCTGGAGCGGGGAGCCGTTGTGACGGATGAACATTTGTGTACCAATGTACCTCATATCTATGCCGTCGGAGACGTAAACGGAAAAGCTATGCTGGCCCATGTAGGTTACCGGGAAGGCGAGGTTGCAGTCAACCACATTCTGGGAAAAGAGGACCGGATGAGCTATGATGCCATCTGCGGTGTGGTGTACACCAGCCCGGAGGCTGCTTTTGTGGGAATGTCGGAGGAGCAGGCGAAAGCGGCTGGAATCTCCTATGCAGTGAAGAAGGCTTCGATCAATTTCAGCGGACGCCATGTGGCGGAGAACGGCATGAGCAGCGGAATCTGTAAGATTCTCATTGACAAAGAGAAAGATGTGATCATAGGGGCAGCCCTCATGTCTTCCTATGCGTCGGAATATATATATTCCCTGGCTCTCATGATCGAGAACCGGATTCCGGTGGAGAGCATCAAGCGGACCATATTCCCTCATCCCACCGTTTGCGAGGTCATCCGGGAGACGCTGTTCCTTTAAAACTATGAGAAATTAAAAATAGAGCATAAAGCTCCGGGTAATGATTATTGTTACCCGGAGCTTTTTTCTTTTGCGGATTGCCGGGGCAGTTCCGTGATAATGGGAAGTATGACCTCGCATTGTGTGCCTACCCCGTAGGTGCTGTAGAGACGGACGCCGTAGATTTCTCCGAAGGTAATGCGGATGCGTTCATTCACGTTCAGCAGGGCAAAGCGGTTGCCCGGCTGCTTTTCCGGAGAGGTTTCCGGGAGTTTCCTCTCTCCTTGCAGCAGGGCCTTGTTAATTTGAGCGAGCTGGGGAGCGGGGATGCCGACGCCGTCGTCATCAATGGAAATAATCAGGCGGCTCTGGGTGGTGCGGAGCTTGATTTTCACGGAGCCGGGCCCCGGCTTTGCTTCCAGGCCGTGGCCGATGGAATTTTCCACCAAAGGCTGCAAGGTCAAACGGGGAAGGTAATAGCTTTGAATATCGGGAACGCAGGTTTCTATCTGGATATCCAGAGAGAAACGCTCCCGGAAACGGTATTGCTGGATGGAAAAATAGTTAGAGACGTGCTGCAGTTCTTCCCGGACCGTGACCATATTAGAGGGGGTATCAATGCAGTAGCGGAAAATAGAAGCCAGAGCCTTGGCTATGCCGGCAATATCATAGGAGCCGTCTAAGAGGGCCTGCCCGCGGATGGAATCGATGGTATTGTAGAGAAAATGAGGATTAATCTGGCTCTGCAGCGCATTGAGTTCCGCATGCTTTTTAAGCAGTTTGATATTATATTCGTTGTGTATCATCTGCCGCACGGAAATGAGAAAGCGGTTAAAATTACGGGAAGCTGCAGACAAATCCCCTGCACCTGTTTCTTCCAGCAGATCGTCGAAATTTCCCTCCATCACCTGTGCAAGGGCCTGTGTCAGACGGCGCACAGGAAGATATACCATGAAAATATACACAAAGATCACAAGGATATCGAAGGCGCAGAGCAGGAAGAGGATGGGAAAGAGAGGAAGGCCTTCCGGTCTTGCTTCCGGACAGAGTACGGCATAGAGCAAAAGCCCGGCCGAGCCGGATATGAGAGCCAGAAGGAGGACAAGCAGCAGAACACTGTTGAGTTGTAAATTTTCAGGTATGTGAGAGGAATGTTTTTTCATGGTCTGCCTTTCACCGGACAGATTTTTTCCGGTATGCGGCGGGAGTCATGCCGACTAGTTTTTTAAAAGTTTTGCTGAAATGATGCGTATCCCCGAAGCCCACAGCCTCTGCCACATTTGAGATGGTCAGCCGTGTATCCAGAAGATAAGCTTTGGCGATATTAATCCGGTAGGCGGCCAGGTATTCGGAAAAGCTGATTCCCATGTCCCGCTTGAAAATGTAGCCGATATAAGAAGGATTCCGGTAGAGATGATCTGCAATGTCAATCAGCCGGATATTTTCCTGGTAGTGCTTGGAAATATATAGTTTTATCTGGGAGGAGATATTGGTTTCACTGCATGACTGCTCCTGCCGGTAGCGCTCCAGAGGATGAACAAAGAGCCGGCACAAAAGCTGCTTCAGCTGCGGGAGGGAATCGCACTGTTCCAGACAGGCCAAGTATTGCTGCTGGGTCATAAGGCCGGTCAGATCCCCGATGTGCATCTGGTTTACGGTCTGCCGGTATATTTTGATAAGTTCCTCCAGCACAAGAAATAAAAGATCGCTTCCGGGAGACACCTGGATAACTTGATCAAGAATATTTTTTAAGCTGCCTTCCAGTTCTTCCGTCTCAAAAGTTTCGATCAGCGTAGAGAGGTGCAGTTCCCGGCTAATCGGAAGATGGACATGTGGATTATCGGAGGCATTCCGCTGGCTGTCCCATAGATACAGACGTCCGAATCCGTCCGTAACGCGGCTGCGGAGCAGGCGGCAGGAAACGGCATAGGAGCGGTACAGACGCGGCCAGCCGGTTTCTATGGTGCCGAGGGCAGCAGAGACGGGAATGTCTGCCTGCCGGCAGAGGCTTTCCTGGCATTGAAAGAGAAGAGCGGCCAGCTTCCTGTAATCTTCCAGCGGGGAGAAGGAAGCATTGACAATACAGATAAAGCGGCGCTCTTCACTTAGGAAATAGGCGTCCAGGGCAGAAGCCCGGAGGAGTGCCAGAGAGCGTTCTGCCGCTTTGCGGCACAGGGCCGGATCCGGGATGCGCTCCAGCTGTGCGGTGATAACAAAGAAGTGGCCTTCCTGGAAATGGCAGCTGTATTTTTGATTTATAGTTTCCAGGGAAGCGGAAAAGGAGTCTTCGCTTTCCGCTTTGATGGTCCGGAAAAAGAATGCGTTCCGAAGCTCCTCCAGCTGGCTCTGGGCTTGGGCGGTAGTTTCCTGAAAAACATGTATGCTGTGAAGGCGTTCAACGGCAGTCAGCAACGCCTGGCGCAGCTCCTCTTCATCCAGTGGTTTCAAAACGAAGCTGACGGCGTTGTACTTGACGGCGGCCTGGGCGTAGGCGAAGCTGTCAAAGCCGCTCAAAATAATAAATTCTACCTTTAGGCGCATCAGGCGGATCTTTTCCATCAATTCAATGCCGTTCAGGCCGGGCATACGGATGTCGGTAATTACGATATCCGGGTGGAGGGACAGGATCTTTTCACAAGCTTCCTCCCCGTCGGAAGCCTCGCCGATTAATTCCAGGCCCATTGTGTCCCAATCAATGCTGTTACGAATTAGGGCTGCCACCCAAAATTCATCGTCTGCAATTAAAACTTTATACATTGCCATTCCCCCTGTCAGATTAAAAGCATGGCCAGCATTTTATCATAAGAATAGTCATTTTTATCAATGCACCGGACCGTGGAGCCGTTTTTGACCAGAGTTGCCCGATCCGTGTAACGCACTAGCTCTTCAATGCGGTGCACCATGCAGATGACGGTCAGTCCTTTGTATTTCAGACATGACAGGATGTGCTGGAAGGCAACGGCGTCTTGTTCATTCATGGAAGAGGTAACTTCATCCAAAATAAACAATTTTGCGCCGGCAATCAGGGCTCCTGTCATGGAGACGATGCAGCTCTGCAGAGGCGAGAAATTTTCGGCCCGTTCTTGGAGGGAAAGGGAGGTATTAAAAAAGTCCAGATATTCCTGGGCCATGGAGGCGATTTGGTGCCTGCAGAATTTCCATCCGAATTTCCGGCGGGCAATCAAATAAATATTTTCCAGGGCAGTCATATGGCCCTGAAGATTCTTTCCTTCTGAAATCAGGAAAATCCCCTTCTGACGCGATTCTGTATAAGACAGACAGGGGAGCGGCTGGTCATAGAAATAGATTTCTCCGCTGTCGGGCAAAAGGGTGCCGGCACAGAGCAGGCTCAAAAGAGAGTGGGCGATACCGTAATCCCCAATAATTCCATGCACTTCTCCTTCATTTATGCTGAAATCAAAGTTTTCCAACACGTTCCCATGGGAATCTTTTATCCGCACATGGTCCAATCGAAGTACTTCTATCAAAACATTCTCCTGTCTAAATAAAGTGCAAAAAGTCAGATAAAATATAATATATTTATACCATAAGGGATAGGAGGTGTCAATTTTCAGACAGTAATCCCTAGAATTCACACACAAAATCGAGAATTTGGTCAGTTGTAATCAAGAGAAGGGTTCTCTAAGATGATAGTAACAGCAGAATTTCAAGCGAGGAGGTGACACAAGATGGCGGAGGCAGCAAAAAGACAGGCAGCAGCAGAGCTTCGCAATATCAGCAAACGGTTTGGAGGGACCGCAGCGCTGGACCATGTGAGCCTGTCCCTTGACAGGGGGGAAATCCTGGGACTTATTGGGGAAAACGGTGCGGGAAAGTCTACCTTGATGAACATCATGTCCGGGGCACTCCAGCCGGATACGGGAACTGTCGTTTTGAATGGCAGGGAATACTCCCGTCTGACTCCGGCTCTGGCCCAGCGTCTGGGGATACAGATTGTGCATCAGGAATTGTCTCTTCTGCCGGAAATGACTGTGGCAGAAAATATGTTCCTGGGGAAGGAGCTGCGCAGGGGGACGGGAATAATACGAAGGCAGGCGTGCTGCCAGGAGGCGCAGAAGCTGCTGGCACAGTTTGGGATTGATATCCGGGCAGACCGGAAGGTGGCAGAACTGTCTGCCGCCCAGAAGCAGCTGGTGGAAATTTGCAAAAGTCTGATAGGTCCGCTGGAGGTTTTGATTCTGGACGAGCCCACTTCCTCTTTGACAGAACACGAAATGGGCTGTCTAAGACGCATTCTGCCGGAATTGAAGAAACAGGGGACGGGCATTGTTTTTATTTCCCATAAACTGGATGAAATTCAGGAGCTTTGCGACAGCATCGCCGTCCTGCGTGACGGGAATATGGTCAGAAGAGAGCCTATAGAGCAAGTGACTGTAGAGGACATGGTAAATTATATGGTTGGGCGGGATATTCACGATGCGTACACGGCCTCCAGGTTTGAGGGGAAGCGGGAACTAATTCTGGAAATCCGGGATCTTAGGAGCAGGCAGTACGGAGAGGTTACCGTGAATAATCTGAATTTAAAAGTTTATGCCGGGGAAATTGTGGGAGTATTTGGCCTGATTGGATCCGGAAGGACCGAGATGATCAAGGCGATTCACGGCCTGCGGGCTATGCAGGAGGGAAGTGTCCTGGTAAGCGGCAGAAGGATCGGAAAATTATCGCCCAAACGGATGATTGCAGAGGGGGTCGCCTGGGTGACGGAAGATCGGAGGCATGAGGGCGTGTGTCTGTCTATGTCCATTAAAAATAATATTGGAATGCCCATATACGGCCAGATCAGCAAGTGGGGGATTATCAATGGCAGAAAACTAAAAGGAATGGCAGAAAGCTATATGGAACAGCTGGCCATCAAGGCTTCCGGGGATCAGGCTTGGGTGGAAACCCTTTCCGGCGGCAACCAGCAGAAGGTGGTTTTGGCCAAATGGCTGGCATCGAAGCCCAGACTGCTGATTCTGGACGAGCCTACCCGGGGCATTGATGTGGGGTCAAAGTCGGAGATTCATCAGTTGATCCGGGATTTGCGGGACCAGGGAATGGCGGTTCTGGTAATCTCATCGGAAATGCCTGAGCTCTTCTCGCTTTCGGATCGGATTCTGGTTATGAAAAACGGGGAGATAACAGGAGAAATCTCAAAGGAACCGGGGGAGGCAGTGTCGGAAGAGCGGATTATGAAACTGGCTACGTTAGGAGCGTGAATATATGAAAATCAGAATAAACTCACAAAAGCATTTTTCTCTCAGCAGTCATCTGCTGAAATTCGGAATTTTGTATCTGCTGGCTCTGCTGATTTTATCGGCGTCCATGATGAGCAGCCAGTTTCTGACTGTTCAAAATGCCTTAAATGTCCTGCGCCAGGTAAGTCCGGTAATTATTCTGGCACTGGGGGAGGGAGTTGTAATTATTACTTCCGGCATCGAGCTGTCGGTGGGAGCTCTGGTAGCCCTGTCGGGCATGGTGGCGGCCGGCGCGGTTTCTTTCTGGAATATGCCTGCCCTGGCAGCGGTTTTGCTGGCAGTGCTGTTTGGAATTATGTTTGGCGTGTTAAACGGCGTTATTGTTGCCAGATTTAATATTTCGGCCATGATTGTGACGCTGGCCACCATGAATGCGGCCAGGGGAATTGCTTATCTTTACAACGACGGAGCACAGATTATCGGCCTGCCTGACAGCTTTACCAATATTGGACGCGGTTACTGGGGGGCAGTGCCGGTGCCGGCTATTATTATGATTATCCTGACAGCTGTGGTGGTGTTTGTCATGAATGAGACCATCCTGGGCAAGTATTTATACGCCATAGGCGGCAATGAGGAGGTGGCGCGCCTGGCAGGCATCTCGGTGATGAGGACGAAAATTGCGGCCTATGTGATGTGCAGTATGTTTGCCGCCATTGCGGGAGTCATTTATGCGGCACGGATGAATATGGGAGATCCCGCTATGGGCGAGGGTCTGGAGATGGATGCGGTAGCTTCCGTGGTCCTGGGGGGAATTAACCTCTATGGAGGACAGGGCAGCATTCTGGGAGCCGTAATCGGGGCGATGTTTATTACGGTTCTGGGAAATGCCCTCAATCTGAACGGCGTAAGTTCGTTCTGGCAGCTTGTAGTCAAAGCGGTGGCTCTAATTGTCGCAGCTCTGATTTATACAAAGAAAAAGGTTTAAAAATTGCGAGAAGGAGGAAAAGGTATTTATGGGAAGAAAGACATGGATTTGTGTATTGGCGGCAGCGCTTGCGGGTATTATGCTGGCCGGCTGCGGCGCGAAAGAAACGGCTCAGAAGCCCCAGGATGTGCAGCAGGAAGGAGAGGCTGGGACGGAGGAAGCGGCTGTGCCGGAAGACAGCAAGCCAATCATAGGCTTTGCCAATTACTCAACGATTTCTTATTTTATGGATATGGGTGCGGCGGCCCATAAGGCGGCGGAGGAGGCCGGATGTGAGTTCCACGAGCTCTATCACGGAGGCGACGCGGCGGTCATGGTAGATCAGATTGAGGATCTGGTGGCAATGGGGTGTAAAATTCTGATTACAGAAGAAACGGATGACACGAGTATGGTAAAAACATTTCAGGAACTTAAGGCCCAGGGAATTACCATTGTCAGCTGCGACATCCGCACAAAAGAGGGGGTGGATTACTGGATTGCATCGGACAATAAACAGATAGGGCGGACTTCGGGAGAAAATGCGGTTGCTTATTTGAAAGAGAAGTACGGGGAGGAAAAGGGAACGATAGCAATTCTCTCTTCCAAGACCACTACCAGTATGATTGACCGTGCGGAAGGCTTTAAAGAGGTAATTGCGGAATATCCCGGGATTGAGATTATTGACGAGCAGTTTCCCACGGATTTCAGCGCCGTGGATATGATGACGCTGACGGATGACATTTTACAGGTCTATGGAAAGGATACCCTGGATGTGATTTTTGCGTCGAACCAGACACAGGTGGAAGGAGCCAATTCTGCCATTGTCACGGCAAAGAGGCAGGACGTAGCACTGTTCGGCGTGGACGATTCGGATGCTATTTATGAGGCTTTGCAGGATCCGAATTCCACGCTGCAGAGTACCGTGGTGCAGGACCCCATTGCCATGGGAGTCCAGGCTGTGAAAGCGGGGCTTGCGCTGTATGGGGGAGAGACTTTTGAGACGGATACGTACAATCCGGATGTGGTGCTGGTCACCAGGGAGAATGTAGCGGAATATATGAGTGATAAGGCGTCGCAGGTGGAGGCGCTGAAAAATTACTATAATTAATCCGGGCTGACAGGAGGGATTGTATGCTGATACCGGAACCAAAACAAGTTCGTGAACTGGAAGGAGTGACAAGGAAGATCCGGGGACTGCGGATAGTGGGAGGCGAAAGCTTCAGGGCGGAGGAACTTTTGCGCCGCAAGCTTTGGAATTTGCCGAAGCTTGCGGCAGGGGAGGATTTCCCCGTAGAGATTACCCCATTTGATTCCGTCTCCCCGGAGGCTTCAAAGAAATTATTTTTGCAGCAGGGGTACTGCCTGCAGATTGGGTCAGAAAGCGTGCAGCTGCAGTGCGCTTCCAGAGAAGGATTGGGACATGGACTGTCTACGCTGAAACAGCTTTTGGTCAGGAAAGAAGAAGGATATGCGGTCCGCCGGTGCGAGATCACGGACTGGCCGTTGATTGAGAAACGGAGCTTATCCAACTGCCTGACCTGGTATTCCGGTTACGGGCGCATCGGCTTTGACATGCAGCTGTTTGGATATGAAGAGTGGCTGGAATACCTGCATGTGTGCGCGGATCTGAAAATCAATCAATTAAATCTCTGCATTTACGGTTATTGGCCATTTACAATGCCGGGGTATCCGGAGTCAGAGTTCCGGAATGTGCAGGTACGGCTTTACAATGGGGAGACGGATTCTTTCATCACCACACATTTTACACACCCCAATCTGGCGGATGAATTTCTGTCGAAACTCATCGCAGAAGCACATGCGCTGGAGGTGAAGGTGTATGCTTACATGGGGCTGAACAGCTATTCGGGGGGATATCCCTGCGTACATAAAGAGAAACGGATGCTGCTGCCAAAAAACAGTCCCTATATCAATGACTTTGACCGGATGTGCTTTTCAAAGCCTGAAAATATGCGTTATATGAAGGATTGTATCCGCAGGGTGGCAGGGCTTGGCTTTGACGGCATTGACTTTGAGGAGAGCGAGGAGGCTTCCTGGTTCTGCAGCTGTGAGGAGTGCCGAAAAACGTATCTGGCACATGGGGAGACTCCGTCCGAGGCAATGTTCCGGGCAAGCTTCTCTCTGTTCCGGGAGGCCTACGATCTGATTAAATCGGAAAATCCGGATTGTGTGGTAGGAATCCGTGCGTTCCGCCAGAATCCCCTGATCAAATCGGAGGAGGACATGGAGCGGATGAAACAGGCAGTTCCCGAGGATGTGGTGTTTTTCTGGTCTCCCGGACTCTACGTTCCCAAGAGTGAATTCCTGAAATGGATAGATGCTTTTGGGGCAGAACGGATTGTAGGACGCGATACGGAATCCAATGGGATTTCTGCCTGCTTCGGACGCCTGATCCGCACCTTCCGGAGCAACGGCCTTCGCTGCGAATCGGAGCCTTTGCAGCAGTATATTGAGGAGGATGTGCGCCAGCACCGGGAGGCGGCAGAACTTGGCGTGGGCGGTTCCAACGGGTTTCTGTTTGAATGGTACGGGTTTTTCCTACATCTTATGGTGCATGCCAATTACCCTTGGGGCGGAATGATGGAGGAAGAGGCGTTTTATGCCTCCTGCTGTGAGCATCTCTACGGCAGGGACGGAGGACAGGTCTTGTATGTGCTGAAACATATGCTGACCATCCATGAAAGCCAGCTGAACCTCTTTACGCAGCGTCTGCCCTTTGCAGTCCATAAGGTGGAGCGGCAAGATCAGAAGCGGATTGAAGAAGCCATGGCAGTTACAAAGAGAATGATTCCGGATCTGGAGGCACTGCTTGCCAGGCTTCGCAGGGACGGGGAAGAGAGGTACAAGATAGCCCATATCCAAAAGCTTTTATGTGCCAATCGCCGGAATGCGGTGATTTACCGGATGGCGCTGGCAGATCTGGAACTCTTGGAGGAGCAGGATCCAAAGAAAAGGGCAGCACTGCTTCGGAGAATGGAAGAGCTGAATGAAGAAAATTTCAATCTTGTGAAGGGCAGTTTTTTTGATGTATGCCCCATGACAGCCACAGGCGTATCGTCCTGCATGATTCCGTATCATGAACTGAAGCGGGTGATTCACAACCTGCTTCAGCCGGAAGAACCCCAGGAAGAGATGATTTATCTGGGGGTAGAAGCGCTGGGGTGGATGTAAAGGAACACAAAAAAGGCAGATGCGCAATAGAAGCGGCATCTGCCTTTTTTAATGGTATCAGTCGTCGTAATCCTTTTCACTTTTTACAATACTTCCGGTTGCGGCATCAATTTCGTAGTCATATTCATAACCGTCGCATTTAAATTCCATCTCATAGAACCATAAGCCGTCATCTTCATCAAGCTCCCATTTGTAGTCGTAGACAGAACCTTCGGATATGCACGCATGCGTGAATGCGATTCCCCGGGCTGCAGATTCACCGATACAGTTGCAGTAAGAAGCAGAGTGGTGCAGGTTTCTGTGATGGCCGTTATGCTCGTTGTGATGCCATCCCCCATAGCTGGGCTGCTGTGTGCTTGACGGCAGGTCCTGGGTCTGTGCGGGAGGCTGTTCTGTCTGGGCCGGCGGGTCCTGGGTTTGTGCCGGGGGATCCTGCTGGGTCTGGGCCGGCTGCTGTCCGGTGCCTGCGGCCGGATCCTGGGTTTCCGCAGCCGGAGCGTTTTCTGCATTGGCCGGAATGTAATCGTCGTCCTGATCTTTTTCCTGCTTCAGGATCATGCCGGATACGGCGTCAATCTCGTAATCGTACTCAAAGCCCAGGCAGTTAAATTCCAATTCATAGATCATAAGTCCGTTTTCGTAGTCCAGTTCGATCCTCTGCTTGGTGAGGTCGCTTTCTTCTGCGCCGGCGTGGGTGAGGGCGATATTCCATGCGCTTTCCTCACCGATGTAGGCTTTGTCGCTGGCAGTACCCAGAGAGTTCACGTTGTTAAGATTCAGATTGCCGGATTCGCTTAAAAGGTTCAGCTCGTTGATGGAAAGTGGAACCAGATCCTCAAAGGAATAAAAGGCATTCTGGGCGATTATCTGCTGGATGAGCTGGGTCTTTCCGAGAGTAATGCCGTAAGAATCTGCCAGTTCTTTCAAATGCGTGTCGGTGGAAATGGATTGGCTTAACACGGCGCCGTTAAAGGAGTTGCTTTGAAGCAGGCTGTTGATTTCATCAGCCAGCCGTGTCTGCAGCTCCGCACTTTTGACAGGATCCTGATTGTCTACGCTGATTAGGATGGAGTTGGCGATTTCATTCAGATACCCGTTGCGCAGCATGGAGCCTATCAAGGCGTTTAAGGTTACGTCAAGGCTGCTTCCCTCAAAGTCCATATCGCCGATAACGGCCTGTGCATCCTGGTTCTTGGCATTTACTTCTATAACGCGTTCTTTTTTGTTTACCATGATCTCAATGGAAGGATTTACATCCAGAGAGACGGTAGAGGCAACTTTGTAATTAGCCTGGTAAAACTGGAAGCCTGCCGTACCTCCGATAAGCAGTACAAATGCAGCGGCAATTCCGGCCAGCTGCCGGATACGCAGCGATTTTTTTCCCGAATCTTTCATTTTCATATCACTTCCTTTCTGTTTCTGGCAGTCGGAGAGGACCAAGTTCAGTACGTCGGGAACGGCGTGGGAAAACGCCTCTTTTAGTTTCTGATCGGTTTCCGCAGTGTTCATAGAGTACCCTCCTGTTCCATATATTGTTTCAGTTTTTTCAGCGCGCGGCTGTATTTTGAGAGAACGCCGGTTAAGGACAGGCCTGTGAGATCCGCGATTTCCCGGTGCTTAAAGCCGGCAACGGCGTGAAGTACAACGATTTGACGTTCTTCATCCGACAGATGGTTCATGCAGGCCCGCAGAATCAGGCGATCCTCCGGTGTCACCGTGTCGCGGCTTTCCAGGTAAGATTCCCAGTCTTCCACAGGAATATCGGCTCTTTTGCCGCGCTCCCGCAGCTTTAAGAGGCAGAGATTCCGGGTGATGGTGAGAATCCACGCCATGGGCTTGCCCAAAGGCCGATAGCCGGAAGCGGCGGAGTGGATATTCAGATAGCAGTCATGCAGCACATCCTCCGCATCCTGGGCATTCTTCAAAACAGAAAGGGCGAAGGCATAAATGGCCGCACTTGTACTGTGATACAGGGCGGCAAGAGACTGGGAATCACCGTTGGCAATTCCGGCAAGCAGCCGATCCAGATCTGCGGCATTCAGCTCAGTTTTCCAATCATCCGGTGATATCAGGCCAAATCCCATAGAAGCCTCTCCTTTCATATAATTAATACACAAAGAAAGCATTTTATTGCAGAAGTTCTCTCTTATTTTATCATTTCTTTCTGAATATCGGAAGAGTGCTTTGTTGACAGAAGAAAAAAAAGTGCCTATGATGGAAAAAAAGACGGGAGAAGAAGCATGGACGGAAGGATGAGCGTGCGTCATACGGCCAATGCGGGCGTTTTGATTACTACAAAAGCCGGCGCGGTGGGCGTTGATTTGTTCAGCAGGGATCCGCAAGGCCTGTATGAGGATACACCTGCGGATTTGCAAGAAGAGCTTTTGGAGGAGATCGGGAAGGGAAGGATAGGGGTCCTTTTGTTTACCCATGGCCACGGCGATCATTTCTATATGGAGGCGGCGGCAGAGGCCCTGCGGAGAAATCCGGATCTTTTGGTGATTTCCACGGAAGAAGTGATAGGGAAGCTTAAGGCAGCAGTACCCAAAGCCGGAGGATTAAGCGCTGTCGCGTCCGGGGAAAGAGAAAACAGAAGGTTTGCCCTGCCGCAGGGAAGCTTGGAGGTATTTAACAGCAGGCATATGGGGGAGCAGTATGCAAAGGTCCAGAATCTGGTTTTCCTTCTGGAGACCGGCGGGAGCCGGATTGTCCTTCCCGGGGATGCGACGCCGTCAAAAGAGCTGTTTCGCCGTATAGGGCTGTGGAGCCGGGAGCCGGATCTGATGGCTGCGCCGTTTCCACTGTTTGGGATTCCCACAAACCGGAAGATGATTGAGGGCAGTCTCCGGGTTCGGGAGATTCTGGCTGTGCATCTCCCCAGGCCGGAAGCGGACGGCCAGAACTGGACTGCAAGCGCGAAAAGGGTGTGCGGACAGGCTCATGACAGCCTTCCCATGCCGGTATTCGGGGAAGAACCGGGGAGAGAGTATGTTTTTCAAAAAAAGCCTTGACACCGCAGATTTTCGTTACTATAATGATCTAGTGTGCGCGAAAGCGCTGGTTTTCGCGTGCCGTAAAGTCAGTGATTGACGCAAGCAACCTAACTAGGGCCGGCAGCATGCCCGCCACTTATTACAGGAGGTGAAAGGAATGCCAACATTCAATCAGTTAGTAAGAAAAGGAAGACAGACATCTGTTAAAAAGTCTACCGCTCCCGCCCTTCAGAAAGGATTTAACTCCCTGAAGAAGAAAGCAACGGATGCGTCTGCACCGCAGAAGCGCGGCGTATGTACGGCAGTAAAGACGGCGACCCCGAAGAAGCCGAACTCCGCACTGCGTAAAATCGCCAGGGTACGTCTTTCCAACGGTATCGAGGTGACAAGCTATATTCCCGGAGAGGGACATAATCTGCAGGAGCACAGCGTTGTTATGATCCGCGGCGGAAGAGTCAAGGACCTTCCCGGTACGAGATATCACATTATCCGCGGTACGCTGGATACGGCCGGCGTGGCTAAGAGAAGACAGGCTCGTTCCAAATACGGCGCTAAGAGGCCGAAAGACGCCAAGAAATAAGTTTCTGGCGCATTAGCAGCAGGTAACACCCTGTGAATGCGGAGTATCTCCGGTTCACAGCGACAGAACTATCATGTTGGACAGATCATGGTGATCTGTATGCCGGAATGACATATCGCCCTTAATAGGTTGCGGGCTGTATATAGAATTGCCGTGCGCAACACAAGTAGAAAGACACATGTGAGTACCTGAGAATTAAAAGTGAATCTGCCGGACTATGGGTTTGGCGGACACATATTAAGGAGGGAAGTATCGTGGCACGTAAAGGACATACTCAGAAAAGAGATGTATTAGCGGATCCGCTGTACAATAACAAAGTAGTTACAAAGCTCATCAACAACATCATGCTGGATGGAAAGAAGGGCGTAGCTCAGAAGATTGTATACGGAGCATTTGCAAGAGTGGAAGAGAAGACCGGAAAGCCTGCCCTGGAAGTTTTTGAAGAGGCTATGAACAACATCATGCCGCTTCTGGAGGTAAAGGCAAGGCGTATCGGCGGCGCTACCTACCAGGTGCCCATCGAAGTCCGCCCGGATCGCCGCCAGGCACTGGCGCTCCGCTGGCTGACGATGTTCTCCCGCAAGCGCGGTGAGAAGACCATGGAGGAGAGACTTGCGAATGAGATTATGGATGCGGCCAACAGCACAGGCGCGTCTGTAAAGAGAAAAGAAGACATGCACAAGATGGCAGAGGCCAACAAAGCTTTTGCGCATTATCGGTTCTAACCGAGTGCTAATTTGAGGAGGAAAATCCCGTGGCTGGAAGAGAATATCCATTGGAGAGAACCAGAAATATCGGAATTATGGCTCACATCGATGCCGGTAAGACTACATTGACGGAGCGTATCCTGTATTACACTGGTGTAAACTATAAGATTGGCGATACCCATGAGGGTACTGCGACCATGGACTGGATGGAGCAGGAACAGGAGCGCGGTATCACAATCACTTCCGCAGCTACCACCTGTCACTGGACCCAGCAGGAAAACTGCAAGCCCAAAGAAGGGGCTTTGGAGAATCGCATTAACATCATCGACACTCCGGGTCACGTTGACTTTACGGTTGAAGTAGAGCGTTCTCTCCGCGTACTGGACGGCGCCGTAGGCGTGTTCTGTGCAAAGGGAGGTGTAGAGCCTCAGTCTGAGAATGTATGGCGTCAGGCTGATACCTACAATGTACCCCGTATGGCGTTCATCAATAAGATGGACATTCTGGGGGCCGATTTCTACAATGCGGTAGATATGATTAAGACGAGACTCGGCAAGAATGCTATCTGCATTCAGCTCCCCATCGGAAAAGAAGATGAATTCCAGGGAATCATCGATCTGTTTGAGATGAAAGCCTACATCTACAATGATGAGAAGGGCGAGGACATTTCCATCGTTGATATTCCTGCAGATATGGCAGACGATGCCGAGCTTTACCGTACCGAGCTGGTAGAGAAGATCTGCGAGCTGGATGATGATTTGATGCTGGCTTACCTGGAGGGCGAGGAGCCGTCCCAGGAGGAGTTGAAAAAGGTACTGAGAAAGGCTACCTGCGAGTGTACGGCAGTTCCCGTATGCTGCGGAACTGCCTACCGGAACAAGGGCGTCCAGAAGCTTCTGGATGCGGTTATTGAGTTTATGCCTGCTCCTACAGACATTGCTGCAATCAAGGGTACTGATGCGGACGGCAATGAGGTGGAGCGTCATTCTTCGGACGAAGAGCCGTTCTCCGCACTGGCATTTAAGATTATGGCGGACCCCTTTGTGGGAAAACTGGCGTTCTTCCGTGTATACTCGGGAACCATGAATTCCGGTTCCTATGTATATAATTCTACCAAACAGAAGAAGGAGCGTGTAGGACGTATCCTTCAGATGCACGCAAACAAGAGGGCAGAGCTTTCTAAGGTTTATTCCGGCGACATTGCTGCTGCCGTAGGCTTTAAGTTCACCACTACCGGCGATACCATCTGTGACGAGCAGCATCCGGTAATCCTGGAATCCATGGAGTTCCCGGAGCCGGTTATCGAGCTGGCCATCGAGCCCAAGACCAAGGCCGGCCAGGGCAAGATGGGCGAAGCCCTTGCCAAGCTGGCGGAGGAAGATCCTACTTTCCGGGCGCATACGGATCCGGAGACCGGGCAGACCATTATCGCAGGCATGGGCGAGCTGCATCTGGAGATTATCGTAGACCGTCTGCTGCGTGAGTACAAGGTTGAGGCCAATGTAGGTGCGCCGCAGGTAGCCTACAAAGAGACTTTCACCAAGCCCGTGGATGTGGACAGCAAATATGCCAAGCAGTCCGGCGGACGCGGACAGTATGGCCACTGTAAAGTACGCTTTGAGCCTATGGACGCCAATGGAGAGGAACTGTTCAAGTTTGATTCCCAGGTGGTGGGCGGTGCGATTCCCAAGGAATACATCCCGGCAGTAGGCGAAGGCATCGAGGAGGCAGCCCGGTCCGGAATTCTGGGCGGGTTCCCGGTACTGGGTCTCCATGCAACCGTATACGACGGGTCTTACCACGAAGTTGACTCCAGCGAAATGGCATTCCACATTGCAGGTTCCCTCGCATTCAAGGAGGCTATGCAGAAAGGAAATCCTGTGCTTCTGGAGCCGATTATGAAGGTGGAGGTGACAACGCCGGAGGATTACATGGGCGATGTCATCGGCGATATCAACAGCCGCCGGGGCCGTATCGAGGGTATGGACGATATCGGCGGAGGCAAGATGATCCGCGGTTATGTTCCCTTAGCAGAGATGTTCGGATACTCTACGGACCTTCGATCCAAGACTCAGGGGCGCGGCAACTACTCCATGTTCTTTGAGAAATACGAGCAGGTTCCGAAGAACATTCAGGAAAAGGTGCTTGCGGCAAAGAAATAAGCGTTTTTGCCTAAATTATGCTTGAAAAAAAAGGCACTTTGAAATATAATCAAAGATAGCCGAGCAGTAACCAAAACAAGAAAAAAGAAAATTGCCCAAGAGGCGTATGGAAATTAAGGAGGACATTCAAAATGGCTAAAGCTAAATTTGAAAGAAACAAACCCCATTGCAATATCGGTACCATTGGTCATGTAGACCATGGCAAGACAACGCTGACTGCAGCGATCACCAAGGTGCTTTCCGAGAGAGTTGCCGGAAATACGGCTACCGACTTCGAGAACATCGACAAGGCTCCCGAAGAGAGAGAGCGTGGTATCACCATCTCCACCGCTCACGTTGAGTACGAGACTGACAACAGACACTACGCTCACGTTGACTGCCCGGGCCATGCTGACTATGTAAAGAACATGATCACTGGTGCGGCTCAGATGGACGGCGCTATCCTGGTAGTAGCTGCTACTGACGGTGTTATGGCTCAGACCAAGGAGCATATCCTTCTGTCCCGCCAGGTAGGCGTTCCCTATATCGTAGTGTTCATGAACAAGTGCGATATGGTTGACGACGAGGAGCTTCTTGAGCTGGTAGACATGGAGATCCGCGAGCTGCTGAACGAGTATGAGTTCCCGGGAGACGATACTCCCATCATCCAGGGTTCTGCCCTGAAGGCTCTGGAAGACCCCAACTGCGAGTGGGCAGACAAGGTTATGGAGCTGATGGCAGCTGTTGACGAGTGGATTCCGGATCCGAAGCGTGCTACGGATCAGCCGTTCCTGATGCCTGTTGAGGACGTGTTCACCATTACCGGACGTGGTACCGTTGCTACCGGCCGTGTAGAGCGTGGTGTTCTGCATCTGAATGAGGAAGTTGAAATCGTTGGTATTAAGGAAGAGACCCGCAAGACCGTTGTTACTGGTATTGAGATGTTCCGCAAGCTGCTGGATGAGGCTCAGGCTGGAGACAACATCGGTGCGTTGCTCCGTGGTGTTCAGAGAACCGAGATCGAAAGAGGCCAGGTTATCGTAAAACCGGGCAGCATTACCTGCCATACCAAGTTTACCGCTCAGGTTTACGTTCTGACCAAGGACGAGGGCGGCCGTCATACACCGTTCTTCAATAACTACAGACCGCAGTTCTACTTCAGAACCACGGACGTTACCGGCGTTTGCAACCTTCCGGCAGGAACCGAGATGTGCATGCCTGGTGACAACGTAGAGATGACCATCGAGCTGATTCACCCCATCGCTATGGAGCAGGGTCTTACCTTCGCTATCCGTGAGGGTGGTCGTACTGTAGGTTCTGGAAGGGTTGCTACAATCATTGAGTAATTGAAAATTCATTGAATTTATGGGACTTTCCGAGATTTCTCGGAGAGTCCTTTTTCGATGTTTGATGGAATTGATAAGCCGTGATAACAGAATGATAACAAAAATTCGCTAATTTTGAAGAAACGAGTGTAGCGCAATAGTTATCAGATTCTAGCAGATAACTATTTAGCCTTATACGATAACTCAACATTTGCTTTGTGCATTAATTCTTTGAAGAATCTAACTTGAGCAATTCTTTATTCTTTTCAATGTATTCTTTCCATATAGCTTCGCGGTTTTTCTGGTGTGTGTTCTCATATTTTTCGGTATATTCGTCATGAAGTGCCTTTAACTGATCCATGAGTGGTGTGTCAGCAGGGAGTTTCCCTCTGCGGATGCGGGCATACAGTCTGTTGTATGATTTAGTAAATTCCGTATGAATCGGGTGGCTGAATAACTTTTCCTTATAGGATTTCCGGCTGGCGTACTCATTACAGGTAGTGGAAGTGTCTCTGTATATTCTTGTGCAGTATTCTTGGTTGGAAGTGTACTTCACACGAAAATATCCATTACATAGTTTGCATTTTTTGATAACGAGTTCATCTTCAAGAAACAGCCGGATGCCTATACATAAGAACTGTTTGAATGACGTAATGGGGTATTTCCCGATTGCATTATCTGTAATAAGATTGGAGGCATGATTTAGATATTCTGTCCAATTTTGCGTATTGCAACTGTCTTTTTGGGCACGG
Source organism: uncultured Lachnospiraceae bacterium (assembly GCA_910587955.1). Taxonomy (GTDB): domain Bacteria; phylum Bacillota; class Clostridia; order Lachnospirales; family Lachnospiraceae; genus Laedolimicola. Next base: position 930 of record CAJUNN010000007.1, on the reverse strand, counting down.
ATGTCAGATAGAAAATTGTTTTTCAGTTCCATAGTGGATAATGCATCCGATTGAAAATCCTGCTTACTGGCATACAGGCAATAGGAATGGTATATTTCAGCTATTGCACTGCTAGGCAACTGTAAGCCTTGTTTTGACGGCTCTATGGCAACCTCAGTTAAATAATTTCTTGCCTGCGTATATAAAGTTTCAAGACTGCTGACTTCTTCGGATAATAGTTTTGCGCTTTGGAATAGCCCCGCATCGGCTGATTTTCCAGCTTGCTGATAGCAGGAAAGCATTACCATATGAAATAGAGGATACAGATAAGACAGTGCCGGATGTTCTTCAAAGCAGGACTGCAATATCGGCATGATTTGTCCGGCAGAAGTCTCGATATCTTTTGGTATGTGTTCGCAGCAATATAAATTGAAGGTTTCTTTGTCAAAGGGGCAGTCGATGCCGAGCAATAGCAAAACAGACTTCAATTTCTCAAATGCTACAATAGCAGATTCCTTTTCAGGCATATCATAATCAAGGATTTCCATAATGCCGGTATGGATAGCTGCTTTCTTTATAAAATAGGCAGTACTGTTTTTGTGCGTATTCTTATCATCATAAGTGGAAGAAAGCGTTTCTTCGTGGGTGCGGCGGTTAATGCCATAGGTTGCAACACTAAAGTGAAAATCATTTTTGATGATGTCCTGCGAATATAAATTCATGCTTAAAATTCCTTTCTATCAGATGAACGGTGTAAAATAGCTTCTCATAAATGCATTTCTTTTCTTATAGATACAATAGTATCACAAGATAAAAATAAATTCAACAAAATTATCTTGACAAATAGTCTGTATTGATTTATTATAGGAAACAAGTCAAGATAAATTAAAATATCAAAATAAAAACTTGACAATATACAGCGTCAGTGCAGGAGGAGGGAGGTAGATGAAT
>CAJUNN010000006.1 GCA_910587955.1 uncultured Lachnospiraceae bacterium | reverse complement strand
TGGAGGCGGTTAAGAGGTGGAGGGGAGATCCATCCCTTAGAAAGCACTTAAACTGCAAGGCCTCCGCCGAGCAGTTTTTTAGTGCGTCTTAGGGATTAGCTCCCCGGAACCTCTGCCTCCGTTTGGAGGGGAAGATCTTTCTTTTTGGCGTTCGGATTATTATATCTTAACGGACAGTCCGAAGGACTTGTCACATGGGGTGCCCGAAGGGTATAGGTACAAGGACACGGATAGCCGTGTCCTTGTTTTATTGCCGGACAAGACATGTAACATGTTACAAAAGGTGTAACATATAACGAAATGGATGTGAAACATTGAATACAATTTAGAGATCTTATACAATAGTGGAAAGTTAAATGCCGGCATGACGCTATGAAAACAGGAAAAGGAGATCTGTGATGAGAAAGTATTCCGTTGTAATCTGCGGAGGAGGCAGCACTTATACCCCGGATATGCTGGAACTGCTCTGCATAATCAGGAAATCGTTTCCTTTGAGAAAGGTTGTTTTGTATGACTGTGTGGAGGAAAGGCAGAGAATCGTAGGAGAATTTGGAAAGGTTTTATTTTCCGAATATTATGAAGATGTTGAATTCGGTTACACCACCTCCAAGGAAGAGGCGTTTCGTGATATTGATTTTGCCTTTGTCCAGATCCGGGCAGGAGGCATGGAGTTAAGAAACCAAGATGAGAAAATTCCGTACCGCCACGGATGTATCGGACAAGAGACCTGCGGTGCAGGCGGCCTGGCTTACGGTCTCAGAAGTGTTCCCCAGATGGTCGAACTGATCCGGGATATCCGCACCTATTCCAAGGATTCCTGGATTATCAATTATTCCAATCCTGCGGCCATCGTTGCGGAGGCTACGAAACGGGTGTTTCCGGAGGATAAAAAGATTATCAATATCTGTGATATGCCCACCTCCGTTCTGGATCGCTACCTGCCCCTGATTGGGAAAAAGAGATGCGAAATCCAGCCCATTTATATCGGTTTGAATCATTTTGGGTGGTTTACCAAACTTCTGGATAAAAAGACAGGGGAAGATTTGCTTCCCAAGCTGCTTCATGATATCCAGACGAACTATGAGAAGCTTCATAAAGAGTTTGAGGATGAGATTCAGGGAGAAGCGGATCACTGGGGCATTACCTTCCTAAATCATTTGGAGATGATCCATGATTTTCCGTACTCCCTGCCCAACACTTATAATTTGTACTATCTGTATCCCAATAAATCCTACGGGCATTACCGGCCGGATTATACCAGGTACGATGAAGTAATCGGCGGAAGGGAGAAAAATGTCTTTTCTTTCTGCAAAGAAATTGCGGCATTGGGTAAAATGAAAGGGACGAAGTATGACATCAGCAAAAAGATTGATCCTTCTACGGAAGTAGTGGCGGATATGACGGTGGACAGCATGGCCTACAATGACGTTCATGCTGCCTATCTGGTGGAACTTGTCCTTTCGATTATCAATAACGCTCATGAATTTGCGCTGGTCATGGTAAAGAATGACGGAATTTGTCCCAATCTGGATTCGGAAATGATGCTGGAAGCCACATGTCTGGTGGGGAGCCAGGAGATTATGCCTTTGAGTTATGGAGAAGTACCGCAGTTTGAGAAGGGATTGCTGGAAAACCAGTTTGCCTGTGAAAAGCTTCTGGTTGACGCAATTTTTGAGAAAGATGACCTGAAGCTTCTGCAGGCATTTACGGAGAACCGTATTATCCGGGACGCGGAGACTGCCAAGCAGATCATTGCAGATTTTAAAATAGCAAATGAAGGGTACTGGCCGGAATTCGGGTAAAAACAGAAGAAATTCACAAAGGAGGCTTGACATGGAAAAATTTAGTGAGAAAATAGAAAGCAAATTGTATCCTATGATTGAATGGGTGCAAAGCAACAAATATCTGTCTGCAATCCAGTTTGGTTTATTGATGACCATGCCTGTACTGCTGGTAGGAGCCTTTGCATGTGTTATCAGCGATCTTCCCATTCAGGCATATCAGGATTTGATGATATCCATCTTCGGGGAGACCGTCTGGGGAGAATGGAACTGGTCCGTAGTCAATGTGGCGACCATGGGGCTTACGGGACTGATTGCACTTGTGGGCACCTCCTATCAGCTTGCCAAGTTTGACAAGCTGGATGCAATTCCCAATGTGGCGATTGCACTGATGAGCTATTTTATTCTGCTGCCCTCCGGGGAAGGGGGCATTCCCGTTTCGGGATTGGGCGCACAAGCGCTGTTCCTGGTTATTATTGTTGCTATCATTACGGAAGAGATTTATAAAATATGCAAGAAGAAAAATCTGACGGTTAAGATGCCGGAAAGCGTGCCGGCGTTTGTATCCCAGCAGTTCACGGCCCTGGTTCCGGCCGTTGTTTCCGGCATCCTCTTTCTGGTTATCCGGTATGTGATTGCCGCTACGCCCTATGGGACGGCGTCCAATCTGGTATACAGCCTTCTGCAGGCACCGCTGACGAATGTAGGAACCTCCCTTTTCGGTACGATTGTATTTACCTTCCTGAATTCTTTCTTCTGGCTGTTCGGAATTCACGGAACAGAGCTGGTTTCTACGGTGGCGCAGCCTCTGTGGTACGCTGCGCGTGCAGCAAACTTTGAAGTGTTTGCATCCAGCGCTTTGGCGGCAAGGCCTTACATAGCCACCCAGGATTTTGCCAATATGATTATATGCCTGACAGGAACCGGTATTACACTTCCCCTCTGTGTTGAGATGGCATTTCTCTGTAAATCAGAGCGGATTAAAAAGGTGGGAAAACTTTCTATTATACCGGGTGTGTTTAATGTGAATGAGCCGGTGATTTTCGGCCTTCCCCTGGTTATGAATCCGGTTATGATCATTCCGTTTTTCCTGGCGCCTATGGTAACTGTCCTGATTTCTTTCGGGGCTATGTATTTTGGGATTGTTCCCTATCCGACGGGAGTTACGGTTCCGTGGACTATGCCGGCTCCGTTCGGCGGATGGATGATGTGCAACAGCTGGCTGGGCGGCCTGCTTCAGCTGGTGGTGCTGGCAGTGTCCGGTGTCATTTATTATCCGTTTATCCGGGCGCTGGATAAAAAATATGTGGAAGAGGAGCAGGCACGCTAGACACGGTAAAGGACCGGGATGAATTATGAATGTGGACGAGGCGGTAAGGCGGAACAACCTGAATGAAAATGAAATTCGGATTTTCCGGGAAATCATGAGGTGCATTGACAACAAAGAGTACAAAGCGACCGTCAGGCAGATTGCCAAGGCCGCCTATGTTTCCACGGCCAGTGTGGTGCGCCTGGCCCAAAAGCTTGGCTATCTGGGTTACGGCGATATGATGATCTCTTTAAAGAACGAGAGGACAGAGGGGCTGAATTTTGAGTTTGAGGATGTTCTGACCTCCGTTTTGATCAGCCAGACTGGGATGTTGAAAATTGACGAACTGATCAGCGACATTATGTCGGGCCGGTATCACCGTATTCACATTCTGGGAATTGGGTATTCCCGGATTCCAGCCACTTATATGGAGGAAAAGCTGGAGGAGCTTGACTTTGTAACTACCCAGAAGAGTCCGCTGGATTTTGCAGTGCCGAAGCCTTATCTCATGATCTTTATCAGTGAAAACGGCGAGACCTACGACTTGACTTTTATAGCGGAGCGCTGCCGGGAGAGCGGATGCCGGATGTATGTGATTTCCTCCAGGGAAGAGAGTAGTATCTGCCGGATTGTTCCGAACCATATTATTATCAGGCGGAACAGCAGGAAGACGGACAATGAATTTGCGCCCAACTATTTTATCGGGAATACTTTGATCGTTATGGAAAGTATCGTATCGGTTATTTCAAGTTTGTGCAGGGAAAGGGGGTGAAGGCGCGTTGAAGGTATTATTGATTTGTTCTCAGGGAGCTTCCACAGCGGTGCTCTGTGACCGGATCCGCCAGGCGGCAGAAAACCGGAACTATGAGATTGATATCCATGCCACTGCCATCGCACGGGCAGAAGAAGACATGGGGGAGGCAGATGTGATTCTTCTGGGACCCCAGGTCCGCTATATGCTGAACAAGGTAAAAGGCCAGGCAGGAGGAAAACCGGTTGCAGCCATTGATATGCAGTCTTATGGAGCTATAGACGGGGAAAAAGTATTTGAGCAGATTTTGGAGCTTTTGGGGGAATGATGAAGAATAAAGAAGCGTATGAGAATATCTGTTTTCAGATTATTTCCGCTGCAGGAACGGCAAAGAGCTGTTACCTTGAGGCTATCGAGTATGCGAAACAGAAAGAACCTTATGAGGAGGCGCTCAAAGAGGGAAGGAAGGCCTTCTGTCAGGCTTCCTCAGCACATCAGGACGCACTGCAGATGGATGCGGAAGGAAATCTGGATGTGGGACTTTTGCTGATACATGCGGAGAGCATTTTGGGCGGAGCCGAGATCATCGGTGATTTGGCAGAAACCATAATTGCACTGCTGCATCAGTCATAAAGCAGAAGGGCCGGGAGGCGGCGGAGCCGTTCCCGGCCCTGGCTGTCTGCAAAATTACCGGATTTGTTCGATTTCCACCTGAGGGAGCAGTTCCCGGATGTCCGCTTCTTCGGCCAGAATCGTGCCTGGTTTGCGGATGGATCCGCCGGCGGAAGCCATAGCCCAGCGCAGCATGTCATCTGTGCCGAGCCGGCGGCGGATGGCATAGCAGATACCGGCCACCATGGAATCCCCCGCTCCGGTGAGGCCCTGGGGTTTCAGGGGAAGGGGGCGGGCCCGGTAAATATGTCCGCGGTCTGCAAAGAGGGCGCCTTCTTCTCCCATAGAGATGCAGATTCGGGAGATGCCGCCCTCCAGGATGCTGCGGATGGTATCCATGGGAATGGAGCGGGGACTTACCGGGGCATGAAAGGCCTGCTCAAATTCCAGTGTATTCGGCTTGATGAGATAGGGCTTTTCCCGGAGGCCTAAAAGGAAGGGCTCTCCGGAGGCATCCAGGATGGATTTAACCTGTTTCTTGTGTGCCATGCGGATAAGGCGCTGGTAGATGTCGGCGGGAACTCCCGGGGGAACGCTGCCGCTCATGACAAGGATATCGGTGTGCTCCAAAAGAGAATCGGCTTTTTGGAGAAGCTGTTCGACTGCTTCAGGGGGGACAAAGGGTCCGGCTTCATTTACTTCTGTCATCACCTGGCAAGAGTTATCAAAAAGCTTGATATTCGTCCGGATAGCGCCTTCGGCCATAAGAAACTGATGCGCCACATCCCGCTCATCCAGAAGCTGTTCCAGAAGCCGGCCGTTTTCTGAAAAATTAAAGCCGGTGCACAGGGTGTCTTCATTCAGGTTTTTTAGTACAATGCTTACATTAAGTCCTTTTCCTGCCGGATCGCTCCGGGTACTTTGGACCCGGTTATAAGAACCGACGGTAAGACGATCCAGATAGACGGTTCTGTCAATGCAGGGATTTAGTGTGACGGTAAGAATCATAAAGGGCGCCTCCTTGCCGGATAGTTTTGCAGCAGCCTTCCTTGGGCGGCTGTATTTTTTCATTATAAATTTTGTGCCGGGAAAAGTCAAACTCTGGGGGAAACAGGCGCTTGACATTCTATACCGAACGGTATAGAATGAGGGTGGAGGAATACTTTATGGACAACAGGGAACAGATTTTGGAGACCGCTTTGGATCTCTTTTATACCAGAGGCTACGATGCGGTTGGGGTCCAGGAGATTGCAGAGAAATCCGGGGTTACAAAGCCCACGCTGTATTACTATTTTAAGAGTAAATACGGTCTGCTGGAACAGCTTTTAGACAGCCGGAGCGGTTTCTTTTTGGAGCAGTATCACCAGTCCTGCGTTTTTATGGGGGATTTGAAACATACGCTCTGCAGTGCGGCAGGTGTGCTCATGCGGTTTGCCCAGCGGGAGCCGAAATTTTACCGGCTGTTTATGGCGCTCTATCATTCGGCCAGAGAGAATGAAGCATACCGGGCGGTCCGGCCCCTGGCGTTCCGTCTGCAGCAGGAGACAGAGCAGATTTTTAATGCTGCATCGGATTTGCTCGGCAATATGCGGGGCCGGCAGAGACAATTTTCCCTGGGATTTATGGGATTGGTTTTCTATGAGATTGTGATGAAGTTTGAAGTGGAAGACGGAGAACGGATCCGGGTGGAGCAAACAGAGATTGATTCCCTGGTCCATCAGTTTATGCACGGAATCTATTCATAAGGTTAAGGAGGAATCATTGTGTCAAAATGGTACGAGGAGGCAGTTTTTTATCACATTTATCCCCTGGGACTGACGGGGGCGCCTAAGTATAACACGGAAGGAGAGGTTGTGCACCGCCTCCGGGAACTGGAGCCGTGGATTGAACATATGAAGGAGTACGGCTTTACTGCCGTTTATATCGGGCCTTTGTTTGAGTCCGGCAGCCATGGGTACGATACCCGGGACTACAGGATGGTGGATCGGAGACTGGGAGATAATGAAGATTTCCGGCATTTTACAAAGCTCTGTCACGACAGGGGAATCCGCGTGGTGGTGGACGGTGTATTCAACCATACAGGCCGGGAGTTCTTTGCGTTTCAGGATCTCAAGGAGAAACGGGAACAATCCTCCTACCGCTGGTGGTATCAGGATGTGAGCTTTGAAGGGAACACCCATTACAATGACGGGTTTTATTATAAGGCATGGCGGAACTGTTTTGAGCTTGCCAACCTGAATCTCTACGACGAGGGTGTGCGCCAGTATTTGTTTGATGTGGTGCGTTTCTGGATTGATGAATTTGATATAGACGGCATCCGACTGGATTGCGCAGACTGCCTGGAATTTAACTTTATGCGGGATCTGCGCAGGGTGGCCGATGAGAAGAAGGAAGATTTCTGGCTGATGGGAGAGGTAATCCACGGAGATTACGCCCGGTGGACGGGGGACGGTATGCTTCACTCCGTCACCAACTACGAACTGCATAAAGGCCTGTATTCCGGGCATAATGACCATAACTATTTTGAGATTGCCCACACCATCCGGCGGCAGTTTGATGAGAACGGAGGTATTTACCGGGGACGCCGCCTGTATTCCTTTGTGGATAACCATGATGTGGACCGGATTGTGAATAAGCTGCGGGAACCGGCAGATTTGATACCGGTCTATACACTTCTCTATACCCTGCCGGGGATTCCTTCTGTTTACTATGGAAGTGAGTGGGGGGTAGAAGGAAAAAAGGAAGGGCCAAACGACGATTTCCTGCGTCCTTGCCTGAACCTGGAGGAGCTGGAAAAGCAGCCGCCCCATCCGGAGCTGAAAAGCCTTCTGCTTAAGCTTTCCAATCTCCGCAGAGAAACCGCTGCGCTGGCAGACGGCACATACCGGGAACTCTGTCTGACCAACCGCCAGTATGCGTTTTCCAGGACTTGGAACCAGGAGACTGTGGTTGTGGCGGTAAATAACGATGAGGGGGCCGTGCGGATGGAGATTCCGTGTCCGGCCGGCGGCGCAAAAGCCGGAGAGATTTTAACCGGCCGGGAGATTCCGCTGGAAGGCGGAAAACTGATTTGGGAAGTACCCGCCCATGGGAGCGCGGTCTTCAGAATAAAACAGGGGTGAGTTTATGGGAGAGACAAAGAAACAAAAGAGCGGAAAGTCAAAGAACAGAAAGCAGGAGCAGGCACAGCGGATGGAAAAAGTGCAGGCGGAAGAACGCCCGGCCTGCTTTGTGACAGAGATGGATCAATATCTTTTCGGTCAGGGTACCCACTATGATATTTTCCAAAAGCTGGGGGCCCATCCCACCAAGTATCAGGGACGAAAAGGAGTATATTTTGCGGTCTGGGCTCCGCATGCCTTCCGGGTTCATGTGATTGGAGAGTTCAATGGCTGGGATGCCCGGAGCAGCGAGATGAAACGTCTGGATCCGCTGGGAATCTACGAGCTGTTTATTCCGGGAGTGGAAGAGGGCTGCCTCTATAAATACCTGATTGAGACGGCGGATCACCGGCTGCTGTACAAGGCAGATCCCTTTGCATCCGCGGCAGAGCTGCGGCCGGGGACGGCCTCCAGGGTGGCGGATATCAGCGGGTTTAAGTGGAGTGACGGCACGTGGCTGGAGAAGCGCAGGACACGGGAGCCCAAAGAGGAGCCTATGGCGATTTATGAGGTGCATCCCGGTTCCTGGAAAAAGCATCCACACGGACCAGACGAGGACGGCTACTATAACTACCGGGAGCTGGCCCCTGCTCTGACGGAGTATGTGAAAGAGATGGGATATACCCATGTGGAGCTGATGGGGATTGCGGAACATCCCTTTGACGGTTCCTGGGGATACCAGGTGACCGGGTACTATGCCCCCACCTCCCGCCATGGAAGCCCCCAGGATTTTATGTATCTCATCAATTACCTGCACCGGAATAAAATCGGCGTGATCCTGGACTGGGTTCCGGCACATTTCCCCCGTGACGCTCACGGACTTGCAGAATTTGACGGACAGCCCCTATTTGAATATCCGGATCCGAGAAAGGGAGAACATCCTGACTGGGGAACAAAGATCTTCAACTATGAGATGAATGAGGTGAAAAATTTCCTCATAGCCAATGCGCTGTTCTGGGTGGAACAGTATCATGTGGACGGGCTGCGGGTAGACGCCGTGGCTTCCATGCTCTATCTGGACTACGGCAAGCAGGACGGGCAGTGGGTGGCCAATAAATACGGAGGAAATAAGAATCTGGAAGCGATTGAGTTCTTTAAGCATCTCAATTCCTGCCTGCGGGGACGCAACCCCGGCGTGATGATGATTGCGGAGGAATCCACCGCCTGGCCGAAGGTGACGGATCAGCCGGAACGGGACGGCTTGGGATTTTCTTTCAAGTGGAATATGGGCTGGATGAATGATTTCCTGGAATATGTGAAGCTGGACCCGTATTTCCGCAAAGGAGCCCATAACCTCATGACCTTTGCCATGACCTATGCCTACAGTGAGAACTATATTCTGGTTCTGTCCCATGATGAGGTGGTGCATCTGAAATGTTCTATGATTAATAAGATGCCGGGGCTTTACGACGACAAGTTTGCGAATCTGAAAGTGGCCTATTCCTTTATGTTCGGGCATCCGGGTAAAAAGCTTCTGTTTATGGGACAGGATTTTGCACAGCTCCAGGAGTGGAGCGAGGCCAGAGAACTGGATTGGTATCTGCTGGGAGAGGAGAAGCACCAGCAGCTCCAGAGCTATGTGAAGGCTCTTCTCCACCTTTACCGGAAGACGCCTGCCATGTATGAGCAGGATACCCTTCCGGCCGGATTCCAATGGATCAATGCGAACGACGGATACCGGAGCATTTTCTCTTTTGTGCGATACAGTAAAAAAGGAAAGAGGAATCTGCTGTTTGTCTGCAATTTCACTCCCGTGGAGCGGGAGGACTACCGGGTAGGGGTGCCGAAAAAGAAGCAGTACCGTCTGGTACTGGACAGCGATGCCGCAGAGTTCGGCGGCAGCGGCGGGGAGAAAGCACTTGTCTACAAAGCGGAGAAGAGTGAGTGCGACGGCCTTCCCTATTCTTTCGGCTATCATCTGCCGCCCTACGGCGTGGCCGTATTTGAATTTTAACGGAATAAATATGAGAGCATATATCCTGCCTTAGCCGGGAATATGCTCTCTTTCTTTCACATACAGGCATCACCGGAAAGAACAGTCCAGGCCGGCATCCAGGAATATGCGCCGGTACGTTTCCAGGTTTTCCGGGTGAAGCTGGGGGATGCCTTTCATGGCGTAGGGAATGCCCAGCTGTTCGTATTTTTGCTCTCCGAACTGGTGGAAGGGCAGCAGGTGGACTTCCCGGATTCCCATGCCGCACAGCAGGCCGGCCATTCCCCTGGCTGCGTCCAAGCCGGCATTAAACTTGGGGATAACAGGGATTCTTGCGATGGTTGGAACTCCCTGAGACACCGCATACCGCATATTTTCCAGAATGATGTCGTTGTAAACTCCGGTGTGTTCCCGGTGTTTTTCCCTGTCCCAATGCTTCATATCGAAAAGCAGCAGGTCGATGCGGGTGATAAAATCTGCGAAAACCTCATGGGACGCATAGCCTGTAGTCTCCGCAGCACAGTGCAGGGAGCGCTTTTGGGCCTCCGCTAAAAGGGCGGAGGCAAATTCGTGCTGCAAAAGGACCTCTCCCCCGGAGAGAGTGATGCCGCCGCCGGATTCTTCATAGAAACAGCGATCTTTTTCCAACTCTGCAAGAATTTCCTCCAAGGTCCATTCTTTTCCGGCCAGCTTGGGATCGCCCGATGCAAGGGCTGCCTGCCGGCAGCGGTTCTGGGATTCCGGGTTGGAGCACCAGCGGCAGCTTAAGGGGCATCCGCAGAAGAATACGGTGGAGCGGATGCCGGGACCGTCGTTAATACTGAATTTCTGGATGTTAAAAATATGTCCGGCTGTCTTCATAGAGTGCAGGCCTCCCCTTGGTTTTTCTCATTGTAGCACGGGGGAAATGGTTTGTAAATACGAAAGAAAAGAAAAAGCTTTTGAACGAAATAAATATTGACTTTTAAAGAAATGATTAATATAATGAACATCAGAAGATAGCATAAAAGTTTCCAGGGCTGTATAGAAACAGAAATGTAGGAGGAATAAACTATGGCAGAGTATTTCGGGACTTTGACACCGCGGATGAAGCATTTCCGGGAGGAACTTCTGGACGCGAAGCCCAAGGTATGCGCGGAGCGTGCAGTGCTGACTACGGAGAGCTACCGGCTTCACGGGGATAAACCGGTGATTTTGAAGAGGGCTTATATGCTTCAGAATATTTTGGAGCATATGACCATTTATATTGAGGAGGATTCGATTCTGGCGGGAAACCAGGCTTCCAGCAACCGCAGCGCCCCGATCTTCCCGGAATATGCCATGGACTGGGTCATTCAGGAGCTGGATGAATTTGAAAAGCGGGATGGGGATGTGTTCTGCATTACTGAGGAGACTAAGAAAACTTTGCGGGAGCTGGCACCCTTCTGGGAGCATAATACCACAAAAGACAAAGGCCTGGTGGCCCTGCCTCCCTCCAGCAGGATTTATTATGATCTGGGGATCATCAAGGCGGAGGGGAATATTACGTCCGGGGATGCCCATATTGCGGTGGATTATGCGGCTGTCCTGGGAAAAGGACTGAAGGACTTTGAACAGCGCGCCCGGGAAGCGGAACAGAAACTGGACTTGACGGATTACCGGGAGTTGAAAAAGTATTATTTCTATGAGGCCGTTCAGATTGTAATTCAGGCGGTGAAAGCTTTTGCAGGGCGTTATGCGGATTTGGCGGAGCAGAAAGCGCAGACGGCGGAGCCGGAGCGTGCCGCGGAGCTGGGAGAAATGGCCCGGATTCTGAGAAAGGTTCCCTATGAGAAGGCCGGTTCTTTCTATGAGGCGGTACAATCCTTGTGGCTGGTCCATCTGGTGCTGCAGATTGAATCCAACGGCCATTCCCTGTCTTACGGGCGCATGGATCAATATCTGTATCCCTATTATGAGGCAGATTTAAAGAGAGGGCTTGTCACTGAAGAAGGAGCCTGTGAGCTTCTAACCAATCTGTGGCTGAAAACTTTTACCGTCAACAAGATCCGAAGCTGGAGCCATACCCAGTTCAGCGCCGGTTCGCCTTTGTATCAGAATGTAACGGTGGGCGGCCAGACTGCAGATAAGAGGGACGCAGTGAATCCCATGACGTATCTGATTCTAAAGAGTGTGGCCCGGACCCGTCTGCCCCAGCCCAACCTGACGGTACGCTATCATGCAGGGCTGGACGATCGGTTTATGAATGAGGCTCTCGAGGTTGTGAAGCTGGGATTTGGAATGCCGGCGTTCAACAACGACGAAATTATTATCCCTTCCTTCCTTGCCAGGGGAGTCAGAGAAGAGGACGCATACAACTACAGCGCTATCGGCTGTGTGGAGACGGCGGTTCCCGGAAAGTGGGGCTACCGCTGCACGGGCATGAGCTTCCTGAATTTCCCCAAGTCCTTCCTGATTGCCCTCAACGACGGAACCGATCCGGCATCCGGAACGAAATTGACGGAAGGCGCAGGCCATTTCCGGGATATGACAGATTTTGCCCAGGTGGAGAAGGCCTGGGATAAAATTATCAAAGAATTCACCAAGCAGAGCGTGATCATTGAAAATGCCTGCGACATGGTTCTGGAGGAGGATGTGCCGGATGTTCTCTGCTCAGCCCTCTGTGAGGACTGTATCGGCAGAGGCCTTACTTTGAAAGAAGGCGGAGCGGTCTATGACTTTATCAGCGGTCTGCAGGTGGGGATTGCCAATCTGGCAGACTCCATGGCGGCGGTGAAAAAACTGGTATTTGAGGAGAAAAGGCTGACGCCGGCGCAGCTCTGGGAGGCGCTTCTGTCTGATTTTGCGGGAGATGAGGGCGAGCGGATCCGCCGGATGCTGATTGAAGATGCACCTAAGTATGGGAATGACGATGATTACGTAGATAGTTTGATAGCAGACGCTTATGAGACTTATATTGAGGAGATTAAGAAATATCCCAATACCCGTTACGGCCGGGGACCCATCGGCGGGATCCGTTACGCGGGGACCTCTTCTATTTCTGCCAATGTAGGCCAGGGAAGAGGGACGCTGGCGACTCCGGACGGACGCCATGCGGGCGAACCCCTGGCGGAGGGATGTTCTCCCAGCCATTCTATGGATCAGTGCGGCCCTACAGCTGTGTTTAAGACCGTGTCCAAGCTGAATACGAAGGAGATTACAGGCGGCGTGCTGCTGAACCAGAAGGTAACACCTCAGCTTATGTCCAAGGAGGAAAATAAGAGGAAGCTGATAGCGCTTCTCAGAACCTTTTTCAACCGCCTGCACGGCTATCATGTGCAGTACAATGTGGTCTCCAGAGAAACCCTTCTGGATGCCCAGCTTCATCCGGAAGAACACCGGGATCTCATTGTCCGGGTGGCGGGGTACAGTGCGTTTTTCAACGTGCTGTCCCGCCAGACCCAGGATGACATTATTGCCCGGACGGAGCAGACGCTGTAAAGAGCCGGATTGCCGTTAAAATCCCCTGTACGGATTTCGGAATTTCTGCTATAATATTTTAATATTAAGCATACCAAGGGGGAAAAATATGAGCAGACATGTAATTAGAAGAACGGCCGCTATTTTGGCCCTTGCGCTGGTTTTGTCCGGGTGCAAAAAGAAAGCGGAAGAGAAACCGGCATCTAATACGCCGGTGGAGGAACCGGAAAAACCGGCTTCGGAGGAGCCGGAACCCGCCGGGGAAGAGGAACAGGAGATTCCTCCCGAGCAGATGGACTTAATCAAATATAATTATTATGTGGAGCTGAATAACGATATTGTTGTCATTCTGGATGACATTGAGTATTATTACCAGGTGGTTGCGGACGAGGAAGAATTTTCTATGCTTCCCGACACCGGCCTTACTTACGGATACCGCATCTACGGCAAGAACAGCGATATTTTAGATGACTGCGTACAGCTTGCGGGGATGGAGCCGGACTACGGGGACCTGGATGCGCTGGTGAAAGAGATGGAGGAGTCTTTAAGAGCGCTTATGGATACCTTCTCAGAAATCAGCGACAGCAATGATTATGCGGATAACCAGTATCAGAAAGCGAAAGAATACCATGCGGTTGTCCATCAGGCAGCAGCGGCTTTCACACCTCTTGCCTATGAGTATATGGACGGGATTGCCGAGATGGGGGATGAGAGAACGGCCCAGGATGAAGCGCGGATGAAAGAGGAAGGAAACCTCATTATCTATAACGCCAGCCGGGGAATTTCCATTGCAAAAGAGGTGGTAGACGAAGCCTATTCCCAGGGTGTTACAGACGAAAATATTACAGATTTGGATTTGACACGGATCCGGGAGCTTCATGATGAGCTGGTGGCTGTTGTGGCAGATTTGGATGCGGCCCTGGCCGATAACGATCAGCTGATGAAGGAATCTCTGAGCAATTCCCGTCCTTTTGACGGCCTCTACGATTCCCTGATACAGGCGCTGGAGTGGATGATCAAGCAGGTGGAGAGCGGGCAGCCTGTTGATTTGAGCGGTTCCGGGGCTCCGCTTGGGTCTATCGGACATTTCTCCTATGTGATAAGCCAGTGCATTGATCGGTACAATACGGTCTTTGTAGAATGAGAATGAAATGGAAATAAAAAACCTGCAGGGATTCCTGGCTGTTGTGGAAACCTGCAGGTTTTTTGCGCGTTTTATAAGGTTTTGTGCTTAGGCATATAGGTTTCGGGGGTTTCGAAGATTGCGTTGATGGCTACTATGGCTGCTCCGGTAAGAATGACATGATCCTCGTCTTGGCTTACTACAATGGAGAGAGTGTCATAAAGCTCGGGCAGGATCCTTTCTTTTACCGTGCGGCGGATAAGTGTCTGCGTGAGATCAGGTGCTATGCCGGAAATCTCATCTCCGATAATGATAATGTCCGGGTTTATGGTATTGATGATATTTACAATGCAGTAACCAATATATTCACAAGCTTCTTGAAAGTATTTCAGGCAAATCTCATCTTTTTTCTTTAACCTTCCGGGAATATCCCGGAGCGTCAGCTGATGATCATCCGGGAGACCGTATGCCGAGTTGATATTTTCTATTAAGGCAGAGGTAGAAGCGTACAGATCCAGGCATCCCCTGTTTCCGCAGGAACAAAGTTTTCCGTTTACATTGATGGAGGTGTGTCCAATCTCGCCTGCAATCCCCAGTGTGCCCGCATAGATGCTGCCGTCCATAATAATTCCGGCCCCGATGCCCGGACCGACGCTGATATAGACCAGTACCTGATCCTGATAGGAATCCTTCAGGCGCCACATGTGCGCCAAGGCGCCGGCGTTGGAGTCGTGTTCCAGGAAAATAGGGAAATCCAGCTCCTTTTCCAGAGCCTCTTTGATGTTGACGCCGGCCCACTCTTCACCGCCAACCAAGAGGGCGATGTGGTTTTTGGAAGAGATAAAGGGACCGGGAAGGGCAGCTCCTAAAGCAAGAAAGATATAATCCGAATATTTCTGCTCAAAATAGCGGATATCCGCGCACATATTCTTTAAGACAGCCGGTACGTCCGGGTGCTTGGGGATCTTGCGGGTAACCATGTCAAGAGGGCAGCCTGCCAGATCGTATACGCCGACTTTGTAAAATTTGCGGGAGATCTGAAGGCCGAGTACGCGGTATTTCTGGCGGTTGATGGTGAGCCCTATGGAACGGCGGCCCTTATTCCCGCTTAAAAGCCCGGTCTCTGTCACAAGTTCCCAATCGATAAAATCTTTCATAATGTTTGTGACGGTGGCCTGTTTCAGCCCGCTGAAATTGGCCAGGTGCGCACGCGAACAGACTCCCTCTTTCCGAAGGCTTTTCAATAAAAGCGAGCGGTTCCACTCCTGAATCGTATCCTGATTAATACCCCTGTGCATCGTTAACATGTTTTCACCATATCCATATTCCAATGAATTTATAAATTGATTAAAGCTATTATATCAAATGTATATTTCAAAAACAAGAAAGAACCTATTGACAAATTATAAAACGACATATATAATTAAGTCAATTAATAAATAAAGCGAAAATGAAAATATAATCAATGGATTTATTTGGAAAAAAGGAGGTCGCCATGGCTCTGGTAACAATGAAAGAGATGCTGATCAATGCACGTAGAGACGGCTATGCCGTAGGAGCTTTCGAGTTCTGGTCCTATGATTCGGCAAAAGCAGTTGTGAGCACTGCGGAAAAAATGAAAATGCCGGTGATTCTGCAGGTGGGACATTTTGAACGGGATTATATGGATGGGTATCTGAACGCATACCGGATTGCCCAGATGGCGGCGGAGCAGGTTTCTGTGCCGGTGGCCCTGCATCTGGATCACGCAGAAGAGTACAGCGAGGTTCTGTCGGCGCTCCGGGCAGGCTTCACCTCAGTTATGATAGATGCCTCCGCAAAATCTTTTGAGGAAAATGTGTTCCTTACCAGAGAGGTTGTGGCTCTGGCAGGGAAGTTTAAAGCTTCGGTGGAGGCGGAGCTGGGGCAGCTGTCCGGCAGCGAAGGAAAGATCTCTTCAGAAACGGATTTGCTGACGGATCCGGAATGCGCACAGGAATTTGCGGAAAAAATCGGAATAGATGCTTTGGCAGTGGCCATAGGAACTGCCCACGGTTTCTACAAACGTACACCTCACATTGATATCAGCCGGTTAAAGGAAATTGCCGGCCGGGTTTCGATTCCGCTGGTGCTTCACGGCGGATCGGGAACGCCCCAGGATAAAGTGGCAGAAGCAGTGAACTACGGCATTGCGAAAGTAAATATTTGTACGGAGTTTATCGAAGCGTTTGCGCTGGGGATAGAAGAAGGACGTGAAAAACCGGATTTCTCTTACAATGTGGAGAATCTGTTCGTAAGCGGGCGCAGAAAGGCAGAGCAGCTGGTAGAGAGTAAAATAAAGTTATTTTCCAATGGGAAAAACAGCGGTTTGGTATAGGTGGTTGGATGAACGTATTATGTGTCGGTTTGATGGTGTGTGATATTATGGCAAAACCGTTTTCGGCCGGGATCCTGGAAAAGGATCATACAAAAGTAAATTGTATTGATATGCGGGTGGGCGGAGACGCGTTTAATGTGGCTGCCAATCTGACAGCCCTGGGTACGGATAATACCTTGTGCAGCAGGGTAGGCCGGGATCATATGGGAAGTTTTGCGCTGAAATTTGCAGCAGCCGCAGGGATTGGCACGGAACATATCCTGGCCGGAGAGAAGCCCACTTCGGTATCCCTGGTTATGCTGGAAGAAAACGGCGAGCGCCATTTTGCGTCCCAGGACGGGGCCAGCCAGTTTATAACCGGAGAAGAGATAAGCGATGCGCTTCTTGGGGAGCATGACATTTTGTATATTGGAAGCCTGGGAGATTTGCCGGGACTTGACAGGGAGCGCCTGCATGCCTTGCTAAAGAGGGCAAAGGAACATGGAATGCTGACAGCCATGGACATTACAGGAGAACCCGGACCGGAGGCCATGGACTATCTTCTGCCGTCCCTGCCTATGGTTGATTTTTTCCTGCCCAGTGATTACGAAGCCATGAAGATTGCAGACTGCAGCACGCCCAGGGAAGCAGCGCAAAAATTTGCAGATCTTGGTGTGAAGCACGTGATTGTCAAGCAAGGAGCAAAGGGATGCAGTTATCTGCCCAAAGAGGGATGCGGTGAATATCGGTCGTATCCCGCATTCCGGACGAAAGCGGTAGATACCACGGGAGCCGGGGATGCGTTTGTAGCGGGATTTCTCTCTGCATATTGCGGAGGATTTTCCACAGAAGAATGTATTGCGGTTGCGCTGCGGGTCGGCGCAGAATGCGTAAAGTCTCTGGGGGCCAATGTTGCGCTGAAACGTATGGACGAATATGCGGGACAGCTGGAACCAGCCGGATGAAAGGGGGTAATGCAGTTGAAAGGAAAAATGAAGACGGCGGTTATGACTGCTCTTCGAAAACTGGAGTTTGAGGAACGGGACATTCCTGTGCCGGGAGCGGACGAGGTTCTGGTGAAAATAGAATACGTAGGAGTCTGCGGCTCGGACCTGCATTTTTTTGAAGCAGGCCATATCGGAGATTGTACCGTAACATTTCCGTTTGTATTAGGGCATGAGGCTGCGGGGACGGTTGTGGAGACTGGTGCGGATGTGAAACATCTGAAAGCGGGAGACCGGGTTGCCCTTGAACCGGGAAAAACCTGCGGGAAATGTGAGTTTTGCAAAACCGGGAGATATAATCTGTGCAGCCAGGTGGAGTTTTTTGCCACACCGCCCTATGACGGCGTGCTGCAGGAGTATGCGGTACATAGGGCAGATCTGTGCTTTAAGCTCCCGGAAGAGGTGGATACCCTGTCCGGCGCCATGATTGAGCCGCTGGCAGTGGGATTCCATGCGGTAAATCAGGGGAATGCAAGGCCGGGACAGAAAGCTGTAATTATGGGAGCGGGCTGTATCGGACTGGTAACGCTTATGGCATTAAAGTCCTACGGGATTTCCCAGGTGTATGTGGTAGACGTGCTGGAAAAGCGTCTTGAGAAAGCCAAGGAATTAGGGGCGGCAGAAGTGATCAACGGAAGGGAAACAGATGCGGTGAAGCGTCTTATGGAACTTACGGATCAGGAAGGATGCGACATTGCATTTGAAGCGGCGGGAACGCAGATCACCGCATGCCAGGCCATCCGCGCCGTGAAGAAAGGGGCGTCTGTTGTTCTGGTAGGATATTCCAGCAGCGGGGAGATGACCCTGCCTATGAGCTTGGTGCTGGACAAGGAAATCCGGCTCCAGTCCGTATTCCGCTACCGGCATATCTATCCAATGGCAATCCAGGCAGTTGCCGACGGCAGAGCGGACGTGAAAAAGATTGTTACCAATCTCTATGATTTCGACCAGGTCCAGAGAGGATTGGATCAGTGTATTGAGGATAAGGCAGATATTGTAAAAGCTGCTATTAAAATCTGTTAAGTATACTTGCGGAGCTGGAAATATCCGAAAGTATCAATTATAAAGGAGGAAATGAAAATGAAGAAAAACTTATTGACAATGGCAGTTTCTTTGATTTTGGCGGGAACATTGCTTGCAGGGTGTTCTAAGAAACCGGAGGCGCCTGCAGCTCCGGCTGCCGATGAGCAGCCCGCAGAGACTCCGGAAGCTCCGGCAGAAGAAGAGCCGGCAGCAGAAGGGTTAAAGATCGGAGCCACCATTCAGGATCTGGGACAATTCTGGTCCGAGGTAATGAAGCAGATTGAAACGCGGGCAAATGAAGAGGGAAATACGTTTACCTATGTGTCCTGCGAAGACAATTCCAGCAAACAGATTGAACAGATTGAGAATTTTATCAGCAGTGAATGCGACGTAATTCTGGTTCATCCTTCAGATCCGGATGCCATCGAGAATGTGTGCAAAGACGCCAGGGAAAAGGGAATCAAGGTGATGTGCTGGGACAATCTGATGACCAATTCGGATTTGAACTGGGTAATTGACAATGTAGAGCTTGGCTATCTGGTGGCGGAAGAAGCCAGCAAGTTTATTCAGGAACACTATGGAGATCAGGAAGTGGAAGTGGCAGTTCTGGGATATCCCCAGACGGAAGTTCTTCTTGAGAGAGAGCAGGGAATTCTGAAGGGACTTGAGGAACTGGCACCCAATGCAAAGATCGTTGCCAATCAGCCGGCTCTTGACACGACTGCGGCGCTGAATGCGACAGAGACTATTCTCCAGGGAAATCCCAATCTGAAGATAGTGTGCACCGTAGGCTGCGTGAGAAGCCTGGGAGCCAATGAAGCATTTAAAGCGAAAGGCATCACAGGAGAAGATGTAGGAATTTTCGGCGTGGATGCCACGGATGATGAGATGTCTGCAATTCTGAACGATGAGCCTATCCGTATGTCGGCTATGATAACCGGAACAGCAAAAACCTGCGGAGACGTGGTGTACGACATGCTGGCAGGCCTTGGCAAAGGGGAAGAAGTGAAAGAGCATGACGTGTACCGGGATATCTTTGCCGTGACAAAAGAAAACGCGGAAGAGTACTACGGAAAATAATACCTTTGGTAATCTGGCGGAGAAGGGGGCCTTAAAAAGGTCCCCGCACCTGCCGGATCTTGTACGCATACCTGGTGAAGGAGAGATTCCATGGCAAGCAGTGTATTGGAATTGCAGCATATAAAAAAATCTTATCCGGGCGTGACTGCGCTGGATGACGTGTCCTTTGACATTGCTCCCGGTGAGATTCACGCATTAATAGGAGAAAACGGTGCTGGGAAATCGACGCTGATGAAGACGTGCAGCGGGGCGGTGGTTCCGGATTCCGGAAAGATCGTGGTGGATGGGGAAGCGTTTGCCAGCATGACTCCCCAGCTCTCCATAAAAAAAGGAATTTCCATTATATATCAGGAGTTTAACCTGGTGGGAGAATTGTCGGCTGCGGAAAATATTTTCCTGGGACGCCCCATACGCAAAGGTGTCTTTATTAACAAAGAGGCTATGGAGGAAGAGGCGCGGAGGGTGTTTCAAGCGCTGAATATTGATATCCGGCCGGAGACTCTGGTAAAAGATCTTACGGTGGGCTATCAGCAGATGGTTGAAATTGCAAAAGCCATTCAGCAGAACGCAAAAATATTGATTATGGATGAGCCTTCAGCTCCGCTGACGGGTGCGGAAGTGGAATCCATGTTCCAGGTGATACGGAAGCTCAAGGAGGCCGGAGTTGCGATTGTATATATTTCCCATCGGTTAAACGAGATTTTTGAACTTTCCGACCGGATTACGATTTTGCGGGACGGACGCTATATCAAAACTGTTAAAACAAAGGATACCAACACAGACGAACTGGTGATGTATATGGTGGGCAGGGCATTGACGGAGACCTATCCGCCCAGGAGCGAAGTGCGGACGGAAGAGGTAGTCTTTGAGATGCAGAATGTGTGCGGCAACGGGGACAAGGACCTCTCATTCCAGATCCGTAAAGGTGAGATCCTGGGCCTGGGAGGGCTGATCGGAGCGGGACGCACAGAAGCGGCAGAGATGATATTCGGGGCGGCTCCTGTGCAGACGGGAAAAATGTTCCTGAAAGGCAAAGAAATCCGTCCGGGTTCGCCGAGGGAAGCCATCCGTCTGGGGATTGCGCTTGTGCCGGAGGATAGAAAACGGCAGGGTGCGCTTCTGGGCATTGATGTGAAATCCAATATCAATATGGCTGTTTATCCGTCTATATCCAAAGCGTTTCTTATCAATCGGAAGAAGGAGGAGCAAACAGCGGAAAAGTATAAGGACGAGCTGCGCATCAAAACGCCGTCGCTTCTGCAGCAGGTCAAGAATCTCAGCGGAGGAAACCAGCAGAAGGTCGTTCTGGGGAAATGGCTGGCGGCCAATGCAGAGCTGCTGATTTTTGACGAGCCCACCAGAGGGATTGATGTAGGAGCAAAATATGAGATCTATGTACTGATGAATGAACTGGTCAGACAGGGAAAGACCATACTGCTGATCTCATCGGAGATGGAAGAGCTGATGGGAATGTCTGACCGGATACTTGTCATGGCGGAGGGCAGAATCACAGGTGAACTGGACAGAGAAGAGTTTGATCAGGAAGTAATTATGAGCTATGCCTCAAAGCTTGTTTAAGGAGTCGGGTAAAATGCAGAAACAGATGATAGAAGTAATTAAGGATAAGGCAATATTCCTTGTCCTGGCAGTTATGATAATCTTTTTTTCTTTAGTAACAAAGACCTTCTTGACCCTTGACAATTTGTTTAATGTAGCCAGACAGGTATCCATGCTGGGAATTGCATCCATCGGCATGATCTTTGTGATCCTGCTGGGCGGGATTGATTTGTCTACCGGCTCCATTATTACATTCGTCAATATTGTTACCGCCTATATGATGGTGAAAATGGATATCTCCATGTGGCCCGCCATCCTTCTCACACTGATGATGTGCATACTCATTGGCTTGTTTAACGGATTTGCAGTTGCTACATTTAACATGCCTGCGCTGATCGTTACCTTTGCCACACAGACCATATTTGCAGGGGTAGCGTATATGATATCCGGAGGCATGCCCATATCCGGCCTGCCGGAAGAATTTGCAGTTATCGGCCAGGGATATGTGGGGGTAGTACCTATACCGGTGCTTATTATGATCGTTGCATTTGTACTGGGCGGAGTAATTCTCAATAAGACGTATTTCGGACGCTACTTTTATGCCCTTGGCGGAAATGAAGAGGCGGCGAAGCTGTCTGGAATCCGGGTAAAAGCTATCAAAATGCTGGTGTTTGCCCTCTCCGGACTGTTTGGCGGGATTGCAGGGATTGTGATGCTCTCAAGAACTAATTCGGGACAGGCTACGGCGGGAAGAGGCTACGAGTTTGACGTAATTACGGCGGTGGTTCTGGGCGGTGTCAGCTTAAGCGGCGGCAGCGGCAGGATGCTCAATGTAGTGGCCGGCGTTCTGATCCTGGGAGTCTTGAGCAATGGTATGGTTTTAATGAATGTAAGCTCCTATGCGCAGATGGTAATTAAGGGTATCATTCTTTTACTCGCAGTAGGATTTGACTGCGTGCAGAAGAAAGGGATTGAAAAATAAAAGTGTGCTGCCGGATTTCCGGCAGCACCTTGCTTTTTCTTATGACAGAAGCATCATATCTTCATATTCATGGAACCGCTTGAGAAAACTCTCCTGGTTGGCTTCCTCCACAAATTCATAGTCCGAACGGATGCGTGCTTCCTCCGCTTGTACGGAAGGAATTTCTTTCAGAGGTTCGCTGTGGGTCCTGACGTAGTAACCGGCCAGCAGGGAGTTGGTGATAAAATCGGTACTCACATCTGCATTTTGGAGGGTTTGCTCTGAAGTCTGAAGCAGATCTTCCAGAACCATATAGAGGTTCGTCAGACCCTCAAAGGAGATGAGATCATAGGCTTCAAAATCCAGGCCGTTTGCCATGGGAATCCGGTTGGATACGTCTGCCAGCGCTTCGGAATCGGTGAACGGATAGAACTCTTTCACGAACTCCAGCACTTTCTGATACTCCTCTTCCGTCATGGGATGGTACAGGGCTTGGGCCAGAATTTCCACTACATCCTTATAATCTGCCAGCAGTTCAAATCCCGGAAATACAGAGAGACGGTCAAAGAGCTTCGCAAACCTTGCCATAGTCAGAAGGTTCCATTTTACCCGCTCAAATCCCAGAAGTTCTTCGGCCTGTTCTTCCACCCAGCTTCGGAGTTCATATACATACATGCCGGAATCCTCGAACTGTTCCAGCCACTCGGAGGCCTGGTCCGCCATTTCCTCCGGAATGTGCTCATAGATTTCATCCCGGCTTCCTGCCAAGGCATCGAACTTTTCAATATAGAGCCATGCCTTTTCCTGGTTTCCTTGTTTTAAATAGATTTCTCCGATTTGATAATACAGTTTGGCAATTTCTACAAAATTTTTGCGCTCCTGTGCCTGCTGCAGGGATTTCAGCAAACCTTCCACCGAATTTTCCTGGTTTGCCCCAAATAATTTTCCGAATAATGCCATGTCTGGATTCTCCTTTCTCTTGTGTGGATATCTTGTAAATCAATGATAAAATCATATCATAGTTCGGAACCGTCATCAATGGGATTTGAGGTTATCCGGCTTCTTCCGTTTCGGTATCTCTGTCTTTCGGAGTCTCTTCTGCCCGGGCTTTATCCAGTGCCCGGCTGACAGCGTCCAGAATGACAATGGAGGTGTATTGATTTTCCTCCGGATATGTAATATTATCAAGGGACTGGGAGGAGATGATCTGTTCTGCCAGATTTTCCACGGCAGGCTCCATCAGCGGGTACATCGTGGCAACGGTCTCGCTGACATTAATCATCTGAATGGAAACGATGGCGTCTTTTTCCACGGTTACTGCAATGTCAATGGCGCTGCCGTTTAACATGATAGAGGAAGTGTAAACGCCGGGGACATATTGAATGGGTGTATCGGTGGCGTCCGTGGCGTCGGGTGCTTCTTTTGCTTCTTTTCTGGGAGCAAACATATACACCAGAAGGAGAATGAGAAGGATACCAAGGGCTACAAAGATGCCGGTATAGATCAATTCCTTCATGCGGAGGACAACGATTTTGGTTTTTGAACTCAAGGAAAATCCCTCCTGTGTTCTTCGATTGTTATAGCTTATGAGGGCCGGGGGGAAAATATGACGGATGGAAGCTGCACATAAGAACGGGGATTTCGTGCAGACTAAAGACAGCAGGCGGGAAATGCCGGGAGGCGGAAGATGAAAGAACGAAAACAGAATATAATTGTAAAAGAAGTGCTGCTGATTGCGGGGGGAACTGCGCTGATTGCCTTTGCCATAGCTTCGGTTTACGATCCGGCAGGCATGATCACGGGCGGTTTTTCCGGCCTGGCGATTATGGTTAAGCAGCTTACAGAACCGCTGGTTCCCGGAGGGGTTCCGCTGGCCGTGACAAATTTGTGCCTGAACCTGCCGGTATTTCTGATTGCGGTCCGGCTAAAAGGGTTCCGGTATATTTTCAAGACCCTGTATGCTACGGTACTGTTGTCTTTCTGGCTCTATGTGCTCCCGGTGATTCCGCTGGCCCGGGGAGATTTAACCTTAAGCGCCCTGTACGGAGGCGTAATTATGGGAGCAGGCATCGGCTTGGTTTTTGTGGCCCAGGCTACCACAGGTGGCACGGATTTGATTGCGGCGATCATCCAGCATTTCTGGAGACACTACAGCATTGCGGAGATTATGCAGGTGCTGGATGCAGCCATTGTTCTGGCGGGCATCTATATGTTTGGCGTTTCCACGGCACTCTATGCGATCATTGCCATCTATCTGGTTTCGAAAGTGTCGGACGGCATCATAGAGGGATTGAAGTTCTCGAAGGTGGCTTTTGTGATTACGGACAAGCCGGAGGAGCTGGCGGAGGTTCTGATGGAGGAAATGAGCAGAGGAGTAACAGGGCTCCCGGCGAAAGGCATGTATTCCGGCCGGGAGCGTAATATGCTCCTCTGCGTCGTATCGCGCAAGCAGATTGTACGGCTAAAAGAACTGGTGATCCGGACGGATCCGCAGGCGTTTGTCATCGTCTCGGATGTGCGCGAGGTTCTGGGAGAAGGTTTTATAGAGACAAGATAGCCCAAATTTTACTTTTGTGTACTATGTATAGGGAAATTTTGGTGGAATCTACAGAAATAGTTGAGGAAGTGCATAAAAAAAATTGCATTTCCTCTTTTCTTTTTTGTGGTTTTGCATTAATATATAGATTAGGTATTTTTGTTTTAGAGAAAAAATGGGGTTTTTTGATTGTGTATATTGCCGGGGAGGCTTTTGGAGAGAGTCTGGCGATATGCACAAAACGATAGGAGCAAAGGAGCGTAGAACGTTATGATTTCAAATCAGATATTGCAGAACACCATTGAGGGACTAAAGGGAATTACCAGAATTGATTTGTGTATTATCGACACGGAGGGAAAGGTGCTTGCATCTACGTTTCCGGAGGCAGAGGCTTATACGGGGTCCGTTCTGGCGTTTATTGATTCACCGGCTGACAGCCAGGTAATCCAGGGGTTTCAGTTTTTTAAAGTGTTTGACGAAAACCAGCTGGAATATATTCTGCTGATCAACGGCGGCAGCGAGGATGCCTATATGATCGGGAAGATTGCGGTCTTTCAGATTCAAAATCTTCTGGTGGCTTATAAGGAGCGCTTTGATAAGGATAATTTTATCAAAAACCTCCTTTTGGATAACCTGCTTTTGGTAGACATTTATAACCGGGCCAAGAAGCTTCACATTCAGACAGAGGTTCGCCGGGCAGTCTACACCATTGAGACCAGCCGGGAGAAGGACAGCGCTTCTCTGGAGAGCGTGCGTGCCCTTTTCGGGAGCAAGTCCAAAGATTTTATTACCGCGGTGGATGAAAAAAATATTATCGTGGTGAAGGAGCTGGGTGAAGGAGAAGGGTATCCGGAGCTGTACAAGACGGCTAAGGTGATTAAGGATCTGCTGGCATCGGAGGGTGAAGAGCAGGCCCATATTGCATACGGCACGATTGTAGGTGAGATTAAGGAAGTGTCCCGCTCCTACAAGGAAGCCAGGATGGCTCTGGATGTGGGGAAGATTTTCTTTGAAGACCGGGATATTGTGGCTTACAGCACTCTGGGAATCGGGCGGCTCATTTACCAGCTTCCCATACCCCTGTGCAAAATGTTCATCCGGGAAATCTTTGACGGCAAATCCCCGGACGATTTTGACGAGGAGACCCTGACTACCATCAATAAATTTTTTGAGAACAGCCTAAATGTCTCCGAGACGTCCCGCCAGCTCTATATCCATCGGAATACACTGGTCTACCGCCTGGATAAGCTGCAGAAAAGCACAGGCCTGGATCTGCGGGTGTTTGAGGATGCGATCACCTTTAAGATCGCGCTGATGGTCGTAAAGTATATGAAGTATATGGAGACCATAGATTACTAAAGGAATGCAGGAAACTGTAAAAGAATGTACTGAGGAGAGAAAAAATGATCGATTTGGAGAATGTGACGAAAGCCTATTCCACGGGCGTCCATGCCCTGAACGGCGTTTCCCTGCACATTGACAAGGGAGAATTTGTCTTTATCGTGGGAGACAGCGGATCTGGAAAGTCCACGCTTATCAAGCTGCTGCTCAAAGAGCTGAATCCTACTTCCGGAACCATCAAAGTAAATGGAATTAACCTGAATAAAATGAAGCAGCGGGCCATTCCGAAATACCGCCGCAAAATCGGGGTGGTATTTCAGGATTTCCGACTGTTAAAGGATCGGAATGTCTATGAAAATATTGCGTTTGCCCAGCGGGTCGTGATTACGCCCTCCAAGCAGATACGCAAAAATGTGCCTATGATGCTTTCGCTGGTGGGTTTGGCGGAGAAATACAAATCTTATCCCAAACAGCTTTCCGGCGGGGAACAGCAGAGAGTGGCTTTGGCCAGAGCGCTGGTCAACCGGCCGAATATCCTGCTCGCAGACGAGCCTACGGGAAACCTGGATCCGAAAAATTCCAAGGAAATTATGAAACTTCTGGAGACCATCAATGAGCGGGGAACCACGGTGCTTGTGGTCACGCACAATCAGGAAATTGTAGATCAGATGAAGAAACGGGTAATTGCAATGCACAAAGGCGTCATTATCAGTGACGAGCGCAAAGCTGGGTATACGCAGCATGAGAATTAGTACGATTGGCTACTGCCTGAAGCAGGGCGTGAAAAATATCTGGAGAAACAAAATGTTTTCTTTGGCCTCTGTTGCAACCATGTCTGCTTGTATTTTTCTGTTCGGAATCTTTTTCTGCATTGTGGAGAATTTCCAGCACATGGTAAAGGAAGCGGAGAAGGGCGTGGCAATAACTGTCTTTTTTGACGAAGGGCTCTCTCAGGAAGAGATGGACGCCATTGGGGAAAAGATCCGTGTCCGGGAAGAGGTGTCCGATATGCGGTTCGTAACTGCGGAGGAAACCTGGGATAATTATAAACTGGTCTACTTTAAAGATAAACCGGAGCTGGCGGAAGGCTTTGCAGATGACAATCCCCTGGCGAACCAGGCCCACTACGAGGTTTTTCTGACGGATGTATCTCTGCAGAGCGGCCTGGTGGAATATCTGGAATCCGTAGAAGGTGTGGGAAGGATCAACAAATCGGCAGAAGTTGCGGATATTCTCAGCAATTTTAATATTTTGATTGGATATATTTCCATTGCCATTATTATTTTGCTGCTCTGCGTTTCTGTGTTCCTGATCAGCAATACGGTAACTATCGGAATTTCTGTCCGCAAGGAAGAGATCGCCATTATGAAGCTGATTGGGGCCACCAATTCTTTTGTAAAAGCTCCTTTTGTGATAGAGGGAATTTTGATCGGGATTATCGGTGCAGTGATTCCTTTGTCCCTTCTCTATGTACTGTACACGAAGCTGGTGGGCTATGTGAGCGGCGAGTTTAATATCCTGACAGGACTTCTGCAGTTTTTGACGGTGGAGGAGATGTTCCGCACCCTGCTCCCGGTGGGAATGATTCTGGGCGTGGGGATTGGATTCTTCGGAAGCTTCTTTACCATAAGAAAACATTTAAAGGTTTGATGCGCTGCCGCTAGAAAAGGGAGTTTAATATGAAGATGAGGAGAAAACGGTATAAGAGCGTACTTTTGCTGGTGGTGCTCGTATTTACAGCAGTTTTTACATCTGATATGCTCCAGGCCAGAGCATCCGAGAAGGAGGACTCCCCAAAAGAGGAGACTTCCGGGAAAGGAAAAGACTTCGAGTGGATCGATACCAGCGGCCTGGAGGAAGAGAAGAAGGATACTCTGGATAAAATCAAGAATATCAAGTCCGAGCTGGCGGACGTGAAAAATAAGATCAAAGAGCTGGAGAATCAGAAGAGTGATCTGAATAATTACATAGCGAAGCTGGATCAGGAGGCCAATGGGCTGGCAGAGCAGATTCGGAAGCTTTCGGATGAAATTGAGGTGAAAAAAGGGGAAATTGCCCGGACCCAGGCGGAGCTTGAGGAAGCCCAGAGGATTTCCGAAAAGCAGTACGAGGATATGAAGCTGCGGATTCAGTACATGTATGAGCATGGAACACCGTCCTATCTGGAATTGTTTCTGACGGCTGAGAGCATGAGCGATTTCCTGAACCGCTCCACCTATGCGGCCGAAGTCTCCCGGTATGACCGGAGTATGCTGGATCAGTACATCGAGCAGAAGGAGAAGATAGCTGCCGCGAAGGCGGTGCTGGAGTCGGAAGAGGAAGAGCTGAATCTGATGGCGGAGGCTGCCAAAGAGCAGAAAGAAACCGTGGATGCCTTGATTCAGACGAAGACAGCCCAGATTCAGAGCTATCAGAATGAGATTAACAATCAGAGCGGGGAGGCGCAGGCTTATCAGGAGGATTTGGAAGAGCAGGAGCGTCTTCTGAAAGAACTGGAAGCCCAGATTGCGGCTGCGGCCCTGGCCAATGCCCGGGCGGAGGACGGAGACGGAGGAGCTTCCGGTTTTCTCTGGCCCTGTCCCAGCAGCCGGCGTATCACCAGCGATTTCGGAATGCGGGAGATACCTACGCCGGGAGCAACGGCCAATCACAACGGAATTGACATCGGAGCTCCGACAGGTTCCGCGATTCTGGCCAGCGCCAGCGGCAGAGTAACGACCTCAAAATACAGCTATTCGGCCGGAAATTACATTGTTATTTCTCATGGAAACGGAGTTTCTACGGTGTACATGCACTGTTCGGCCCTCTATGTGTCCGAGGGAGAAATGGTGTCCCAGGGACAGACCATCGGTGCGGTGGGGTCTACCGGGTTCTCCACCGGCCCCCATCTGCATTTCGGTGTGATGGTAAACGGCGCATATGTGAATCCGCGGAATTATGTGGGATAAAAAAGCGTATATTAAACAAAGAGGCTGCAAAGCAGGTCGGGGCAGAGAAGAAGAGCTGCCCCGGCCTGTCGCCTGATCGGGGGAAACGGACAGACGGCAGGCTTTGCAGGATCAAAGAAAGAGGAACCGTATGGACGAGAGGAAACAACGTGAGAAGAGACAGTTTTGGAAAGGGCTTGCAGTTGGCATAGTTATCATGCTTGTGGTTATGGAGGCTATGGTTTTCGGACGCCAGATGCTGAACTTGGCGCAGAAGAAGGCCGGAGCTTCCGGCAGCCTGGGACTGACCAATTCCGAAGTCCAGAAGAAGCTGGAGGAAATGCAGAAGCTCATTGAGCTGTACTATCTGGATGAGATTGACCCGGAGCAGGTGGAGAACTATCTCTTTAAGGGGACCGTTGCAGGGCTGGGGGATACGTATGCGGCCTATTATACCCAGGAAGAGTATCAGAGTATGCTGGACTCCACTTACGGAAGCTATTGCGGAATCGGCGTGGAGATTTCCCAGAATATGTCCACGGGCATTATCACCATTGTACGGATTTTTGAAGGATCTCCGGCTATGGAGGCGGGACTTCTGCCGGGAGACATTCTTTACCAGGTAGACGGCGTGGAAGTGACCGGCGAGGATTTGACAAAGGTGGTATCCCTGATCAAAGGGGAAGAGCATACGACAACCTTGATATCGGTAGTCCGGGAGGGCGAGAAAGACTATCTGGAGTTTGAGACAGAGCGGAGGACCATTGAGGTTCCTACGGTCAGCCATGAGATGCTGGAAGGCCAGGTGGGCTATATTGCTATTACCTCTTTCGATGATGTGACTACAGAACAGTTCCTGCAGGCCATGGACGATCTGGAGGCCCGGGGGATGAAAGCCTTGATTGTGGATCTTAGGAACAACGGCGGCGGCCTGGTATCCAGCGTGTGCGCCATTTTGGACCGCCTGCTTCCGGAAGGCCTTCTGGTTTACACAGAGGACAAATACGGGAACCGGGAGGAGGAGAGCTCGGACGCGGAGCACTTTTTCGACAAGCCCATGGCAGTGCTGATCAACGGAAACAGCGCCAGCGCATCCGAAATTTTTGCGGGAGCGATAAAAGATTACGAGGCAGGGACCCTGGTGGGAACGACTACCTACGGCAAAGGAATCGTGCAGAAGATTTATCCCATGAGCGATGGCACAGCGGTGAAGCTGACGGTTTCCAAGTATTATACGCCGGCGGGCAACAACATTCACGGGATTGGCATTGAGCCGGATGTGGAAGTAGAGCTGGAGAAGAGCCTGAAAAATGATGTGGTGGTCTCCAAGGAGGAAGATAATCAGCTTCAGAAGGCGCTGGAGGTGCTGGGAGCAGAATAAAAACAGAGCAAATAGTAAAAAGCCGTAAAATAAAGTGCGGCTGACACACGAGATTTTGGAAATATATAAGAATACCCTCAGTGGATAAGGGGATAAGAGCAATGCGAAAGAGTGGAATGAAAAGTGTTCCGCTCTTTTTTGATTTTATACGCCTAAAAACGAACATAAAACGACAAAACGTTCTTAAAAAGAATAAGAAATTGGACAATATATCCAAAAACACCTTGAATAATAAGGGAAAATCCGCGTTATACTGTAGAATATCTACAAAATTAATGAAAAACGGACATAACAATCGTAAAATTAATGAAACAATCATATAACGGGTTGAAAGAGTCTTGTAAATTTTGTAAAATAAAAATACAAAGTGAATCTGAAAGGTTGCAAAAAAGCAAGGAGATGAGCAAATGTCGAAAGTGAATGAAATCACAAGAGAGAGCTGGATTATGAGCACTTTCCCGGAGTGGGGAACCTGGCTTGTGGAAGACATCGAGAACGAGGTGGTAGCGCCGGGCAATGTGGCAATGTGGTGGCTGGGGTGTACGGGTGTCTGGTTTAAAACGCCGGAGAATACCAACATTACCATTGACCTGTGGTGCGGAAACGGCAAGAGGACCCATGGGGACAACAAGATGAAGCCGGGCCATCAGATGGCAAATATGTGCGGAGGCCGTTTGATGCAGCCCAACTTAAGAAATGTCCCCTTTGTCATTGATCCTTTTGCGTTCAAGCATGTGGACGCGGTTCTGGCTACTCATTATCATCAGGACCATATGTCT
Organism: uncultured Lachnospiraceae bacterium; assembly: GCA_910587955.1. Taxonomy (GTDB): domain Bacteria; phylum Bacillota; class Clostridia; order Lachnospirales; family Lachnospiraceae; genus Laedolimicola. The sequence continues at coordinate 52,779 of CAJUNN010000006.1, read as the reverse complement.
GCCGAGTGGGCCGCCCATGTCATCCAGAGCGGCATGACCACCACGGACGAGGACGGAAAGGAGATTCCGGTTCCCTTTATCGGCCCGAAGAAATCGGTGGAGACCTGGATGAAGTGGGGCGTTCCTGCGGAGCGCTGCATTACGGTAAAGCCGGGAGACGTCATTAAGATTAAGGATTTGGAGATTGTGGCCTTAGACAGCTTTGACCGCACCTGTATCGTGACAACCGATGATACGAGTGAGAACCGAGAAGAACTGACGGGAGTTTGTCCGACCGATATGGATGATAAGGCGGTGAATTATCTCGTTAAGACTCCGGGCGGAAATATTTATCACTCCGGCGATTCTCATTTCTCCATCTACTTTGCAAAGCACGGCAAGGATTATGATATTGATGTGGCGTTTGGCTCCTTTGGCGAGAATCCCATTGGCATGCAGGATAAGATGACTTCCATTGACATTCTCCGCATGGCGGAAAATCTTCAGTGCAAGGTTGTAGTTCCCATTCACTGGGATGTGTGGACGAATTTCCAGGCGGACTGCGAGGAGATCAAGATGCTGTACGATTTCAAGAAGGATCGCAATGAGTACAAATTCCATCCGTTCTTCTGGCAGGTAGGCGGAAAGTACACCTATCCCCAGGATAAGGATAAGATTTATTACCATCACAGGAGAGGATTTGAGGACTGCTTTGAGCATCCCCAGAATATTCCCTTCCGTTCCTGCCTGTAAATTAAGAAAGAAGGAGAAAAGCTGTGTTAAGAGAATTTGTAGAGATGAATCATTATCTCTTTGCCCGGGAGGCAAAGGACTGGGAGGAAGCCATTTTGATGAGCTGCAAATCCCTGGAGGCAGACGGAACGGTTGGCTCCAATTACGGGCAGGATATTGTGGAATGTGTCCGCAAGTACGGGCCTTACATTGTGATTATGCCAAACGTGGCTATGCCTCATTCCCAGGAAGGCGCAGTGGGCGTCAACAAGACGGCGATTGGCTTTATGAAGCTGGAGAAACCGGTCAGCTTCGATCCGGAAGATCCGGAGAAGGATGCGCGGCTGTTCTTTACACTGGCTTCCTGCAACCCGGAGCAGCACTTAAACAATATGATGCGTCTGTCGGAGATGCTGATGAACGAGGAGCTTGTGACAGAACTTCTGGAGGCAAAAGGGCCGGATGACTTGCTGAAGCTTCAGGAGAAGTATCTGGACGGAAAAAACGAATAGTTTAACTAAGGGAGGATTTGTATGAATTTTTTGATGAATGCGTGGTCATATTTTGCTACAAATATTTTGCAGCAGCCGGCATGGATGATCGGCTTGATTGTTCTGCTGGGCTATGTGCTTCTGAAGAAACCCTGGTATGATGTGTTGGGTGGCACCATCAAAGCTGTAGTAGGCTACATGATTCTGGCTGTGGGTTCCGGCGGACTGGTAAGCAATTTCCGGCCGGTACTGGTAGGACTGAAGGATCGCTTTAACCTGGACGCCATGGTTATTGACCCATATTTCGGCCAGAACGCAGTGACTGCAGGTGTGGAAGAGGTTTTTGGAAAATCCTTCTCCCAGGTGATGATGCTCCTGCTGATTGCGTTTATCGTAAACATTCTGCTGGTACGTTTCAGCAAACTTACGAAACTGCGCGCCTTGTTTACCACAGGGCATGTACAGGTCCAGCAGGCATCTACCGCATATTGGCTCATCCTGTTTGCCCTTCCGGCGCTGGCTTCCAGCAATAACAACACGGCGATTCTCATCGTTATGGCGCTGGTTCTCGGCTGCTACTGGGCAGTGGGCTCCAACCTGACCATCAAACCCACCCAGGAACTGACGGACGGCGCAGGCTTCTGCCTGGCGCATCAGCAGATGTTTGCAGTAGCCTTGTTCTCCTGAATTGCGGAGAAGATGGGAAAAGGCAAGGACGGCAAGAAAGAGTCCAAGAAGCTGGAGGATTTGGAACTTCCGGGATTCATGTCTATGTTTAACGAGAATATGGTATGTACGGCATTACTGATGATTCTGTTCTTCGGCGCGATTTTGCTGCTTCTGGGCCGTGATTACCTGGTGGAAGCCGGATTCCTGGGAGAGAATGCAAGCTTTTTGTTCTACATCCTGACTACCTGTCTGAACTTTGCCGTATATCTGGCGATTCTGCAGTTGGGTGTCCGCACCTTTGTAACGGAGCTGACCAATTCCTTCCAGGGTATTGCCAATAAACTTCTTCCCGGTTCCGTACCCGGTGTTGACTGTGCGGTATCCTACGGCTTTGGTTCTCCCAACGCAGTGCCTATCGGATTTCTGGCAGGCGCAGTGGGACAATTCCTGGCAATCGGCGCATTGATTCTTTTGAAGAGCCCCGTGCTTGTAATTGCAGGATTTGTTCCGGTATTCTTTGACAATGCGACGATTGCGGTGTATGCTAATAACAAGGGCGGTCTTAAGGCAGCAATCATCTTGCCGTTCATCTCCGGACTCTGCCAGGTATTCGGCTCTGCGGTTATCGCAAGCTGGGTTGGAATGGCAGCCTACGGGGGATACTTAGGCATGTGGGACTGGGCGGTAGTATGGCCGGTGTTCACGGTTCTGATGAAGTATTTAAGCTATGTGGGCCTTGCGGTTGTGGTTGTCGCGCTCCTGGCGATTCCCCAGATGCAGTACAGGAAGGACAAAGAAGGTTATTTCTTGATGACAGAAGATTACGAGGCATACAAGGAGCTGAAGGCTAAGAAAGGCTGATTAAACTGCTGTTATAATTTAAGATATTGGAGGAAAAAAAGAGATGTTGAACATTTTAGTTTGCTGTGCAAATGGCGCAGGGACAAGTCTGATGATGAAGATGACCACGGAGAAGGTGATAAAGTCTCTGGGGCTGAAAGTAGGAAAGCTGCATCATTGTTCCTTATCTGAGGGCAAGAGTGCTGCAAGCCAGTTTGATGTGGTTTTCTGTCCGCTGAATTTTATTTCGATGTTTAAGGATGCGGAAAAAAAGGGAACGACCGTCATTGGCCTGAAGAATGTAATGTCTCAGGCTGAGATGGAGGAGAAATTGAAAGAATCCGGCGTTCCTCTGGATTAAGCGGCTGAAAAAAAGAAAGCGAGGGGTTATTCTCGGAATCCGGTGGGATTTTGGGGATAACCCTTGTATTCATGACAGTAGAAAGAGCGCAGAGCGTTCTTTTTGCTGTCTGCGGCTTAGAAACCTTTGTGGCGGGGAGGGGAAAACCATGAAGATGAGTCGTTCGATTGTAAACAGCCGGAGAGAAAAAGTATTGGAAATCGTTCGTGAAAACGGCGATGTGACGGTGAATCACCTGGCGGAGAAATTCCAGGTATCTCCCTTGACTATTCGGAGGGATCTCCAATTTCTGGAAGATCACAGGCTGCTGGAGCGCTTTTACGGAGGCGCCCGGAACAGCAATCAGGTTGGCGAGGGCAATGGGGAGAACCCAAGACTTTTCCGGAAGGAGAAAATCGCCAGATACGCGGCGAGTCTGGTAGAAGACGGAGACAGTATTTTTATTAATACCAGCTCGACGGCCCTGGCTATGGTAAAGTACATTACCAGCAGAAATGTAACGATTATAACAAATAACGGAAATATTATCAATGAAAAAAATCCATCCCAGGCTACGGTAGTCCTGCTGGGCGGAGAGCTCCGCTATGTGAAGGGTGCAATGGTAGGAGATTTTGCCATGAATAACCTGACACAGGTGACAGCGCGAAAAAGCTTTATGGGATGCGGCGGGCTCTGCCCGGATACAGGGATGACAACGGAACTGCTCAATGAGGTCAATCTGAATCAGATGATGTTTGAACGGGTCAGCAAGGCGTCCTACATTTTGGCGGACTGTTCCAAGTTCGGGAAGAGAAGCAGCTTTGTTTCCTGTCCGCCGGAACTGATCGCCAATATCATTACGGATAAGGATGCACCCATACAGCTGGTCCGGGAGTTCCGGGAAAGAGGCGCCTGGGTACACCAGGTAGATTAGGAGAATACAATGAAAATTAACAAAATCAGGACACATGAACTGGAGAAATGCTATTCCATCTGTCCCCTGTCTTACAATGGGGCGGAACATCTGCTGGTTGCGGCGGAGAAGGTAAATAAGTGTCTGATGTTTGATTTGGACGGGAACTTGGAGGAGACTGTCTGGGAAGGACCGGGCGGCACCATGACTATGGTGCAGGTTCCGGGCAGCAACGGGGAATTTCTTGCCACTCACAAGTTCTACTCCCCCAATGATTCCAAGGAGGCAAAGATTGTTCTGGCCTCTCCCAGGGGAAAAGACGACTGGGAGATCCGGACTATGGCAGAGCTTCCTTTTGTACACCGCTTTGATGTACTGACTGCCGGCGGTGTGAACTATCTCATTGCCTGCACGCTGAAGTCCGGCCATGAGGAGAAGGATGACTGGAGCAGTCCGGGAAAAATCTGGGTGGGAGAACTTCCGAAAGATTTAAGCAGCGTAGATGGGGAGCATCCCCTGAAACTGACGTCGCTGAAGGAAGGCCTTCTGAAAAACCACGGGTACTGCCGGGTAGAAGAGGCGGATGGTGTCTGGGCGGCGGTGGCTGCGGACAACGGGATTTTCAAGGTGACGCCTCCTTTGGCACAGGGCGGCAGCTGGAGTGTGGAGACCCTTACGGGAGATGCGGCCAGCGATATGACCTTTGCGGACTTTGACGGGGATGGGGAGTTGGAGATGCTGGTGATGACTCCCTTCCATGGAGATACGGTTAAGATTTATAAAAAGGTGGAGGGAGCATATACCTGTATTCATACCTTTGAGGAGTCTTATGAATTTGCCCACGGCATTTGGGGAGCGGAAATCTATGGGAAGGGTGCGGCCATTATCGGCCACCGGAAAGGACGCAGGGATCTGCTGGCATGTACTTATGACGGAAGCGGTTATGTGATGGAAGTCCTGGACAGTGACGTAGGACCGGCTAATGTGCGGGTGTACCCAAAAGATGGCAAAGCGGGCCTGGTGTCCACCAACCGGGAGATTGACGAGATTGCTTTCTATGAGATCGAAAGCCTGTAGGGCGGGAAGGATGCTGAAATGAGTGCTTATACAATCGGTTTATATGAGAAAGCCATGCCCAAAGATCTGACCTGGAAGGAGAAACTTACGGCGGCGAAGGAGGCTGGCTATGATTTCGTGGAAATCAGTATTGATGAGACGGATGAAAAACTGGCGCGTCTGGAGTGGACGAAGGAGGAGCGTCTGGAGTTGGTAAAGACCATGTATGAGGAGGGGATTCCTATCCGCACCATGTGTCTGTCCGGCCACCGGAAATACCCCATCGGCAGCAGCGACCCGGCCGTATGTGCCCGAGGGATGGAGATTATGGAGAAAGCCATCCAGCTGGCCGATGATCTGGGCGTGCGCATTATCCAGCTTGCAGGTTATGACGTTTATTATGACGAGTCCACGCCGGAGACAGTGGCCCGGTTTGGGGAGAACCTGAAAAAATGTACCTGGATGGCAGCCAAAGCAGGGGTTCTTATGGGTTTTGAAACCATGGAAACAGAGTTTATGAATACCTGCGGGAAATCCATGAATTATGTAAAACAGATAAATTCTGTGTATTTGAACGTTTATCCCGACTGCGGCAATATCAACAATGCGGCGCTTTCCTATGGAACGGACGTACAGGAGGATTTAGGAAGCTGTCAGGGGCATATTGTAGCTATGCACCTGAAAGAGACGGTTCCGGGTAAATTCCGGGATATGATGTACGGAGAGGGCCAGGTAGATTTCCCGGCCATGATTGATACGGCCTGGGCTATGGGAGTACGGAAATTTGTAACGGAATTTTGGTATCTGGGCAAGGAGAACTGGAGAGAGGATCTTTCCTTTGCCAACCGTACCATGCGGGCATTATTGGATAAAAAGGAGAATGAATAGAAATGTTGGAAGAATTAAAAAAACAGGTTTATGAAGCAAATATGGAGCTCCCCAGAAGAGGGCTGATCACTTATACATGGGGAAATGTCAGCGGAATCGATCGGGCATCCGGCTTGTTCGTAATCAAACCCAGCGGTGTGGATTACGATGAGCTTAGGCCGGAAGATATGGTGGTGATGGATTTGGACGGCAATAAGGTGGAGGGTGATTACAATCCTTCTTCCGACACGCCTACCCATCTGGAACTCTATAAAGCATTTCCGGAGGTAGGGGGAATTGTACACACCCATTCTCCCTGGGCTACCTCCTGGGCTCAGGCAGGGCGCAGTATTCCCTGTTACGGAACCACCCATGCAGACTATTTCTACGGGGAGATTCCCTGTGCCAGGAGTCTCACGGAAGAGGAGATTAACGGGGAGTATGAGAAGAACACGGGCCTTGTGATTATCGAAACCTTCCGGGGAAAGAATCCCATGCACATTCCCGGCGTTCTCTGCACCAACCACGGTCCCTTTACCTGGGGCAAGGATGCAGACAATGCCGTACACAACGCAGTGGTTCTGGAGGAAGTGGCGAAGATGGCCTGCCGCACGGAGCTTCTGAAGCCGGGCGTGGCTCCGGCGCCCCAGGTAATTCAGGATAAGCACTTCCTGAGAAAGCATGGGGCAAATGCTTATTACGGGCAGATTAAGAGATAAAAAATGCAAGAGCCTTGCGAAGAGATTTCGCAGGGCTCTTTTGGCGCGGTCCAAGGGGCTGGTATTTTCTGTCAGGGGAGTTTTGAAAATATGGCCCGGACTTGATTTTCCCCATCCCGGAGCCGTATCTGTATTTTCTCAGAGTGATTCTCTCCTGCCGTAACGGCGGAGCCGGAGACCTCCCATCCCTGAAAAATAAATCCGTCTGAAGCTTCAGCCGTAAGGGTTAAGGGGTAATCCGTATAATAATTCCCGGTCCATTCCCCGGCCTCCAAATCCGGCGTCAAAGTGTTCAGTGTTACGCTTCCTCCCTGCGGCATGTTTGAGGAGAGGGAGAGGGGTACAAGGCTGCCCTCCAGGGAAAAGTGTTCGGCAAGGCAGGGGACAATGGCTTCGTAACGGTTTGTAAAGAACTGGCGCAGTTCCCCTATCTGTTCATGGAAAGGAAGATCTGCAGGATTGGTGTTCCATCTGGCATAGCTTTTGTCCGCGCTGCCGGCATACCGGGATTCTATGGAATCCAGCAGAGCCAAGGCTTTGGAGGCCCGGAAATTTTCGTTTGCCAGATCCATAAAAGTGAGTACAAACTGTTGGCGGAAGGCTTCGCTTTCCATCAGGGCAGGCATGGGATCGTCGTCCAGGAAACCGCAAGGGGCGAAACCGGCATGCTCGGTAAAGGAGTCAATGGCGTAGGCAGGCGTATCGGGAAGCTGGATGCCCACTCCCAGGGAGGAATCCAGATCATAGAGCATCCATCGCCATTTCCCGTCGCCGTACCTGCTGCCGTCGGGAGCAGTGGTCTGCCAGGTAAAAACATTGCCGCCCAAGGGCTTGCTGTCTGTGTTGCCTATATAAATGTTGATACACATCCAGTCAATAAAACTCTGCATATCCATCTGTTCCAGAAGGCGTTCATAGATTTCCGGATCAGACATGTCCAGGGTTAGATAGTCACGCAGTTCCCGGAATCGGGAAATATCTTCCGGTTTACCGTCCTGGACTTCCCGGGTGGCTTTGATAAGAAGGATATTTTCCGGGTCCAGATGGTAAATGTTCCCTATCCATTCGGCGGAGTATTTTTCCATCAGATAGTACATGCCCCAGTATTCCCCGTTGAGAAATACCTGGCAGGGGAGATACTGCTGGACGGCAGCTTCCCGGTCTTTCACCAGGGAAAAGAAAAATACCTTTTTCAGATCCTGGCCCGTATTTAGAATTATATCAGAAGAGGAAAATTCATTTTCAAAAAAATCGGGAGTGAAAGTTTTAGCCCCATAGCGGCTGCGGGAAAAGAGGGAAAAGCTTTTCTGGGGGAAGCTCCGGGATTCGTTTCCCCGGATGCGGACTCCGCATTCCTGAGCGAAGGATAGGGAGTGATCCGCATCGAAAAAATCCAGATGGGCGGTCCGCTCGGAATCCGCTCCGGAAAGGTTGTAGTTGGTGTAGTCGAGAAGCTGTGTCCAGATCATGTCCGGGGAAACCAGGAGGGCGTTCCGGGCATCGTCATACCGGGAACCCAGGACATAGATACCTCTGTCAGAGCCGAAAAGATCTTCCGGCTCTGCGGTGATAGAGAGAATGGAAATATTATCATAGCCTTCTTTTTCGCAAAAGCCTATAAAATAGGAGGCTGTGACGGTATTGCTGTAATTGCCCTTTTCGTCAAAGGCGGCGGCACGCAGAATTACGGCTTTATCCACAGGATCAGAGGGGGCAGCAATATCCTCCCGGGCAGAGTACAGGTTTTCCGAAAGGCTGGGATCGGATAGGATCAGCGGTTCCGTGAAAATAGGGGAATCAAAGGAAGGCTCGCTTCCGTCCAGGGTATAGCGGACGGTAAAGCCCTCTGGTGAAGAGAGGGTAAGGGAGAGGGAGGTCTCGTAGAAACCGCTTTCTGCCGACAATACAGGTTCGTTTAAAACAAGAGTAGAAATACCGTTGGAACATCCGGGAGAAGGGCGCATAGCAGCAAACTCTTTCCCGCCGTCTTCCTTCCGGGCGTATACGGCATTGGGAGGAAGGGACGGAAGAAAGACGGAGTCTGCCAGAAACAGGCGGAGGGGACTTCCGGAAGGTTCTTCACAGTAGCAGAGATACAGGGATTCTTCCCCGGAGAGACGGAAAGGCAGCGATGGGCAGCATTCCTCCTCCGGGGATTTTGCAGTACCGGAGGCGTACAGCACATAATAGCCGCCGGGTTCGATTACGTCCTCTGGCAGAGGAGCCAGAGTGTAATTCTTTTTTGTGTCGGAAAGGTACATGTTTTCCAGGGAGATTTCCTGGTCCGTAGGATTATAGAGCTCAATATAGTCTTCATATGAGGTATAGCCTTCCGTGTCCGTACCTGGATTGCGGGTGCAGACTTCATTGATGCAAAGGCGAAGGGCTGGATTTGCCGTCTGCCCGGCTACATAGTTTTCCATCAGAAAAAAGGCCGGAAAGAACAGCATGCCTGACACAAGAATAACCAGAAATCTCCAATTTCGTTTTCGGAATGAAGAGAGTTTCATGCTTCGTCCTCCTCAAACAAAAGTATTTCTTCGTTTGATACGGCATACCAGCATGTGTCTCCCGGCTCCAGCCCGGCACGTCCCCCGGTTCCGTCGGTGAGATCGCGGATCAGCCCGGACAAGGCGGCGCAGGGAACCAGAATATCCAAAGAAACCGCATCCGTATAATCGGACTGGAGTATGGGAATTTTGCGCTGTCCCAGGAGATATTGGACTTTGCCGAAATCGTTGTAGTCGGTATGTATTCTAAGATGTGTTCCCCTGTGTTTGTCCAGAATCACAGCCTGGCGCAGTCCCTCCTGGACGGCTTTGGAATAAGCGCGTACCAGGCCGCCGGTTCCCAGGAGTGTGCCGCCGAAATATCGTGTAACCACGACGGCGGTGTCGTGGATATCTTCGCCCAGGAGTACATCCAGCATGGGCCTTCCTGCAGTTCCCGCCGGCTCTCCGTCGTCGCTGCACCGGGTGAGCTGGTGCCTGCTTCCGATGGTGAAAGCGGTGCAGTTGTGGGAGGCATCCCAATACTGTTTTCTGCATCCCTCAATAAATTTCAGGGCGTCTTCTTCTGTTTTTACAGGTGCGACGGTAGCAATAAAACGGGATTTTTTTTCAATAATTTCCCCTACGCCAGGAGCATGGGAGAATTTGTATGTTTCTTGCATAGGATTCCTTTCAGGAAGCCTGTCCTTCCTCCCGGGTTATCATATCATCCACGATTTCCAGAAGGCAGACGGGTGTAACTGCATTCTGGATGAGCTGCTTTAGCACCTGGCGGGTAAAAAGTTCTGAGTCGGAGACCGGGGGCGTGCTTTCGGTCTCTTCTACCCCGGGGTGTTCGGCGATGGATTTCTTGATACAGATGCGGTAGAGAGGGGCTGCGGACTGGGGCGGTTCCTCCTCGATCAGGTAGTATTTCAGATTCAGCAGGGTTCCTTTTTCGTCTGCAACAGAGCGTGTCTCAATCAAAAATTCCTTTTGCATCATACTCTCCTTTTCACTTGCTGGGTTTTGAAAGTATTATACAGGACAATGTTTGAGAAGCGTGTCGAAAGCTGTCGCAGGAATTAAAAACATTATAAAGAATGCTTAGGAAAAACGCAAGAAATTGTGAATTTTAATTTTACCCTTTATTTGAGGGATACTTTTTGCTATAATAAGGGGATATAAGAGGAGGCTGTAAAATGAATTATGGAAAACGTGGAACTTCCAAGAAACAGAAGTCTGTGAACTCCAAAGCCGCAAAAGTAAGTAAAAAAGCAAGTGTATTATTTATAAAAGCGTTTCTCGTTTGTATGCTGGCCGCCGGCGTGGTGGTGCTGTGTGCGGGGCTGGGTGTTGTTAAGGGCGTCCTGGACAATGCGCCGGATATTGACAGTGCCAGTGTAATCCCGAGAGGATATAAATCCGTCATCAAAGATGCAGAAGGTAATAAGACGGCCGAGCTGATTACAGCAGGTTCCAACCGGATCTGGGTAGATATTGAGCAGATTCCGGAGCATGTGCAGCAGGCGTTTGTGGCTATTGAAGACCAGCGTTTTTATGAACACAACGGAATTGACTTAAAGGGTATGCTCCGTGCGGGCGTCCGTGCCATAGCCAGCGGCTTTAAGAAGACGGAGGGAGCCAGTACCATTACCCAGCAGCTTTTGAAGAATAATGTGTTCGACTTTATGAGTGAGAGTACGCCGGCGGAGAAAATCGAGAGAAAGCTTCAGGAGCAGTATCTGGCGGTAAAGCTGGAAGAGATTATGACCAAGGATGAGATCCTGGAGGCATATCTGAACACCATCAACTTAGGACAGAACAGCCTGGGAATCCAGGCGGCGGCCAACCGCTATTTCAACAAGGATGTCAGTGAACTTACCATCTCGGAGGCGGCGGTGATTGCCGGAATTGCCAAGAATCCCGTAGGCAATAACCCGGTGAGCTACCCGGAAGAGAACCGGGAGCGGCGGGAGACGGTACTGAATTATATGCTGGAACAGGAATTTATCAGCCAGAGCGAGTATGACGAGGCTATGGCGGACGATGTGTATGCCCGGATTCAGAATACCAATGAGATTACGGGCGTGGCCGAGGTGTATTCCTATTATGTGGATGCAACCATTGAACAGGTGCTTCATGATCTGCAGGAGATCAAAGGGTACAACTCCCAGCAGGTCTACAATCTGGTCTATAACGGCGGCCTGACCATTGAGACGGCGCAGGATCCGGCGATTCAGAAGATCATGGATGAGGAGATGGCCAACGAGGAGAACTATCCTCAAAATGTTTATGTGGGACTGGACTATGCCCTTACGGTGGTGAAGCCGGACGGGGAGCAGATCAATCACAGCACCCAGATGTTTGAGAAATATTTTAAAGAAAACGAGCGCTCCAATTTCGAGGCTTTGTTTGACACGGAAGAGGATGCCCTTGCCCATATTGAAACTTATAAGGCTGCGGTAGTAGGACCGGAGGATACGGTCTATGAGCGGATTGATATGACTCCCCAGCCCCAGGCCTCTATGGTAGTTATGGATCAGGCAACCGGGTATGTGAAGGGAATTGTAGGGGGACGGGGAGAGAAAACCGTGAGCCTTTCCCTGAACCGGGCGGTGGATACGACCCGTCAGCCGGGATCTACCTTTAAGCCAGTGTCTACCTATGCGCCTGCTCTGGATACGGCGGGTATGACCCTTGCCACCACTCAGTTTGACGCTCCTTATAATTATGCGAACGGAAGGCCGGTGCGGAACTGGAACGGCGAAGCATATCAGGGTTGGACTTCCATCCGCAAGGGAATCGAACAGTCCATGAATATTTTGGCTGTGAAGACGCTGACCGATATTACCCCGGCCCTGGGTATTACCTATTTGGAGAATCTGGGGATTACCACCATGCAGAAGGAGACCGTGAACGGGTTGAATGACTATACCCAGGCCATGGCCCTGGGAGGTATCACCAATGGCGTGACCAATCTGGAACTGACGGCAGCTTATGCTACTATCGCCAACGGCGGTGTCTACACGAAACCGGTGCTGTATACCAGGATTTTGGATCACGACGGGAATGTTTTGATTGACAATACCCAGCCGAAAACCAGGACCGTGCTGAAGGACAGCACGGCATGGCTGCTGACCAGTGCCATGAAGGATGTAGTCAATCAGGGTACCGGAGGACGGGCCCGGTTTCCGGGGATGGCAATTTCCGGGAAAACAGGAACCACTTCGGATAACCGGGACATCTGGTTTGTGGGCTTTACGCCTTATTATACAGCCGGCGTATGGGGAGGCTTCGACAACAACCATCAGCTGGCGAATACCACCTATCATTTAACTCTCTGGAGACAGGTCATGTCCAGGATTCATGAGGAGTTGGAGAATAAGGATTTTCCCAGGCCGGATACTATTACCAGCGGCACGGTCTGCGGAGGATCCGGAAAGCGTCCCATTCCCGGCTTGTGTGACGGACTGGTGAAGAGCGAATTCTTTGCAGTCGGGACGGTTCCTACAGAGTACTGCGATATCCATCGGGTGGGAACGGTCTGCATTGAGAGCGGCCAGCTTGCTACGGATGCCTGTACCAGTATAGAAGATCGGATTATTACCTTGATGCCGGAAAATAACAGCGTATCCGGTTCCCCGCTGATTGTCAAATCCTGCGAGCTGCATCCCGGAAACGTGATCGGGGGAATTATGCAGCCCACAGAAGGCGGCGTTCCGGGCGAAATTGGAGTTCCGCCGGAGGGAGAGGGAGGCGAAGAAACGCCTCAGGAACCTGTGCCGGAAGGGTAAACAGAATAAAAAAGGAAAAGAGGAGCAGAGATTATGAAAGTCTTGTCAACAACAAAAGCACCTGCCGCGATTGGGCCCTATTCCCAGGGTTATGAGGCAAACGGATTTGTGTTTTCTTCCGGGCAGATCCCCATTGTACCGGAGAGCGGTGAGATTCCGGAGGGTATCGAAGCTCAGGCCCGCCAGAGCTGTAAAAATGTGGGAGAGATTCTGAAAGCCGCAGGGGTTGGATATGAAAATGTGATTAAAACTACTTGCTTCCTGGCGGATATGGCGGACTTTGCAGCGTTTAACCAAGTGTATGAGGAATATTTTGTTTCCAAACCGGCTAGAAGCTGCGTAGCAGTGAAAGAGCTTCCCAAAGGGGTACTGTGCGAGGTAGAGGCAGTTGCCGTGAAATAAAGAAAGAAGAATACAAAAGAAAAAACAGGAAGGAGTTTAAGCTCCTTCTTGTTTTTGTATGGTGGCTTCTTCTATTTGGTGATTGTGAATCCGGCTCACATGGATAAGCAGATCGGAAGCTTCCAGATCGATTTCCTGCCCGTCGTCGGGAACCTGTCCCAAGGTGTTGAAGACCAGGCCTGTGAAGGTGTCGTACATCTCGCGGTTTAGCATGACACCTATGGCTTTCTCCAGGGATTCCAGCTCCACGTTTCCGCAGATCTTCCATAGATTGGAGTCCAGCCGTATGATTTTAGGAGAAAGTGTCTTTTTATCCGCTTCTTCTGGTTCCAAATCCCCTACAAGCTGTTCCACCAAATCTTTCAGTGTGACAATGCCTATCATGCCTCCGTATTCGTCCAGGACCACGGCCATAGAGTGACGGCCCTTTTTCATATTGCGGAACAGTATGTCGGCCTTTACATTTTCAGGAACAAAGTAGGCGGGCCGTACAGCAGAGGCAAGCACTTGTTCGCGGCTTTTGTCGGCCAGCCGGAAATAATCCTTGGTGTGGAGGATGCCGATAATATGATCTTTAGAGTCTTCGCAGACCGGATACAAAGAGAAGCGGTTTTCATAGATGGTCCGGTTCCATTCCTCCATGGATTCCTCCATCCAGAGCAGGGTGACTTCTGTTCGGTGGATGGCGATTTCTTCTGCGGTCATATCGTCAAATTTAAAGACGTTCTGGATGAATTCCTGCTCTTCCTGATCGATGGCGCCTTTTTTGCTTCCCGCATCTACCATCAGGAGGATTTCTTCTTCACTGACAGGATCGTCTTCTTCATTGGGATCGATACGGAGCAGACGGAGAATGGTGTTGGTGGAGAGGGAAAGGAACCAGACGACCGGAGCGAAGAGCGTGGAAATGACGCTGATAAGACCGGACATGGCGAGAGCCAGAGATTCTGCCTTTTTCATGGCCAGGCGTTTGGGGACCAGTTCCCCAAAGACCAGGGTAAAATAAGAGAGAATTAAAGTAATGAGGATCAGGGAAACCGTTGCCAAGGTGGAGCGTGAGAGGGGGATTCCGAGATCAAAGAGCCAGTCGGCCAGGGTGCCGGAAAAATTGTCCGCCGCAAAAGCGCTGCCCAGAAAGCCGGACAGGGTAATTGCCACCTGGATGGTAGCCAGGAACCTGGCGGGACGGCTGGTCAAAGCCGCAAGCCGCTGGGCTTTTTTGTTGCCCTGGGAAGCCAGCTTTGCAATTTTCTGCTCGTTGATGGAGATTACGGCAATTTCCGCGCAGGCAAAAACGGCGTTCAGGGCGATGAGAAAAAGCTGCAGCAAGAGCATGAAGATACCTCTTTGGGGGTCTGCGGTACACCCGCAGAAATCTGTGTGTTATCCACATTATAAGAAAAGCCGGAAAGCTTGTCAAGCGCCTGCGGGATGCGGTATGATGCAGCGGGAACTTTGACAAGGCGACAAATGCCAAATAAAATAATAAATAAAATCAGAAAAAGTACTTGCTTTTTTGGAAAAGATATGTTATATTAATATTCGCTGAAAAACAAAGGGCTATCGCCAAACGGTAAGGCAACGGACTCTGACTCCGTCATTTCAAGGTTCGAATCCTTGTAGCCCTGCTTGAAACCCCGGTGGAGAGATCCGCCGGGGTTTTGTAATTTTTACCACACGGGAATATTTTTGCGGCCTTTTTTATTTTATTTCTTTTTTATTTGTGTTAAAATACCATTCAGAGGTGAAAAACAATGTATTCATTCAACAGCAGGATCCGCTACAGCGAAGTGGGCGGGGACAAACTTTTATCACTGAATGGAATTATAAACTATTTTCAAGACTGCAGCACGTTTCAGTCGGAGGAACTGAACGTTGGAGTGGGCGTGCTGGAAGAGCAGCACCGGATCTGGGTGCTTTCTTCCTGGCAGATTGTGGTGGAGCGCTATCCGGCACTCTGTGAAGAGGTCCGGATCTCTACCTGGCCTTATTATTTTCAGGGCTTCTGCGGATACCGGAATTTTACTATGAAAGATTCCAAGGGAGAGCTTTTGGCGTATGCCAATTCCCTCTGGAGTTTTCTGGACACGGACACCGGAAGGCCGGTACGCGTACCGGAGGAGATCGAGAAGGTTTATGTGTTGGAAGAAAAGCTGGATATGAATTATGCTTCCCGGAAAGTGCCGATGCCCAAAGAGGGGGAAACGAAAAAACCTTTTGCCGTGCAGCAGCATCACTTAGATACGAATCACCACGTAAACAACGGACAATACATCCAGATGGCCCGGGAATATGTCCCGGAGCAGTTTCCCATCCGGCAGATGCGGGCTGAGTATAAGAGATCTGCCGTGCTGGGTGATATGATTTATCCGGTGGTAGAAGAGGAAGAGGGAAGGTACTGCGTGGCCCTCTGTGATGATCTGGGACGTCCCTACGCGGTCGTGGAACTGGTGTAAAAACAGCATATTTCCGGAGAGTGCCAGAAATATACGGAACTTTAGTTAGGAGAAACGGATATGATTGAACTGGGGAAAAAGCAGCAGCTGCGGATTGTGAAAAAAGTAGAATTCGGCGTATATCTGGCGGAAGAGGAGAATGCGCAGGAGCGGGTTCTGCTTCCTGCAAAGCAGGTGCCGGAAGGGAGCAAGGCGGGGGACTGCCTTACGGTTTTTGTGTATAAGGATTCCAGGGACCGGCTGATTTCCACTACGCGGGAGCCTAAGGTAGAGTTGGGCGGTACGGCCCTTCTGCGGGTGGCAGAGGTGGGGAAAATAGGAGCTTTTCTGGATTGGGGGCTGGAAAAGGATCTGCTGCTTCCCTTCCGGGAACAGACACGGCGTGTCCGGGAGGGGGAGGAAGTGCTTGCGGCGCTTTATGTGGATAAAAGCGGACGCCTTTGTGCCACCATGAATGTCTATGAGTATCTGGAAATGAATTCTCCGTACCGGAAAGATGAGCGGGTAACGGGGCGGATTTATCAGATCAGCCGGGAGTTTGGGGCCTTTGTGGCGGTGGATGACCGCTACAGCGGCTTGATTCCCCGCCGGGAGTTTTTTGGAAATGCGCAGATTGGGGATATCATAGAAGCCCGCATAACGGAAGTGAAAGAAGACGGAAAGCTGAACTTAAGCCTGCGCGAGAAGGCTTATCTGCAGATGGATGAGGATGCTGCTTATATTCTCCGGGTTCTGGACGAGTATGACGGCGTGCTTCCCTTTCATGACAGGGTCTCTCCGGAAATCATTGAGCGGGAGCTGCACCTTAGTAAAAATGCGTTTAAAAGAGCGGTGGGCAGGCTGCTGAAGGAAGGCAAAATAGAGATAACCGAGAAACGGATTCTCAGAAAATGATAAAAAACTAACAAAAATGCGAAAGTTGGAAAAAAGTTCTTCCCAAATCAGAGGATTGCGGTTATAATGATGGGGAAGAAAGGAGTGAAAGAAAAGATGAAAGTTCAAAACATTTCAAACATCGAGAAGTTCTTTGAGGTAGTAGACAGCTGCAAAGGAAGAGTAGAGCTGGTTACAGGCGAAGGTGACAGACTGAATCTGAAGTCCAAACTGTCCCAGTATGTGTCCATGGCGAACATCTTCTCCAACGGTGAGATTCCGGAGCTTGAGATCATTGCGTACGAAAAAGACGATATCGACAAATTAGTTTCATTCATGATCAATGGTTAGGTAAAACGAGGTAATGGTTCCTGAGGGAGCGGTTGCCTCGTTTTTTAAATTCAGGAAAGCCCAAAGAATCTGTCAAAGATTCTTTTTTTTGTACACGAAATAAAGTCCGATTCCGGTGAGGGCTGTCAGATAGAGCAGGAGAATAGGGATTCCCATTAGGTTGGCAGGCTCTCCGGCAGAGATGCTGCGCACCATCCGGCTGGTCTGGGACAGAGGAAGGGCTGCAATCACTTCCCGGAATCCGTGGGGGATCCGGTCTGTTGTGAA
This sequence comes from uncultured Lachnospiraceae bacterium, assembly GCA_910587955.1. Taxonomy (GTDB): domain Bacteria; phylum Bacillota; class Clostridia; order Lachnospirales; family Lachnospiraceae; genus Laedolimicola. Next base: position 35,538 of record CAJUNN010000006.1, on the reverse strand, counting down.
AAAGGTATTGCAGAGGTAAGCCATAGGCATAATAAAGTAGTTAGAAAAACGGGGGACATCCGCATGGTTCCTGGCCAAGAAGGAGACTACAATTCCCAATGCAGAGAAGACAGCTCCGTTCAGAAAGAGAATCAGGAAGGAAAGCAGGTTGAAGGTCAATCCTGTATCCACCGGAAGTACCAGAAAGAGGATGATTCCGCCTGCGTAGAGTCCCCTCAGGGCCCCTGCCAGAATCTGCCCGGCGATAAACTGCCACAGAGGAGTGGGCGAGATGATTACCTGGTCAAAGGCCTTCTCATAAAGCCTCTGCACATTCAGGTTTTGTGCGATGGCATTAAAACTGCCGTTCATGGTGGTGAGGGATACTACACCCGGGATCAGAAAATACAGATAAGGCTGTCCGTTCATGGTGGTGCGGATTCCCCAGCCGAAAACGATCAGGTACATCAGCGGCGCCACCAGGGCGGCCATTGTAATGCGGGAGAAATCTCTGATAAATTCTCTCCATTTTTCCCATAAAATTGTGCGGATTCCCATAATAACCTCCTTGTGAGAACTGCTTTGCATGAAACCCTGGCTGGAAGCCGCGCTAGGACAGGCGTTTGCCCGCGTATTCCACAAAGACGTCCTCCAGTGTGGTGTCCCGCAGGGTGGATTGTCCCTCCAAAGCGGACAGATAGGAGATGGCCTCCGTCCGCTGATGGAAATAATGGCTTTGGATGCCGTCCGGGTGCATTTCATCTACAGCGTAAGGGCCTAAAGCGTTGATGAGGGCTGCCGGTGTGTCCGCATTTTCCAGCTTCCCGTTGTTCATCAGAGCTACCCGCCTGCAGAGTGACTGGGCTTCCTCGATGTAATGGGTGGTCAGGAGAATGGTGAGGCCCTGTTCGTTGAGCTGGCGCAGCAGATTCCACATCTGGCGCCGGGAGAGGGCATCCATGCCTGCGGTGGGTTCGTCCAGCAGCAAAATTTCCGGCTCTGTCAGCAGGGCCCGGCAGACCATGAGTTTGCGCTTCATGCCTCCGGACAGCTTGCGTACCGTCTTGCGGCGGTGGTCCGTAAGGCCGGCAAAGTCAAGCAATTCCCGGGTACGGGAACGGATCTGTTTGACCGGCAGAAAGTAGAGCCGGCCCTGGTATTCCATAATTTCATCCATATCCATATCCTGGCGCATGGAGTATTCCTGGGTGATAACACTGACTTTCCGTTTGATGTCCTGGCGGTTCCGGGTGAGAGGTTCTCCATCTATGAGAATCTCCCCGCAGGAGGGCAGGAGAAGGGTGGAAAGCATGCCGATGGTAGTAGTCTTGCCGGCTCCGTTTGGTCCCAGAAGGCCGAAAAATTCTCCCGTTTCGATGGTCAGGTTCAGATTGTCAACGGCAGTGAAATTGTCGAAGGTTTTGGTGAGGTTTTTAATCTCAATCATCCTTTTCCTTTCGGCTCCTTTGCAATGATCAGAGAGTAGTATCCGGCGTCGTCGGGAATGGCGTCCGCGCCCCGGTAGATGTGCTCATTTTCCATTCCGCAGTTTTCTACCATTACTACGTCCCTTCCGCTTTCCAGAAGGCGTTTTTTGACTTCCTGCATCTTCCGGCCGGATTTCATCAGCACATAGTTTCCCGGAAGATCAAGAGCGCTGTCCAGGCGGTGTACGGCGGGGAGGATGTGGAGCTGTTCATCCCATTCCGCCAGGGGAGTGCCTGTCCTGGCTGCAGCGGCGCAGAACGAAGTGATTCCGCTGACCAGTTCGGTTCCGTATCCCAGGGCGGCAATCCGTTTCTGGACGTAAAGGTAGGTAGAGTAGATGGTTGGATCGCCCAGGGTCAGAAAGACCACATTTTCTCCCTGTTTCAGATATCCTTCGATCTCGCGGGCGGCCAGCTCATGGCCCCGGTTCATCGTTTCCCGGTCATGGGTCATGGGCATGTCTATGGAGAGCAGGGTTTTGGAGGCCAGCTCCGGGACGGCCTGAACGGCAATGCGGTAGGCTATCGTTTCGGCAGCCACAGGGCCCGGCAGGGCAATGACCCGGTTTTCCCGGATCAGGCGGACGGATTTCAGCGTCATTAGTTCCGGATCCCCGGGGCCTACGCCTGTTCCATACAAAATTCCTGTCATAAGTATTCTCCTTCTCTGTCTGTGGTAATTCGTGCATGTGACCTATTATAGGGTGGATAAGAATATTTTTCAATATAATTTCCAACATTTTTCCGGGCGCCCTTGCATTTTTACAGGCAATGTGTTATATTACGTTCGTAGCTTCGCAGGAAGCGGGCTGCAGGTGTCATGCCGCGGTGCGGCGTGGTGAAAAGGGAAACAGGTGAAAGTCCTGTGCGAACTCGTCACTGTAAATAGGGAGCGGGATGCCATATAAGCCACTGAGAGATTGGGAAGGCGGCATCTTTGTGAGGATCTATAAGCCAGGAGACCTGCCTGCAGAAGTTTCGGAAGGATTCCACTTCCGAGGCCACGAGTAACTGGTCGCAGATGTCGGAAAATTATAAGCATCATTGCGCCCTCTTACGGATGCCTCCGGCTGCGGAAGGCATTTTTTAGTATATTTTATTAACGCTTGGACGGCCTGCGGCGTTCCAATCAGAAGGAGGAGCAACATGAGAAGAAAATTGTTACTGTTGTTGGCGGCTCTTATGGTTTTTGCCCTTTGTTTAAGCGGCTGCAAAAGCAAAGAGACAGAGCCGGCGTCAGAGCCTGCCCCGGCGGAAAATCAGGAGACTGAGGAACCGGAACAGCCGGAAGGCATTTCGGATCAGGAAGCAGCAGACAACGCAGCTGCACTGATTGACGCCATCTATGTGCAGCAGAGAACGGACGAAACAGACGCCCAGTGCGCGGCGGCAAAGGAGGCTTGGGACGCATTGACGGATGTTCAGAAAGAACTGGTGGAAGGCGAGAATGCCGATCCGGATTATTTTGGAAGAGATACCGGAGACGCCTCCAAGGACGATCCCCTGAACCAGGATGAGATTGGAGAGAATGAACTTTTGGTGGTCAGCTTTGGTACTTCTTTCAATGACAGCCGGGCTGCGGATGTAAAAGGTATTGAAGACGCCCTGAAAGCGGCTTATCCCGACTGGTCTGTGAGAAGAGCTTTTACGGCTCAGATTATTATCAATCACATTCAGGCCAGAGACGGAGAGAAAATTGACAATATGGATCAGGCTCTGGAGCGTGCGGTGGCCAACGGAGTGAAAAATCTTGTGGTGCAGCCCACGCATTTGATGCACGGCGCAGAGTATGACGAGCTGACAGAGGCTATTGAGGCATATCAGGACAAGTTTGAATCTGTGAAGATTGCAGAACCTCTTCTGGGGGAGGTCGGTTCTGACGCAACGGTTATCAACGAGGATAAGAAGGCGGTAGCAGAGGCGGTTACAGCGGAAGCTGTCAAAGATGCGGGTTACGACAGCCTGGACGCGGCCAGGGAAGACGGCGTTGCGTTTGTATTCCTGGGACATGGGACTTCCCATACGGCCAAGGTTTCCTACAGCCAGATGCAGACCCAGATGGAGGATTTGGGATATGACAATGTATTTATCGGAACGGTCGAGGGAGAGCCGGAGGAAACAGCCTGCGAAACCGTGATCGATGCGGCTGCAGAAGGAGGATATAAGAAAGTCGTTCTTCGTCCCCTCATGGTAGTAGCCGGCGACCATGCCAACAATGATATGGCCGGAGACGAGGAGGATTCCTGGAAGAGCATGTTTATGGCGTCCGGCAAATTTGACAGCGTAGATACGCAGATCGTAGGGCTTGGACAGATTCCGGCAATCCAGGATTTGTATGTGGCCCATACGGCTGCAGTTATGGAGTAGCAAGGGATAGAAAAGAATGAAGAGAAAAATCATCGGGTTGGTTTGTACGGCCGTTCTGGCCGGAGTGCTGCTGACAGGCTGTTCTGCAGGCGGCGGGGAAAATAAGGAAACTGCGCAGAGCGCAGAGGAAAGCGGGAATACGGCGCTTACGGAAGAAGAAACGGAAGCGCCGGAACGTGAACCGGCAGCACCGGCGGTTGTTTTGGAAGACGGGGTGTATACGGCAGATTTCGACACGGACAGCGGAATGTTTCATGTGAGCGAGGCTTGCGGCGGGAAGGGAACCCTGACCGTAGAGAAGGGGGAGATGATGCTTCATGTTTCCCTGGCCTCTAAGAATATTGTAAATCTGTTTCCGGGATTGGCGGAGGACGCCCGGAAGGAGGGCGCAGAGCTTTTGGAGCCGACGACAGATTCGGTTACATATAGCGACGGCATGACGGAAGAAGTATACGGATTCGACATCCCGGTTCCGGTACTGGAGGAAGAATTTGATTTGGCTCTTATTGGAACCAAGGGGACATGGTATGATCACAAGGTGATAGTTTCAAATCCCCAAAAGACGGAATAGAAACGGCTTGGCTTGCGATGATTGAAAATTTGGGGGCTGCTGCAAAAACAGAACTTTCTTTTGCGGCAGCCTCAGATTTGTATTTGCGAATGGAGAAGCGGGTATGAGAAGAGGAAAACGGTTTCATTGGATAAAGGCGGCGGCATGGGGGATTTTTCTGTGGGGAAGCCTTGCATGGTCCTGTCTGCCTGTTTGGGGTGCAGAGAAGGAAGAGGCGGGCCCTCAGGCAGCTCTGATTGAGATGGAGGATGGAGAGTATGCCATAGAGGTGAAGCTGGAAGGCGGAACCGGAAGAACTACGGTGACCTCCCCGGCCGGAATGTCCGTTATGGACGGACACGCCTACGCCCGGATCGAGTGGAGCAGTTCTCACTATGACTATATGCTGGTGGACGGGAAGAAATATCTTCCCATCCAGGAAGAAGGCTATTCCACTTTTGAGATTCCGATTACCGCTTTTAACGAGCCCGTGGAAGTTATTGCCGATACCACGGCTATGAGTACGCCCCATGAGATTACATACCAGCTGACATTTCTCTCAGAGGGAATTATGTCAAAAAATCAGACGCCCCAGGCTGCGGCCCAGCGCATGGTCTACATGGTGTTTGTAATTATCGGGATCTGTGCCGTGGTGTCTTTCGTATCAAAGAAAAGAAGGAATGCTGGGAGATGAAGAAGAAACTGGCGGTTATTGGTCTGTGTATGGTGATGCTTGCCGCAGCTGCGGCCTGCGGCAAACGGCAGGAAACGGATATGGAAGCGAGGAGCAGGGATATTAGCGCCGATCTCACCTTTGATCACAGTATGGAACTTTCCTATGCAGAAGAATTTGCGGTAGATTACTATGAAGAGGGGTATGCCCTGATTACCGTTGCCAGGGACGGAAGGTATCTGCTGGTTCCGGAGGGAAAGGAGCTTCCCTCAGGGCTGGAGCCGGACATCACGGTTCTGCAGCAGCCTCTGGAACATATTTATCTGTCTGCCTCTGCAGTAATGGATATGTTTGTTGCTGCGGACGCCCTGGATGCAATCCGGTTTTCCTCTTTAAAGACAGATTCCTGGTACATTGCAGAGGCCAGGGAAGCCATGGAGCGGGAAGAAATCCTTTATGCAGGAAGCTATGCGGCCCCCGATTACGAACGGATTTTGTCGGAAGACTGCGGCCTGGCGATTGAGAATACCATGATTTACCACACGCCGGAGGTCCGGGAACAGCTGGAGAAATTCGGGATACCGGTACTGGTGGATTATTCCAGCTATGAGCCGGAGCCTTTGGGACGGACGGAATGGGTGAAGCTATATGGACTTCTGACCGGACGGGAGGAGGAAGCCCATGCTGCCTTTGAAAAACAGAAGGAGGCGTTTCTGGCGGTCAGCGGAGGAGAGCCCTTTGGAAAGACGGTAGCCTTTTTTTATATTACTACCAATGGGGAAGCAAATGTGCGCAAATCCTCGGATTATCTGCCGAAGATGATTGAGCTGGCAGGCGGAAATTATGTATTTGCAAACTTGGGAGATGATGAAGATTCCGCTTCTTCTACGGTAACTATGCAGATGGAAGAATTTTATGCGGCTGCCCGGGATGCAGATTACATTATATACAACAGCACCATTGAGGGTGAATTATCCGCAGTGGAGGAACTTCTGGCAAAGAGCAGGCTTTTGGAGAATTTTAAGGCGGTACAAGAAGGAAATGTATTCTGTACCACGAAAAATATTTACCAGTCTTCCATGGAGCTGGGAACGATTATTTCGGACATACATAAGATGCTGGCAGGGCAGGATTCAGAGATGACTTACCTTTACCGATTGGAGTAAATGATGGAAAAAAGACGGAATACGGCTGCATTTATTATTTTGACAATCCTGGTACTGTTTTTCCTGGCGGTGAATCTGTGCGCCGGGAGTGTGGCCATCCCCTTTTCCCAGGTGATCCGGATTTTGGGAGGAAGAGCATCGGATCCGGTTTATTCGGATATTATTCTGCAGATCCGGTTTCCAAGAGCTCTGGCAGCAGCTATTCTGGGCGGAGGGCTTGCTTTGTCCGGCTATATGCTGCAGACTTTTTTCCATAATCCCATTGCAGGTCCGTTTATCCTGGGGATTTCCTCTGGGGCCAAGCTGACTGTGTCCCTGGTGATGGTGTTTTTTCTGGGACAGGCCCTCCGGCTCAGCTCCCTGGCCCTGATTGGAGCAGCTTTTGTGGGAGCTATGATTTCCATGGGGTTTGTGCTTTTGATGGCCCGGGTCATGGACCGTATGTCCATGTTGATTGTAAGCGGCGTAATGATTGGTTATATCTGCTCCGCCATCACGGATTTTGTAGTGACCTTTGCGGAGGATGCGGATATTGTGAATCTGCACAACTGGTCGAAGGGCAGTTTCTCCGGCATCAGCTGGGAAAATATCATGGTTTTGGCGGCTGTGATTTTTACAGCCTCTTTCTGTGTGTTTCTTATGTCCAAGCCCATCAGCGCCTACCAGATGGGGGAGGCTTATGCACAGAATATGGGGCTGAACATTCCTCTGTTCCGTACCTTTCTGGTGCTGCTGTCCAGTGTACTGTCAGCCTGTGTCACAGCCTTTGCAGGTCCGGTTTCCTTTGTGGGAATTGCGGTTCCCCATCTGGTGAAGCGGCTGTTCGGAACTTCCAGGCCCCTGCTTTTGATTCCCGGCTGCTTTCTGGGAGGGGCGGTGTTCTGTCTGTTCTGTGATCTGCTGGCCCGGGTGCTGTTTGCCCCTACGGAGCTGAGCATCAGCACAGTGACGGCTGTGTTCGGCGCTCCGGTGGTGATCTTTATGATGATACGCGGTAAGAAGGAGAAGGCGGAGTAGGAAGGGATGGAAGAATTTTATTTTTATACAGAAGGCCTGACGGTAGGCTATCATGGGATTCCGTTGATTAAAAATATTAAAATCCAGCTGAAACGGGGGGAAATCCTCACCCTGATCGGGCCCAACGGCGCGGGGAAAACTACTATTTTAAAAAGCATCATCCGGCAGTTGGAGCCTTTGGGAGGCGTAGCTGTATTGGACGGCAGACGGATGGGGGAGATGACGGGAAAAGAATTGTCCCGGAAATTGTCGGTGGTTCTCACAGACCGGGTGCGCCCGGAGCTGATGACCTGCAGGGATGTGGTGGCTACAGGCCGGTATCCCTATACGGGAAAATTCGGAATTTTGGGGAAAGAGGACCATCGGATGGTGCGGGAAGCCATGGAGCTGGTTCACATTGAAGAGCTGGAAGAGCGTGATTTCTCAAAGACCAGCGACGGCCAGAAGCAGCGTGTCATGCTGGCCCGGGCCATCTGCCAGGAGCCGGATATCATTGTGCTGGATGAGCCGACTTCTTTTCTGGATATCCGCTATAAGCTGGAGTTTCTATCGATTCTCCAAAATATGTCCCGGAGGAGAAAACTATCCGTAATTATGTCCCTGCATGAACTGGATCTTGCAGAGCGTATTTCCCATCAGATTGTCTGTGTACGGGGGGATAAAGTAGACCGGTTCGGTCCGCCGGAGGAGATTTTCACGCCGGGTTATATCCCGGAACTCTATGAGATTACAGCCGGCTCCTTTGAACCGCTCACGGGAAGCCTGGAGCTGGAACCGGTGAAAGGTGTACCGGAGGTATTTGTGCTGGCTGGAAACGGAAAGGGAACACCTGTGTACCGCCACCTGCAGCGGGCCGGGATTCCCTTTGCCACTGGTATCCTATGGGAAAATGATCTGGATTATCCGGCAGCCAGAGCCCTGGCTTCTGCCGTGATCGCCGTGCCTCCTTTTTCCGCTGCGGAGGAAGAGGTGATCTTGCGGGCGCAAAAGCAGCTGGATGCCTGCAGGGAAGTGGTATGTACGGTGGAGCCGGAGAGCCTGGGAGAATGGGGGAATCCTTTGCGGAGGCTTTTGGAGCATGCAGAAAAGCAAGGGAAAGTTGTGAATGGAAACACTTGTCAACGCAGCAGGAAAACAGGTATAATAGAAAAAACAAGTGACTGTTAAAAGTGCTGAAAGCGAGAGTTGTAAATATAGATGGAACGTATAGAGATTTCGGTCGTTGACAATATCCGGCAGATGTATGAGGAACTGTTTTCCGCAGAGAAAAAAGTGGCCAAATACATTTTAGAGAATCGGCAGGAAGTGGTGATGCTGAGTGTTTCGGAACTGGCGCACAAAAGCGGAGCCAGTGAGGCTACGGTGGTGCGGATGTGCAAGCACCTGGGGTATGACGGTTATTTCCAGATGCGGCTTTTGATGTCCCGGGATGCAGGGCAGTATAAGTCTCCCCGGCCGGCCACGGGGATACCGGTATCTTCCCGGCAGATTTTTGCCGGCGACAGCGAGCGGATCCAGGGACTTTTTGAATCGGTGAGTACGGAAGCGCTTCTGAAAGCCGCTGATTTGCTGATTAAGGCGGAGACGATACATATCGTCAGCGTAGGAAATAATATTCCCATTGTTTGGGACTTGGGGTTCCGGCTGGAGAGAAACGGACAGAAATGCACCTATTCCATATTGCCGGAACAATTCTTCAATCATATTTCCCTGGGAAGCTGCAACGACGTAATCTATGCAATTTCCAGATCGGGGTCTTCCACACAAGTTATCCGGGCGGTAGAACTGGCGCATAAAAAGAGGATGAAAATCATAATTGTGACCGGGGAGCTGAATAAACCGCTGGTGGAACATGCAGATTGCGTGCTGCGGGTGCTGGAGAAAAAAGACAATCCCATGTCCGGTATGCGGCCGGATTCTCATCTTCTGGAATTTGCCGTCAATGATGCCCTGCTTTTTGCCGTTAAAAATTATCACATGATTGTGGACAATCTGAACGGAGAAGAAAGCGGCGAGGCGGTCAATGACGTAGATCTGCTGCTGAGTAAATACAAGCTTTGAATGTGTGAAGGAAATAAACGGGAATTCCTGTCTGCCCGGATGGGAAGACGGAAGGCTGGATATTTTAATAGATATCCGGTCTTTTTTTTGTGCATTCATAAGAAAAAATATTTCTTTTATGAAATAATATTTCTTTTAAAGCAAGAAGAATTGGTTGATTGTACGAAAAATAGCCGCGTCATAAAAAAATATTTCATTAATTATTGACATTGGTGAAAAAATATTTTATCATAAGGTTAAATAGGAAAGGAAAAGGGGGATTGTATGATCAAAGCATTCAGAATCGATGAAAGATTGATTCACGGACAGGTGATTGCCACCTGGCTGAAAACGCTGGGGACTACGCATCTGATTGTTGCCGACGATGAGGCGGCCGGCGACGAGATGCGGCAGCGTACGCTGAAGCTGGCACTGCCGGCAAACGTAAAATGTCTGATCAAGGGGGTGGATGATGCGGTAAAGATTCTGGAAGATCCCAGATGCGGCAAAATGAATATTTTGCTTATCACCGGCGATCCGCAGAACGCAGGGAAGCTGGTGCAGGCAGTGCCGGAGATACCGGACATTAACCTGGCAAATTACGGGAGCATTACAAAACCGGAGGGGAAGGACAAGATCAGCATATCCAAAATGGTTTATCTGGACAAAGAAGATGTTCAGGCCGTTAATGAGCTGATTAACACAGGAAAAACCGTATTTACACAGAAGACGCCTCAGGATCCGAAAAAAGTGATCGGAAGGCTGTAAAAGAAGAAGGGAGAGGATAAGAATGGCACAGGCATTGATTGTAGCATTGGTTTATTGGGCATTGATCCTGATTTACCGGTTTGGAGCAAACGGTATGGCGGACCGTCCCATCGTAGTAGGACCCATCGTAGGGCTGGTGTTGGGAGATGTGGTGACCGGAACCCTGATCGGAGCCCAGCTGGAAGTTATTTACCTGGGAATTGTCAATGTGGGAGGCGCGCAGGCTACGGATACCCTGTACGCCACTACCATGGCCGCTGCCCTGTCGATTATCTCGGGTATTCCCCAGGAGGCGGCTATTACGCTGGCCATTCCGCTGGGATTCATCGGGCTTTTTATGCTCCAGGTAACACGGATCTTTTTTGCATTTATGTGTCCGGTCCTGGATCGGATTGCAGAGAAAGGAAATGGAAGAACGTATTCCGCGGCGTATATTTTACATATTGTTGTGGGATACGGATTCGGAGCCGTTACCATCTTTGTTGCGCTTCTGGCAGGAGCCGATGCCACACAGGCCTTTATCAACGCGCTGCCGCCCTTTATTATGAACGGAATGAAAGCGGCCGGCGGTATGCTGCCTGCACTGGGCCTGGGCGTGCTTCTGAGCATGATCTGGGATAAGAAGAAGCTTATCTATTTTGTGCTGGGCTTTGCCATTGTTGTGTACTTGGGAGTTCCTATGGTCTGTCTGGCGGTGTTCGGCGTGTTCCTGATGCTGATGGATCTGTACCGGAACCAGGATATGAAGAAACTTGAGAAGGTATGGGCAGGAAAAGGGAACGCCGCAGATAAAAACGAAGAGGAGGAATTTTTCGATGAATGACAACGAGAAGAGATCATCATTAAAGCAGATCCTTAGAAGAAGCTGGGCAGTAGGAGCCGCATACAACAATGTGCGGGGGCAGGGCCACGGCTGCCTGTTCGTACTCTATCCCCTGCTGGATAAGCTTTATCCAAATCCGGAGGATCGGGAGAAAAAGATCGAAGCTGTCAAAAGGCACGAGGTTTTCTACAACATTACTCCCCAGGTGAATACGCTGGGGCTTGGACTATTCGCTGCCATGGAAGAAAAGATTGCGGAGGATAAGAACTTTGACGCTTCTACGGTCAATGCCGTCAAAGCGGCTGTGATGGGGCCGGCCAGCGGCATCGGCGATGCCATGTTCCAGGTGACTATCCGCATTGTGGCGGCCAGCATCGGCCTGGGACTGGCCCTCCAGGGAAATCCCATGGGCGGCCTGCTGTTTTTCCTGATTTTTAACGCCTGCAGCTATTTTGTGCGCCGGTATCTTTTGAGACTTTCCTATGAGAGCGGAGAGAAGCTGGTGGCGGAAGCGGCAGAGAGCGGTATTATCCAGATGCTTAGCAGTGCGGCGGCGATTATCGGTCTTTTTATGGTAGGCGGCATGGTAGCCAATACGGTCAGCGTCAATTTTGCCCTGAGCTGGGAGATGGGCGGAGGCGAAGTAACCCTGCAGAGCTTTTTTGATGCTATTATGCCTAAGCTCATTCCCTTGTTTCTGACCCTGGGGGTGACCCAGTGCGTGCGCAGGAAGGTCAACGGAAATCTGATTATGCTGGGAATTATTGTGCTGGGAATTCTGGGAGCCTTCGTCGGACTGTTTTAGAGATTATTTTTGAGGAGGATATGAAATGTTAGTAACCATGGCAGAAATTTTAAAAAAGGCGAAACAGGGAGGCTACGGCGTCACTGCACCCAATGTACAGAGTGAGGATACGGTCCGGGCAGTGATCCGGGTGGCGGAAAATATGAACGCACCCATGATCGTTGATGTGAATACCTTTGTACACCCGGATATACCCTGGCTGATTCATATGACCCGGGAACTGGCGTCTGTTTCCAGGGTGCCCATTGCCATTAACCTGGATCACGGAAGAAGCTATGAAGATATCATGATTGGGCTCCGCTCCGGTTTTACATCCATTATGGTAGATCGTTCCAGTATGCCTTATGAGGACAATGTGCGGGAGACCAAGGAGGTGGTAAAAATGTGCCATACTCTTGGGATCAGCGTGGAAGCGGAGCTGGGACATGTGGGACAGGGCATGAACTACGAGGTGGACGGTGTCCGGGATCTGACAGAGCCGGAAGATGCCGCCCGGTTTATCCGGGAGACAGGGGTGGACTGCCTGGCTGTGGCCATTGGGACTGCCCACGGACGCTATAAGGGGAAACCGCACATTGATTTTGAACGTCTGGAGAAGATTGTGGAGGCCTGCGGCGATACGCCCCTGGTGCTTCATGGCGGAAGCGGTACGGGTGATGAGAACCTGGCGAAGGCCGTGCGAAACGGCATCCAGAAGGTGAATCTGGCTACGGAGCTGGTGGTAGCCGGGAAAGAAGCCCTGGAGGAATTTTTCAAAGATCCCAATTTTGACAAGTGGAAACTGATTCCTGCCTTTATCAAAGGCTACGAGGATCGTCTGACCCATTACGTGAAATTGTTCGGCCAGGACAATCAGGCATGGACGGAATAAGAAGAGAGGCAGTATGGTTAAATTTCTAATTGCATCCCACGGACATTTGGCGGGAGGCTTGAAAAGCACCTTGCAGATTATTTTGGGGGAAGAAGCGGCCGCAGATGTGACGGCGCTTAATCTCTTCGTGGAGGAGACACCCGGGGCGGAAAATGCCAAGGCCCGGATAGAGGGATATTTCTCAAAGGCTGGGGAAGAAGATCAGGTGGTTGTGTTTTCCGATATTATGTATGGCAGCGTGAACCAGATGCTCATGCCTTATGGGGACGATGAGCGGATCTTTGTACTGAGCGGTGTGAATTTTCCGCTGATCTGCGAGATTGTGTCTGCAGTCGTCTATTCCGGGGAGACTGTTTCCATGGAAATGCTGCGGGAGATGGTGAAGAAGGGCCGGGAAGAACTGGTATTTGTCAATGATGCAGTAAAAAAAGAAACGAAAAAAGACAGTGAGGATTCATTTTTTGATTGAAACGGAGGAAAGAATTATGATTCGATTTCAGGATGCCTGTGGAAAGACAGGGAAAACAGTTGCAGTAAGGCTTTTGCCGGATACGGATCTCGTGGAAGGGATTGAGGCGGCCTGCGAGAAAAACGGAATCAAATATGCCTATGTAACATGCTTTGGAAGCTTTAAAGAGACGGGATATATGTATCTGGTTTCCAAACCGGAGGCAAAGGTGGGAGCCGGTTACGGGGGCGTGCTGAAATGCGGAGGACCTATTGAGTTTTTAAACGGAACCGGCGTGGTGTGCCAGAATGATGAAAAATATGATACCCATTTCCATGCCACCATGTGCGACGCCTCAGGAAAAGTTTTCGGCGGACACATTGTAAAAGGCACCACACCGGCGCTGACTACGGTGGATCTGGTGATCTTTGAAATAGAAGACGTGAAAATGCTGCGAGTCAGCGATGAGGAGACAGCTCTCACCCAGTTTTTTCCCACAAAATAGTATGAGAAAGACAGGTGTGATTGCGGATGATTTTACGGGGGCAGGAGATATTGCGTCTTTCCTGCAGAAAGGGGGTGCAAGAACCCTCCTGCTCACAGAAATTCCGGCGTCTTTTCGGGAAGACTATGATTGTGTTGTGCTGGCATTGAAATCCCGGAGCGCAGCGCCGGAGGAAGCGGTGCGGCAGGTGAAAAGAGCCGCGGCATTCTTAAGGGAGGCAGGGATGGAACGTATATATTTCAAGTATTGTTCCACCTTTGACTCTACCCCGGAGGGTAATATCGGGGTGGTATCCGACTTTCTTCTGGAAGAACTGGGGCTTTCCTTTACTCTGCTCTGCCCGTCTCTTCCGGTGAACGGGCGGACGGTGAAGGACGGAATTCTCTATGTTCACGGAGTGCCTTTGGCAGAAAGCCCTATGAAGGATCATCCCTTAAATCCCATGTGGGCTTCCAGTATCCCCAAGCTTATGAGTTCCCAGAGCCGGTACCCCTGTTTTGTCCTGAAAAGAGAGGATATGATTTCGGGGATGGCATGGAAGATAGCAGGGGAGTATGGAAAGAAATACGGAAAGTTTTATCTGGTTCCTGATTATGAAAATGAGGAAGACGGAAAACGGATTGCGGAACTCTTCGGGGATTTGGGGCTTCTCACCGGGGGAAGCGGCCTGGCCGAATATCTGGCCGGCGGAAACGGATGCCTGGGGGAGCACAGACAGGACAGATGCCGGAAAGCCATTCTTTTATGTGGGAGCTGTTCCCGGATGTCTGCAAAACAGATTGCGTTTTACCGGGATAAAGGATACGATACCTACGGTGTAGATTCTGGAAAGCTGGCGGAGGGAAGCCTGGGGGCCGGGGATGTGTTTTCTTATGTGCTGGAGCATGAAAATGTCCTGGTGTACAGTACCGCGGCGGGGAAAACAGCAGGGAAGGCGGCAGGGACGCAAGAATTTTACCGGCAGTCCCGGCTTATGGAAAACCTGATGGCGGATTTGAGCCAGATGGCTTTAGCGCATGGATTTGACCGTATCATTGCGGCGGGAGGAGAGACTTCGGGAGCGGTAACGCTGCGGCTTGGTTATGGGGCTTACGAGATTGGAAACAGTGTCGCTCCGGGTGTGCCTGTTATGCGGCCTCTGGAAAACCGGAAGCTGGCGCTTATTTTAAAGTCCGGGAATTTCGGGGAGGAAGATTTCTTTGAGAAAGCCTTGCAGGAGGGACGGATATGCGTATAGAGGAAAAAACAAAAGAAGCTTTGTGGTGCGCCCATAAATTGTTTGATCGGGGACTGGTCCGGGGATCTACGGGCAATATCAGCTTTTTTCACGAAGGCAGAATGTATATTTCCAGGAGCGGCAGCTGTTTCGGACGGCTGGAGTCGGAAGATTTTGCGGTGGTATCGCCCGGCGGGGAGATCCTGGAGGGAAAGCCCAGCAAAGAGTATCCCCTGCACCTGACATTTTACCGGAAAGCTCCGGGAACCGGAGCGGTGATACATACCCATTCCCTTTACAGCACAGTCTTTAGCTGCCGGTTGGATGCAAAGGAGTGCGTTGGGGAGCTTTTTGCCTATACGCCCTATTTAAGGATGCAGACGGGCGGGAGGATTGGCATGGTGGATTATTATCCCCCGGGCAGCAGGGAACTGTTTGCTGCTTTTGAGAAAGCCTTTGTGCCGGATACCCGGGCGTACCTGATGGGAAGCCATGGAATTGCGGCAGGAGCCGAAACGGCCTATAAAGCGTTTGACTTGATTGAGGAGTTTGAGACAAGTGCGTCCATTGCGGATATTGCGGGAACATATGAGAAGGGGAAGATCCGCATCATCTGAACCGTATTTTCATAGAAAGAAAACGGCTGTCCCGTGTGCCGGGAGGCCGTTTTCTTTTACTTTTGATTCTGTATATTTTTCTGATAGATCAGCAAAAGTCCCTTAAGCAGCAGATTCTCTTCCAGATACATCTTATGCCTGCATAAGGGAGCGATCACGCCGGAAAGACCTCCTGTAGCTACAATGGTGCATGCCTCCCCCAGTTCATCTTCAATCCGGTCAATAAGACCGTCGATGGCTCCCGCATTTCCGTACAGGACGCCGCTTTTGATAGAATCCACCGTATTACTTCCGATAAGTTTTTTGGGCGGATCCAGGGAGATTTCCGGCAGTTGGGCTGTCCGGTTTATCAGGGCGTCCAGGGAGACGGCGACGCCGGGGAGAATCATTTTGCCGATAAAGGCTTTGTTCCGGTCGATAACGGAGACGGTGGTAGCGGTGCCCATATCGATGAGTATCTGGGGAACCGGGTAATCGTGAATCCCGGCCACGGCACCCACCACCAGATCGCTTCCCAGGTGAGCCGGATTATCCACAGAAAGCTTAATGCCGCTGCGCAGTCCGGGCCCCACTACCAGAATCTTTGTGCCCGTGTATTTTTCTACGGCATCTTTTACCGTATTGGTGACAGAGGGAACCACAGAGGAAATGATGCCTCCGGTAATGTGGGCGATTTGGATATTATGAAGTTCAAAGGTTTCCCTGAAAATAGAGGCGTACTCCAGACTGGTGGCTTTTTGATTCGTCCCGAAGCGCTCATGGAAAAGCAGCCAGTTGTCCAGAAAACATCCGATGACAATATTGGTGTTGCCGATATCGATTGTTAAAATCATTTCCGAAATTCCCTTGTGTTCTTGTTCTATATTCTTGCGGCTGCAGCCTGCTTCCGGAAGAAGGCCAGAAGGACTTTTCCCAAGGCCGTTACCAATATAGCGGCTGCGGCGGCTTCTGGAATGCCGGAGGCTGTTACCGTGGTCATAATAAGCCCCCATACAGCGTCCGCTGCCACGCCTCTTGCACTGGCATATTGACCTGCAAGAAGCACGTAAATGCTTCCCATGACGCATACGGTATTGGTCAGGGAACCGACGAAACCGGTGATGGGAAGAGCTGCCCAGGGCGTGAGTTTCATTTTCCGGAGGGCAATCCAGAGCCATCCGGCTACTACACCGATGAGAATCCGGCAGCCTACAGAGATCCAGAGAGCCTTCAAAGCCCCAAGTAAATCGCCGGCCAGAAAGGGCGAAAATGCAAAAGAGAGCAGGGTGGGGGCCATGGTATTGCTGATGAGTGAGCAGATACCGAACACACCGCCCAGAATAGCTCCCGCTGCGGGGCCCAATAGGATTGCGCCGATGATGACGGGAATGTGAACAGTTGTTGCCTTAATAATCGGAAGCTGAATCATGCCCAGAGGCGTATTTGCCAGCAGAATCACGATTGCGGCCATAAGTGCAACACTGACCATCCAACGAGTGTCTTTTCTTGATTTTTCCATATTCAGTTTTCCTCCTTGTTATTATTCTCCTTGCGGAGATACAATACATCTTCTTTTATACCACAGATCTTTTGAAAAAGATACAAAAAAATTCCGGTTTTGTGTTATACTGTAGGCATCAGTATGCAAAGGAGAATTACATGTTAAAAGGAAAGACAGCGGTGCTTGCCGTATCCGGCAGCATTGCAGCATATAAAATCGCAAATCTTGCCAGGATGTTAAAAAAACTGGAGTGCAATGTGCAGGTATTGATGACGGAGAATGCCACCCGGTTTATCAATCCCATCACATTTGAGAGCCTTACGGGGAACAAATGCCTCATCGATACCTTTGACCGGAATTTCCAGTACAGCGTGGAGCATGTGGCTCTGGCGAAACAGGCGGATGTGGTGCTGGCGGCTCCGGCGTCGGCCAATGTCATTGGCAAGATGGCAAACGGTATTGCAGACGATATGCTGACCACCACCATTCTGGCATGTCCCTGTAGGAAAATCATAGCTCCGGCCATGAATCATCATATGTACCATAATCCCATTGTGCAGGATAATCTGCAGAAGCTGCGCCATTTCGGCTATGAGATCCTGGAGCCGGATCGGGGGATGCTGGCCAACGGGGATGTGGGAGACGGCAGGATGCCGGAGGAGGAAGTCCTTCTGGAATATATTATAAGGGAAATTGCCTTTGACAAGGATTTCAGGGGAAAGCGGGTATTGGTTACGGCCGGAGCCACCAGGGAGTCTCTGGATCCGGTGCGCTTTATTACCAATCATTCCAGTGGAAAGATGGGATTTGCCCTGGCTAGGGCAGCCGCGCTCCGGGGGGCGGAGGTGACTCTGATAGCGGCCCACACAGACGTGAAACCGCCTCTTTTTGCAAAGGTGCTGCCGGTGGTTTCTGCGGAGGATATGTTTCTGGCAGTATCCAGGGAGGCTTTTGGGGCAGACTATATTATCAAGGCTGCCGCCG
This sequence comes from uncultured Lachnospiraceae bacterium, assembly GCA_910587955.1. GTDB lineage: Bacteria > Bacillota > Clostridia > Lachnospirales > Lachnospiraceae > Laedolimicola. The sequence goes on along the minus strand of CAJUNN010000006.1, from coordinate 17,742 downwards.
TAGCGGATTATACGCCTGTCGCTGCCGCAGAGGAGAAAATAAAGAAATCCGGGGACAGCCTTAGGATAGAGCTGAAGCGGACCAGAGATATTCTCAAGTATCTGGGAGAACGCAAGAGAAAGGGGCAGATTCTCTGCGGCTTTGCCATGGAGACGGAACAGCTTTTGGAAAATTCCAGAAAGAAGTTAAGAGAGAAAAACTGTGATCTGATCTGTGCCAACAGTCTCAAAGAGGCAGGGGCAGGTTTTGGAACGGATACCAACCGGATCACGCTGATTACGAAGGAGAAGGAGACTTCTTTGGAGCTGATGTCCAAGGAGGAGGCGGCCCACCGGATTCTGGACACCCTCCGGTATGAGCTTTAAAGGGGAAGAAGGAGAGGGAACATGTCATTTGTACATCTGCATACCCATACGGAATATAGTTTGCTGGACGGCTCCAATAAGATCAAAGAATATGTGGCCCGTGTGAAGGAGCTGGGCATGGAAGCGGCAGCCATCACGGATCACGGAGCCATGTTCGGGGTGATAGATTTTTACCGGGCGGCTAAGGCGGAAGGGATTAAGCCTATCCTGGGCTGTGAGGTCTATGTGGCTCCCAATTCCCGTTTTGATAAGGAAGTGACCGGGGGCGAGGACCGCTATTACCATCTGGTGCTGCTCGCAGAAACCAATGAGGGTTATGCGAACCTGGTGAAAATTGTATCCAGAGGCTACGTGGAAGGCTTTTATTACCGGCCCAGGGTGGATATGGAGGTGCTGGAGGAATTCCACGAAGGGATCATCGCTTTGAGCGCCTGCCTGGCCGGGGAGGTGCAGAGATATATTGTAAAGGGTCTCTACGATGAGGCCAAGAAGAAGGCCCTGAAATATGAAAAGATCTTTGGAAAAGGCAATTATTTTCTGGAGCTGCAGGATCACGGGATTCCGGATCAGAAGACTGTGAATCAGGCGCTGCTGCGCATGAGCAAAGAGCTTGAAATCCCCTTGGTGGCCACCAACGACATCCACTACACGTATGCGGAGGACGTTAAGCCCCATGATATCCTGCTCTGCATCCAGACGGGGAAAAAGCTGGATGATGAAGACCGGATGCGCTATGAGGGAGGACAGTTTTACGTGAAATCGCCCGAAGAGATGGCGGAGCTGTTTCCCTATGCCAGGGAAGCCCTGGAAAATACAGGGGAAATTGCCCGGCGGTGCAATGTGGAGATCGAGTTCGGCGTCACCAAGCTGCCTAAGTATGACGTGCCGCAGGAATATACTTCCTGGGAATACCTGAACAAGATCTGTTTTGAGGGACTTGAGAAACGGTATCCCCAGGATGACGGGAGCCTTCGCCGGAGGCTGGAGTATGAGCTGGATGTAATCAGGAAGATGGGGTATGTGGATTATTTTCTGATTGTGTGGGATTTTATCAAGTATGCCCGGGACAACGGCATCGCCGTGGGACCGGGGCGGGGCTCGGCGGCAGGCAGCATTGTCTCCTATACTATGGGAATCACCAATATTGATCCGGTGCGCTACCAGCTCCTTTTTGAACGCTTTTTAAATCCCGAGCGGGTGTCCATGCCGGATATTGATATTGATTTCTGCTTCGAGCGCAGGCAGGAGGTTATCGACTATGTGGTTCGAAAGTACGGGAAAGACCGGGTGGTACAGATTGTCACCTTTGGTACCATGGCTGCCAGGGGCGTGATCCGTGACGTGGGACGCGTGATGGATATGCCTTATGCGTTTGTGGATTCCATTGCCAAAATGATCCCTTCGGAGCCGGGCAAAAATGTTACCCTTCAGATGGCCCTTCAGATGAATCCGGAATTCCGGGGCAGTTATGAGAAGGATCCCCAGGTCCATGAACTGATTGATATGTCTATGCGCCTGGAGGGGCTGCCCAGACATACTTCTATGCACGCGGCCGGGGTGGTGATCAGCCAGAAAGCGGTGGATGAGTACGTTCCCCTATCCAGGGCCAGCGACGGTTCCATTACCACTCAGTTTACCATGACTACGCTGGAGGAGCTGGGACTTCTGAAAATGGATTTCCTGGGCCTGCGCACCCTGACGGTGATCCAGGACGCGGCAAGACTGGCGGAAAAAGGATACGGCGTCAGTCTGGATATGGATCGCATTGACTACGATGACAAAGAGGTATTGGCATCCTTGGGTACGGGCCGGACGGACGGTGTGTTCCAGCTGGAGAGCAGCGGGATGAAAAGCTTTATGAAGGAGTTAAAGCCCAGAAGCCTGGAGGATGTAATTGCAGGAATTTCTCTGTACCGGCCCGGCCCTATGGATTTTATTCCCCAGTACATCCGGGGAAAGGATCACCCGGAAACCATTTTCTATGACTGTCCCCAGCTGGAGGAGATCCTGGAACCTACTTACGGCTGTATTGTTTATCAGGAACAAGTCATGCAGATTGTGCAGAAGCTGGCAGGCTATACGCTGGGGAGAAGCGATCTGGTGCGCCGTGCCATGTCCAAGAAGAAGGCGGCTGTGATGGAGAAGGAGCGGCAGAATTTTGTCTACGGCAATGAGGCAGAGGGAGTTCCCGGTTGTATTGCAAACGGCATCTCCGAGAAAACGGCCCAGAAGATTTTTGATGAGATGACGGATTTCGCCAAATATGCTTTTAATAAGTCTCACGCGGCGGCCTATGCGGTGGTGGCTTATCAGACAGCATTCCTAAAATATTATTATCCGGTTGAGTTTATGGCGGCGCTGATGACTTCCGTAATCGACAACCCGGGCAAGGTGGCCGAATATATTTTAAGCTGCCGTCAAATGGGCATTTCCATTCTGCCGCCGGATATCAATGAGGGGGAGGCCGGATTTTCCGTGTCCGGCAGTTCCATCCGCTACGGTCTTTCCGCTATCAAAAGCATCGGCCGTCCCGTAGTGGCTTCCATGGTGACGGAACGGCAGCTGGGAGGGGCTTTTAAGAGCCTGACGGATTTTGTAGAGCGCATGTCGGGGAAGGAAGTCAACAAAAAGACCGTAGAAAACCTCATCAAGGCAGGGGCTTTCGACAGCTTGGGCGGCAATAGGCAGCAGTACATTCTGGCTTATGCGGGAATTATGGAAAGTGTGGCTCAGAGCCGGAAAACCGTCATGACCGGGCAGATAAGCCTTTTTGATTTGGTGGGGGAAGAGGAGAAACAGAGCTTTCAGATACAGCTTCCAAAGGTGGAGGAGTATCCGAAGGAACTGCTGCTTTCCTTTGAGAAGGAGGTTCTGGGGATCTATATCAGCGGCCATCCCCTGGAGGAATACGAGGAGCGCTGGAGGAAGAATATCACAGCGGTGACGGCAGATTTCCAGCCGGACGAGGAGACAAACGAGACGCGGATGCGGGACGGGCAGATGGCGGTGATCGGCGGCATGATTACTTCCAAAACCGTGAAATATACAAAGAATAGCCGCATGATGGCTTTTCTCAATGTGGAGGATCTGGTGGGAAATGTGGAGGTTATTGTCTTCCCCAACATTTATGAGCGGAATTCGGAGCTTCTTAAGGAAGAGGCGAAGATATTTATCAGCGGCCATGTGAGCGCGGAGGAGGAAAAGGCCAGCAAGCTCATCTGCGACCGCATTATTCCTTTCGACGCCGGCAGGCGGGAGCTTTGGATCCAGTTCCGGGATCTGGAGGACTGCGCCGGGCAGGAGGAGGAACTTCTTAAACTTCTGCACGACAGCGACGGTTCTGACGGGGTGGTTTTGTATGCGGCGGCGGAGAAGAAAGTAAAACGCCTGCCCCCGGGACGGAGCGTGCGGGCCGGAGGCGAGCTTCTGGAGAGGCTGCGCCGGCGTTTTGGGGAAGAAAATGTAAAAGTTGTGGAGAAACGTATTGAAAAGATAGGCAGAATGAATTAAAATCACATCAGATATAGATAGGGCACTACAATTATGAGGAGGAAACGTGATGGCGAAAGAAATTAAAACAATCGGAGTGCTTACCAGCGGCGGAGATGCACCGGGGATGAATGCGGCCATCCGGGCGGTGGTGAGGAAGGCACTTGCCAACGGAAAGGCGGTAAAAGGAATCCGGAAAGGCTACACGGGTCTTTTGAATGAGGAAATTGTGGATCTGTCGGCCAACGATGTGTCAAGCACCATTGAGCGGGGCGGCACCATTTTGTTCACGGCCCGCTGCCGGGAATTTATGACAGAGGAGGGCCAGCAGCGCGGAGCCGAGATTTGCAGAAAACATGGGATTGACGGCATTGTGGTAATCGGAGGAGACGGTTCTTTTAAGGGAGCCCAGAAGCTGGCGGCGCTGGGGATCAATACCATCGGCGTTCCGGGAACCATTGATTTGGACATCTCCTGTACGGAGTACACCATCGGGTTTGATACGGCTGTAAATACGGCTATGGAAGCCATCGATAAGGTGCGGGATACCTCCACTTCCCACGAGCGCTGCAGCATCATAGAGGTTATGGGAAGGAATGCGGGATATATTGCTCTTTGGTGCGGCATTGCAAACGGAGCAGAGGATATTCTGCTGCCGGAGAATTACGACTACGACGAGCAGAAAATTATTAACAACATCATTGCCAACCGGAAACGGGGCAAGAAGCATCATATTATTGTCAATGCAGAGGGAGTCGGCCATTCCGCCAGCATGGCCCGTCGGATTGAGGCGGCTACGGGAATTGAGACCAGAGCCACGATTCTGGGCCATATGCAGCGGGGCGGATGTCCCACCTGCAAGGACCGGGTTTATGCGTCTATGATGGGAGCTATGGCGGCGGATCTGCTCTGTGCGGGCAAGACGAACCGGGTGGTAGGCTATCAGCACGGGGAGTTCCAGGACTTTGATATTGACGAGGCTTTGCAGATGGCCAAGGGAATTGCGCCTTACCAGTATGAAATCGCCCTGGCCCTGTCCACCCACTAAGCGGAGCGGTATTATGATTACCAGTACGGCAAACCAGCAGGTAAAACTGCTGATGCAGTTAAATAAGAAGGGGAAGATCCGGGATGCCAAAGATCTGTTTGTGGCGGAAGGGCCGAAGATGTTGCGTGAAGCGCCCGGAGATCGGCTGGAGAAGGTGTATTGTTCCGAGAGTTTCTTTGAAAAGTACGGGAAAGATCCGGCTTTGAAAGAGGTTCCCTATGAGGTGGTCCAGGATTCCGTATTCCGGGCTATGAGTGATACGCAGAATCCGCAGGGAGTTCTCTGCCTGGTGCGGCAGTACCATTATACCCTGGAGGATCTGTTGCTAAAAGAAAAGCCCCTGCTTTTAATATTGGAAAACCTGCAGGATCCGGGAAATCTGGGAACCATTATGCGGACAGCCGAGGGAGCAGGCGCCGCAGGAATTATTTTAAGCAAAGGCTCCGTGGACATGTACAATCCCAAGACCATCCGTTCCACCATGGGATCCATTTACCGGGTACCCTTTGTCTACGCGGAAGAGCTGGAAGGGGTGCTGGCATTTTTGAAGGAAAGAGGAATTCCTTCTTTTGCCGCCCATCTGGACGGGAAACATACCTATGACAGGGAAAGCTACGAGGGAGGAGCGGCCTTTCTGGTAGGAAATGAGAGCAGCGGCCTGAGCGCAGGACTGGCGGATCTGGCGGATATACGCATCCGCATTCCTATGGAAGGGAAGCTGGAGTCTTTGAATGCTTCCGTAGCGTCATCCATTCTGCTGTATGAAGCATATCGGCAGAAGAGAAAAAGCTGACAGGGAAAATTTTCAAAAATCTGCAAATCCGGGGAAATTCAGCCCCTTGACAAAGATAGATCTCTTTGCTACAATAACGGCGTAATAATCTTGTAATATTTGTAATAATAATTGTAATAAAATGAAATACAAATGTTACACAGGGAGGTCTATATGTACACGATCCGTAAACGGATGCCGGTTTTTCTCAGTCTGGTCCTGATCTGGATTTTGACGTCGGGATTTGAGGAGCTGGATGTGGAGACATCGGCCGGTATCAGCTCTGTTATGGAAGATTTGACGAGTGAAGATTTAGAAGAAATGCAGCGCCAGGATGAGTGGGATACCAAAGTTCTTGCGAATGTAGACGATTATGTGACTGTGCGCTCCGAGCCCAATGCGGAGTCGGAGGCTCTGGGACGGATGTTCCAGGGAGACGGCGGTAATGTGGTGGAGCTTCTGGACGGCTGGACCAAAGTACAGTCCGGAAATCTGGAAGGCTATGTAAACAATGAGTACCTGGTGTTCGGTTTGGAAGCGTATGAGCGGGCTCAGGAGGAAGTAATGCTTGTGGCTACCTCTACGACAGGAGGACTCCGTATCCGATCTGAGGCAAACACGGAATCCAGGATTTTGAAGACCATCGGAGAGGGTGAGAAGCTGGACGTGGTAGAAGGCGGGGACGCGGAAGGGTCCGAGTGGATCCAGGTCCGGTATGCGGAAGAAAAGACAGGTTTCGTGGCAGCAGAGTTTGTGAGTGTCCAGTATGAACTGGGCGAGGCCATGACCATGGAGGAAATACGGGCCAAGGAAGCTGAGGAGAAGCGGGAGAAGCTGAAACAGCAGCTGGCGGCTTTCCAGGCGAACGGCAACGAGGTGGTGCTTCTGGCAGCCTTGATTCAGGCAGAAGGCGGCAATCAGCCTTATGACGGCCAGGTGGCTATCGGCGCAGTGGTTATGAACCGGGTAAAGAGCCCTAGGTATCCCAATTCCATTGCGGAGGTGATCTATGCGCCGGGACAGTTCGGCCCGGTCAGCAACGGTTCTATTGCCAGGTATCTCGGGGGGCCGAAGGCAAGCTGTATGCAGGCTGCCCAGGATGCAATTAACGGTTATACCACCATCGGAAGCTATACCCATTTCCGCAGGGCGGGAGCTTCGGTGGGATCTGACAGTATTGTGATTGGGAGCCATGTGTTCTATTAAGAGAAGAATTGGCTGAGGGAGCGTTCCGGGAGGGACGCTCCCTTCATTAAAATTTAACAACTGGTTTCCTTGTATTTCTGGTAAAACTATAGTATGATAACAAAGAGAATAAAGAAGAAGGAGGGAACAAGATGGATGCTTTATACTGGCTGCTTCTTTTTATTGTGCTGCTGGTCGTTGAGATTATTACGCTGGGCCTGACAACCATTTGGTTTGCCGGAGGCGCGCTGGTGGGATTCTTTCTTTCCTTGGCAGGGGTAGTTCCCACGGTACAGTGGGCAGTATTTTGTGCGGTGTCCCTGGTTCTTCTGTTTGCCACGCGGCCTTGGGCGGTCCGCCATTTTAACAGCCAGAAAAAGGAAAAGACCAATGTAGACAGCCTGATCGGAAAGACGGCGGTTGTGACGGCGGAGGTTTCCAATCTGGAGGGAAAAGGCGAAGTTTTTGTCAAAGGGCTGACCTGGACGGCGAGAACAACGGAGGACACGGCAGTGATTCCGGTGGATGCGCGTGTGCTGGTGAAAGCTGTGGAAGGTGTAAAATTAATTGTGGAAGAAAAGAAGGAGGACTGACTTATGCCTGTTTTTGTAGTGCTGACCATTATTCTGGTTGTATTTCTTTTGATCATTCTTGCATCCTGCATCAAGATCGTACCTCAGTCCCAGGCTCTGGTTGTAGAGCGTCTGGGCGCGTATATCGGAACCTGGGGTGTGGGAATTCATTTTAAGGCTCCGTTTCTGGACCGGGTGGCCCGGCGTGTGACTTTGAAGGAACAGGTTGTGGACTTTGCTCCCCAGCCGGTGATTACGAAGGATAATGTTACCATGCGGATTGACACGGTAGTGTTTTTCCAGATTACGGATCCCAAGCTCTTCGCATACGGCGTGGAAAATCCGATTATGGCGATTGAAAACCTGACGGCGACCACCCTGCGTAATATCATCGGCGAGCTGGAACTGGACCAGACCCTGACTTCCCGCGAGGTGATCAATACGAAGATGCGCGCTTCCCTGGATATTGCCACAGACCCCTGGGGCATTAAGGTAAACCGGGTAGAGCTGAAAAATATCATTCCGCCTGCGGCCATTCAGGATGCCATGGAGAAGCAGATGAAAGCCGAGCGTGAGCGCCGTGAAGCGATCCTGCGCGCGGAAGGTGAGAAGAAGTCCACGATTCTGGTGGCGGAAGGAAAGAAAGAGTCCGCGATTCTGGATGCGGAGGCAGAGAAGGAAGCTGCGATCCTGCGTGCAGAGGCAAAGAAAGAGGCTACCATCCGGGAGGCGGAAGGCCAGGCTCTGGCAATTTTGAAAGTGCAGCAGGCCAATGCGGACGGTTTGAAGATGCTCAAAGAAGCGTCAGCGGACGATGCCGTCCTGCAGTTGAAAAGCCTGGAGGCATTTGCGAAGGCGGCAGATGGAAAGGCGACAAAGATTATCATTCCCTCCGACATTCAGGGAATGGCCGGAATGGTGAAATCCATTGCGGAGGTGGCCAAAGAAAGCTGATGTTTGAAAAAACAGGGCTGCCGCAGAATAAGCCGTCCGGTCTTATTTTGCAGCAGCCCGCTTTTTATTCCCGAGGGAAAATGGATGCTGCGGGCGCGTCCGCGGAACCGGAAACAGGAGGAGAATGTAAAAGGCAATGGAACCCGTATTGGATTTGTCAAAGGAATATGGACTGGTGTTGGAGGGAGGAGGCGCGAAGGGCGCTTATCAGATAGGAGCCTGGAAAGCCCTGCGGGAAGCAGGGGTAAAAATCCGGGGTGTTGCCGGAACCTCCGTAGGTGCTTTGAACGGTGCGCTAATCTGTATGGGCGATATGGATCGGGCGGAGGGTCTTTGGAAAGACATCGCGTATTCCAAAGTGATGGATGTGGATGACAGCCTGATGGCGAAATTGTTTGACAAAGAGGGAATGACGCCGGAATTTCTGCGGGAGACTCTGCGGGATACGTTTCGTATTCTCGGAGAGGGAGGTACGGATATTACGCCTTTGCGCAGGCTGATTGAAGAAAACATTGACGAGAAGCTGATCCGGGAGAGTCCGGTGGAATTTTATTCCTGTACCTTTTCCGTGACGGACCGGAAGGAATTGAATGTGGATATGAAAGCGGTCCCGGAGGGGCAGATGCAGGATATGCTTCTGGCCAGCTCTTACCTTCCCGTGTTTAAGAACGAAAAGCTCCATGGAAAGACGTATATGGACGGCGGCGTCACGAATGTGCTGCCTGTTAATACGCTTTTGGAACAGGGGTATGAGGATTTGATTTTGATCCGGATCTTCGGAGTGGGCCATGAGAAACGGATTACCATTCCCAAAGAGGTGAGCGTTACCGAGATTGCACCCCGGGTAAACCTGGGAAGCATTCTGCAGTTTGACGGAGCCAGAAGCCGCAGAAATATGAAGATTGGCTATTACGATGCCATGCGGGTAATTTACGGCCTGGAAGGAAAAATATATTATATTGAACAAAAAGCGGAAGAGTGTTATTATTTAAGACAATTCATACAGATACGGCCGGAAGTGCTGGAGCGCCTGCTGGCAGTTTGTAAACTGGAAGGGGCAGGGGAGCTTTCCATGCGGAATTATATAGAGCTCATTCTTCCGGTTTTTGCGTCGGAATTGAAGCTGGGGAAGAACTGGTGCTACCGGAGCCTTTACCTTGCCATGCTGGAGGCGGCAGCCAAATTGCTCCGGGTTCCCAAATACCGGATTTATACGGTGGAAGAGCTTTGGCAGGCGGCAGCGGATAAAGCGGCGGGCCGGGAGATTTCGCCGGATATGCCAGAGTTTGTGCATGTGATTCTGAACAGGTAAGTTAGAAGCTTTAGGGATGAAGCAGAAGAGAAATAGGAGACGAGAGCTATGAATTTAAAAGGACGGGATTTTTTAACCTTAAAGGATTTTACACCGGAGGAGATTGAGTATCTGGTAGATCTGGCGGCAGAACTGAAGGCGAGAAAGAAACAGGGAATTATTGAGAAAGATTTGCGGGGCAAAAATGTGGCACTGATTTTTGAGAAGACGAGTACCAGAACCCGCTGCGCCTTCGAAACGGCGGCCCATGATTTGGGTATGGGAACGACTTATCTGGATCCTTCCGCTTCCCAGATTGGGAAAAAAGAGAGTATTGCAGATACGGCCCGGGTGCTGGGAAGAATGTTTGACGGAATTGAATACCGGGGGTACGGACAGGAAATCGTGGAGGAATTGGCCAGGTATGCGGAGGTTCCCGTTTGGAACGGCCTGACCAATGAGTATCATCCCACCCAGATGCTGGCGATGCTTTTAACGGTGCGGGAACATCTGGGACATTTCCGGGGAGTGAAGCTGGTTTATATGGGGGACGCCCGTTATAATATGGGGAATTCTTTGATGATTGCCTGTGCGAAGATGGGAATGCACTTTACGGCCTGTGCGCCGGAAAAGTATTTCCCAGATCCGGAGCTGGCGGCTTGGTGCAGGGAGGCGGCGAAGGAGACAGGAGGCTCCGTTTCCTTTACCGAGGATGTGGAGAGCGGTACGAAAGGCGCGGATGTGATCTATACGGATGTCTGGGTATCTATGGGAGAACCGGACGAAGTGTGGGAAGAGCGGATCCGGGATCTGTCTCCCTACCTGGTGAACCGGAAGGTGATGGAGAATGCGGGGCCGCAGGCTATTTTTACGCATTGCCTTCCGGCCTTCCACGATCAGAAGACAAAGATCGGCAAAGAAATGAGTGAAAAATTCGGGATTTCTGAAATGGAAGTAACGGATGAAGTATTTGAGTCGGCTCAGTCCGTGGTGTTTGACGAGGCAGAAAACCGGATGCACACAATTAAAGCGGTTATGGCGGCAACTTTGGGAGAATAACGATGAAGCGGAGCGGGAAAACCGGCGGGGAACCTTATTGCTGTTTGAAAATATTGAATATGTTTCTGGCCTGCGGGATCCTGCTTGTGGCAATTTTGATCTTTGTGGGAGACGGCGACGGCATTCTGTTCCCGCTGGAATTTCTTCTGGGTGTTTTGATGTGCAGCCTGTCGGGGATTATGGAGCTTTCCAAAGGCAAGCGGGTGGCGGGATATTTTTGTTCCGTATTTGCCGGAATCATGATGGTGGCTTTGATTTTTAGTGTGATACACACGCGGTGGATAAGATGAAAAAAGAGATATTGTCTGTGCTGAGAGAGGCCGGGAGCTATGTGTCGGGCCAGGAGCTTTGCGAAATGCTTCAGGTATCGCGGACGGCGGTTTGGAAAGTCATCAGCCAGCTGAAGGAAGAAGGGTATGAGATTGAGGCGGTGAAGAACCGGGGATACCGTATCGTATCCTCCCCTGATATTATGACAGAGGAGGAGATTGGAAGCAGGCTGCACACGGCGGAAATGGGACAAAGCTGCGTGTGCTTTGAGGAAACGGATTCCACCAACACCCGTGCCAAGCAGCTGGCGGAGGAGGGCATGCCCCACGGAACGCTGGTCTGTGCGGAACGGCAGACCATGGGAAAGGGCCGCAGGGGCAAAGGGTGGAGCTCTCCGCAGGGAGAAGCCATCTACATGAGTGTTCTGCTGCGGCCCCGGATGCTTCCTGCCCATGCCTCTATGCTTACGCTGGTGATGGGACTGGCTGCAGCTCAGGCCTGCAATGAAATTTTGGAAGAAGCTCTGGGAGAAAAGGCCCCGGCGGTACAGATTAAATGGCCCAATGATTTGGTTCTTAAGGGACAAAAGATTGCAGGCATACTCACGGAGTTGAGCGCAGAGGTGGACTATATCAATCACATTGTGGTAGGAATCGGCATTAATGTCAACACGGAACAATTTCCGGAAGAGATTGCCCGGACAGCGGCCTCCCTTTATCAGACGGCAGGCAGAAAGTTTTCCAGGGCGGAACTGACAGCCCGCTGTATGGAACGCCTGGAGGCGTGTTACCAGGTTTTTCTTCAGACCGAAGATCTCCGGGCTCTGCAGGGAGACTATGAAAAACTTTTGGTCAACAAAGGCAAGACGGTCCGCGTATTGGAGCCGGGACATGAATATATAGGAACGGCTCTTGGCATCAATGATAAGGGAGAGCTTCTGATCCGCAGGGAAGACGGCTCTGTGACAGCAGTTTATGCCGGAGAGGTTTCGGTCAGGGGCGTCTACGGTTATGTGTAGGGAGCTTTGTTCCCGTGACGGATAGCTTTGGAAATGGAGAGAATCATGTATCAGGAAAATGTTGTGCTTTGCGGAGCCAGCTCCTATGAAGAAAAATATTATTTTAATGAAGACTTTTCGGCTCTTCCGGCTTCGGTCCAGGATGAGCTGAAAATTTTGTGCGTTCTGTTTGTTTCGGAGATCGGAGGCGTGCTGACACTGGAATTTGAGGAGGATGGGTCGCTTGTCTTTCAGGTGTCCAGCAAAGAGGATGATTTCTTTTTTGATGAAATTGGGAGCGGCCTGAAAATCAAGGAAATGCAGAGAGAGAAAGAAGAACTGCTCACTTCTCTGGAGCTGTTTTATAAAGTGTTTTTCCTGGATGAGGAGATGGATTATGAGGAATGAACTTTTTAGGATTGGACCTACTATGGTCTACGGTTACGGATTGATGATCGCAATCGGCATTATGCTTGCCTATCTTCTGGCGGAATACCGGGCCAGGCGGATTGGATTGGATGACGAGGCGGTTTTTGGTCTGACCTGCTGGGCGGTGGTGGGCGGCCTGCTGGGTGGAAAAGTTTTGTATTATCTTACAATTCTTCCGCAGATTGCGGCCAATCCTGCTATGCTGTTCCAGGATCTTGCTTACGGTTTTGTTATCTACGGCGCTTTGATTGGCGGCGTACTGGGAGTGATTCTCTACTGCCGATGGAGAAAATTGAATGCTTTGAGCTATTTTGATCTGGCGGTTCCCTCTGTTGCCATGGCCCAGGGATTTGGCCGGATCGGCTGCATTCTGGCCGGCTGCTGCTACGGCAGGGAGACAAGCGGGCCGCTGTTTATGGTGTTTCACGGATCCGACTATGCGCCCAATGGCATTCCGTTGATTCCTACCCAGGCAATATCCAGTGTTTTGAACTTTGCGCATTTTGCTCTTCTGCTTGTATTTGCGAAGAAGTATAAAAAGGGAGAAGGCCAGGTGGCCGGGCTATTTTTTATTCTCTACAGCATAGGAAGGTTTTTCCTGGAGTTTCTGAGAGGTGATATGGAGAGAGGCAGTGTGGGCGCTCTGTCCACATCCCAGTTTATTTCGCTCTTTATGTTTCTGTTTGGCTGTGTCCTTTTCTGGGTCTTAGGGAAGCGGGGAACCGCGCGGGCGTACGGCAAAAAGGCAGCGGCGGCTGTGAGCATTATAGGCGGGGCAGACGGTCCGACCTCTGTTTTTCTGGCAGGAAAAACAGGAGATGATCCCAAGGGAAAAGCCAGGCGGGAAGAACGGATGCGCAAGATAGCAGAGAGAATTCCCGCAGCTCCGCATACCATCCAGGAGACGGAGCAGTATCTGACAGAGAAGTACGCTGCGCTTCTTTTGAGCGCAGACAACCCGGAGGTGCAGAGCCAGGAGAAGTCCATGCGTGTCAACATGGTATTCCGGCATCGGCCGGATCTTCTGAAGACGCCGGAGCCGGAATTCCCCAAGTCAAAGAAAAATTTGGAAGCTTTTGAAGAGCAGATCCGGAAACGGTTTCAGGAAGCGGAAGAAATTTCGGCGGAGGAACTGCCCCTGGATCTGTGCCAATACCGGATTGTTCCCAAGGACCATCCGGAAGCTGTCCTGAATTTTGTGGTGGAGAGGAGCTACGGAGTCTTCCAGGTGTCCAGCTCTTATGGGAAAGGCGGAGAGGAAGAGCAGGCAGCGCTGGAAGAGATTATCAAAGACGTCTATCTCTATTACGGGGTGAGCCAGGAGGACAAGGAGCAGTTTACGGAGCGTTTCCTGATGCTGGCCTCTGTTGTGGGGGAATTGTAATAGAAGCGGTACTAGGAGGGGATTTGTTTGAAAAAACAAGTTACCAGATATCCGGTTTTTCTGGTCCACGGACTGAACTGCCGGGATGACCGGCCCTTTGAATATTTCGGGCGGATACCTTCTTATCTGGAAGGACAAGGGGTACGGGTCTATTTGGGCGGACAGGATGCGGCAGGAAGCATTGAGGGAAATGCCGGACAGCTGGAGAAGCGCCTGCAGGAAATCCGGGAGCGGGAGGGCGGCAGGAAAGTGAATATAATCGCACATTCCAAGGGCGGCCTGGAGGCCCGCTATCTGATTTCCACCCTGGGAAGAGCTTCCTGGGCGGCTTCTCTCACCACACTTTGCACACCTCATTACGGTTCCAGGACGGCAAAATACTGGTGCAGCAAAAAGGGGTTTATGCGTCTTTACGGCTGTGGGGCAGATAGGTTCTGGAAAGCTTTGGGGGATAAGGCGCCGGATTCCGGGAAGGCGCTGCGCCAGCTTACCCCGGCATATCTGAAAAGTTTTAATGAAAAAAATCCGGACAGCCCTCTGGTATATTATCAGAGCTATGGGGCCAGGCTTGCGTCCTCCGGGGAGGATCCTTTGATGCTGCTTTTTCGCAAGCTGGTCCTTTTGCAGGACGGGGAGAATGACGGTCTGGTATCGCCGGACAGAACGCATTGGGGTGTATATAGGGGAACCGTTGAAAATATTTCCCATCTGGATCTGGTGGATTCCCGGAAAAGAGATGCCGGAGGATTCTGCATGACAAAATTTTACAGCCGTCTAGTGCAGGATCTGGCGGAGAGGGGATTTTAAGAGATGAAGCTGAAAATTGGAAATGTGGAACTTCTAAACCAGGTGATACTGGCACCGATGGCAGGGGTGACGGACCTGCCATTTCGTTTGCTGTGCAGGGAGCAGGGGGCAGGGCTGGTGTGTATGGAAATGGTCAGTGCGAAAGCGATTGCTTTTCACAACCGGAATACGGAACGTCTGATGGAGACTGCACCTGGAGAGCATCCCGTGTCCCTGCAGCTGTTTGGGTCGGATCCGGAGGTGATAAGCCGGGTTGCGTCAGAAATAGAAGAGCGCTCTTTTGATATTCTGGATTTGAATATGGGGTGTCCGGTTCCCAAGATTGTGGGAAACGGGGAGGGCTCTGCCCTGATGCGGAATCCGAAGCTGGTGGAGGAGATTGTGAGCCGTACGGTCCGGGCCGTGAAAAAGCCTGTGACGGTGAAAATCCGTAAGGGCTTTGACGAGAACCAGATCAATGCAGTGGAGATTGCCCGGATCGCGGAGGGAAGCGGGGCCGCTGCAGTGGCTGTTCACGGGAGAACCAGGGAACAGTATTATTCCGGCTGTGCGGATTGGGACATCATCCGCCAGGTAAAGGAGGCGGTTTCCATTCCGGTGATTGGAAACGGGGATGTGGATTCTCCCCAAAAGGCGAAAGCCCTTTTGGAGGAGACGGGTTGCGACGGGGTGATGGTGGGAAGGGCGGCCAGAGGAACCCCCTGGATTTTCCATCAAATCCGGACGTATCTGGATACGGGGATTTTGGAGGAACGTCCTTCGGCTGAGGAGGTGCAGGGGATGATACTGCGCCATGCACGAATGCAGGCAGAGCTGAAGGGTGATTACACGGCAGTCCGGGAGATGCGCAAGCATGTATCCTGGTACACGGCGGGATATCCCCATTCGGCCCGTCTGAGGGCCAGGATTAACAGTGCGGAGAGCCTAGCGGAGCTGGAGTCCTTAGTATTGACAATAACAGGGGGTTAAGGTATAATACTGTGAATGTCTGCGGAGATAATGGAAACGGAGACAAAGCTTGGGGTATATTTGGGACAAAAAAAGATATAATGAAATAGATTAGTAGAAACAGGAAGGATGTAAAGGGAAATGAGCGAAAAGAAAAATTTACTGACTTACGAGGGTCTGAAAAAACTGGAGGACGAGCTTCAAGATCTGAAAGTGGTGAAGAGGAAACAGATTGCCCAGAAGATCAAGGAAGCGAGAGAGCAGGGCGATCTCTCGGAGAATGCCGAGTATGATGCGGCAAAGGACGAGCAGCGTGACATCGAAGCCAGAATTGAACAGATTGAGAAAATTCTCAAGAATGCAGAGGTTGTGGTTGAGGATGAAGTGGATCTGGACAAGATCAACGTGGGCTGCAAGGTGAAGGTCCTGGATGTGGAGTTTGACGAGGAGGAGGAATTTAAGATTGTGGGTTCTTCCGAGGCGAACAGCCTGGGCGGAAAGATTTCCAATGAATCTCCCGTGGGGAAAGCGCTTCTCGGCGCGAAAGTGGGAGATACAGTCCGGGTAGAGACACAGGCGGGCATGATTGAATATAAGGTACTGGAGATTCAGCGTTCCAATTAGACGAAATGGGAATAGGAGTGTAGAGTGATGGGAGAACAGAAGAACGGGGCACCCCAGGAGCAGGATATTAAGCAGCTTCTCAAGGTGCGTAGGGAAAAGCTGGCGGATCTGCAGGGACGGGGCATGGACCCGTTTCAGATTACAAAGTTTGATGTGAGCTGTCACAGCCAGGAGATTAAGGATGAATTTGACAACCTGGAGGGAAAAACCGTTACGGTGGCCGGCCGTATGATGTCCAAGCGCATTATGGGAAAGGCTTCTTTCTGCAATATCCAGGATTTGAAGGGCAATATCCAGTCTTATGTGGCTAGGGACAGCGTGGGCGAGGAATCCTATAAGGATTTTAAAAAGTACGATATCGGTGATATTATCGGGATCCGCGGCGAGGTATTCCGCACGAAAACCGGCGAAATTTCCATCCATGCCGCAGAGATCACACTGCTTGCCAAGAGCCTGCAGATTCTCCCCGAGAAGTTTCACGGTTTGACCAACACGGATGTGCGCTACCGGCAGCGGTATACGGATTTGATTATGAATGCGGAGGTGAAAGATACCTTTGTAAAGCGCTCCCGCATTTTAAGCAGCATCCGGCGCTATCTGGACGGACAGGGCTTTCTGGAGGTGGAGACGCCCATGCTGGTAGCCAATGCCGGCGGCGCGGCCGCAAGACCCTTCCAGACACATTTCAATGCCCTGGATGAAGATTTTAAGCTGCGTATTTCCCTGGAGCTGTATCTGAAGCGTCTGATCGTAGGCGGCCTGGAGCGCGTCTATGAGATTGGCCGTGTGTTCCGCAACGAGGGCCTGGATACACGCCACAACCCGGAGTTTACCCTGATGGAGCTTTACCAGGCTTACACGGATTATCACGGCATGATGGATTTGACGGAGAATCTTTACCGCCATGTGGCACAGGAGGTTCTGGGAACAACAACGATTGTGTACAACGGAGTGGAGATGGATCTCGGAAAGCCTTTTGAGCGCATTACCATGGTTGAGGCCGTGAAGAAGTACGCGGGGGTTGATTTTGACCGGATTCAGACCACCGAGGAGGCCAAAGCCCTGGCAAAAGAGAAGGGCGTGGAATTTGAGGAGCGGCATAAGAAGGGTGATATTTTGAGCCTGTTCTTTGAAGCATTTGCGGAGGAGCATTTGATTCAGCCCACCTTTGTGATGGATCATCCCATTGAGATTTCGCCTCTTACCAAGAAAAAGCCGGACAACCCGGACTATGTGGAGCGCTTTGAGTTCTTTATGAACGGCTGGGAGATGGCCAACGCCTACTCCGAGCTGAATGACCCCATCGATCAGAGAGAGCGCTTCAAGGCGCAGGAGGAGCTTTTGGCCCAGGGCGATGAGGAGGCCAATACCACCGATGAGGATTTCCTGAATGCGCTGGAGATTGGAATGCCGCCCACAGGGGGAATTGGATTTGGGATTGACAGGATGTGCATGCTGCTGACGGATTCGGCGGCGATACGGGATGTTTTGCTGTTCCCGACAATGAAAACGCTTGGCGGAAAAGACCAGTAAAATCAAGGGTTTGCG
>CAJUNN010000005.1:77617-95699 GCA_910587955.1 uncultured Lachnospiraceae bacterium | reverse complement strand
TTTAAGAGTGCGGTTGTGCAAAGAAATCGTAAGAAAAAAGCTTAGAAATTTTGGGGGAAGAATTTTATCCCCCAATATCTCCAAAATGGAAAATAGCTATCCCTCAAATTTGAAAAATCAGAAATTGGAAATTTTAGAAAGCAAAATGAATTTTTCCCCAAAATAAAATTTGGGGGATGCAGTTGAAAAGGCATAGATATAGGTCAGTTAAAAATTACTGGAAAGCCAGTAAAATACACAGTTCCGGGGATATATGACTGGAACATGAAAAAGGGAAAGTTCGCAAAACAGATGAATGTGTAAATAAACTTTACGGTGAACTTTTGAGAATGAGAACCCTTGTAAGTGGTGTGAAATGCCATTTACAGGGGTTTTTGCGTTCTTTGGGAAAGCGCATAAATTATTAAAAATAAGCATAATTTTAGTTCCGATTTTAGGGATTCTTAGGGAAGACGTGGGAGAAATGGTATGGGATGTGTATAAGAAGACGGAAGAGAAAAAATAGAATTGTAGGCTTTGCTATTTGATGATATACTTTTGGCATAGATAGCGTTAAGAGGAATCTTAATTATTTTGTCTGCTGTTACCCTCTCTTGACAAGAGCAAACACGCCCAAGCGCCGTCTTTCGGCAGCTGGCGGCATTTCTTTGCATACAGGAAAATGTCTGCTGCCTTAGCGGATAAAGGAGTGATACCATGAATGAATGGGAAAAATGCCTGGCAGGGCAGAACTATAATTGCCATGATGAGATTTTTTTAGAGCTGAAAAGAAGAGCGCGGGAACTGCTTGCGGAATACCATCGTCTTTCTTATGAACAGGGAGAAGAAAAATATACCGTTTTACAGCAGCTATTCGGCAGCATCGGAACAAACGTATCGGTAGGGAACCCGTTTTTGTGCGACTATGGGAAAAATATTTATATGGGCAGTAATGTTTCCGTTAATATGAACTGCACCTTTGTGGATTGCAATAAAATAGAGATAGGAAATAATGTCTTGATTGCATCCAATGTACAGATTTATACGGCGGCGCATCCGGTAGAGCTGTCAAAGCGGCTTGTGGAGAACTGGAAGCCGGAGAGCGGAATGTATTTCTGCCAGACGTATGCTCTGCCTGTAAAGATAGGGGATGGATGCTGGATTGGCGGGGGCGCAATTATCCTTCCGGGAGTTACCATAGGCAGCGGTACGGTGATAGGAGCGGGCAGCGTAGTGACAAAAGACGTACCTGACAACTGCTTGGCGGCAGGAAACCCATGCAGGGTGATGAGGAGCATCAATGAGCCATGATTATTTTTATCTGCACAGACAATAAAAACGGCATCCTGTTTAACCGTAGGCGGCAGAGCCGGGATGAAGCCGTGCTGAAAGATATACTGGAAACGGCAGGAGAAAAAATATGGATGAACGCCTATTCCGCAAAACTTTTTTCCGGATATTCCGGCAGAATTGTTGTGGAGGAAGACTTCCTGGAATGCGCTCCTTTGGGCAGCAGCAGCTTTGCGGAAAATATTCCGCTGAAGCCCTATGAAGATCGGATGGAGCGTCTGGTGGTTTATCAATGGAACCGGGAATATCCTGCGGATGCTTATTTGGATTTGGATTTAAGCCGGGATTGGGAAGTAATGGATCAAAAAGAATTTAGGGGGACTTCACATGAGAAAATCACACGGAAGATATACAAACGCAAAATCTGCTAAGCGCACTGCTTTATTCCTGGCAGTTCTGTTTCTGGCACTGTCGGCAGCGGCTTATAGGCAGTTTTTCCAAGAAAATCCATCTTTTTCTGCGGAGGAGCTGGCCGCCGGCTTTGAGCCGGAATTTTCCATTGACATTCCGGAGTATGCAGGGGAAACGTATGTAGTCATGAACGGCAATACGCCCTATTTTTCCAGGAGGGATCTGCCCGGGGAATCTTTTGAATATTATTCAGAGCTGGATGAACTGGGGCGGTGCCGGACTGCGTGCGCGAATATAGGCCGGGACCTGATGCCCACAGAAAAGCGCGGGGAGATCGGACAGGTAAAGCCCTCCGGCTGGCAGATGGTTAAATATGAGAATGTGGAGGGCAAATATCTGTATAACCGCTGTCATCTCATTGGCTACCAACTGACAGCGGAAAATGCAAACGAGAAGAATCTGATTACGGGAACCAGGCATTTCAACGTGCAGGGAATGCTTCCCTTTGAAAATATGGTGGCCGATTATGTAAAAGAGACAGACAACCATGTATTATACCGGGTTACGCCGGTTTTTGAAGGGGACGATCTTTTATCCCTCGGCGTTTTGATGGAAGGATGGTCCGTGGAAGACGAAGGGGAAGGAATCCGTTTCAGCGTATTTGTATATAATGTGCAGCCGGGTATCATAATAGACTATGCGGATGGCGGCAGCCGGCCGGATGAGAGCATGCCGGCCTCTGGGGACGGCACCGGTTATGTCTTAAATACAAATACCGGAAAATTCCACGTTCCCACATGCGGCAGCGCAGAACAGATCGATGAAAAGAACCGGGAGTTCTATAGCGGTACCCGGGAAGATGTGACGGCTATGGGATATGAGCCGTGCGGGGAATGCAATCCGTAAACAGGAAAATTCCCCGCAACAAATTTTCAATTTGGGCTTGAAATTTTGGAAGGGATTGGGTACAATAAATACCAGATTGTGAGCTTTTTTCCAATCGAACAAGGCCACAGGAAAAAATAATTAAATTATTTTTAGGAGGAAATGAAAAATGGCAGTAAAAGTAGCGATTAACGGTTTCGGACGTATCGGAAGACTTGCATTCAGACAGATGTTTGGCGCAGAAGGATACGAAGTTGTAGCAATCAACGATCTGACAAGCCCGAAGATGCTTGCGCACTTACTGAAATATGATTCTTCTCAGGGCAAATATGCGCTGGCAGATACCGTGTCTGCAACGGAAGATTCCATTGTTGTGAATGGAAAAGAGATTAAGATTTATGCAAAGGCCAATGCTGCAGAGCTTCCCTGGGGAGAGCTGGATGTTGACGTAGTTCTGGAGTGTACCGGTTTCTATACCTCCAAAGAGAAAGCTTCCGCACACATCACTGCAGGCGCTAAGAAGGTTGTTATCTCCGCTCCGGCTGGAAATGACCTGCCCACCATCGTTTACAATGTAAACCATAACACCCTGAAGAAAGAGGATACTGTAATTTCCGCAGCTTCCTGTACCACCAACTGCCTGGCTCCTATGGCAAAAGCTCTGAATGACCTGGCTCCCATTGAGTCCGGTATTATGTGCACCATTCACGCTTACACAGGCGATCAGATGGTTCTCGACGGACCCCAGAGAAAGGGCGACCTGAGAAGAAGCCGTGCGGCAGCTATCAATATCGTTCCCAACAGCACCGGTGCAGCGAAAGCAATCGGTCTGGTTATTCCCGAGCTGAGCGGCAAGCTCATCGGCGCAGCACAGCGTGTACCGACCCCCACAGGTTCCACCACTCTGCTGTTTGCAGTTGTAAATAAGAGCGTAACCAAGGAAGAGATCAACGCAGCCATGAAGGCAGCGACCACCGAGTCCTACGGCTATACCGAGGATGAGATTGTATCCAGCGATATCGTTGGTATGAGATACGGTTCTCTGTTCGATGCAACCCAGACCATGGTTTCTCCGCTTCCCGACGGAAAGACCCAGGTAGAGGTTGTTTCCTGGTATGACAATGAGAACTCCTACGTATCCCAGATGGTTCGTACCATCAAGTATTTCGCAGAGCTTGCGTAAGCATTGGGCTGTGCAAAAACAGACAAAGCAGACAGCGCTGCGGCGTGAGATGATTTAGACCTACAGAGGTCCGGTCTTTTGGACCGGACCTCTTTTTTCACTGAAATAACAGCAGGAGGTAAATGGCATGGGATTGAATAAAAAATCCGTAGACGATATCAACGTAAAGGGGAAGCGCGTCTTGGTGAGATGCGATTTTAACGTTCCTTTAAAAGACGGGGAGATTACAGACGAGACACGTATCAAAGCCGCACTTCCCACCATCCAGAAACTGATGAAAGACGGCGGAAAAGTGATTCTCTGTTCCCACTTGGGAAAGGTAAAGAACGGCCCCAATGAGGGCGAGTCCCTGGCCCCCGTTGCAAAGAGACTGTCTGAAAAGCTTGGAAAGCCGGTAAATTTTGTGGCCGACTACCATGTGACGGGCGAGGCTGCTGCTGCGGCAGTAGCCGCTATGAATGAGGGAGACGTGGTTCTGCTCCAGAATACCCGTTTCCGCGGCAAAGAAGAGACCAAGAACGGAGAGGACTTCTCCAAAGAATTGGCCGATCTCTGCGATGTGTATGTATGCGACGCATTTGGCTCTTCTCACCGTGCGCATGCCTCTGTAGCGGGCGTGACTGATGTAGTCCGTGCAAAAGGCGGCGAGTGTGCAGTGGGCTATCTCATGAGCAAAGAAATTGACTTTCTTGGAAATGCTGTGGAAAATCCCGTAAGGCCTTTTGTAGCCATTCTGGGCGGTGCAAAGGTGGCGGATAAGCTGAATGTAATTTCCAATCTTTTAGAGAAGTGCGATACCCTGATCATCGGCGGCGGAATGGCTTACACCTTCCTGAAAGCAAAAGGGTATGAGATTGGAACGTCTTTGGCTGACGAAGAGAAGATCGGCTACTGCAAAGAGATGATGGAGAAGGCCGAGAAGCTGGGCAAGAAGCTGCTGCTTCCCATCGACACCACCATTGCAAAAGAGTTCCCCAATCCCATTGATGCTGAGATTGAGGTTTCTGTAGTACCCTCCGATGCAATTCCTGCAGATATGATGGGTCTGGATATCGGAACCAAGACGGCAGAGCTCTATGCAGATGCCGTCAAATCTGCGAAAACCGTAGTCTGGAACGGACCTATGGGAGTGTTTGAGAATCCCATTCTGGCAAAGGGAACCATTGCTGTGGCCCAGTCCCTGGCTGATACGGATGCTACCACCATCATCGGCGGCGGCGACTCTGCGGCGGCAGTAAACCAGCTGGGATTTGCGGACAAGATGAGCCATATTTCCACAGGCGGCGGAGCTTCCCTGGAATTCCTGGAGGGAAAAGAGCTTCCCGGCGTGGCAGCAGCAGATGACAAATAGAACTGGAAAACAGCAAAAGGGGCTCCGTAGGGTTTCTGCGGAACTAAAAAACAGCAGAAGCCCGTACAGCGCCGGAAGGAATTGCGGACGCATATCACGCGGCCGGGATTTCTTCCAGTGAGCGGTGCTGTATGGGTTTCTGCGGAACTAAAAAAACAGCAGAAGCCTGTACAGCGCCGGAAGGAATTGCGGACACATATCATGCGGCTGGAATTTCTTCCAGTGAAGGGCGCTGTATGAGTTTCTGCGGAACTAAAAATAGGAGATTAAGATTATGGCAAGAAAGAAAATTATCGCCGGAAACTGGAAGATGAACATGACCCCCAGCGAGGCAGTAGAACTGGTAAATACCTTAAAACCCCTGGTGGCAAATGACGAAGTGGATGTTGTGTTCTGCGTTCCGGCCATTGACATTATCCCGGTGATGGAGGCAGCCAAAGGCTCCAATATCCAGGTGGGTGCCGAAAATATGTATTTTGAGGAGAAGGGTGCTTACACAGGCGAGATTTCTCCGGCAATGCTTACAGATGTAGGTGTGAAATATGTGATTCTGGGACATTCTGAGAGAAGAGAGTACTTCGGAGAGACCAACGAGGATATCAATAAGAAAATGCACAAGGCCTTTGAGCATGGCATTACTCCCATCATGTGCTGCGGAGAAACCCTGACCCAGAGAGAGCAGGGTGTAACCATGGACTTTATCCGCCAGCAGGTAAAGGTTGGTTTCCTGGGAATTACCGCAGAGCAGGCCAAGACGGCCGTTATCGCTTACGAGCCCATTTGGGCAATCGGAACCGGCAAGACGGCAACTACCGAGCAGGCGCAGGAGGTGTGCGCCGATATCCGTAAGTGCATTGCGGAAATCTATGATGAGGCAACTGCCGAGGCAATCCGCATCCAGTACGGCGGATCTGTAAACGCCGGCACAGCAGCAGATTTGTTTGCCCAGGCAGATATTGACGGCGGCCTGGTAGGCGGTGCTGCGCTGAAACCGGATTTTGGAAAGATCGTAAATTATAAATAAGCAAATGATTTTGGAAAGCGAAAACGGTTGCCATGGATTCTATGGCAGCCGTTTTCTGCGATATCAGCAAGGCAAATGCCTATGACGTAGAGAAACGGCTCCGGTGGATTCAGGAGAACAGCAAAGTGACGGGAATCCATCTGATCGTGCTGGATGCCCCCGAAAAGGACAGTTCCTTACCCTGAGAGCGGAACGCGGACGGATCACGGAACAGGATGCAGGGAAAGAAGCAGATCAGAGAGATCCGGCAGCGGTATAAGGAAAAAGAAGCAGGCAGGTTGGAGGATTTTTCCAAGACTGGAGATATGAGAGAGTTAAGGTTTCTAGAAGCGAAGGAGCGGAACTGGCGGAATAAACCGGGGGATCAGGAACCTAACCCGGGCAATCCGCTGGGGATTCTCGTATTAAACCGCCGGATGGCAGAGGCAGACAGGGAGAGCGGCAGGTTTGAACGGTCGGTCCGCTGCCTTGGCATGTCTGTGGAAAGTATCTGAAGCTGGCGGAAGGAGAGAAGAATGCTTTCCGATCGACGCTGCGTTCTGCCTTCCTAATTCTGGAAGAAATCTATCTGGAGGGAAAGGGAGACGCGGACCCTTCGTGCGGGAATTATGGACGCCGGCTCTTTTGGCAGGGCGGCGTCCGGTTTTTATCATTGAGACTTTTCAATTAATTCGCTTAAGGGATGAAAGCTGTACCCCAGCTCCTCCCATTTCGTCAGAAGTTCATCCAAAATTTCCCCATTTGTCTTAGAAGTATTATGTAAGAGAACCACGGCTCCCGGATGAATCCGTGGAATCAGCTTAGAGAAAGCCTCCTCGCGGGAGGGCTGTTTATCTTGATACCAGTCCACATAGGCCAGGCTCCAGAAGAAGGTTTTGTAGCCCAGTTCCTTTGCCATTTTTAAGTTGGCTTCGCTGTAGATGCCCTGGGGCGGCCGGTAGTATTTTGTCATGGGCGTACCGATGGTTTCTTCATAGAGGACTTCCAAGTCCGACAATTCTTTCCGGAAAGCCTCCTTGTCTCCGATTTTGGACATGTCCGGGTGGTGATACGTGTGGTTTCCCACTGTGTGCCCTTCCTCTACCATCCGCTTCACCAGGTCCGGGCTGGTTTCCATGTAGTTTCCCACGATAAAGAATGTGGCCGGGGCCTGGTGTTTTTTCAGAGCATCCAGAATGGCCGGGGTATTGCCGTTTTCAAAGCCGCAGTCAAAGGTCAGGTAAATGTGTTTTTCTTCCGTTTCTTCAATATAGTAGGTATCAAAGTCTTTTAGGTAAGCGGCGCCGGCGTTTGCCGCCGGAGCCTTTCCTTCTTCCTGAAAGCTTAAGCCCCAGCTGCCGCCTGCGCTGCCGGCGGCCGGCAGAAGGCCGCTTTGGTCCAGGACCTGTGCCGTGCCCCTGCCGCAGAAGTAGGAGAGGGTGAGCAGAGCGGCGGTTCCGATGATTTTCTTTAAATTCCTATCCAGTTTCATGTTTTCAAACAATCCGTTTTTCACAGTATATTAGAAGGGATGGAAATTCAGACATGATCTCGATATTTTTTGAAAAAAACAGATAATGGAGACGAATTATAAAAAAATTGGAGTGAAGAAAAAGAATGGAAAAACATAAACTGTAAAAAACAGCATCAAAATTTACAAGATCACGGACATTTTATGTAGGAAAGCATAAGATATTATAAAAAATATATGAAAAAATTCTAAAAAAACACTTTACAACCATGGGATACTATGCTATTATGAACGAAATGGAGTAAAACTCCAAAATATTAAAAACTGGAGCGATCGAAGGTTTTTGGAAAGGAGAGTGTGAATGTTCGGTATTGTAGTGTGTACACATTCAGATTTCGCCCAGGGAATCCACAATGCAGTCGAGATGATTGTGGGAGAACAGGAGAATTTTGATGTGGTCTGCTTCCGGGAGGGAGAAGATATGCTGGAGCTGAGTGAACGGATTCGGGCGGTTACAGACAAGTATGAACAGGCGGGCGCCAAGTATGTAGTCTGTGCGGATTTGTTCGGGGCAACGCCCTTTAATGCTTCGGCGGCGGCTTTGGCAGCCTGTGATACAAGCGTAATCACAGGAGTGAATCTTCCCCTTTTGCTGCAGCTTGTTACAGAGAGGGAATTTTGTGAGGATTACGATGAATTCCTGGAGAGCGCCATGTCCGGTGCGAAAGACAATATGAAGATTGTCAAAATGAAAGAAATGTTTTCGGAGTAGGAGAGAGAAAGGAGTAGTAAGAATGATTAGTTTGGTACGCTGCGATGA
The DNA here is from genome assembly GCA_910587955.1 of uncultured Lachnospiraceae bacterium. Classification (GTDB taxonomy): domain Bacteria; phylum Bacillota; class Clostridia; order Lachnospirales; family Lachnospiraceae; genus Laedolimicola. The sequence goes on along the minus strand of CAJUNN010000005.1, from coordinate 87,306 downwards.
TCGTCTGATTCACGGACAGTGTATGACGGTAATTGTAAAGGCTTATGACATTCAGGAGATTATTGTGGTAGATCAGTTTACGGCTACCAATGCAGTTCTCAAGACAGTGTTTAAGACAGCGGTTCCGCCTAGTATGAAAGCGGATGTGTTTACCGTTCCGGATGCGCTTCCGAAAATCCGGGAGGCGCTGGACAATAACGTAAGGACCATGGTGCTGATGAAGAGCCCGGTTGTGTACGTGGAGCTTTTGAAAGCCATGGAGGAGCTTCCCAAGGAGCTGAATGTAGGTCCCATGACCAAGCGGAAAGGTTCCGTTGCCGTACATCCCGCCATCAATCTGATTGCGGAAGAGGCAGAGGCAGTGAAGGAAGCTGTTTCCATGGGCGCCCATGTATTCTTCAGCCAGGTTCCGGAACAGGGACGGATTGAGTGGGACGAGGTAAAAGACAAATTTTAAAAGGAGGGTATTATGAGTATATTTCAAGCTTTATTGCTGGCATTATTTGGTTGGATGAGTTCTATCTATTCTCCCGTACTGTGCGGCGGACTGGGCGGCTGGTATACACTTGGCAGACCGCTGGTATCCGGTATGGTGATTGGTATTATTATGGGAGATGTACAGACGGGCATTATTATGGGAGCGGCCATTCAGATGCTCTACATCGGACTGGTTACACCGGGCGGAGCTATGCCTGCGGACGTAAACTTTGCTTCTTGGATCGGTATTCCGCTGGCTATGGCGGCAGGTGCCGGAACCGAGTTTGCACTGGCCCTGGCAGTACCCCTTTCCACCCTGGGCGTGTTCGCCGTATACGGCCTGTGCGCCATCAACCTGTTCTTTGTACATAAGCAGGACGCTTACATCGAGAGCGGCGAGCTGGATAAGGCAGCGCGTATTCCCATCGTGGGACAGATTACCAATATCGTACTGCGGTTTATCCCCATTCTGGTCATCAACTATTTCGGGGCGGATCTGGTAACGAAGCTGGTAGAGATTATGCCTCTGTGGCTCACAGACATTCTGCAGATTTTCGCAAACATGCTGCCTCTGGTAGGATTTATGCTGCTCATGCGGACCCTGGTAAAGAAGGATCTGGATTTGATTTACTTTGTACTTGGATTTATCCTGGTTTCTGTGGCTAATATCGGTATGATTCCGATTGTAATTGCCGCTCTGGTAATCGCATATCTGAAGTATCAGACATCGGAAAAGGAGGCCTGAAAATGAGTGAAGAGAAGAAAGTATTGAATAAAAAGTCAATTCGCAAAGCCTATTGGGACTGGATGTTCTGGAATCTGTCTGTTCAGAACTTTGAGCGTATGGAAGGCCCGGCCATCGTAAAGATGCTGGCCGATGTGCGCGAAGAGCTGTATCCGGGAGATCTGGAGGCGCAGAAAGAGATGCTGGAGCGCCATTCTATCTTCTTTAACACGGAGCCCTTCCTGGGCAGCATTGTGCCGGGTATTGTCCTTGGTATGGAACATGAGATGGCTCAGGGCGGAGACGTGCAGCCGGAATTTATCAACTCCATTAAGACAGCCCTCATGGGACCCTTTGCAGGAATCGGTGACTCCCTGCTTCCCGGAACCCTGTGCCCCATCCTTTTAAGTATTGCCCTGGGCCTTTGCAAGAACGGCGAGATCATTGGGCCCTTGTTCTACGTCATTGTATTTTTGGCAGTCATGTTCCCCCTGACCTGGTTCCTGTTCTCCTATGGAGTGAAAGCGGGAGCCAATGCGGCAGAGCTGGTACTGGCAGGCGGAATCAAAGATAAGGTGACAAAAGCTGCGGAGACCGTAGGACTGATTGTAGTAGGTGCGGTAACGGCTTCCTATACCCATGTAAATGTGGGCCTTGTGTATACAAGCGGAGATCTGTCGATTGACATTGCCTCCATTTTAAATTCCCTGCTGCCGGGACTGTCCGTGCTGATTATGGCGCTGATTTCCTATGTACTGATGGTGAAGAAGAAATGGACAGTAAATAAGATGATGCTCTTCTTCCTGATTGTCGCTATCGTAGGTTACTTTACAACCATTCTGACGGTATAGAAAAGACAACGGGAGGAGCGTACGGACTATGCACAAAACAGTAGAAAAGCTTTTAAACGGATTGGTTATCTCCTGCCAGGCATATGAAGATACTCCCCTGTACGGGCCGGAGTTTATGGCTGCCATGGCTAAGTGCGCCCAGATGGGCGGAGCCAACGGTCTGCGGGCCTGCTGGCCCCAGGATATCCGGGCAGTGAAAGCAGCCTGCGAGCTGCCGGTCATCGGCATCAACAAGAAGTTCGGCGACGGGGATCCCCTGGATGAGATTTTTATCACGCCCACCTTTGAGCTGGCAAAGGAAGTCATTGAGGCCGGCTGTGATATTCTGGCTTTGGACTGTACCATCCGCGACTGCAGGCCGTTTGCGGAGCTGGATGAACTGCTTCACCGGATCAAAGAGGCTTATCCGGATCTTCCGATTATGGCGGATCTGGCAACTCTGGAGGAAGCAGTGAAGGCGGAGGAAACGGGCTGTGTGGACATTATCTCCACCACCCTGGCCGGATATACCCGGAATTCCTGCACTAACAAGACAGAAGGACCGGATGTGGGGCTGCTCCGGGAGATTAAGAAAGTTTGCACTCTTCCGGTAAACGCGGAGGGACGTATCTGGGAAGTGGGAGAACTGGAGACCGTGCTGGAGGCGGGAGCCGATATGGTTTCCATCGGAAGCGCAGTCACCCGCCCGCACTTGATTACAGAGCGGTTTGTAAACTGCAACCGGAAATATTTTAAGAAATAAAAAAGAAGGGGCCTTTGGCAGAATATCCAAAGGCCCCTTTTCAAAAAAGGAAATCACGTTCAATTATGGAAAAAACATTTTGCTTTACCCTGCGGGAAGAAGAATACCGGGAATATCTTGTCTATGAGATCATTCGCTCCGGAAAGATGCGGGGATCCCGCTGGTTTCTTCTGACCAGTGTTCCGGCCCTTCTGGTGACAGGCGTTCTGGTGCTGAAAATCCAGCACATGTTTTTTATTACCAGCGTGCTGGCATTGGCAGTTCTCTGGATCCTTTACGGGGCAAAGGCCGTCTGGGGCAATTATCTGAACCGGAAAGTCCGGCGCTATTACTGGCCCAAATTAAAAGTCCGGGAGTTTGCCGAAATCCGGTGCCGTTTTCAGGAAAAGACAGTGCTTGTGGAAGAACCGTCCGGCAAAAGAGAGGTACCCTATTCCCAGATCCGGACCATGATCCCTTTAAAGAATATGTTTGCATTTTATTATCCCGGGGGAACCCTCCTCCTTCCTTACCGGGAGTTTGAAAAAGAGGAGGATATGAAGGCCTTTCTGACCTGGGTGCTGTCTAGGCGGTAATGTAGGTAACGGTATAGCCCTCTTCCAGGTAGGAAACCTCAAGATCCGGAAAATGCTGCCGGAGATACCGGGCCATGCTTTTGATGCCTGCAATCTCGCAGCAGGAATGGTTGACTACGATCAGGGGGAGCCCCTGATCCAGGGCATATTGGGCCTGGTAGTAGTTGGAAATCCCGTCGTCGGCCACGATACACACATCGCAGGGCTGCTGATCCAGCATTTTGAAAATATCGGTGGCTGCCCCGGTTCCCATGCCTAAGCGTGTTACTTTTTTGCGGATGTCGCCGAAAACGTAGACCCCGTTTTCCCCTTCCGGTTTGAGGACAGCAGCTACATGGCGGGCAAGATCCTCCACGGTCTGTTCTTCAATATCCGCGTGCTGGATATAGGAGGAGACAGAGCGCGTAAACGGAAATCCCAGGCTTTTGGCCCATACATCGGCTACGCCAACCTCCGGCATCATGTCCCAGGCGTCGTGGCAGCGGTAAACGGCAATGCGGTTTTCCTGCAGCCGGGCCAGCTTTTTTTCAGTGCTTAAGCGGGCCAGACGTTTGGGGCTGGTGGTAAAGTGGTAGAAGGGGTTTTCGTGACTGATCAAAAACGAAATTTGTTTTTCGATGGCCTGATCGATGACTTGGTTGGTAACTACCCAGCACACGCCCACACGGGCGGTTTCATCTTCAGCATTTCCGCAGAGCATCAGATCTCTTGTTTCGTTTAAATTCATCCAGTGGGCATTTTGGGACAGAAAGTCCGTAATTTCTTTGATTTTCATAAAGATTCCTTTCTGAGAAAGCGCAGGCTTATCCAGTGCTGTGTCTTTGCATACCAATTATTTTAACAGATTTTTCAAAAAAGTACAGCAGTAAAAGAAAATCGGTGTTATAATTGTAGTCAAAATAGATACAGCAAAGGGGCGGCCGGCAGATGAAAACAAAAAATTTAATCGAAGAGAATTACATTACCTTGACGAAGACAGAGAAAAAGATAGCCAATTTTCTGCTTGCGGATCAGAATTATTTGATTATAAATATGACTTTGCAGGAACTGTCCAAGGAACTGGGGCTGGGGGAGGCAAGTATTATCCGTTTCTGCCGGAAAATGGGCTTCCGGGGGTTTCAGGATCTGAAAGTATCCTTGGCGATTGAGAACGCCAAGGATGAGGAAACCGGTGTTCAGGAGGAGGTAGACAGCGTCCAGACCATGGAAACCATGGTGCAGGTGATAAAAAATACCAACGACGGGATCCGGAAGAAGAAAATCCAGGATGCCGTGCGGATGATAGAGGAGAAAGAGCAGATTTTCTTCTATGGAGCAGGGAGCAGCGGCTTTACGGCAGAGATTGCGGAGGCGCGCTTGCTGCGCGTGGGGAAACGCTGCAAGGCGGTGAAAGATTCCCATCTGCAGACCATCCAGGCGGCAGTTATGGATTCCAGCGATCTGGTAATCGGGATTTCCATTTCGGGAACCACCAACGATTTGTTTCAGGCACTGAAAACGGCCAAGGACAACGGCTGTACCCTGATTGTCATCACCAATCATGAAAATTCTCCCATTGCCAAGCTGGCGGACTGCGTACTTATGACCCATGCCCCGGAGAACCCTGTGACAGGCGGAACTTTCATCAGCGTTGTGTCCCAGCTTTACGTACTGGATGTATTGTTTTCCAGCTACACAGCCCAGAACTGGCAGAAAACCCACAGCTACCGGGAGAAGGTGGCAATTTCTATCAACGAGAAACTGGAAGAAAAATAAAAACAGCAGATTTACGGACAATGCTTCTATACAAAGGCGTTGGAAGAAAATGTGCGGAACTTAAAAACAGCAGATTTACGGACAACGCCAGAAGGATTTACGGACGCGGATTTAGCGTCCGGAAATGCTTCTATACAAAGGCGTTGGAAGAAAATGTGCGGAACTTAAAATAGGAGATTCATATGGGAAAACGAGTAGAAGATGTTTTTGAAATTGGCCTCCAGGTGGTACACACCATTCGGGACACCCAGTCGGACAAGTTAGAAGAGGCGGGCCGGATGATTGCACGGGCCCACCGGGAGGGTCACCGTTTTTTTGTCAGCGGGAGCGGACATTCCCACACGGTGGCAGAAGAGTTTTACGGCCGTGCCGGCGGGCTTGCCTTCCCGGTGCCGATTATGACCTGCGAACTGACTTTGGAAGAGCATCCAACCAAAAGTTCTTACATAGAGCGTCTGCCCGGCTATGCAGAAATCCTGGCAAAGCTTTACGGGATTGGAAAAGACGATGTGGTTTTGGTAGCTTCCAACTCCGGCCGGAATGCCTATCCCATTGAACTGGCCCTCTGTGCGAAAGAGCGGGGAGCAAAAGTCATTGCCATTACCAGTGTGGAACATTCCTCCAGGACGGTTTCCCGCCATGCCAGCGGGAAAAAGCTCATGGATATAGCAGATCTGGTCATTGACAACTGCGGTGTGGAGGGGGACAGTGCCCTGCGGATTGATGGGATGAAAGCCGCCATCTGTCCCACCTCCTCCATGGCCAACGCTTTTATTGTGCAGGCCATTACGGCAGCCTGTGTGGAGGAGCTTCTTGAGGGGGGCGTAGAACCTCCCGTGTTTATCAGCCTCAATGTGGACGGAAACGAGACCGTCAATGAGGAATACTTCCGGACCTATACCCGTCAGTATTAGGAGGGAAAGCCGGAATCGTGCAGAAAGATATGGGCCATGATTTCCAGCAGTTTGTCAACCTCAAAGGGTTTGGCCAGATGGGCGTTCATGCCGCTTTCGATGGACATTCTCCGGTCCTCCTCAAAGGCATTGGCAGACAGGGCAACAATGGGAATACCGGAAAGAGCAGGGATTGTGAGGCCGCGGATGCACTGGGTGGCCTCATAGCCGTTCATAATAGGCATCTGGATATCCATCAAGATGAGGGCAAAGGTGCCGGGTGCGGAAACGCGGACTTTTTCCACTGCAATGCTGCCATCCGTGGCCAACTCCACAGAAAAGCCTGTATCTTCTAAAAGTTCCGATTCAATTTCCAGATTAATCTGATTGTCATCTACCAAGAGGATCTTCTGTCCTTTCAGCAGGGTGAGCAGGGAATCCAACGGACTCTCCGGCTGGGCTTCATCAGGTTCCTGGAAACAGAAATGGAAAGAAGCAGTAAAACAGCTTCCCTTTCCGCGGGTACTCTCCACCTCAATGGTTCCGTCCATAGCCTCAGCCAGCTGGCGGGCCACGGTGAGTCCCAGACCCGTTCCGTGCACGCCGCTCTGAGTGGTGTTGCGGATTCGCTCAAAAGGTTCGAAAATCCGTTCCAAATATTGGGATTCGATGCCGATGCCGTCATCTTCCACGCAGAACTGATAGAAGGCGTGGTTGCTGGCGGCTCCTGTCTGCTCGGAGGCTATTATGCGCACGTGTCCCTCTTCCGGCGTATAGTTCAGAGCATTGTCCACCAGGCAGAGAAGGATTTGCTTTAGTTTCCCCTGATCCATATGGACATCGGTGTGTTCCAGACCTGAGATGTTTAAGGAGAGCGTGATGTTACGGCTCTCGGCCTTGGGGAGCAGGGCTTTTTGGATTCCCTCCAGAAGAACTGACAGGCAGCAGTCGGATTCCTCTGTCTGGATGATGCCTGATTCCATGCGGGAGATTTCCAGGATCTCATTGATGAGATTCAGAAGATGAGCGCCGGCATCCTGTATTTTTGTTAAATATTCCGACAGCTTTTCCGGGTCGTTTATATGATTTTGGGCCAGTGCAGTAAAACCGTTGATGGCGTTTAAAGGGGTCCGCATATCGTGGGACATATTGGAAAGAAACGTATTTTTGGATATATTGGCCAACCTGGCATGGCTTAAAGCATCCTCAAAAATCTTTTTCTGCTCCATTTCATAGCGCACTTCTTCGTCCACCCGGCGGGTTCCCAGAACAATGCGGGAAAGCTCATCCTGCTGCCCTACTTTTGCGATGCGGAGCTGTAGATATTGGAGTTCTTCTTCCATCTGGACACGATAGTTGACGTAAAATGTACGACTGCCGGAAAGCTTCTGACGAATGTATTCCGGGTCTAAGGCCTGCCTCATGGCCGCCCGGTCTTCCGGCCAGACCCAGGTTTGGATATAATTCTCCGTAAACCAACGGAACGAGCGGAATTCCAATGTTTTTCCGAACTGAGGCTGTGTCCGGCTGCTCAGACGGTAAGGAAGAATGCGGTCCGTGTTCAGGTTAGCATAGAGAATGGATTCATAATTGACGCTGAGTCCCTCAATCACTTCCAGGCGGCGCAGGTGCTCCTGGTGAATGACCTTTAGTTCTTTGTCGTACTCATCAATCTGTGTCTGCAGGAGACGCTCTTTTAGGAGCTTTTCTTTGAGCAGGGCGTTCCGCTCTTCGATTTGGAACTGCCTTTTGTTTGTGGTATCGGCCATAAACACATAGAAGAGATCGCCGATGAGATCGCTGTGGACAAAATGCCCGTAATCCTCCACCCAGCGGACGGCTCCGCCCTTCTGGATGATCCGGTATTCCACATAGTCCAGATCAAAATGACTGTGTACGATTTGTTCCCGGATACTTGCTTCCACACTCTCCCGATCCTCCCCATACACAAGACCCCGGAATGTGTTGCCGGTAAGGACGCGGAATTCATCCATGGTGTCACAGTTGAAAATGTGAAGCACCGTTTTGTTTGCGTAAAGGATTTCCCCTTCCCCCTGCGCCCGGTAGATAAGGAAGCCTCCCGGTATCTCATCCATGAACTTTTTGATTTCATGGGCAAAGGATAGGCTGGAAGCGTCTAAAAAAGAAGAGCTATCGGAGTCCGAAGGGGAGACGGCCGGATTCTCTATGGAAACGGCCCCGGCGTTTGGCGCATAAAGTGCATACAGCAAATATTCAATTAAATTGCGATTCATTTTGAGTTCTTTGCGCTGCATCGTATCTCTCCCTGAATTTTTCCTATATTATAGCATTAATGGAAGGAATTTTAAATAGAAATATCTCTTCGATTGAGAGAAACAGTTGAAAAAGTTAGGATTTTGGTCTATATTGTTACTAATAGGCATTTTTAGAAGGGATGAGGAGATATGAAACTGCAGATTGCCGTGATCCCCGGAGACGGGATTGGACCGGAGATAGTACGAGAGGCCAGAAAGGTGCTTCATGCCGTCGGAGAGCGGTTCGGACACGAATTTTTGTACACAGAGCTTCTGATGGGGGGGGCGTCTATTGACGTTCACGGGGTTCCCCTGACAGATGAAACCATAGAAACAGCCCGGGCGAGCGGGGCAGTATTGATGGGATCCATCGGAGGGGATGCAGCGACTTCCCCCTGGTACAAACTGCCGCCCCAGAACCGGCCGGAGGCCGGACTTTTGAAACTGCGCAAATCCCTGGGGCTCTTTGCCAATCTGCGGCCTGCGGTGCTTTATCAGGAGCTAAAAGGAGCCTGTCCCTTAAAGGATGAGGTCATCGGGGAAGGCTTTGATATGATGATTATGCGGGAGCTGACAGGAGGGCTCTATTTCGGAGCGCGCAAAACAGAAGAGGTGGACGGCGTATTAACGGCCGTAGATACCCTGACCTACAATGAGCATGAGATCCGCAGGATTGCAAAGCGGGCCTTCGACATTGCCCGCAAGAGGCGGGGAAAGGTCTGCAGTGTAGACAAGGCCAATGTGCTGGATTCCTCCCGGCTTTGGAGAAAGGTTGTGGAGGAAACGGCAAAAGAGTACCCGGACGTAGAGCTTTCCCATATGCTGGTGGACAACTGTGCCATGCAGCTGGTAAAGAATCCGGGGCAGTTCGATGTAATTCTCACGGAGAATATGTTCGGGGACATTCTCTCCGACGAGGCCAGCATGGTGACGGGATCCATCGGAATGCTTTCCAGTGCCAGCTTAAACGACACAAAGTTCGGCCTCTATGAGCCCAGCCACGGTTCGGCCCCGGATATTGCAGGACAGGACATTGCCAATCCCATAGCAACCGTCCTGTCGGCAGCCATGATGCTGCGCTTCACCTTTGACCTGGACAAAGAGGCGGCAGCCGTGGAGCAGGCTGTACAGCAGGTGCTCACAGAGGGATACCGCACGGCGGATATTTTCTCGGCGGGCTGCAAAAAAGTAGGAACCGCAGAGATGGGAGACTTAATAGCCGCCCGGGTAAACTAAAAACAGCAGGAGCCCGGACAGCGCACAGAAGGATTTTCGGACGCTTGCGGCCCAAAATACTTCTTGTGGAAGTGTGCAGGGAGGGCGGATGCGGAACTGGAATCAAAAAACAGCAGGAGCCCGGACAGCGCACAGAAGGATTTTCGGACGCTTGCGGCCC
>CAJUNN010000005.1:6599-77517 GCA_910587955.1 uncultured Lachnospiraceae bacterium | reverse complement strand
AAAATACTTCTTGTGGAAGTGTGCAGGGAGGGCGGATGCGGAACTAAAATAGGAGGGTAACGTTGTGAAAAGCGATGCAGTGACAAAGGGGATGCAGCAGGCACCCCACAGAAGCCTGTTTAACGCTCTGGGCCTGACCCGGGAAGAACTTGACAGGCCTTTGGTGGGAATTGTGAGTTCTTATAACGAGATTGTGCCGGGACATATGAACCTGGATAAAATAGTGGAAGCTGTGAAGCTGGGAGTAGCCATGGGAGGGGGAACTCCCATTGTATTTCCGGCCATTGCCGTCTGCGACGGCATTGCCATGGGGCATGTGGGGATGAAGTATTCCCTGGTGACCCGGGATCTGATTGCGGATTCCACAGAGTGCATGGCCCTGGCCCACCAGTTTGACGCCCTTGTCATGGTGCCGAACTGCGACAAAAATGTGCCGGGACTTTTGATGGCGGCGGCCCGGATCAACGTTCCCACGGTCTTTGTCAGCGGCGGTCCTATGCTGGCCGGACATGTGAAAGGGCAGAAGCGGAGCCTTTCCAGCATGTTTGAGGCCGTGGGGGCCCATGCGGCTGGCCATATGACGGAGGAGGATGTGCAGGAATTTGAAGAAAAGGTATGCCCCACCTGCGGTTCCTGTTCCGGCATGTACACGGCCAACAGCATGAACTGCCTGACGGAGGCCCTGGGGATGGGACTGAAGGGCAACGGAACCATTCCGGCTGTCTACTCGGAGCGCATCAAGCTGGCCAAGCACGCCGGTATGCAGGTGATGGAACTGCTGCGCCGGAATATCCGTCCTCAGGATATTATGACGGAAAAGGCATTCTTAAACGCCCTTACCGTGGATATGGCCCTGGGCTGTTCCACCAACAGTATGCTGCATCTTCCTGCAATCGCCCATGAGGCGGGCGTGGAGCTGAATATGGAAATTGCCAATGAGATAAGCGCTCGGACGCCGAATCTGTGCCATCTGGCTCCGGCAGGCCCCACTTATATGGAAGATTTGAATGAAGCGGGCGGCGTCTATGCAGTGATGAACGAGCTGGACAAAAAGAAACTTCTACATACGGATTTGATGACCGTGACGGGAAAGACAGTGGGGGAGAATATTGCGGGGTGCACAAACCGCAGCCCGGAGGTTATCCGTCCCATTGACAATCCCTACAGCGAGATCGGCGGCATTGCCGTACTGAAGGGGAATCTGGCTCCTGACACGGCAGTGGTAAAGCGGTCTGCTGTAGTGCCGGAGATGATGGTGCATGAGGGTCCAGCACGGGTGTTTGACTGTGAGGAGGATGCCATTGAGGCTATCAAGGGCGGCAAAATTGAGACGGGCGACGTGGTGGTGATCCGCTACGAGGGTCCCAAGGGCGGTCCCGGCATGCGTGAGATGCTCAATCCCACCTCTGCCATTGCAGGCATGGGGCTGGGCTCTACGGTAGCCCTGATTACGGACGGACGCTTCAGCGGCGCGTCCAGAGGCGCGTCCATCGGCCATGTATCCCCGGAGGCGGCTGTGGGAGGTCCCATTGCCCTGGTGGAAGAGGGCGACCGGATTCGGATCGACATTCCGGCCAACCGGCTGGAGGTTCTGGTATCCGATGAGGAGATGGCGGCCCGGAAAGCCGGATGGCAGCCCAGGGATCCCCGGGTGACTACGGGATATCTGGCGCGCTATGCGAAGATGGTGACTTCCGGAAACCGGGGAGCCGTTTTGGAAAAATAATCAGAGAGAAATGGAGAGTGTACCATGCAGCTGACAGGATCAGAAATCATTATCGAATGCCTGAAAGAACAGGGAGTGGATACCGTATTCGGGTATCCGGGAGGCGCGATTTTAAATGTATACGATGAATTGTATAAACACAGCGGGGAGATCCGGCATATTCTGACTTCCCACGAACAGGGAGCCTCCCATGCGGCGGACGGTTATGCCCGCGCTACAGGCAAAGTGGGCGTGTGCCTGGCTACTTCCGGCCCGGGGGCAACCAACCTGGTGACGGGAATCGCCACGGCCTACATGGATTCCATCCCCATGGTGGCGATCACGGCCAATGTAGGCAAACCTCTTCTGGGAAGGGACTCTTTCCAGGAGGTAGACATTGCGGGAATCACCATGCCGGTGACAAAGCATAATTATATTGTAAAGGATGTGGAGCTGCTGGCGGATACCCTGCGCCGGGCTTTTCACATTGCCCGTTCCGGCCGGCCGGGTCCGGTGCTGGTGGACGTGACCAAGGATGTGACAGCCGGTTCCTCAGAATACGAGTATCAGAAGCCGGAGGAGATCTGTCACAAGGCGGATCATATCCGGGATGAGGAACTGGAGACGGCGGCGAAAATGATCCGCAAGGCGAAAAAGCCCTTTCTTTTCGTAGGCGGCGGCGCGGTGCTGTCCGGTGCTTCCCGGGAGATTGGGGAGCTGGCCCGGAAAATCCAAGCTCCCGTCTGCGATTCCCTTATGGGAAAAGGAGCTTTCCCCGGGGAGGATCCGCTCTATACGGGTATGCTGGGTATGCACGGGACCAAGGCGTCCAATTTTGGTGTCACTCACTGCGATCTGCTGATTACCATTGGCGCCCGGTTCAGCGACCGGGTGACTGGAGATGCGTCCCGGTTTGCCCGGAAGGCGCGGATTCTCCAGATTGATATTGATCCGGCGGAGATCAACAAGAATGTTATTGTGGATGCCAGCATTGTGGGAGATGTGAGATCCATTCTCCAAAGGCTGAATCCCATGGTGGAGGAGAAACGGCATGAGGCGTGGATTGCAGAGATCGAGGAGCTGAAGCGGAAGTATCCTTTGAAATTTGAGGAGAGCCGTCTGACGGGCCCCTATGTGGTGGAAGAGCTCTACCGGGTGACAAAGGGAGAGGCCATTGTCACAACAGAGGTGGGGCAGAACCAGATGTGGGCGGCGCAGTTCTACAAATACAAAGAGCCCAGAACGTTTATTACCTCCGGAGGGCTGGGAACCATGGGCTACGGTTTGGGAGCCGCTATGGGAGCGAAGCTGGGAAGACCGGAGAAAACGGTGGTAAATGTGGCCGGAGACGGGTGCTTCCGTATGAATTTGAACGAGCTGGCCACTGCGGCCCGTTACAATATTCCCGTAATTGAACTGGTGCTGAACAATCATGTGCTGGGCATGGTCCATCAGTGGCAGACCCTGTTTTACAACAAGCATTATTCCGCCACCATTTTGGATGATCAGGTGGATTTTGTGAAGGTAGCAGAAGGATTGGGAGCTGTGGGAATGCGTGTAACCAGACGGGAGGAAGTGGGGCCTGCGCTGGAAAAGGCCATTGCGCTTGGCCGTCCAGTAGTTATCGACTGTATCATTGACAGCGTGGATAAGGTGTTTCCTATGGTTGCCGCAGGAGCGCCCATTGAGGAGGTCTTTGACGCGGAGGATCTGGAGAAGCAGAGTTTGCAGTAAGAAAGATACGGGCGTCCAAAAGCCGGAAATTACGGTACGGCATTTGCGGCGCCCGGTTCGATCGCAATATGTTTTGAGGGGGAGCGGCGGAGCATGTTAAAGCGGATGCGGTGGTATCTGTGGGTTCTTATGGGAGTGCTGTCGGTATACATCGGTATTTCCGTCTACTTTATGGAGCATTTCTTTCCGGGAACGGTCATTAACGGGGAAAATGCCGATTTTTTTACGGTGGCCCAGGCCAGCCGTCTGGTCCTGCGGCAGGCGCAAAGCTATACCCTGGAGCTGGAGGAGAAAAGCGGGAAGCTTTCGGTTCTGGATCCCAAGGAGATGGGAGTTTCATACTATGAGACAGATGCAGTCCGCAAAGTAAAACGGATGCAGAACGGATTTCTGTGGCCCAGAATGTTCTGGAGGATCGACTTGTACCAGATTGTTGCGGGTACCCGGTTTGAGGAAGAAGCCTTCCGTCAGGCGGTGGGGGAGCTGGCATGTCTGGACGGCGGGCAGAAATCCCAAAATGCCTGGATTGAGATGACAGAAGATGGGTATCAGATTCACCCGGAAGTCTGCGGAACCCAGGTGGACGCCCAAATGCTGGAAGAGCAGATCCGAAGCGCGGTTTCCAATCAGCGCTCCTTTTTGAATCTGGAAGAGAGCGGATGTTATGCGCCGCCTGCCGTGACTGCGGATTCCCCGGAGATTGCAGAGCTTTCCCGGAAGCTTGACCGCTGGCTTGGAGCGCAGGTGACGTATGTGTTCGGCCCGGAGAGTGAGCAGGTAGATTCGAAGGCTCTTGCCGGTTTTGTAACCCTGGATGGACTGGAGGCATCCCTGAATCCGGAGGCGGTGGCCGCCTGGGTGGAGGAACTGGCGGGAAAAAGGGATACCTACGGCCAAGAGCGCAAATTTAAGAGTACCCTGCGGGGAATCATTACAGTGAAGGGCGGAAATTTCGGCTGGCAGATTGATCAGGAGACGGAGAGCCTGGCTCTTCTGGAGCATGTGGAGGCGGGAGCTGTTCTGGAGAAGGAACCTGCTTATCTGCACACAGGAAATGCCTGGAGCAGCAATTACGATATCGGAGATACCTACGTGGAAGTAGATATGGGTGCCCAGCGCATGTGGGTGTATAAAGACGGGAAAGCCGTCGTTGACACGGATGTGGTGACGGGCGATATGCGTAGAAACCGGGGGACTCCGGCGGTGGTGGCATCCATCCAGTACAAGGCCCGCAATGCCGTACTGCGGGGACCCGGGTATGCCACTCCGGTGAAATACTGGATGCCTTTCTACGGGGGATGCGGAATTCACGACGCGTCCTGGCGCAGGAAATTCGGCGGGGAGATTTACCAGACGGACGGTTCCCACGGCTGCGTAAATACGCCGCCGGAGGCCGCAAAGACAGTGTTTGAAACCGTAGACGCCGGGACGCCGGTGATTCTTTACTATTGACGAAGCTGGAGTAAATCGGGATGAGAGAAGAGACAAAAGAAAAAACGGCTGTCCCCGGAACGGGGGGAGCAGAACTGCTCCAAAACCCTCTGGGAACGGAGCCGGTCCGGGGACTGCTGCTTCAGTTTGCGGTCCCCAGCATCGTTGCTATGCTGGTGGGCTCTTTGTACAACATTGTAGATCAGTTTTTTATCGGCCGCAGCATCGGGGAGCTGGGAAATGCGGCCACGAATATTTCCTTTCCCCTGTCCATTTCCTGCGTGGCGATGGCGCTGCTGTTCGGCATCGGAGGCGCCTCCGCGTTTAATATTTCCATGGGCAGGGGCGAACCGGGGAAGGCTGTCTCCTATCTGGGAAACGCCGCCGTTATGCTCTTTGGCTGCGGTGTGGTTCTCTGTACCGTGACCTTGGTATTTCTGGAACCCCTGCTTCGCTTTTTCGGTTCCCCTGACAATGTGCTTAATTATGCCAAGACGTATACCGGGATTGCGGCCTTGGGATTTCCTTTTTTGATTTTGACTACCGGGGGAGGGCATCTCATCCGGGCGGACGGGCGCCCGAAAATCAGTATGCTCTGCAATCTGGCAGGAGCCCTTATCAATGTGGTCCTGGATGCGCTTTTCGTCTTCGGCTTTCGGATGGGAATGGCAGGGGCCGCGGCTGCAACCATCGCGGGACAGATAATTTCCGCCGTAATGACAGTGTATTTTCTGCGCCGCTGCCGTACAGTGACCATTTTGAGGGAGCATCTGAAGATCCGCCGAGAGATTGTGGTGCGTATCATGTCTCTGGGAACCGCGCCGTTCAGCAATCAGGTGGCGATGATGCTGGTGCAGATTGTAATGAACAAATCTTTGAAATATTACGGTTCCGTCTCTGCCTATGGGGAAGCCATTCCCATTGCCTGCGCAGGCATTATTACAAAGGTGAACCAGGTGTTTCTGTCTTTCATTATCGGCATTTCTCAGGGACTGCAGCCCATTACCAGCTTCAATTACGGGGCCAGACAGTACCGGAGGGTGCGGGAGGCTTATCGGTCTGCCGTGGCCTGCGGCTTTTTCATTGCCCTGTCTGCTTTCTGCCTGTTCCAGTTCGCTCCGCGGCAGATTATTTCCATCTTCGGGAACGGGTCCGAGGAATACTACATGTTTGCCGTGCGCTACTTTCACATTTACTTGTTCTGCACGTTTATCAATTTCCTGCAGCCCATCAGTTCCAACTTTTTTACCTCCATCGGAAAGCCGAAGCGCGGCACGTTCCTGTCCCTCACCAGACAGATTCTCTTTCTTCTGCCCTTGCTTCTGCTTCTTCCCCGGTGGATGGGCATGGACGGCATCATGTATGCCGGCCCTGTGGCGGACGCATCCGCAGGCTTGGCAGCCCTTGTGATGGTCGGACAGGAACTTCGCCGGAAGGAATATCAGGAAATGCAAAAAAAGGTTGTTTCCGGGGACTGATTTGTTGCTTTTTTACATTGACATGTTTTTAACGATTCTGTAAAATAAAGTGCATTAACTGGAATCAAAAACAGCAGAAATCCAAGCAGCGCCCGGAAAGAATTACGGACGCAGCGCGGCCGGAAGTCTTTCTACAGGAAGGGTGCTGAAGGGATTTCTGCGGAACTGGGAATTAGAATCAAAAAAACAGCAGAAACCCGTACAACGCCCAGAAGGATTTGCAGGCGCCTGGCGGCTGTAAATTCTTCTATAGGAAGGGTGTTGGAAGGGATTTCTGCGGAACTGGAATCAAAAACAGCAGAAATCCAAGCAGCGCCCAGAAAGAATTACGGACGCAGCGCGGCCGGAAGTCTTTCTACAGGAAGGGTGCTGAAGGGATTTCTGCGGAACTGGAATAGGAGGACCCAATAGTATGAAGCGCGTATATAATTTTTCGGCAGGCCCGGCGGTACTGCCGGAGGAGGTATTAAACGAAGCTGCAAAGGAGATGCTGGATTACCGGGGAACGGGGATGTCCGTGATGGAGATGTCCCACCGCTCCAAAGTGTTTGAGGATATTTTAAACGAAGCGGAGCAGGATATCCGGGATCTGCTGCACATTCCGGCCCATTATAAAGTGCTGTTTCTGCAGGGGGGAGCCCATTTGCAGTTTGCCATGATCCCCATGAATCTGATGAAGAACCGGACAGCAGATTACATTGTCACGGGACAGTGGGCGAAAAAAGCCTGGAAAGAGGCGCAGATTTACGGGAAGGCCAATAAAATTGCTTCCTCTGAGGACGAAACCTTTTCCTATATCCCGGACTGTTCGGATCTGGATATCAGCCCCGATGCAGACTATGTATACATCTGCGAGAACAATACCATCTACGGGACCAAGTTTCACACCCTTCCCAATACCAAAGGAAAGCTTCTTGTGTCCGATGTATCTTCCTGCTTTCTCTCAGAACCCATGGATGTGGAGAAATACGGCCTTATTTATGGAGGCGTGCAGAAGAATATCGGCCCGGCCGGCATGGTGATTGCAATTATCCGGGAAGATCTGATCACAGAGGATACCCTGCCGGGAACTCCTACCTATATGAAGTACAAAATCCATGCAGATGCCAATTCCCTTTACAATACGCCCAACGCCTACTGCATCTATATGTGCGGCAAGGTATTTAAGTGGATTCAGAGAATGGGAGGCCTGGAGGCCATGAAAGCCCGCAACGAGGAAAAGGCGTCTCTCCTCTATAATTTCCTGGATGAGAGCAGGCTGTTCCGGGGAACGGTAAGAAAGGAAGACCGTTCCTGGATGAACGTGCCCTTTGTAACGGGAGATGCCCAGACAGATGCGGAATTTGTGAAGGCGGCTGCGGAAGCCGGTCTTGTCAATCTGAAAGGCCACCGGAGTGTGGGCGGCATGCGGGCAAGCATTTACAACGCCATGCCGAGGGAGGGCGTTTCGGCCCTTGTGGAGTTTATGAGAAAATTTGAGGAGGAAAAGAAAGCCCATGTATAAATACAAATGCCTGAATCCAATCGCAAAGTTCGGCCTGGATCACTTTACCAGGGAGTATGTCCAGGTGGAAGAGCTGGAGGAGGCCGATGCGCTCCTGGTCCGCAGTGCAGCCATGCACGATATGGAGCTGCCGAAGAATTTACATACCATTGCCCGGGCGGGAGCCGGAGTCAACAACATTCCCCTGGGAAAGTGTGCGGAGCAGGGGATTGTAGTGTTCAATACTCCGGGAGCCAATGCAAACGGCGTGAAGGAGCTGGTAATCGCCGGACTTCTGATGGCATCCAGGGATATTATAGGAGGCGTGAACTGGGTCCAGTCCGAGCGGCAGAACGAGGAGATTGCAAAGCTTTCCGAGAAGCAGAAGAAGCAGTTTGCGGGCCATGAGATCCAGGGAAAGAAGCTGGGTATCATCGGCCTTGGAGCCATCGGCGTCCAGGTGGCCAACACGGCTACCCACCTGGGCATGGAGGTGCTGGGATATGACCCCTACATTTCCGTGGAGGCAGCCTGGAATCTTTCCAGAAATATCCGGCATATTACCAACGTGGATGATATTTACCGGGAGTGCGATTATATTACCATCCATGTGCCGCTTTTAGAGAGCACAAAGAAAATGCTGAATCAGGATGCCATCAACCGCATGAAAGAAGGCGTGGTGGTCCTGAATTTTGCCAGGGATCTGCTGGTGGATGAGGATGCTATGGTAATGGCTCTGCGTACCGGAAAGGTGAAGCGCTATGTGACGGATTTCCCCAATCCGGTGACGGCAGGGGCCAAGGGAACCATTGTAATTCCCCATCTGGGAGCCTCTACGGAAGAGGCGGAGGAAAACTGCGCCCGCATGGCAGTCAAAGAGGTGCGCTGCTATCTGGAACACGGAAACATTAAAAATTCCGTGAACTATCCGGACTGCGATATGGGAGTGCCCAGCTATCCTGCCCGGATTGCCATCTGTCATAAGAATGTGAAAAATATGCTGAATAAATTTACGGTGATTCTGGGTGAGGAAAACCACAACATCGGAAATATGACCAACAAGAGCCGGGGGGATTATGCCTATTCCATGTTTGATCTGGAAAACCGGGTAAGTCCGGAGCTGATCCGCAAGCTGGAGGCGCTTCCGGGGGTTTTGAAAGTGCGGGTGATCTGCTGATGGCTGACGTTAGACCTTTCGCAGCCCTACGGCCGGCTCCGGGAAGAGAGCCGGAAATTGCGGCGCTGCCTTACGATGTGTACAGCCGGGCGGAGGCCAGAGAGGCGGTGGCGGGACATCCCCGTTCCTTTCTGCGGATTGACCGGCCGGAGACCCAGTTCCCCGCCGATGCAGATATGTACGGGGATCCGGTTTACGGGAAAGCACGGGAACTTTTGGAGGAAATGAAGACGGATGGGTCCTTTGTCCGTGATGAGGGAAATGCTTATTATCTGTATGAACTGACCATGGACGGCCGCAGCCAGACGGGAATCGTGGCCTGTGCTTCCGTGGATGATTACCTGGAAAACCGTATTAAAAAGCATGAGAATACCAGGCGGGAGAAGGAGGAAGACCGGGTCCGGCATGTGGATGCCTGCGATGCTCAGACGGGCCCTATCTTTTTGGCTTACCGGAGCCATCCGGTGCTCCGCAAGATCCTGTCCCGGGAGAAAGAAAAGACGCCGATGTTTTCCTTTGTTTCGGAGGACGGAATCGGCCACCGGGGCTGGCGGATAGAGGAGGCTGGGACTGTGGAAGAGATCCGGAATGCTTTTGCCGGCATGGATTCCCTGTACATTGCGGATGGACATCACCGGGCAGCTTCCGCAGTCCGGGTGGGAACCATGCGCAGAGCCGCTCATCCGGCATATACGGGGGAGGAAGAATTTAATTACTTTCTCTCGGTGCTTTTCCCGGACGATGAATTGATGATTATGGATTACAACCGGGTGGTGCGGGATCTGAACGGCTTAAGCCAGGAAGAATTTCTGGAGCAGGTGAGAAAGGTCTTTATTACGGAACCTTTGTCCGGTCCCCGGCATCCCGGGAAAAAGGGAGAAATTTCCCTGTGTATGAAAACGGGCTGGTATCTTCTGACCATAAAACCGGAATATGCAGACGGCGATCCGGTGGAGGGACTGGATGTGTCCGTTCTTCAAAGAGAACTGCTTCATCCGGTTCTGGGCATCGGGGATCCCAGAACCGACCGGCGCGTGGATTTCGTGGGAGGCATCCGGGGCCTTGAAGAGCTGGAGCGCCGGGTACATACGGATATGGAGGCAGCCTTTGCCATGTATCCCACCTCTATCGGAGAATTGTTTGCCGTTGCAGACGCCGGACGGCTGATGCCGCCGAAATCCACCTGGTTTGAGCCCAAACTGCGCAGCGGTCTTTTTATTCATATGTTAACATAGGTATCTGCTCTGTTGTGCTTTCGCTTACGACAGCCTTCTTAAAAGAGCCTTCTTTCGTGATTTTTACCCGGCGGGCCGGACGGAGTTTTTTTCATATATAGGCGCTTTTCCGGAAAACAGTGGAAATACTGGGGAAAATTGATGGATTTGGAGAAATATTCCGGCTTCGTTGCATAAAAAGGGGAAAGGGATTATAATAAAGTCGTTGGTGATTTTTCACTTTTCTTGGAAGAAGTATTGAGGAGGATTAAAATGACTGCTAAGAAGGGAACGGAGATACCGAAGAAAACGGCGGCAGCGGTATCTGCTAAAACAGAGAACGTAACAGCCCCGGCAAAAGAAAGTGCCGTGAAGGAAGAAGCGGTAAAGGTAGAGAAAGCTCCTGCAAAGAAGACGGCAGAACCCAGAAAGGCTGCGGCAAAGGCTGCGCCCAAAACGACAAAAACTACGAAGGCAGAAAAGGAAGCGGCGAGCCAGAACGTATATATTCAGTTTGCAGGAAAGGAGTTCCGGTTGGAGGATATTGCAGAACAGGCGAAAAATGCCTGGGTGGCGGAAGGTCACCGCGCATCTTCCCTGAAGAGCCTGGACGTGTATGTAAAGCCTGAGGATTCGGCTGCATACTATGTAGTGAACGGCAAGGCCGCCGGAAAGATTGATCTGTAAGATTGAAAGAGAAAAAGAATTTTTCGTATCTCCAACCGGGGTGTCCGGCTGGAGATATTTTTTCTTATCTCACGTTTGACGAACAGCTTTCCATATGCTAAACTGTTAAAAAAGATCAAAAAGAAATTTATGAAGAGCAGAAAGTGTGTGCCAAAAGGCACAGAAAAGGGAATTGGGTGAGAGCCCCAAACGATCCGGTCACTGTATTCAGGGAGTGAGGTCCGAAGAAACCATTGCGCCAGAAGCGTGAGAAGGGGCGGCCAAGCAAAGAACTGTAAGTCAGGAAACCTGCTTTCTGTGCGGGTTAGACAGGCTTCCGAGGAAAGCGGTTCTGATAAAGAGAGGGAAAGATCCGCTTTGCGTGCGGATCTTTACTTATGTGAAAAAAAGGCAGGGAGTGGATATATGGTATCATTTATCGGGGCAGGACCGGGAGATCCGGAGCTTCTGACCATCAAAGGGAAAAAATTAATCGATAGTGCGGATATTATTATTTATGCGGGGTCTCTTGTAAATCCCCAGGTACTTTCAGACGCCAAGGAGGGTGCGGTTATTTACAACAGCGCCGGTATGAATCTGGAAGAGGTGCTGGCGGTGATGAAGGACGGGGAAGAGAAGGGGCTTAAGGTGGTCCGGGTCCACACGGGGGATCCGGCCGTATACGGAGCGCACCGGGAGCAGATGGACGCCTTGGAGCGTATGGGGATTGCATACGAAGTAATTCCGGGCGTCAGTTCTTTCCTGGCTGCTGCTGCAGTGCTGAAAAAGGAATACACCCTGCCGGGCGTGAGCCAGACGGTAATTCTCACCCGGATGGAGGGGCGGACCCCTATGCCGGAGGGAGAGAAGCTTCTGGATCTGGCCAGGCATCAGGCTACCATGATTATTTTTCTGAGCGTGGGGATGATAGAAGAGCTGGCGTCCACCCTGCGGCAGGCATACCGGGAGGATACGCCCGCAGCGGTGGTCTACAAAGCAACCTGGGAGGACCAGAAAATTGTCCGGGGAACGCTTCGGGACATTGCAGACAAGGTGAAGGCTGCGGGAATTTGCAAAACGGCTTTGACCGTGGTAGGAGATTTCCTGGGAGACGATTATGAATTGTCCAAATTGTATGACAAAACTTTTACGCATGAGTTTCGAAAGGGAGTACAGGAGTAAATGGGGATTCAGCTATTGAGCATCAGCCACAAGACGGCTCCGCTGGAGATCCGCAGGCTGTTTGCTTTTACACAGGAGCAGCAGGAGCGGCTGGGTCTTACGTTTCTGAAAGAGGGCGGCGTGCAGGAATGCGTGGTGATTGCGACCTGCAACCGGACCGAAATTTATGTGTATGCGGCGGATTCCGGCCGCAGGCAGAATCTGTTCCAGAGGCTTCAGCAGATCCTTCTTCGGGAGGCAGGGGCCTTGAAGACAGAGCATATTGCGGATTACCTGCGTTTCTACCAGGACGAGAAAGCAGTGCGGCATCTCTTTTCCGTGACGGCAGGGCTGGATTCCATGGTGGTGGGAGAGGATCAGATACTCGGGCAGGTAAAGAAGGCCCATGAACAGGCCAGGGAGACGGGAACGGCAGGAAAATATCTCAATACCCTGTTCCGCTATGCTGTCACCTGCGCCAAGAAGATTAAGACAGAGACGGACTTGTCCAAATCTTCCGTGTCTACGGCTACCTTGGCCATCAAAGCCGCGGAGGAGGTTTTGGGAGATCTGGCCGGGAAGAAAGTTCTGGTAATTGGCGGAACCGGGCAGATTGGCAGCATTGTCCTGAAAAATCTATACAGTATGAAGGGGATCCGTATTTACAGCACCATCCGCAGTGTGACACTGAGCCACGATGCCCATTTTAAAAGCGAAAGCAGTACGGTGATCGATTACCGGGAGCGTTACAACTATGTGGACGAAATGGATGTGATTATCAGCGCCACAGCCAGTCCCCACTATACCATGGCTTGTTCCAAGGTGCAGGAGCGGCTTCGGACGGATAAGGTCCGGGTGTTTGTGGATTTGGCGGTTCCCGTGGACATTGAAGAGCGGATAGGAGAGCTACCCAGGACCTTCCTTTTTAATATGGATGATTTTGAGGAGCTGGCTAAGGCCAACAATCTGGCCAAAAAGCGGGCGGCCCGGGAGGCAGGGGAGATTCTTCAGGAATATGCGGAAGATTTCATGCGCTGGATGATTTTCCAGTGGTCCGTGCCCCAGATGGAGAAAACCAAGGCATGGATGCTGGCAGAGGCAGAGAAAAAGGGCTTTGAGAAGGCCATCGATAAGTTGTTTTACCGAATCCGGGAACAGGCGGATCCAGAGGAACTGAAAAGTTTCTTCCGGTGTATCAGGGAGCCGGAGAGTCAGGAATAAGAGAGGACGCAAATTTATGGGAAAATTGTACGTAGTGGGTTTTGGGCCGGGAGGCTATGAACATATGACTGACAAATGTATCCGGGTGATCCGGGAAGCGGATGTCGTAACCGGGTATACCACGTATGTAGATATGCTGAAGGAATATTTCCCGGAGAAAACATACCTGGCCACACCCATGATGCAGGAGATAAAGCGCTGCCGCATGGCGGTAGAGGAAGCGGTGAAAGGACAGACCGTGGCTATGGTGAGCTCCGGGGACAGTGGTATCTACGGTATGGCAGGTATTATCTACCAGGTTGCGGAAGAGATGGGAGCGGAGATCGAAATTGAGACAGTGCCGGGCGTTACGGCGGCCAGTGCGGCGGCTTCCGTGCTGGGAGCTCCTTTGATGCACGATTTTGCGGTCATCAGTTTAAGCGATCTGATGACCCCTCTTGATCTCATTATGAAACGGGTAGACTGTGCCGGCCAGGGAGATCTCATTGTCTGCCTGTACAATCCCAAGAGTAAAAAGCGGACCGGGTATGTGGAGCAGGCGGCAAAGATTCTCATGAGCTACCGGAAGAAGGAGACGCCGGTGGGCATTGTGCGCAATGCAGGCCGCAAAGACGAGCGGGCGCAGATTACCACGCTGGAACACTTGAAAGACGCGGAAATTGATATGTTCAGTGTGGTTCTGATTGGAAATTCCCAGACGTATGTAAGCGGGAACCGTATGATTACGCCGAGAGGGTATGAGGTATGAGAATTCGAATCGGTACGAGAAAGAGCAGGCTGGCCCTGGTGCAGACAGAACTGGTAAAGCAAAAGATTGAGGCGGCTTTCCCGGAGGCGGAAGTGGAGCTTATGGAGCTGTCCACCCGGGGAGACGAGATTCTTGATCGCTCTCTCACCTCCTTTGGAGGAAAGGGAGTTTTTACCAAAGAGCTGGAGGAAGCGCTTTTAAAGGGAGAAATCGATCTGGCAGTTCACAGCGCCAAAGATATGCCCATGGAGTTCCCGCGAGGGCTGTGCATCGGTGCGGTTCTGGAGCGGGCAGACTGCCGGGATGTATTTGTAACAAGGGACGGCAGAGCCCTTTCGGACCTGCCGGCCGGAAGCGTGGTGGGGACCAGTTCCCTGCGGAGAGAGCTGCAGGCGAAGGCTGTCAATCCCGGGATCCGGGTGGCGCTTCTTAGGGGAAATGTCCTTACCCGGCTCCGAAAGCTTCAGGAGGGGCAATACGACGGCATCCTGCTTGCGGCCGCGGGACTTTCGCGGCTGGGACTTCTAAAAGAGGAGAATTTCTGTCTGGAGTATCTAAATCCGGATACCTTTCTTCCGGCCGCTGGACAGGGGATTCTGGCTGTGGAGGCCCCAAAGGGCCATATGGAGGAGGTTCTTGCAGCCATTCACTGTGAGCAGGCGGCCCTGGAGCTGGAAGCGGAGCGGAGCTTCTTGTCTGCCATCGGCGGGAGCTGCAATGCGCCTGCGGCCGGCCTGTGCCGGGTGGGAGAGAACGGGATTGAGATGCGGGTCATGTATGCCCGGGACGGGAGGTCCCCCCGCTATGCCTATGCCAGGGAACGTGTTCAGGGCGCAGATCCGCAGGCGGATGCCCGGAGGACAGTTAAGGACCTGGGAATACGGATGGCCCAAGAGGTGAAGAAGGGAAAGGTCTGGCTTCTGGGGGCCGGGCCGGGAGACTTAAGCCTTCTCACCCGGAAATGCCTGGACTGTATCCGCAGGGCAGACGTGATTGTCTATGACAATCTGGGGACAGACTGCGCCCTCAATGAGGCCAGGGAAGATGCGGAGCTTATTTACGCGGGAAAGCGGGCCTCTCATCATCATCTCAGACAGGAGGAGACAAACAGGCTGCTGGTTGAGAAGGCGCTGGAGGGAAAGAACGTTGCCCGTCTGAAAGGGGGAGATCCCTTCATCTTCGGAAGAGGCGGAGAGGAAGCTTGGGAGCTTCACAAAGCGGGGATTGAATTTGAAGTGGTTCCCGGCGTGTCTTCCTGCTATGCGGCTGCGGCCTATGGGGGAATTCCGGTGACGCACCGGGAATTCGCCTCATCTTTTCATGTAATTACGGGGCATGAGAGCAGTGGCAAGGAGGGACCGGCCCTGGACTACGCTACCCTGGCCCGGGAGGAGGGAACCCTGGTCTTTCTTATGGGGCTTGGAAGCCTGCCCCATATTGCGGAGGCGCTGATCGCCAACGGAAAGGATCCGGAGACGCCGGCGGCAGTAATCCAGGAGGGGACCACGGCCCGGCAGAGATGCGTGTGCGGGAAACTTTGCGAGATTGCCGGGAAGGCCCGGGAAGCGGGCATCAAGACGCCTGCGGTGACGGTGGTAGGCCAAGTGGTGTCCCTTAAGGAGGAGTTGTCCTGGTTTGGCAGGGGCTCTCTTTTCGGAGCCAGGATTCTTCTCACGGGAACCCGGTCTATGTGCGAAAAGCAGCGGGAGGTCTTTGAGAAGGAGGGGGCGGAGCCGGTATCCTTAAGCCTGATCCGCACAAAGGCTCTCGTCACCCCGGAATTAGACCAGGCTTTTGACAGACTGGAGGCTTATACCTGGATTGTATTTACCAGCGCAAACGGCGTGGAGCTGTTTTTCCGGTATGCGAAAGAACGGAAATTGGATGTGCGGCGTCTTTCTTTTATGAAGTTTGCCGTCATCGGCCAGGGAACCCGGGAGGCTTTGGAGGAACACGGAATCTATGCGGATTTTGTTCCCAGCCGTTTTTCCAGTGCGGATTTGGCCCGGGAGTGGATTCCGCAGCTTGCAGGGAGCGACCGGCTTTTGCTTTTGCGGGCGCGGGAAGCTTCCGGGGAGCTTCCGGATGCCTGCAGGGCGGCTGGTATTTCCTATACGGCAGTTCCCCTTTACGGTACGGAAGCGGATGAGCGGAAGAAAGAAGCCCTGGAGCGGATGCTGTCCCGGGTGGACTACATTACCCTGGCAAGCGCTTCGGCGGCAAAAGCTTTCGCAGGGATGGTAAAGGATCCGGGCGGAGTCCGGGCGAAGGTCATTTGTATTGGTCCGGTGACGGAGAAGGCGGCCTGCCGTTTGGGGATTCCGGTCTACAAGAGTGCATCCGTCTACACGGCGGAGGGAATCCGGGATGTGATACGAGAGGACTGGGAAACATGAAGCGTGTAAAGTGCCGGGAGGCCGTTCACGGGGGGGATCGTCTGGGAGCTTCCGTGAAAAGCGGAAAGAGGCCGGAAGAACTGCTGGATTTCTCCGCCAATATCAATCCTCTGGGGATGCCCCGCCAGGTGCGCGAGGCGGTTCTTGCAGGGATTTCGGAAGCACAGCACTACCCGGATCCCTTTTGCCGGAAGCTTTGCAAAGCCATTGCAGAGGCTGAGGGAAGGGATCCGGAAGAGATCTTGTGCGGGAACGGAGGGGCGGATCTTATCTACCGCCTTGTGTATGCCTTAAAGCCGGGGAAGGCTCTGGTGACGGCGCCGGCCTTTGCAGAGTATGAAGAAGCCCTTGTCCAGGCGGGGGCAGAGATCCGCCGCTGGAGTCTGGGAGAAGACCTTGCGGTCCGGGAGGATATTCTTTCGGCCGTCACAGAGGATTTGGATCTGATTTTTCTCTGCAATCCCAATAATCCAACGGGGCTTTTGACCGGCCGGGAGCTTCTGACGGCTCTGGCAGACCGGGCCCAGGCCCTGGGAGTGCGGGTCTTTTTGGACGAGTGCTTTCTGGATTTTGTGCCGGAGCAGCGGGAGTATACCCTGGGAGACTGTCTTAAGCGGTATCCCAATTTGGTGATTCTCAAATCTTTTACAAAGCTCTATGCCATGCCGGGCCTGCGTTTGGGCTATGTAATGTCTGCGGATCGGGAGCTGCTGGCAGGGATGGAAAAAGCCGGGCAGCCCTGGGCCGTGTCGGTGCCTGCGCAGGCGGCGGGGCTGGGAGCCCTGCAGGCGGCCGGGTTTCGGGAACGGACGTTTTGCCTCATAGAACGGGAGCGGAAGCGGATGAAAGCGGAGCTTGAAAGGCTGGGCTTTTTCGTCTGCGACGGGAGGGCCAACTATCTTTGTTTCCGGGCGCCGGGAGAGAAAAATCTCTGTGAAAAGCTGCTGGAGCGGGGAATTCTTCTGCGGAGCTGCGCCAATTACCGGGGCCTCACGGAGGAGCATTACCGGGCCGCCGTGCGCACGGCAGAAGAGAATGAAGTGTTTCTGGGGGTCCTTAGAGAGATTGCAGGGAAGGAAAACAGGAGTGAAGCGGATGGAACATAAGGCAAAAGTCATTATGGTGCAGGGGACCATGTCCAATGCGGGAAAAAGCTTTCTGGTTGCCGGACTGTGCCGGGTTTTTATGCAGGACGGATACCGGACTGCGCCGTTTAAATCCCAGAACATGGCACTCAATTCCTATATTACCAGGGAAGGGCTGGAGATTGGGCGCGCCCAGGCTATGCAGGCGGAGGCAGCCGGGATTGAGCCCACGGTAGATATGAATCCCATTCTTTTAAAGCCTACCAGCCAGTCAGGCAGCCAGGTGATTGTAAACGGAGAAGTCCGGGGCAATCAGAATGCCATGGATTACTATGCCCACAAGAAAGAGCTGATTCCGGAGATTGAGAAAGCCTTTGGCCGTCTTTCTTCCGCCTATGATATTATTGTTATCGAGGGGGCGGGAAGTCCGGCAGAGATCAATTTAAAGGAAAATGACATTGTTAATATGGGAATGGCCCGGATTGCGGACGCTCCGGTGCTTCTGGCCGGGGACATTGACCGCGGGGGCGTTTTCGCCTCCCTCTACGGGACCGTGAAGCTTCTGGAGGAGGAAGAGCAGAAACGGATCAAGGGATTTATCATCAATAAATTCCGGGGCGACAGGGAGATTCTGAAACCGGGCCTTAAGATGATTGAGGAGAGAACGGGAATTCCGGTTATGGGAGTGGTGCCTATGGAGACTCTGGATCTGGACGACGAGGACAGTCTTTCCGAGCGGCTGAACCACCGGGAGGCGGGAGAAGGCATTGACATTGCGGTTGTCTGCCTGCCCCATATTTCCAATTTTACTGATTTCAATGTGTTTGAGCGCATGGAGGGCGTGTCCCTGCGCTATGTGAAGGAGGCGGGGAGGCTGGGATCTCCCGATCTCATCCTGCTTCCGGGAACCAAGAATACCATGGACGATCTGGAGTGGATGCGGAGGTCCGGCATGGAGCGGGCAGTGGTGTCCCGGGCCCAAAGAAAAACTCCCGTGGTGGGAATCTGCGGGGGCTACCAGATGCTGGGAGAGCTTTTGGAGGATCCGGAACATGTGGAGCATGGGGGCGTCATGCAGGGCATGGGGCTTTTGAATGCCCGGACCGTCTTCGGCAGGGGCAAGACGCGGACCCGGATCAGTGGCTGCGTGATCCGGGAGGAGGACGTGCCCTACAGCACCACCGGAAAAGATGTGCTGGGTTATGAGATTCACATGGGACGCACCTGGAATTTGGGGCGCTGCCAGGAGACCATCCGTCTGGAGGACGGGCGGGCGGATGGCTTGGGGAATGCCGTGGGAACCGTCTTCGGCACTTATCTGCATGGCATTTTTGACTCCGGGGATCTGGCGTCTCTGGTGGTCAACCGCCTGCGGATCCGGAAAGGACTGGAACCCAGGGACTGGCATTTTGATCCGGAAGCCCATAAGCAGCAGGAATATGACAAGCTGGCGGACCTTGTACGCAGGTCCCTGTATATGGAAAAAATCTATGGGATTGTTTTTGGAGGTGAATGATGTTAGAAAGAATTGAACTGGTAAAACCGGCGGACATTGAGGCTAGGAGCATGGAAATCATCCGGCAGGAGCTTCAGGGGGAAACCTGGCCGGAACCGGAATTTTCCATTGTTAAGCGCTGCATTCACACCTCGGCGGACTTTGACTATGCCAGGAACCTCTGCTTTTCAAAAGATGCCGCAAAGATTGGGGTGGAGGCTTTGAAAAGAGGCGCCTCCATTGTGACGGATACCCGTATGGCCGCTTCAGGCATCAACAAAAAGAGGCTTGCGGAGTACGGCGGGGAGGTGCACTGCTTTATGGATGCGCCGGAGGTGGCAGAGGAGGCGGCCCGGAAGGGATGCACCAGGGCAGCCGTCTGCATGGATCGGGCCGCCGGGCTTTCCGGGGAACTGGTGATTGCAGTGGGGAATGCGCCTACGGCCCTTATCCGGCTTTTTGAGCTCATTCAGGAGGGAAGCATCCGGCCGGTGCTGATCATCGGCGCGCCGGTAGGTTTTGTGAATGTGGTGGAAGCCAAGGAACTGATTATGACGGCAGGAGTTCCCTACATTGTGCCAAAGGGACGCAAAGGGGGAAGCAACATTGCTGCCGCCGTCTGCAATGCCATGCTGTATCAAAAGTAAAGGGAAGGACAGAGGGAAATGGAACAGGAGCTTTTGGAGGAGTATGCCGGACGCATCCGTCCTCTGGATGAAGAGGCCATGGAGAAAGCCTGGCATCACTGGGATTCATTATGTAAACCACTTCGGGGGATGGGAAAGCTGGAGGAAATGCTGGTTCAACTGGCCGGAATTTACGGGACGGCCGAGCCCAGGCCGGAGAAACCTATGGTGGTCATTATGGGGGCGGACAACGGCGTGGTGGCGGAGGGCGTCAGCCAGACTGGCAGCGAGGTGACGGCCCAGGTGCTGGAAAATATGGGGGATCGCATATCTTCCGTGTGCGTGATGGCAAAGACGGAGGGGATTGAAGTGATTCCGGTAAATATCGGCATGCTGACGGAGGGAAAGCATTCCCGCATCCGCAGCCGGGTGGTGCGCTACGGCACGGGGAATATTGCAAAAGAGCCGGCCATGACCAGACAGGAAGCCCTGAAAGGAATTCTGGTGGGGATCCGTACGGTAGAGGAACTGTACCGGGAAGGCTGCCGGATGATCATCACCGGGGAGATGGGGATCGGAAATACCACCCCCAGTTCGGCCATGGCCTCGGTCCTTCTCTCCCGGGATCCGGCAGAGATGACCGGGCGGGGAGCCGGGCTTTCCAGTGAGGGGCTCAGGCATAAAATCCAGGTGATTGAAAAGGCCATTGAGGTGAACCGCCCGAAGAGAGAAGATATTCTGGATGTGCTGTCCAAGGTGGGGAGCCTGGATATCGCCGGGATGATGGGCTGCTACATCGGAGCGGCCGTCTGGAGGATCCCGGCGCTCATTGACGGCTTTATTTCTGCGGTGGCGGCTTACGGGGCGGTGAGGCTCGTGCCTGCCTGCAAGCCTTATATGGTTCCCACCCACTGTTCCGCCGAGCCGGCAGGGAAGATGATGCTGGATGCTTTGGGGATGGAGGCCGTGATCTACGGCGGCATGCACCTGGGAGAGGGTACGGGGGCGGTGACGGCTTACAGTCTTTACAAATATGCCCTGGCCCTTTACTACGGCCTGCCCGGCTGGAACGACGGCAAGGTGGAGGCCTACGAGCATCTAAACTAAAGGCGGCAGGAACGACGGACTGCTGGGAGAGACGTTATGCTGGAACGGTATGTGTATAAAAACAATCAAACCCTGCGCCTGGGCTACACCACAGGCTCCTGTGCGGCGGCGGCGGCCAAGGCGGCGGCCCGGATGCTTTTGTCCGGGGAACCGGCTGCGGAAGTAGAGCTGATGACGCCTAAGGGAATTGCCTTGCATCTGGAGGTGCTGGATGCCTGTTTGTCCCCGGTGGAGGCCTGCTGCGGCATACGCAAAGATGCGGGGGACGATCCGGATGTGACGGACGGGCTTACGGTTTATGCCAGAGTCAGGAAAATACGGAAGCCGGAAATCGCGATCGACGGAGGCGAAGGCGTGGGCCGGGTGACGCGGCCGGGGCTGGAGCAGCCGGTGGGCAGCGCGGCCATCAACCGGGTGCCCAGGCAGATGATCCGGGAGGGAGTGGAGAAGATCTGCGCCCGCTTCGGATATGAAGGCGGTTTGTCCGTATTGATTTTTATTCCCGGCGGGGAAGAGCTGGCAGAAAAGACCTTTAATCCCAGATTGGGAATCCGGGGAGGCCTCTCGGTTCTCGGGACCAGCGGGATTGTGGAGCCTATGAGCGAGGCGGCCCTGATTGAGACCATCCGCGCGGAACTCCGGGTAAAGGCGGCCGGAGGGAAGGAGTATCTGCTTCTTGTCCCTGGAAATTACGGGCTTACGTTTCTGGATACCAGGTATCCGGGGCTGTCCCGGCAGTCTGTGAAATACAGCAATTACCTGGGGGAGGCTGTGGACGCCGCGGCGGAATACGGGGCCAAAGGGATTCTGCTGGCAGGCCATATAGGAAAGCTTGTGAAGGCGGCGGCGGGGATTATGAATACCCATTCCCGGAACGCCGATGGCCGCATGGAGATTCTCACGGCCCATGCGGCAGTGCTGGGAGCCAA
This sequence comes from uncultured Lachnospiraceae bacterium, assembly GCA_910587955.1. Classification (GTDB taxonomy): domain Bacteria; phylum Bacillota; class Clostridia; order Lachnospirales; family Lachnospiraceae; genus Laedolimicola. The sequence goes on along the minus strand of CAJUNN010000005.1, from coordinate 55,861 downwards.
AAAGGAGACGGTTCAGGCGCTGATGGAGTGTATAACCACGGAGGAGGCTCTGGAGATTCTCAAGGAGCAGGGGCTTTTGGAGGCTGTCACCGAACGGCTTTTGGAACGGATGAAATTCTATATAAATCATAGAAGCGGAGGAATGCTTTCCTGCGAAATTATAACCTTTTCTATGAAGCTGGGCGTTTTGGGAGAGACGGCAGGAGCAGAGGCACTGCTGGAGCGCATAGCAGACGAGGCCGGGATGGAACAGAGAGGGGAAGGCATATGAAGCTGGCGGTTATCGGATTCAGCCGTGAGGGCTGCAGATATGCAAAGAAAATTACGGGTTTCATGAGACAGACAGGTCATGAATGCACGGCCTGGGGGAAAGGAAGAGAAGCCCGGGACTGGCAGGTGCAGCCAGTGGAAGAATCCCTGGGAACCTGGACCGGGGAGCAGTTTGCCTCCTGCGACGCCCTGATCTTTATCGGGGCCGCAGGCATTGCCGTGCGGGCCATCGCTCCTTTTGTAAAGAGCAAGGCGGAGGACCCGGCGGTTCTCTGTATGGACGATCAGGCCAATTACGTCATTTCCCTTTTGTCCGGGCACCTGGGAGGGGCCAATGAGCTGGCAGGGGAAGTGGCGTCTCTGTGCAGCGCCGTACCGGTGATTACCACGGCTACGGATGTAGGAAAACGGTTTTCCGTAGATGATTACGCCCGCCGGGAGAACCTTTATCTGGACAATCTGGCTCTTGCCAAACGGATTTCGGCAGAGATTCTGGAAAACCGTGTGGTGGGCCTGCACAGTGAATTTGAAGTTTCCGGCAGGATTCCAAAGGAATTGTCCCTTGGGAAGGGGGGGAACATTGGGATCAGCATTGCCTTGGATGATGCGTGCAGCATCTTTCCGGAAACCCTGCATCTGGTTCCCCGGATAACTGTGCTTGGCATCGGGTGCAGGAAGGGAGCGTCAAAGGAACAGATTGCGGATGCGGTCGGGGAGCTTCTTGGGGAGAGCGGCATTTCCATGCACAGCATTGTCCGGGCGGCATCCATTGATCTGAAAAAAGAGGAGCCGGGGCTTTTGGAGTTTTGCCGGGATTTGGGTGTTCCCCTTCTCACCTACAGCAGGGAGGAATTGGAGCCCGTAATCTGTGAAGACGGATTTTCAGAGTCAGAGTTTGTCCAGTCGGTGACAGGAGTGGGGAACGTGTGCGAGCGCTGCGCTTTGAAGGCGTCCGGCCAGAAGAAGCTTTTCAAGCGCAAGCAGGCGAAAAACGGCGTAACGGCGGCCGCGGCCCTGACGGAGTACCGGGTACGGTTTTAAAACAGCAGCAGGAGACGCATATGAGACAGATTATTGTATTTGCAGGAACTACAGAGGGAAGGGAAATCAGCCGGTGGCTGGCAGACGAAGGGGTGGAGACCCTGGCGTGCGTGGCCACGGAGTACGGCCGGGAGCTGGCGCAGGAGGGTGGAAGCCTGGAGGTGCTGCGGGGGCGCTTAAGCAGGGAGGAGATGGAAGGCCTCTTTCGGCGGGAGGGCTGTCCTTTGGTACTGGACGCGACCCATCCTTATGCGGCGGAGGTATCTGCAAATATCCGGGAAGCCTGTGAAAATACGGGGTGCGGGTATTTACGCTTCATCCGCCCGCAGGCGTCTCTTTCCGATGAAAACTGTATTGTGACAGGGAGTGTGGAAGAGGCGGTCCGCCGTCTTGCCGTCTTGCCGGGCCGGGTGCTGGTGACTACGGGAAGCAAGGAGCTTCACCGCTTTACACAGCTTCCGGATTTCCGGGAGCGGGTCTTTGCCCGGGTGCTGCCCTCCCCGGAGGCCGCAGCCCACTGTGCAGAGCTTGGATTTCCCGGCTCTCATGTGATTGGCATGCAGGGGCCTTTTTCCGAGGAATTGAATCTGGCCATGCTCCGGCAGATCGGGGCATCCTGGCTGGTAACGAAGGAATCGGGGAAAGCAGGGGGCTTTGCGGAAAAGCTGTCTGCGGCCCGCCAAGCGGGAGCCGGCGTGATTCTCGTGGGACGCCCGCCGGAGCAGGCCGGAGTTTCCGTGGAGGAGGGCATCCGCACACTGCAGAAACGCTTTTCCTTAAAAACGGCTCCGGCCCGGCCGGAAGAGAAGCGGACCGTTGTTTTGGCCGGAATCGGCATGGGTGTGCCGGAAAATATGACAGAGGAGGTACGCCGGGCTTTCCGGGATGCGGACTGTATCCTTGGGGCGGGGCGGATGCTGGAGAGCCTCCGGGATCTGAGGAAGCCTCTTCTGGATGCCTATGACCCGGAGGTGATGACGGACTGGCTTCTGAAACATAGGGAGTACCAAAAGGCTGCGGTGGCCCTCTCCGGGGACGTGGGGTTTTACAGCGGGGCAAAGCGCCTGCGGACGGCCTTTGAGCAGGCGGGCTTTTCGGTAGAGCTGCTGCCGGGGGTTTCTTCGGCGGCTTATCTCTGCAGCCGGCTGAAGATTTCCTGGGAGGATGTGAGGCTGATGAGCGTCCACGGACGCAGGGAGAATCTGATAGCAGCCGTCCGGGGAAATTTTCGGACCTTTACCCTGCTGGGCGGAAGGGATTCGGTGAAAAACCTCTGCGAAGAGCTGCTGGAATACGGCCTGGACCGGACGGAGGTGACGGTAGGGGAGCAGCTGCACTATCCCAAAGAGCGCATCGTCCGGGGAAGGCCGGAGGAGCTTTTGACGCAGGATTTTGATGGTCTCTGCGCGGCCTTAATAGAGAATCCGGATTTTTGCGGGGGAACGGCCCTGTGCATTCCCGATGAAGAATTTCTCCGGGGCGGGGCTCCTATGACCAAAAGCGAGATCCGCTGTCTCTCGGTAGCCAAGCTGCGCCTTCAAGAGAACTCCCAGGTCTATGACGTGGGGGCGGGGACCGGATCCGTTTCCGTAGAAGCGGCCCTGCAGACCCCAAAGGGGCGGGTGTGGGCTGTTGAGAGAAACCGGGAGGCTGCCGGGCTTATACGGGAGAATGCCAGGAAGTTTAGGGTCTCCCATGTGGAGGTGGTGGAGGGGGAAGCACCGGAGGCTCTTGAAGCCCTGCCTGCGCCAACACACGCCTTTATCGGCGGTTCCTCCGGAAACCTAAAGGAAATTCTGGAGGTATTGCTTCGGAAAAATCCAAGTGTGCGGGTGGTAATAAATGCCGTTACCCTGGAGACGGTGGGGGAAGCCTCCCGGTGTCTGAGGGAGCTTCCTTTTGAAGATGTGGAGATTCTGCAGGTACAGGTGGCGAAAGCGAAAACCCTCGGAAATTACCATTTGATGACAGGACAAAATCCCGTGTATATTTTTGCCGGACAGGGAAACGGCCGGGATCGTCAGGGGAGAGAGTAAATGAGACTGCCGAGAATTATGCTGGCCGCGCCTGCCAGCGGAAGCGGAAAGACGCTTGTGACCTGCGGGATTCTACAGGCCTTGGTAAACCGGGGATACCGGGTGGCCTCTTTTAAGTGCGGGCCCGATTATATCGATCCCATGTTTCACAGCCATGTGATCGGGACGCGTTCGGGAAATCTGGATACGTTTTTTACGGGGCGGGAAACCACCCGCTATCTTTTCAGCCAGGAAGCGCAGCAGGCGGAAATTTCCGTAGCGGAGGGCGTGATGGGCTATTACGACGGCCTGGGGGGAATTTCCACGGAGGCCAGCTCCGCAGATGTGGCCAAGGCCCTTGATATGCCGGTGGTACTGGTGGTGAACTGCCGGGGCTTAAGCCTGTCCGTCATCCCGCTGATTCAGGGGTTTGTGGAATACGAGCATCCCAGGAGGATCCGGGGCGTGATTTTAAACCAGATGTCTCCCTCCGTCTATCCCGACATGAAGGAGCTCATTGAGATGCGGCTTCCCGTGCGGGTGCTTGGATACGTTCCCAGGCTGCCGGAACTGGCCTGGGAGAGCCGCCATTTGGGGCTGGTGATGCCGGAGGAAATTAAAGATCTCCGGGAGAAGCTTGGAAAGCTGGCCGGGGTTTTGGAAAAAAGCCTGGATCTGGACGCCCTTATGGCTATGGCCTACGAGGCTCCGGCTCTGGAGTATACGGCTCCCAGCCTGCCCGGGCCGGTCGGCAGAAAGAAACTGCGCATTGCCCTGGCCAGGGATGAGGCCTTCTGCTTTACTTACCGGGATAATCTGCGGCTTTTGGAGGAGCTGGGTGCAGAGTTTTTGGAGTTTTCCCCCCTTAGGGATAAAGAGCTTCCTAAGGGCTGTGAAGGCTTGATTTTAAGCGGTGGTTATCCGGAATTGTACGCGGAGCAGTTAAGCGGGAATGCTTCTATGTGCAGAGCTGTCCAAAAGGCGGTGCAGGGGGGACTTCCCTGTATTGCCGAGTGCGGAGGCTTTCTTTATCTGCACCGGAGCCTGGAGGGAGAGGACGGAAAATCATATCCTATGGCCGGGGTGGTGGATGCGCATGCCTACCGCACGGGGAAGCTGTCCCGCTTTGGCTATGTAATGCTGAAATCCTTGGAAGATCAGATGCTGCTGAGCAAAGGGGGAAGAATCCGCGGCCATGAGTTTCACTATTGGGAGAGCGGGGACAGCGGCGGAAGCATGAGGGCGGAAAAGCCTTTGCGCCAGAGAAACTGGAGCTGTGTACACGGGACTTTGACCCTGTATGCAGGCTTTCCCCACCTGTTCTTTTACTCCAATCCCCAGGCGGCAAAAAATTTTCTGGAATGTTGCGGGGGAGCCTCATGTTTGCGCTGATTGTAGGAGGAAGCGGGAGCGGAAAATCGGAGTATGCGGAAAACCTGGCCGTGTCCTGGGGAGCAAAGGAGCATCTTCCCCTCTATTATGTGGCTACCATGGAACCCTGGGGGGAGGAAGGACGCAGGCGTATCCTGCGCCATCAGAAGCTTAGGGAGGGCAAGGGATTTGAGACCATTGAGTGCTACCGGAACTTAGAGGAGTTAAAGCTCCCCAGCCGGGGCGTGGTGCTGCTGGAATGCCTGTCCAATCTGGCGGCCAACGAGATGTTCGCAGAGGACGGGGCCGGGGAGGGAACCCTCCCGGCTGTGGTACAGGGAGTACGTGCCCTGCGGGACCGGTGCTGCCATCTGGCGGCAGTTACCAATGATATTTTTTGCGACGGTGCGGCATATGATGAAACAACGGAGCAGTACCGGCGCTGTCTGGGAGAGATTAACGCGGAGCTATCCAAAGAAGCCGATCAGGTGACAGAGGTGGTCTGCGGAATCCTGCTGCATCAAAAGGAGGCTGTAAATGAGCCGGTTGTGGAACAGCTTTAAAATTGCATTTGCCATGTATTCTAAAATTCCGATGCCCCGGGCAGAGTGGAAGGAAGAGAATATGCGCTATGCCATGTGCTTTTTTCCGCTTATCGGGATTGTAATCGGAGCTTTTGTAATCCTTTGGGGCCACGCTGCCGCCTGGCTAAAGGCGGGAAGCCTTCTTCGGGGGGCAGGGTATGTGCTGATTCCGGTGCTTGTGACAGGAGGCATCCATCTGGACGGACTTTTGGATACGGCGGATGCCTTGAGTTCATACCAGACCCGGGAGCGGAAGCTGGAAATTTTAAAGGATTCCCATGCGGGGGCCTTTGCAGTGATTACTGCCTGCTGCTATTTTCTGGCTCTTTTAGGGATCTGGAGCGAGATCAGCACGGAACAGGCCCTGGTGCTTGCGGGGGGCTTTGTGGTTTCCAGGAGTTTCAGCGCTCTGGCAGTGGCGGCGTTTCCTCCGGCCAGGCAGGACGGTACGGTGGCTGCGTTTTCCGATGCTTCCCGGGAGCGGTGCGTGGAGATTTCCATGTATGTGCTTTTGGTTCTGGCGGCCGGGTACATGTGCCTGGCAGATGTGAAGCCGGGAGCTGCGGCCTGCTTCGGGGCCTGGCTTACCTTTGTATGGTATTACTGCATGTCGAAAAAACAGTTTGGGGGAATCAGCGGGGATCTGGCGGGAGCTTTCCTGCAGATCTGCGAGCTGGTGATGGCTGCGGCTGTCTATCTGGCAGGAAAATTCTGATAAAGGGGATTGTATGATATTGATTGTGGGAGGCGCTTTCCAGGGAAAGAAGGCCTATGCGAAGGAGAAATTTTCGCTGAGAGAGAAGGATTTTACGGACGGAGGCTCCTGCGGCTGGGAGGAAATTTTCTCTGCAGGGGCCGTACTTCATTTTCACGCCTACATCCGCCGCTGCCTGGAGGAAGGCCGGGGCGTATCAGAGCTGGCGAAAGAGCTTGCCGGGCGGAATCCGGACGTGGTGGTGATTGCCGATGAGCTTGGCTGCGGTGTAGTTCCGGCGGATGCCTTTGACCGGGAATACCGGGAGCAGGCGGGGCGCGTCTGCTGTGCCCTGGCAAAAGAGGCCCGGGAGGTGCACCGGGTGATCTGCGGAATCGGCATGGTGATCAAACATGATTGAGCTGTATCTGGTCCGGCACGGCCACACACCCGGAAATGAGCTGGGACGCTATGTGGGGACTACAGACGAAAGCTTGAGCCCGGCCGGCCGGGCTGCTCTCAGGCGGTACCGCTGTCCGGAGGTGGAAGCCGTCTACGCAAGTCCTATGCGGCGGTGTGTACAGACAGCCGGAATTTTATGGCCGGGCGTTCCCGTCTATTTTATAGAAAAACTCCGGGAGTGTGATTTCGGGGAGTTTGAGAATAAGAATTACCTGGAGCTGGCAGAAAATCCGGCTTACCAGGCCTGGGTGGACAGCGGGGGGAGCCTGCCGTTTCCGGGAGGGGAGAGCGGAGCGGATTTCCGCACACGGTGCAGGGAAGGCTTTGTGGAGGCCTTAAAGGAAATCCAAAGGACAAAGAAACGGCGGGCGGCCTTTGTGGTGCACGGGGGGACGATTATGAGCATTCTGGAAGCATATGCCGTTCCCAGACATGATTTTTACCACTGGCAGGTGAAAAACGGAAAGGGCTTTTGCACCTGGTGGGACGAGACGGACGAAGGAGGCGTGAAGCTTTATGAGACAAACGGTTTTGATCCTGATCCTGGGGCTTCTTCTGGATCTGATCTTCGGTGATCCCTATTGGCTTTACCATCCGATCCGCCTGATAGGACTTCTTATTTCCAAGCTGGAGGCTGTCTTTCGAAAGCTGTTTCCCCGGACGGAGAAAGGGGAGCTGGCAGCAGGCGTATGCCTGGGCTTGTCTGTGACGGTTATTTCCGCAGGCGTTCCTCTGCTGGTTCTTTTGCTGGCGGCCCGGATTCATCCGGGACTTGCCTTTGGGCTGGGCGTTTTCTGGGATTACCAGCTTCTGGCCGTGAAGTCCCTGAAAAGCGAGAGCATGAAGGTGTATGCGGCTTTGCAGGAGGGAGATTTGGAGAAGGCCCGGCAGGCAGTTTCTATGATTGTGGGGCGGGATACATTGGAATTGACGGAGGAGGAGGTCGCCAAAGCGGCGGTAGAGACGGTGGCTGAGAATACCTCAGACGGTGTGATTGCACCTATGATTTTTCTGGCCCTGGGCGGCCCGGTTCTCGGCTTTTTCTACAAGGCGGTCAATACCTTGGATTCTATGGTGGGCTATAAAAATGAGGCCTATCTTTATCTGGGACGCTTTTCTGCCCGCCTGGATGATGTGCTGAATTTTATTCCCGCCCGTCTTTCCGGGGTTCTTTTTGTTCTGGTGAGTCCTTTTGTAAGGCTGGACGGGAAAGGCGCCTGGCGGATTTACCGGAGGGACCGGAAGAACCATGCCAGTCCCAATTCCGCCCACACGGAAGCGGCTGCTGCCGGGGCTCTGGGTGTCCGGCTTGCAGGAAACGCCTGTTATTTTGGAAAGCTGTATGAGAAACCTACCATCGGAGATCCTCTGCGGCCAGTGGAGCCGGAGGACATCCGCCGGGTGAACCGGCTTTTGTACGGTACGGCGGTGCTGGCAGCGGTGATTCTGGTAGGTTTTGCGCTGGCTTTGTAGACACCAGGAGAGCACGGAGAAAGGAGTATCTATGAAAAAATCCTGTATTCACATTTACTGCGGAGACGGCAAGGGAAAGACGACGGCTGCCATGGGACTGGCCCTGCGGGCGGCAGGCAGCGGAAGGCCGGTGGTTCTGGCACAGTTTTTAAAGGACGGGACCTCCTCGGAGCTGAATATTTTGAGACAGCTTCCCAAAGTGCAGGTGGCGGTGTGTGAGGAGCAGTTCGGATTTTTCTGGAATATGAAGAAAGAACAAAGAGAAGCGGCTGCAAAGGCTTACAGGGCGCTTTTTGAACGTGCTGCCGGGGAAGCGCAGAACGGGGCTTTCCTGCTGGTGATGGACGAGCTGATCGCAGCCTATAACCATGAACTTGTGGATCGGGAACGGGTGCTTGCGTTTCTGCGCGGAAAGCCGGAGGGCCTGGAGATTGTCCTTACGGGACGGGAGCCCGCGCCGGAGCTTCTTGATCTGGCAGATTATGTGTCCGAGATCCGGAAGCGGAAGCATCCCTTTGAACAGGGGATTGCGGCGCGGGAAGGGATTGAGTTTTGACTCGTTTATGTAAAAAACGAAATCGCATCTGCTAATCTGCAGATGCGATAAATTCGTTTTTAACAAGCAGTGTGCAGCTCCAGGACGGAACAACATACAACTCTAATTCTATTATATAAAAATTAGAGTTGTTGTCAAGAAGGATTTTCATTTTTGGAAATTGGATAAGAAAAGTTTTTTCCTATTTTTTGAAATCCATATTCTATAAAACAAGTTCCGGGCTGCTTATTGTTTTCTGTGTGTGATTGTAGTTTTTGAAAAAGCTCAAAGAGCCATTGATGAAATTCTGTAGATGGTTCTGAGGTATCTAAATGGTTTTCATAATAATGCCGCAAAATACCTGCAAAAATGTCCGCCAGTTGTATCGAAACGGTAACAGAGGAACTGACAAAGAGAGGCATTTCTAATATGTGGCGGAATGTTTTTCCAAGCTGTGATTTGAAAAGAAAACCTGTCAGTGCAGCTGCTATTTTTCGATCTGCTTCTTCATGGACTTCGTCATAGATTAGCAAGGCTTTTCCGTAGTGGTGATGGGTACAGAAAAATTCGATTTTTTTCATTAAAAGATAGTATTGTTTGGGCAAATGGTTGTCTGGGGTTACAATTTCTTTATCGGGTTTGTCCATAATAATTGCAAAAATGGTAATATTGAAATTTTCCAGCAAGTTTACCAGAGAATCTACATATTGTTTGTACGGTTTTTGGTAATTGTTGCTTCTCGTATTAATTTGGTGGATTTAATTTCATCTTGTTTTCCGTAAATAGATTCTTTTAGTTTATAAATTTGGTTTGTGATAGGTTTTATGTCTGATTCATGAATGCACACAGCAAGAAGAATAGGATTTTTTGTAGAATCCGTAGGTCTTGGGTAGCCGCTTTCATCTATAAATGCTAACATGATGGTATCCTTTTTATCGTATTGTGTATGTCAGGGAAAATAGATATTACTCCTCATCCTCCCACTGGTAAGGCGTAAGCTGGTACACGTAATAATTGATCCAGTTGGTGTACAGCGCGTTGGCATGGGCCCGCCACATAAGCAGCGGCTGGCTGCTGCTGTCATTGTCTTTGAAATAATCCTTTGGTGTCTTTATATCCAAGCCTTTTTCCTTATCCCGCACGTATTCTTTCTGAAGGGTGAGGCGGTCGTATTCCGGGTGCCCAAAGACAAAGATTTTGCGGCCCTTTTCTGCCATAGCGATAAAGATCCCTGCTTCGTCGGACTCTGCCAGGACAGTAAGGGAGCTGCAGGAGCGGATGGCCTCTGAGTCCACGGTGGTGTGGCGGGAGTGGGGAGCAAGAAATTCGTCATCGAAACCCCGGATCAGAGGTTCTTTCCGGTTTTGTACCCGGTGGCGGTACAGGCCGAACAGCTTTTGGGGCAGAAGCTGTTTTTTTAGGCCGTAGTAGTGATACAGGGCAGCCTGGGCGCCCCAGCAGATAAAGAAGGTGGAGGTGACGTGGGTTTCGGCCCAGTCCATAATTTCCACCAGTTCATCCCAGTAGTCTACCTTTTCAAACTCCATCTGCTCCACCGGAGCGCCGGTGATGATCAGTCCGTCGAACCGGCGTTTTTTCACTTGGCAGAAGGGTTCATAAAATTTGTTAATATGGCTCTGGGCTGTGTTTTTGGATTCGTGGGAGCTGACCGTTAAAAAGGTAATGTCCAGCTGCAGGGGGGTGTTGGACAGAGAACGCAGAAGCTGCAGCTCCGTATCCTCTTTTAAGGGCATGAGATTTAATATTCCTATTTTCAAAGGCCGGATATCCTGGTTTAGGGCTCTCGTTTCATCCATAACGAATATATTTTCCCTTTCCAGAATCGCCCGGACCGGCAGATCGCTTGCTACTTTAATCGGCATAATGCTTCACTCTCTTTCTTTTGTCTTGTTCCCGGAAACAGAGACTGTTTCGTTCAGTATACCATATTTTTTTGTTTTGCAAAAGAAGTTTGTGCGGCATAGATGTTTTCGCAAGACGGACAATCGGATATTTTAAGAATGTTTTTATCGGTTTTTACAATCTATTTGTATTTTTCGGTAAACCATTTGACGTTTTCCTTTAAAATAAGTATAATAACGAACAAATAAAAGTCCTGTGTGCATTTGTGCGGGAGACAAGCTTGAAAAGGGATTGTCTCCCGCGTTTTTTGAACGGCGCCATGCCGGGAAAGGAGAGTGAAGGGAAAAATTTGAAATATTACACACAAAGGTTTGTTCCTGAATATACCATTACCATGACGCCTATGGGAATGAGCGGGGGCTATCCCGTAAGGCCCGGTCTCTTTGATGTAAACGGAGCCATGGCTCTGCCCAATGGAGTGAGTTTCACGGTGCATACCCATTTTGGGACTTCCTGTGAGCTGCTGCTGTTTCATGAGGGGGAAGAAGAGCCTTATGCGGAGCTTCCCTTTCCGGACGAATACAAAATCGGGGATGTTTATTCCATGATTGTGTTTGGACTGGATATTGAAAAATTCGAGTATGCCTACCGGGTGGGAGGTCCCTATGATCCAAAGGAAGGTATGATTTTTGACAGGAAGCGGGTACTTTTGGACCCTTATGCGAGGGTGGTCACCAGACAGGGACGCTGGGGAGAGCACCGGAGCCGGGGATACCGGGGCAGAGTAGTGAAAGATATTTTTGACTGGGGAGACATGCCCCAGTCCTCCAGGGAATTGAGTGATCTGGTAATTTATGAGCTGCATGTGCGCGGGTATACTAAGCATCCTTCTTCCGGAGTGAAGCATCCTGGGACCTTTGCGGGGCTAAGGGAGAAAATTCCGTACCTAAAGGAGCTGGGAATCAATGCCGTGGAATTAATGCCGATCTTTGCCTTTGATGAGACCATGAATTCCAGGGAAGTAGGCGGAGAGAAGCTTCTGGATTACTGGGGGTATAATTCCATCGGTTTTTTTGCGCCCAACACCAACTATACTTCGGCCCGGGAGTATAACCGGGAAGGGACGGAATTAAAGGAGCTGATCAAGGAACTTCACGAAAACGGAATTGAAGTGATCCTGGATGTGGTGTTTAATCACACGGCGGAAGGAAATGAACACGGCCCCACCTTTTGCTTCAAAGGTTTCGACAATAAAGTGTATTATATGCTTACGCCGGAGGGCAATTATTACAATTTCAGCGGCTGCGGAAATACATTAAACTGCAATCATCCCATCGTTCACCAGCTGATTCTGGAATGCCTGCGGTACTGGACGGTGAGCTACCGGGTAGACGGATTCCGCTTTGATCTGGCAAGCATTCTTGGAAGGAATGAGGACGGCTCTCCCATCAGCAATCCGCCTCTTCTGCGCAGTCTGGCTTATGATCCCATTCTGAGCAGGGTCAAGCTTATTGCGGAGGCCTGGGATGCGGGCGGCTTGTATCAGGTGGGCCGGTTTCCGGCAAGCAGGCGCTGGGCCGAGTGGAACGGAAGGTACCGGGACGCCCTGCGCAGTTTCCTGAAAGGAGATAATTATATGGCCCGGGATACGGCCTGGAGCATTGTGGGCTCTGTAGATATGTATGGAGGCCATGGGACGAATGAAAGCGGTACTTACGCAGGGTATAATTCCTGTGTGAACTTTTTTACCTGTCACGACGGGTTTTCTCTCTACGATCTCTATTCTTACAATGAGAAGCACAATGAAAGCAACGGCTGGAACAATACGGACGGATCCGACAACAACCGGAGCTGGAACTGCGGAGCGGAAGGGGAGACGGAAGATCCGGAGATTTTAAAACTCCGGTTCCGCATGATACGCAATGCCTGTGCGGTTTTGATGTGCAGCAGGGGGACGCCGATGTTTCTTGCCGGGGATGAATTTGGAAATACCCAGTACGGCAACAATAACTGCTATTGTCATGACAATGAGATTTCCTGGCTGGATTGGGAGCTTTTGAAGAAAAACCGGGAATTGTTTGAATTTTTCAAATTTATGATAGATTTCCGCTATCAGCATCCTGTAATCCGGAAGAAATTGCCCGATGCGGTCTGCGGCATGGAAGGGCTCCGGGTATACGGGGCAGACGGAATCCGGAAGAATTTTCTGGAGAATGCCCACGTATTCGGTGTCTGCTTTACGGGATATGATTTGGAAAAAGGCCGGGATGATGTGGTGTATATGATAATCAATTCCTATTGGGAGAATGTGGAAATCCGCCTTCCACAGATTTATATGGCAGGGACGTGGCATTTGAACGTTCACACTTACGGAGACGGAGAGGGCCGCTTCTTTTACCGGAGCGGCGAAGAAATCCGCATTGACGGTCAGTTTATTATGCGTCCCCGGTCTGTGGCGGTATTTACCGTTTGCTGAGCACTAGATGCTATCGATGACTTCGGCGGCCCGGAGAGCCTGCCGGATGGTATAGCGCTTTTCGGGATCAATATCTGCGTCGGGGCTGAGGCGGAAAGGTGCGCCGTCCAGAAAGGCGTTGGAGAGCTGGTACATGTAGTAGTCGGGGGTGGGCTCATCCCCGGCGAGAACGTCGCCCTGAATCCGCATGTCGTCTGTGTTCCGCTCCTGGCCCAGGCTCATGCTCATAAGCGTTTCGAGCATAATACAGAAGTGTTCCTCGTCCCAAGCGGACAGGTACATGCACTTGCACAGGCCCCGGTTGAAAAAAGGATAGTCTGCGTAGCAGTCCAGCAGCTCCTTAAACCGGGTTCTGTGACCGGAATTTTCAAACAGTTTCTTTTCGGCAAGGGCCGCGATACATTTGTCGCTCCAGCTCATAAGATTTTCCCCCTCGTTTTGTATAAATAATATTGTAAAAGGTTGGGGCTGCAAAGTCAAGACGGAGCATGTGTGCACGGCCGGTCTCTTCCGCAGAAAGTATTTGACTTAAAGCGGACTTCAACTGTTATAATCAAAACAGCAGAAGCCCGGAAGGCGCCCAGAAAGAATTGCGGCCGTGTATTTTTACGGCTGAAATTCTTTCTAAGGGAGGGGTGCCTGGAGGGCGTATGCGGAACTAGAATAGGGGAACTGGAATAGGGGGACAAGATATATGAAGTATCGCAGAGCAGGCCGTACCGGCCTTACTATGAGTGAAATCGGAATGGGATGCGAGGGCCTTGTGGGAAAATCCGCAGAGGAGACAAGAGCTTTTGTGGATAAAATGGAGGAGTGGGGCGTCAACTGCCTGGATTTGTACACCCCGGACCCGGAGGTACGCTCCAATCTGGGTGCGGCCCTTAAAGGACGCAGGGAAAAATTTATCCTTCAGGCTCATCTCTGCTCCGTCTGGAAGGATGGCCAATATAAGCGGACCAGGGAGATTTCAGAGGTAAAGGAGGGCTTTGCGGATCAGCTGCGGCGCCTGGAGACAGATCGGGTGGAGATTGGCATGATTCACTATGTGGATTCCTTAAAGGACTGGGAAGAGATCCAAAAGGGGGATGTGATGGGTTATGCCCTGGAGCTAAAGGCAGAGGGAAAGATTGGCTGTATCGGCATGTCCAGCCATAACCCGGAGGCGGCTCTGGCTGCGGTAAACAGCGGCCTGGTGGATATCCTCATGTTCAGCGTCAATCCCTGCTATGATCTGCTTCCAGCCAATGAGGATGTGGAGGCCCTCTGGGACGGAAAAAATTACGAAAAGCCTCTGGTGAATATGGATCCCCAGCGTCAGGCCCTCTATGAGACCTGCCAGCGTCTGGGAGTGGGGATAACCGTGATGAAGGCTTTCGGAGGAGGAGATCTTTTGAACGGGGAGCTGTCTCCTGCGGGCAAAGCCCTGACTTTGTATCAGTGCATCCACTATGCCCTGACCCGGCCGGCTGTGGCCTCCGTCATGTCCGGGGCCCGGACGATTTCCGAGCTGGAGGCGAGTGCCGCTTATGAGGAGGCGGAGGAGAGCCAGAAGGATTATGCGGCGGCTTTAGCCGGCTTTCCTAGGATCAGCTGGAAGGGACATTGTATGTACTGCGGCCACTGTGCCCCCTGTCCCAAGGGGATCGATGTGGCGTTGGTGACGAAGTTTCTCAATCTGGCAGCGGCCCAGGGGGAAATCCCGGAGACCGTGCGGGAGCATTATGCAGTCCTGGAACACAAAGCCGGAGAATGTGTAGGCTGCGGTTCCTGCGAGAAGCGCTGTCCTTTTCAAGTTCCGGTTATGGAAAATATGAAGCGGGCGGCCGGTATGTTTGGAAAATAAAGAATGGGAAAGGAGTATAGACAGATGGAAAAATCAACCGTTTATTTTACGAAGGAGATTACCCCGGAGGCGCTTTCAAAACTCTACCGCGCGATGGGAAGGACTTTGAAGGGAAAGGTTGCGGTAAAGCTTTCCAGCGGAGAGCCGGGCGGCCACAATTATCTGAAACCGTCCTTGATTCAGGCACTGGTTGCCGAGGTGCAGGGAACCATTGTGGAATGCAATACAGCCTATGAAGGAAGAAGGAATACCACGCCGGAACACTGGAAGGCCATGGAAGAGCATGGATTTACCCGGATTGCACCCTGCGACATTATGGATGAGGAGGGAGAGATTGCCCTGCCTGTCACAGGCGGATTTCATCTTACGGAAAACTATGTGGGCTCCCATTTTAAAAATTATGATTCTATGCTGGTGCTGTCCCATTTTAAAGGGCATATGATGGGCGGTTTCGGCGGAGCCCTGAAAAATATTTCTATCGGTATTGCTTCCGCCCACGGAAAAGCCCACATTCACGGAGTTGGAGAGCCGGAGAATCTGTGGACAGCGGATCACGATTCCTTCCTGGAATGTATGGCGGATGCGGATCAGTCGGTGATCGCGTACATGGGCAGTGAAAATATCGTCTATATCAATGTGGCGAACCGTCTGTCTATCGACTGTGACTGTGATTCCAACCCCCATGAACCGGAGATGGCGGACATCGGAGTTTTCGCCTCCCTGGACCCGGTAGCCTTGGATCAGGCCTGCGTGGACGCAGTGTACCGATCCCCCGATCCCGGGAAGGCTTCCCTAATCGAGCGCATGGAGTCCCGCAATGGCATTCACACGGTGGAGGCGGCCGCAAAGCTGGGTCTTGGCAGCAGGGAATATGAGATTGCAGAGATATAAATGAGAGACTGGAATTCCGGGAGCGGACGTGAGTTTTTGGGCAAAATCCCTAATTTTCACCCCCTGTCTTTAGGGCAAATGTAACGAAGATTTTGAAATAATGAAAAAATATTAGATAAATCCAGAATTTTCTGTTATTATAAAACATAGAAGCCGTGATTCTGCAAAACAGGAATGGAGGATTCTATGTTTGAAAAAGGAAACTATATTGTATACGGCACCACCGGTGTATGTGAGATTGAGGATATCACTGCGCCGGACATTGCAGGGACAGGGAGCACCCGTCTCTACTATGTTTTGTCGCCCTGTTTTCAGAAAGGAAACCGGATTTTTACCCCGGTGGATAATGAAAAGGTGGTTATCCGGGCCGTCATGACCCAAGAGGAGGCCGATGCCTTGGTAAATGAGATTCCCGCCATTGAGGAGCTTGCAGTTCTGGATGATAAGCAGCGGGAGAAATGCTACCGGGAAGCCATCCGAAGCGGGGATCCCAGAGAGTGGATCCGGATTATCAAGACCTCCTATTTCCGGCAGCAGGATCGGAGAGCGAAAGGGAAGAAGGTGACTGCCGTAGACGAACGCTACTTTCATGCGGCGGAAGACCAGCTCTATGCGGAGCTTTCCGTTTCCCTGGGAATTGCCAGGGAGGATGTGAGGGGCTATATTCAGGAGCGTGTTCCGCTCCGGATAGACGGGGACATTTAGCGGCGATCCTTCTCCGGATCCATTTCTACCAGGATAATGTCCGGGCCGATCTGCTTGATTTTGCACCAGGGGATTTCATACTCACAGTCTTTTCCCAGAAGTCCCCAGAGCTTTTCGTTGCTGGAGGTAATCAGTGCCAGGATGCAGCCGTTTTTGGGATCAAAGACCAGATCGGATACACAGCCCAGGCGTTTGCAGTCTTTGATATTGATTACGTCTTTTTCTCTTAATTCACAGAAGGTCATAAGTGTTCCTTTGGCAGATCTTTCTTTATTCTATGCGGGGAGCAAAAAAAGGTTCCGGGTGCATTGACAGGCAGGCCGGGAATATACTATACTGAAAACCAGAGATCATCAGCGTCATAGGAGGTAGTTATGAAGTGTCCGTTTTGCAGCCAGGAGAATACCAGAGTTATTGATTCCAGACCGGCAGAGGACAACAATTCTATCCGGCGCCGGCGCCTTTGCGACGCCTGCGGGAAGCGTTTCACCACCTATGAAAAGATTGAGACCATTCCGGTGATTGTGATCAAAAAGGACAATAACCGGGAGCCTTATGACAGGAGCAAGATTGAGGACGGCATCTTAAGGGCCTGCCATAAGCGTCCGGTTCCCTTAAAGGAGATCAGTGCGGTGCTGGATGCCATCGAGAGCGAGATCTTCAACCGGGAGGAACGGGAGGTAGAGAGCAGCGTCATCGGCGAGCTGGTGATGGATAAGCTCAAAGATCTGGATTCAGTGGCCTATGTGCGGTTTGCCTCCGTGTACCGGGAATTTAAGGATGTCAATACGTTTTTAAGTGAATTGAAGAAAATGCTGGATAAATAGAGAAGCAAAAGACGGGAGAAACCAAGATGCCCCGGACAGACGTGCCAGATGTCTGTCCGGGGCATTGCGGAGCGGACATGATGACAGAGACAGACGCAAAAAGCAAAGCACTGGGGCATCTTCTGGCCCTGATTACCATTACCGTCTGGGGAACCACTTTTGTGGCCACCAAGACTCTTTTGGGCGCTTATGACGCCCTTCAGATTATGCTGATGCGCTTTCTGATTGCCTGGGCAGTGCTGCTGTTTCTGGCAGGGAAGCCCAAACGGCCGGAAAACCTTCGGGATGAACTGGGAATTTTTTCCCTGTCCCTCTCCGGAGTGACTTTTTACTATTTCTTTGAAAATACGGCCCTCACCTATACGCTGGCCTCCAATGTGAGCATTATCCTGGCGGCAGCACCGATTTTTACGGCTATCCTGGCTCACGTCTTTACAGGAGATGAGAAGATGGGCCCCGGCACCTGGGCCGGATTTTTCATCGCTATCACGGGAGTGGCCCTTGTGGTGTTCAACGGCGCCTATGTGCTGAAGCTGAATCCTCTGGGAGATCTGCTCTCCCTGATGGCGGCTCTGTCCTGGGCGGTGTATTCCGTTCTGCTGAAAACGTATATCCGGCTTTACAACAATATGGTGCTGACGCGGAAAATGGTTTTTTACGCCGTGCTTTTGACGGCGCCTGCGGCTTTGCGGGGAAAGGGACTGCCTCCTCTTTGGCCTTTAAAACAGCCGACCCTGCTTTTCTGCCTGCTGTTTCTGGGAGTGCTGGGAAGCGCCCTTTGCTATGTGCTGTGGAATGTGGCCATCAAGCGTATCGGGGTGGTCAATACAAACAATTACATTTATCTCAATCCGTTTGTGACTATGGTGGCGGCCGCAGCCGTGCTGGATGAGCCCGTCACGGGGGCAGGAGCCGCAGGAGCAGTTTTGATTGTGGGCGGTATCCTGGTGGCGGAGTATCAGGGAAGGAAGCAGGAGCATGCTTAAAAAATTTTATCCTACGGAATATGTGGATTCCGTCTATGAAATTGACTTTGAGAACTTATATGAGAGAGGTTTCCGGGGAATCCTTTTTGATATTGACAATACCTTGGTTCCCCACGATGCTCCTGCCCAGGAGCGCAGCATCCGGCTTTTTGAGCGCCTGCACGGGATGGGATTTTCTACCTGCCTTATATCCAACAACAAGGAGCCCAGGGTAACGCCTTTTGCCGGGGCCCTTCAAACGCCCTATGTATTCAAGGCCGGAAAACCGGGGCGCAAGGGGTATCGGGAGGGGATGGAGAAAATGGGAACCTCTCTTTCCCGGACACTGTTTGTGGGGGATCAGCTCTTTACGGATGTGTGGGGAGCCAACCGGACAGGCCTCTATTCCATTCTGGTTAAGCCTATGGATCCAAAAGAGGAGATTCAGATTGTTTTGAAACGGTATCCGGAGAAGGTGGTGCTGTATTTTTATGAGCGGAAAAAGCACGGTAGGAGTGTATAATCATGCGGTTAGAACGATGGAAAGAAATTCAGCAAAGTAAAGATGTAGATGCGGTACTAGTATCATCTCCGGCCAATATCCGCTATCTCTGCGGGTTTGCCGGAACGGAGAGTTACCTGTACCTTTCCGGGAAGCATGGGGTTATCCTGACGGACAGCCGCTATACCCTGCAGGCAGAGGAGGAGAGCGGAGGCCTTGAGGTCCGCTCCATTGCCGGAAAGCGGGGATACGGACAGCTGCTTAAAGAACTTCTTAGAGAGGACGGCGTGGGAAGGCTTGGCTTTGAGGACGGGTCTATGCTTTACCGGACCGTGCGCAAGCTCCAGGAAGAGGCCGGAATTTCGGAGGAACGTTGGATTCCCCTGGGAGATGCCCTGTCTATGCTGCGGGTGCAGAAAAGCGAAGAGGAGATAGAACTGCTGGCTAAGGCCGAGCAGATTGGGGATGCGGCTTTTTCCTATATTCTGGGACAGCTGGCTCCTGGGGTGACGGAGCTTGAGACGGCGGCCCGCCTGGAATATTTTATGCGCTCTCAGGGGGCGGAAGATAAGAGCTTTGATACCATTGTGGCTTCCGGCCTCCATTCAGCCATGCCTCACGCAGTACCTACAGAGAAAAGACTTGAGCCGGGAGAGCTTGTTACCCTGGATTTCGGATGCAGGTATCACGGGTACTGCTCGGATATGACCCGAACGGTGGTAATCGGCAGGGCGGGGGAACGGCAGAAGGAGCTGTACCGGATTGTTCTGGAAGCCCAGCAGACGGCTCTTTTTAAGCTGCGGGCGGGAATGACCGGAGCGGAGGCAGACAGGACGGCCAGAAGCGTCATCGAGAAGGCCGGCTACGGAGCTTATTTCGGACACGGCCTGGGACACAGTGTGGGATTGGAGATTCACGAGCGCCCGGCGCTCTCCCCGCGGGACGAAACAGTTTTGAAGCCCGGGATGATTGTGACCGTGGAGCCTGGGATTTACGTGCCCGGCGTGGGCGGCGTGCGCATTGAGGACATGGTGGTGGTAACGGAGACAGGCTGCCGGAACCTGACTTCTTCCGTCAAGGAATTGCTGGAGCTTTGAGCAAGTGTACAGGCGGGAAGCGGCAATTTTGACAAGCCGGAGACAAAATGCTTGAAAAGCAGAGAAATTTATTATAGAATAGAGCATATAATTTGCACGGTGCAGGGAAAACTGCGCCAGGACAGTAGGAGGAAAAGTTAAGAATGATTTCAGCAGGAGATTTTAGAAACGGAATTACGCTCGAGATCGAGGGCAATGTTTATCAGATCATGGAGTTTCAGCACGTAAAACCGGGCAAGGGTGCTGCTTTTGTTAGAACCAAGTTGAAAAACATCATCAACGGAGGTGTGGTTGAGAAGACCTTCCGCCCCACGGAGAAGTTTCCGGCAGCGCGGATTGACCGGGTGGATATGCAGTATCTGTATTCCGACGGAGATTTGTTCCACTTTATGAATACAGAGACCTACGATCAGATCGCTTTGAACTCCGACGACATCGGCGACGCCCTGAAGTTTGTAAAAGAGAACGAGATGTGCAAGGTTTGCTCTTACAACGGCAATGTGTTTGCCGTAGAGCCGCCTCTCTTTGTGGAGCTGGAGATCACCGACACGGAGCCGGGCTTCAAAGGGGATACGGCTACCGGAGCTACCAAGCCTGCCGTTGTGGAGACGGGAGCGACCGTATATGTGCCTCTGTTTGTGGAGCAGGGAGACAAAATTAAGATTGACACCCGTTCCGGAGAGTATCTCTCCAGAGTATAAGGGAAAGAGACATAAGGGCTGGACCGCGGGGCGGGCAGCCCTGTTTTTATAGCTCTATTTTCTGCGGAAACGCTTCTTTTCTCATGATTGACCACATTTTGTCAATATACGAAAGCGTATAGAAGTTTTCGTAGTAGTGGAAGTAAAAGGCACCTTTGGGCGTCAGGCGGTATTCCCCGTCTTTTTCTGTAATAAAACCCAGCAGTTTTGCTATTTGCAATTCCAGTCCATACATTCTTTTTAACGGTACGCCGAAGAATTTCTCAAAATCCCCGGAACTTATTTTGGTGCTGTATGCAGTCCAGAACAAATAATAAACCATGCGCTGGCGCAGGGAAAAACGGGTCGTCAATGAAGTAGGAAGCTTTCCTTCATCAATTCGTTTACAGTAAGCTTCGATAGAAAAGGTGTTGATTTTAAACTGTCTTTTCAAAAGGGTGGCTGCGGAACAGCCAAAGCCCAGAAACGTATCCCTGGTCATGGAAGAATACCCGGCCTCTTTGTCATTGGAAAATGTCCAAATAGAAGTGCGGATGTACGCCCTTTTTGTACAGTAAGCCGTTATTGCGTCCAGCAAAGCGTGCTTTTCTTTTTTTGACATGGCCGGGACCGGGCTTGAGGTAAAAGTAAAATCAATGAACGGGTAAATTGCCACATGATTTGCGCCGTTTTGGAAAGCAGTGTCAATATCTGCCTTCAGATCTGCAAACGTCTGGTCCGGCAGGGCAAAAATGAAATCCATGGAAACCGTTTCAAAAGGAATTTCCGATAATGCCTCCTTTAAAGCAGGGATATGGATCGAGGTCCGGTTTAAAACGTCCCGGAATTTCTTTTGGAAGGACTGGATACCGATACTGATTTTTGTTACGCCTGCGTTTTTTAAGGTCTGCAGAACGGAAACGGTTACGTTGTCCGGATGAAGCTCGATTCCGATCCCGTCTGTGAGGATAAAGTACGTTTGGACGGTGTCGATAATTTCCTTGAGACGTCCGGCGGCAAGAGCCGGAGTGCCTCCGCCGAAGTACAGGCTGGTCGCAATCTTTCTGCCTTTTTGCCGGCTGCCTGCCAGATGGATTTCCCGAAGGAGGGCATCTATGTACCGGCTGCATAACTCCGGGGAGTATGGAACCTTACAGTATGGGCAGAAATTACAGATACTTTCACAAAAAGGGATATGCACATAGAGCCCTAAATTTTCGCAGTCCGAAAAAGACAGGGGCTGGTCGTACTCATTTTTGAACCGGAAGGGTTTGGGGGAACGGGTCAGCCACATTCTTGTCAGGTTTGTTATAATACGCATACTTCTCCTAAATATATTTGAGATAGGTACCTAGCATCTCCAGGATGATTTTTAGGTTTCCCCGGAACAAAAGGGTGTATTCGGCCACAAAGAAATAACCGCATTCCTCACAGAGTCCGGGCACTTCTATGCAGCGTCCGCAGGTAGAAACTTTTCCGTTTTCTATGACCACGCATTGGAAGCAGGGTGTGGGGAAACGATTTTCAACCACATACGGGAATGCACTTTTTAGATTAAAAACAGGTGCGCCCTCTTTTATCATCTTAAGAATGGTTTCACAGCACTGCTGTTTTTCCGCTCTGGAGAGTGCAAGCTTCCTGGTGTCCGGATAGGGCGTGTGGAAATTAAAAGATACGGCCCGCACGTGTCTGGTATCACGGGCGGCGATACAGACATCGCGGACTGCGTCCTTGTTGATCTGGTTGACGGCCATGTAGAAGCAGATATTATCGGACGACGCGTTTTCGACATGTTCCATGATGGTATCATAGGTATCGCCGCGGACTGCATTGTGGCGCTCTCTGTCACCGTCCAGGCTTAGAAGAATCAAATCCGCTTCCGGCAAATCAATAGGGAACGTACCGTTTGTAACCACGTTGACAATGAGGAAGCCCATTTCTTTTGCTTCTATTACTAAATCCCGCAGGGTATAATTTCCGTCTCTCCAAAAGAACGTCTCTCCTCCGCAGAAGAAGAGAATGCGGACTCCCATATCATAAAGCGTGCACATTTCCTGCCGGATTTGCTTATAGGGGTGGACAACTGCCGTAATGTTATTGACGGAACAGTGCCTGCATTTGAGATTGCATTTGTCCGTGACAATCACAGTGCCGAGAATCGGCGCCTTTTTCTTAAATAGAATTGTCTTGATGCCGAAAGCAGCAAAATATAGAAAGGAAGAAAACCTCATGGTGCTTCATACCTTCTTTCCCAAAAAGGTTTTGGCGGGTTAAGCGTCTGAAACATGTCTGTAAACGACAGCCCCCGCACAGGAAACCATTTGGATTCCTGTGCGGGGGCTTTAGCTGCATCTGACTAGATTCGAACTAGCGGCACCTGGCGTCGGAGGCCAGTGCTCTATCCACTGAGCTACAGATGCAAAAAATGTATGCGGCGCGAAAGGAGATAAACCTTGCACCATGAAGTATTCTACAACAAAATTGGAAAATGTGCAAGTCATTTCTTAAAAAAAGAAAATTCTTAAAAAAATATAAACTTCTTGCCAAAGGAAATTTTTTCCTTTATACTGAATTTGTCTAATATTCAAATGCAGCGTTTCGCTGCGGCAATCCCCAAAAAGGATAAGAAAGAGAAAGGATGAAGAAATGAATTATCAAGAATTTAAAAGTTCCGTGACAGGCTTTTTGCGGGAAGCCCTGCCTGACGGAACAGAATTGAGCATGACCCTCATGGAGAAAAACAACGGCGTGTGCATGGAGGGGCTTTCTGTCCGCAAACAGGGAAGGCGTGTGGCCCCTATGATTTACCTGGATTCCTGTTACCAGGATTATTTGGCCGGGCGGTCTTTTCCGGGTATCTGCCAGCAGATTCTGGAGTGCTGTGAGGACTGTGCTTTCATGGAGCGCTTCGACGTGGATTTTTTCGCGGACTACCGGAAAATACAGCCCACAGTGGTGTATAAGCTGATCAATTATGAGAAGAACCGGGAGCTCTTGGAAAAGATTCCCCATCTTCCGTTCCTGGATCTGGCCATTGTGTTTTACTGCCTTCTGGCAGACACGCCTGTGGGAAATGCTACGGTTCTTATCCGAAACAGCCATCTTAAGATGTGGCACATTACCTGCGGTGAATTGTACCGGGATGCCAGGGATAATTCCAGGCGCCTGCTGCCCGCGGAGCTAAGGCCTATGGGGGAAGTACTCCGGGAATTGTCCTGGGAACCCGGAAACGGCGGCGCAGGGGAGGACGGGGAAGACGAGCTTCCCATGTATGTGCTGACCAACTCCAGAAAATCCCTGGGAGCTGCAAGCATTCTCTATGGCGGAATACTGAAAGCCTGCGAAGCTAGGGTGGGGGAGGCCTATTACCTGCTTCCCAGCAGTATTCATGAGGTCATTGCCGTTCCCGTATCCGCAGTTCCGGAGGCAGAGGAGCTGCTGGCAATGGTACGGGATATCAATGCCACCCAAGTGCGCAATACAGAAATACTGTCAGACAATATCTATCTTTATTCCCCGGAATCCGGACAGCTTTCCCTAATTGAACATTCTTAAGTGCTGGTGCTTGCTGGAAATTGCAAAAAAATCACAGATTTGTCACAATTAACGGTTGCCTTTTTCCTGTAAGTTTGCTACAATACATTTTGTTACGAAAATGTTACAATTATTAAGCGGATGTGACTAATAGGAAGATTACAGGAGGATCTTATGAAATTTTCCATAGATGGGTTCAGAGAATTATTCAGCAAGGACAATGTAGGAGGCGTGATTGTAAAATATAAGCGCCAGATTGCAGTGGGATGTATTCTGCTCTGCCTGGGAGTTGCGGCCATTGTCAATTTCACGGGAAAAGACAAAGAAGAGAATGTGGAGACCAAGGCGGATGTAGCGAAAGATGAAGATACAGGTTCCAAGGAAGCGGCGGAAGCAGAGAAGCAGGAGGGAGGCGCTGTGGGAACTACCATGGTGAACCCGGGAGACCTGCTGAAAGAGTCGAACCCCTTGGAAAAGGACGCCCATCCGGAGGTCAATGCCCTGATTCAGCAGTACTATGATTCTATGGCGGCGGGGGATATGGACAGCCTGACCGGACTTGTGGATCAGATAAGCGAAGAAGAGATTAAGAAAATCCTTACTTCCAGGGACGTGGTGGAAGGCTATCAGAATATTTCCTGCTATACCAAGAAGGGAATGGAAGACGGTTCCTATATGGTATTCGTTTATTATGAATTGAAGTTTGCCCAGATCGAGACTCCGGCTCCCGGCCTGGAATTCCAGTATGTTTATACGAATGAGGAGGGCAGCCTGGTGATTTTCAATCAGGAAGCCGGCGAGGAACTGAACGCTTATGTGGAGTCTGTTATTGAAGGAGAAGATGTTCAGAAGCTTAGGGCAGAGGTAAAGGAGAAATATGAGGCCGCAAAGGCTTCGGATGAGGATCTGGTAAGAAGGGAAGAGCGCTACGCAAAGGCCGGCGAGGAAACACCGGAAGAGGAGGCTCCGTCAGAAGAGCCTGCGGAGAATCCGGAAGAGCAGCCGGAGGAACCGCCCGCGGAAGAACAGCCGGAGGAAGAGCCCGAAGAGGAGCCGGAGACAGGCGGAGAGGCTACCGCCCAGAACCGGGAGACCCGTTTTACAGAGAGCGTGCGTCTGCGTGCCCAGCCCAGCACGGAAGCGGAAAACCTGGGAACGGCATATCAGGGTGAGCATGTGACCCAGATTGAGAGTTACGGGGACGGCTGGAGCAAGATCAACTACAACGGGAAAGAATGTTACTGCATGACGGAATTTTTGGAGTAAGCGTAAATTTGCATTTGCCGTGATGCCGGCAATTCATAAGGCATCAAAAAGGAGAACGGTTTGGAAGCCGTTCTCCTTTTTGATCCTTTTCGGTTGTCCCGTAAAACAGGCCCTATACGACAGTGTTCAGCATAGAACCTACTGCATAATAGTTGCTGAGGTTGTATGCCCCGCTGGTTGCGAAACCGGAGAAGATGGTCCAGTAATCCAGGGAATCTGCAGAAGCGGAACCTGCTTCGGACTCGGAAATGCCGGCAATACGCTCCACAGAGGCATTGTCCAGTATGTCGGAGGCTTTGGTAGCTGCCCGTTCTGCAATACCGAACTGGCCGCCCATAATATCTTTTACGGAGGCGTAGTTCTCGTCCAGAGTCTGTTTCAGCTTCTTCTCATCCACCTGCAGTTTCCCGGACTTGTCAATGCTTAAGCCAATGCGCGCCATAGCGTCCCCGGTGGTCAGGGCACGCTTCAGGGAAGCGAGCTGGGAATTTACCGCATTGCTACGGCCGGAATTGCTCTCTAAAAAGGAAACGGCGTTGTTGTAGGATTCTGCAAAATCTTTGATTGCAGCTACAATGTCGTCCTTTGCCGCATCTACCGCTTTCTGTGCTTTTGCCTTATCTTCGTCTGTGCTGGCCCGGGAAAGGTCTTTGAGGGCAGTTTCGTATTTGGCAAATACATTGTTTTTGTTGCCAAGCCGAAGTTTGTCTGCCGTGGTTTCCAGGGAAGTCAGAGAATTCTTGTAGGTAAGCAGGAACGTAGAAGTACTGGAATTCCGGTTGATTGATGTGCTGGTACTGGACGAACTTGTGCTGGACGAGGTACTGTCCTTGGTTTCTGAGGTGCTGGAACTCTCTGTGGTTTCAGAGGTTTTGATACCCAGACGGTTCTCCAGGGCTTCCGCGTCGGCGGCTGCCTGATCCACCCATTTCTGGTATTCGTTTCCGGTGTTGTAACCGGATACTGCACTGATTGACATGTTTTCAACTCCTTTCTGGTACATGGATACCTGATTTTTATGTTGTAAGGAGGGAATTTTGCCCGCAGGTAAAACCGCTCCGTGCAACCGAATGAAAGGAAAATGTATCCTTCTAATAATTATATCGGCAGAAGTAAGAATAAAAGAAGAAAAATTCCGTATTCTAAAGAGAAGAAAGACATGCGGGAAGACGCTTTCGGGCGTGTCCCAAAAGGAGGAGACATTTTTATGCTGACAAGCGCGGATTTGGCGGTACTGAACGAGGCATACCGCAGCAGTAAAATGGGGCTGGAGGCGATAAACGCCGTTATCAGCAAGGTATACGATGAAGATTTGGCATTGGATTTGAACCGCCAGGCGGTCCGGTTCCTGTCTTTTGAGGATAAGGTGACGGAGAAAATCCGGGAAGCCAACCGGCGGCCGGAGCCGGCATCTACCGTGGGAAAGGCCATGCTCTGGACATCCATTCAGGCAAATACCCTTTTGAATACCAGCACAGAGCATGTGGCGGACCTGATGATTCAGGGCAATACAAGGGGAATTACGGATCTGATGAAAGCCGTGAAGGAAAATAAAGGGGCAAAAAAGGAGTACTGTGAGCTGGCGGAGGAATTGATGGACTTTGAAGAACATAATATTTCCCGTCTCAAAAGCTATTTGAAATAAAAACTTTTGTTTTTTAGAAAAAAATACTTGCAAACTCCAGAAAGACGTGTATATAATGTCTCTAGACAAAGGCGTCAAAGAGAAGCGTGCGGCCTTAAGTCCCACGCTTCGTCTATTTTTGCACGTCTTTTTTGTTTGCTATCAGAAAAGGGAAGAGGAGGAATTAAAAATGTCTTATGTTGATGAAATTATGGAGTCTGTAATTGCAAAAAATCCCAGCGAGCCGGAGTTCCATCAGGCAGTCCGGGAAGTTCTGGACTCCCTGCGCCCCGTGGTGGATGCCAATGAGGAGAAGTTCCGCAAAGAAGCGCTTTTAGAGCGCCTGGTTGAGCCGGAGCGGCAGCTGAAATTCCGGGTACCCTGGGTGGATGACAAGGGGCAGGTACAGGTAAATACGGGCTATCGGGTGCAGTTTAACAGCGCCATCGGACCTTACAAGGGAGGCCTTCGCCTGCATCCGTCGGTAAACTTAGGCATTATCAAGTTCCTGGGCTTTGAGCAGATTTTTAAAAATTCCCTGACCGGCCTGCCCATTGGAGGCGGCAAAGGCGGTTCTGATTTTGATCCCAAGGGCAAATCCGACCGGGAGGTTATGGCATTTTGCCAGAGCTTTATGACGGAGCTTTTCCGGCACATCGGGGAGAATACGGATGTACCGGCCGGAGATATCGGAACAGGAGCCAGGGAGATCGGCTATCTGTACGGACAGTACAAGAGACTGACCGGGCGTTATGAGGGCGTGCTCACGGGAAAGGGACTCTCCTACGGAGGTTCTCTGGCCAGGACAGAGGCCACCGGCTACGGGCTTCTCTATCTCACCCAGGAGATGCTGAAGCTCAACGGCATGGACATTGCCGGCATGACGGCGGCAGTTTCCGGTTCCGGAAACGTGGCTATCTATGCCATCCAGAAGGCGCAGCAGCTTGGGGTGAAAGTGCTGACCTGCAGCGATTCCAACGGATGGGTTTACGATCCCGATGGAATCGATGTAGCGGCTCTCAAGGAAATTAAGGAAGTGAAGCGGGCTAGGCTGACCGAGTACAAGAATTACCGCCCGAATTCCGAATACCACGAAGGGCGGGGCGTATGGACGGTTAAAGTGGATCTGGCGCTTCCCTGCGCTACCCAAAACGAACTGCTTCTGGAGGATGCCAAGGCGCTGGCAGCTAACGGCTGTACGGCAGTGGCAGAGGGGGCTAACATGCCCACCACTTTGGAGGCTACCGAGTACCTTCAGGAGAACGGCGTTCTCTTTGCCCCTGGCAAGGCGGCCAATGCCGGCGGTGTAGCTACCTCCGCCCTGGAAATGTCCCAGAACAGCGAGCGTTTGAGCTGGACCTTCCAGGAAGTGGATGCGAAGCTTCAGGGCATTATGGTTAATATCTGCCACAATATGGCGGATGCGGCAAAACGCTACGGCTATGAGAAGAATTACGTGGTAGGCGCCAACATTGCCGGATTTGAGAAGGTTGTGGAGGCTATGCTGGCTCAGGGAGTGGTATAGGAAGTAGTTATTCCGAAAAGAAAACAGGAGTTGTTTTGTAGAAACGATGTAGCCATGGCTGCATCGTTTCTCGTTGTAAAAAGATTTCTCCATAAGTGTAAAAAAATTGCATAGACAGCGTAGGAAAAGCACAAAATAGATTGAGAAAATGAATGGGGTGTGCTATGCTAAAAGAAATAGGGGGTGAAAAGATGCTGCAAAAGTTTAAGGTGCAGAATTACCGAAATTTCCGAGATGAGTTTGTCTGGGATTTGAGCAATGTAAAAAATTACGAATTTCACGAAAACCTTGTGCCTGGAGGAATTTTGAAAAATGCCATTGTATATGGGGAGAATGCGTCCGGAAAGTCAAATTTGGGATATGCAATGATGGATTTACTGCTTCATCTTACGGATACTTCCCATAATGTGCTGAAACAAAGACGGCATTATATGAATTTGGACGGAAACGATCGCCTGGTCCGCTTTGAATATGTCTTTTGCTTTGATTCAAATATTCTGACTTATTACTATGAGAAGGAAGAGCCGGAAAAGGTATTAAGGGAAAAAATAACTATCAATCACCGGGAAGTGCTGTCTGCAGATCAGGGATGCGAAGCAAAAGTCAGCTTAAAAGGAACGGAACAGCTAAATTTGGAGCTGTGGGATGGTTCCATTTCCTTGGTGAAGTATGTAGCTAGAAATACTGTGCCGGATAAGAGTGATGCGGACAGCAGGACTTTTCTGCAGTTCGTACAGTTTGTGGAGCGGATGCTTTGGTTTAGCAGCGCAGAAGGAAGTTGCTATGCGGGATATTGTAACCGGATAGGGAGCATCGGAAAGAACCTTGTGGAGATGGATGCGGTGGAGGAGCTTCAGGAGTTTCTTCATGATTTCGGAATTGACGTAAAATTGACAGTGGGAGAGGATGAGGAAGATAAAAACCTTTACTGCATTCATAAGAATAAAGCAGTTCTTTTCCAGGATGTGTGGTCCAGCGGGACCAGGGCGCTTGCATTCCTCTTTTTGTGGTATTTGCAGATGAAAGAAATGTCTTTCGTATTTATTGACGAGTTTGACGCATTTTATCATTATGAATTGGCGGAGGCTGTGGTCCGGAAGCTAGTTTCTCTGGAAGCACAGATTATTTTTACATCCCACAACACGGATCTGATTAGCAATGAACTGCTTCGGCCAGACTGTTATTTTGAGCTTAAAGATAATCAAATCAGTTCTTTTGCAGACCGTACAGTGAAAGCCCTGCGGCAGGCTCACAATATACAGAAGATGTATAAAGCGGGTGCATTTGATGAGAAATAGAAGAAATCACATTGCTATCATTTACGAAGGGGAAAAAACAGAAAAAACGCTGGTGGAAAAAATGCAGGAAGTGTTTTTCCGGGAGGTGGCGGAGACCGTGGTGATTTCTTTCCCTGCCTGTGGAAACATTTATATGATCTGGAATAAGCTTAGGGAAAATAATTTTTCTATTGATGTTATCGATGTAGTCCGAGAAATGAGTCCGGAAGCAGGAAAGCTTTTGGAAGGGTATTCATCCAGAGATTTTTCGGAGGTATATTTGTTTTTTGACTACGATGCCCACAACAATAATCTTCCTTTAAAATATCGAAGCCGGAATGTGATCCGGGAATTGTTGGATACCTTTGATAATGAGACGGAAAACGGTAAACTGTATATTTCTTATCCCATGGTAGAATCCCTGCGGGAGATCCACAGCGAAACTGAAGATTACAGAAATTTTTATGTTTCCCTGGATGTGGGAGAAGCGTATAAGCGGGAGGTGGCGGAAGAACTGGAATTCCGGGATTTCCGCCGGATCTCGAGAGAACGCTGGGAAGTGGCCTGCCGGGCTTCGGTAAAACGGGCTCATTTGATTGTAGATTACAAGGAGTCCATACCTACATATAGAGAATTTTTGCAAAATCTGACACAGGCCAAGATTTACGAGGCACAGTGGGACCATTTTGTATGTTTCAACCGTGTGGTGGGCATTTTGAACGGGATCCCCCTGTTTCTTTTGGAATATTTTAAAGAGTCGTTTTGGAATCACGTGATGTCATGTTTAGGAAAGTAAAGAGGATTCTCATTATGGAAGAAGTACGCTTAAATAAATACTTAAGCGAGGCGGGCGTATGTTCCCGCCGGGAGGCGGACAGACTGATAGAGGCGGGGAAGGTGACGGTGGACGGAAACCCTGCAGTGACCGGAATGCGGATCCGGCGGGAACAGGAGGTTGCGGTGGACGGAAAAGCCGTGGAAAGCCGGGAGGAGCGGATTTTGCTGGCGGTCTATAAGCCCCCCGGAGTGGTTAGCACTGCGGATCGGCGGGAGCGGCGCAATATTGTGGATTTTGTGGGATATCCCATCCGGGTCTATCCGGTGGGAAGGCTGGATAAAGATTCAGAAGGATTGATTTTAATGACCAACGACGGGAGCCTGGTTAACCGGATCATGAAAGCCTCCAATTACCACGAAAAGGAGTATCTGGTCACGGTCGACCGGCCGGTGACGGAAGAGTTTCTGGAGCGGATGAGAAAGGGGGTACGCATCCGGAAAGCGGAGCAGGGAAAGGTACTTCTGGATGCTGTGACCAGGCCCTGTCAGGTGGAAAAAACCGGGAGGTTTGATTTCCGCATAATTCTCACCCAGGGGCTGAACCGGCAGATCCGCAGAATGTGCGGGACCCTGGGGTTTGAGGTGGTATCTTTGAAGCGGATCCGGATTCTGAACATTGAACTGAAAGGCATGAAACCGGGGACCTGGCGCAAAGTTACCCAAAAAGAAATGGAGGAGCTGGAGGCGCTTCTGCGCGGTTCGGCTGGCTGAAAAGTAGAATCAGCAGCTACCCGGAAAGCACCGGAAGGATATCCGGACACGCAGGGTCAGGAAATCCTTCCAGGTAAGGGGGCTTGTAGGGAAGCTGCGGAACTGTAATAGGAGGCTGTTATGGAAGAGAAAAAGGAGAGAATGAAAGAGCTGGCAGGGCTTTTGAATCAGGCCGCCCGTACTTACTATCAGGAAGCCAGGGAAATCATGAGTAATTTCGAATATGACAGGCTTTATGACGAGCTGGAGGCCCTGGAACGGGAGACGGGCGTTATCCTTTCAGGAAGTCCTACCCTCCGGGTGGGGTATGAGGTTTTGAGCGAACTGCCCAAGGAGCGCCACGAGCGTCCCATGCTCTCCCTGGATAAGACAAAAGATGTGGAAACGCTGAAAGAGTGGGTGGGCCCCCGCCGGACGCTTCTGTCCTGGAAGCTGGACGGGTTGACCATTGTGCTCACCTACCGGGATGGACAGCTTTTCAAGGCTGTCACCAGGGGAAACGGTGAGGTAGGAGAAGTGATCACAAACAACGCCCGGGTGTTCCAAAACCTTCCCCTTAAGATTTCTTTTGCGGGAGAACTGGTTCTGCGGGGAGAGGCGGTGATTGGCTACCGGGAATTTGAGCGGATCAACCAGGAAATTCCCGATACAGAGGCGAAATACAAAAATCCCAGAAATCTCTGCAGCGGATCCGTGCGGCAGCTGAACAACGAGATTACAGCCGGCAGAAATGTCAATTTCTTTGCCTTTTCCCTGGTGCGGGCGGAAGGAGTTGATTTCCAGAATTCTCATGAACAGGAGTTTCTGTGGCTGAAGCGCCAGGGTTTTGAGACCGTAGAATATGAAGTGGTGACAGAGGAAAATCTTGAAGAGGCGGTGGGCCGTTTTGCAGGACGGATTGAAAAAAACGATTTTCCGTCAGACGGTCTGGTGGCTCTTTACGATGACATTTCCTATGGAAACTCCCTTGGCAGGACTTCCAAATTCCCCAGGGATTCCATGGCCTTTAAATGGGCGGATGAAATCCGGGAGACCAAGCTTTTGGAGATTGCGTGGAGTCCTTCCCGGACAGGGCTTATCAACCCGGTGGCTATTTTTGAACCCGTGGAGCTGGAGGGAACCACGGTCAGCCGGGCCAGCGTCCACAACGTCAGCATTCTGCGTTCCCTGGAGCTGGGGATTGGAGACACCATAGAGGTTTACAAGGCTAATATGATTATCCCCCAGATTGCGGAAAACCGGACCCGGAGCGGTCTTAAGGATATTCCGGAAACCTGTCCTGTGTGCGGCGGGGCTACAGAGATCCGGAAAGTCAATGATGTGGAATCCCTCTACTGTACCAACGGAGAATGCCAGGCCAAGAAAATCAAATCTTTTACCCTGCTGGTGAGCAGGGATGCTTTAAACGTGGAGGGGCTTTCGGAAGCTTCCCTGGAAAAATTTATTGCCCGGGGTTTTATCCACGAGTTTGCAGATATTTTCCGCCTGGAGCGGTGGCGGGAAGAAATTGTAGGGATGGAAGGCTTTGGGGAAAAATCCTATGAAAACCTTATGGCGAGTATAAAAAAAGCCCGGAAAACTACGCTGGCAAAGGTGATTTACAGTTTGGGGATTTTAAATATCGGCCTGGCGGTGGCAAAGCTTATCTGCAGGGAATTTGACAATGATGTGGAACATATGCTGGCGGCCACAGAGGAAGATCTGGCAGCCATTGACGGAGTGGGCGGCGTAATCGCCTCCAGCTTCGTGAATTATTTTCAGGATGCGGAGAATAAGGAGCGCTTTTACCGGCTTCTTGATAAACTGGAGCTTCAGAAGGAACCTGCAGAACCGGGAGAGGGGAGCTTTCAGGGAAAGATCTTTGTGATAACCGGAAGCTTGACCCGGTTTGAAAACCGCAGAGAGCTTCAGGAGCTGATTGAATCAAAAGGCGGAAAAGTGACCGGCAGCGTAACCAAAAAGACGGATTATCTTATCAACAACGATGCCGCATCCGGTTCTTCCAAAAATAAAAAAGCAAAGGAACTGGGAATACCCATTCTTACAGAGGAGGAGTTTTTGGCACTATGAACCAGGAGAAAAGCATTGTATTTTTTGATATTGACGGGACCATCTTTGAGATGGGAAAAGGGACGCCGGACAGTACCAGAACTGCCATCCGTCTCTTAAAGGAGAACGGCCATATTCCGGTGGTGTGCAGCGGAAGGCCCAAGGCAACTCTTTTTCCGGAAATCCTGGATCTGGGATTTTCGGGAATCATCGGCGGAGCCGGTGCGTACGTAGAGTTTCAGGGGGAGGTACTGCGGAGCGTTCTTCTGAAACAGCCTTTGCAGGGAGAGACTGTCCGGAAACTGGAGAAAAGAGAATGCTGCGTGGTTCTGGAGGGACCGGAGTATATCAGCTACCGTGGAGACGGGGAGGCCGGCAAGTACTTCCGGGTTCTGGAACGGCTTCACCGGGAATATCCGGACCGGGTAAAGGAGATGGAGGAGGATTCCGACCGGGCCAGCAAGATGACAATCTTCTATTATGAAGAGGAACGATTTCCGGCTTTGGAGAAAGCGTTTGCCCTGGGGGAACATTTTACCCTGGCCTGCTATGAGAGGGCGGCTTTCGTGGAGATGATGCCTAAGGGCATAAACAAAGCGGACGGAATCCAGGTGCTTCTTAAACATCTTAAGCTTCCGATTTCTTGTACATACGCATTTGGGGATGGACCAAACGACCTGGAGATGTTACAATATGTACAGTATGGAACAGCCATGGGAAATGCTGAGCAGAACGTACTTAAGGCAGCCAGTTACCGGACGGAGGGCATCTGGGAAGATGGGGTTTACCGGGCCCTTAAGCGGTACGGGCTGATCTAGAACTGAAAACAGCAGGAGCCCGAACAGCGCATAGAAAGAGTTGCGGACGCATGTTTGTGCGGCCGGAAGTCTTTCTAGGGAAGGAGCGCAGGGAGGGCGTATGCGGAACTGGAAACAGCAGAAGCCCGAACAGCGCATAGAAAGAGTTACGGACGCATGTTTGTGTGGCCGGAAGTCTTTCTAGGGAAGGAGCGCAGGGAGGGCGTATGCGGAACTAGTAATGAAAGGATCAAGGGGATGGATGCAAAACTGTATGATTTGATGAACTGGCCTCGGATTGAGGCGCTGGTGTATTCGGAGGAGGACGAGCCCCAGGAAATACTGGGGGCGCACAAGGTGGACGGAGGGATTCTGGTTCAGGCTTTCTGCCCTACGGCAGTGAAGATGACGGCGGAAATACGTAAAAGCGGAAAACAGTATCCCATGGAGATGGCGGATGAAGCCGGATTTTTTGCGGTGCTTCTGCCGGGAAAGAGCATTCCGGATTATTTTTACCGGGTAGAGTATGATAACGGAACGGTGCAGGATCTGGAGGATCCCTACCGCTTTGAGCCCAAGGCGTTTTCGGTGCAGGATCTGGACAAGTTTGCAGCCGGAATTCATTATACCATCTATGAGAAGCTGGGAGCCCATCCACAGACCATAAAGGGTACGCAGGGGGTTTACTTTGCAGTCTGGGCTCCGGACGCCAGCCGGGTCAGCGTGGTAGGAGACTTTAACCTGTGGGACGGACGGCGGCATCCCATGCGCAGGATTGAGGGGGCCGGTATTTTTGAACTGTTTATTCCCGGGCTGGAGCCGGGGGAAACTTATAAATACGAAATTAAGACCAGAAGCGGCCTTCCCATGTTAAAGGCAGACCCGTACGCCAACCGGGCGGAGCTTAGGCCCAATACGGCTTCCGTAGTGGCGGACTTAAGGGGATACGAGTGGAAGGACGGCGAATGGCTGGAACAGCGGAAAAAGACGGACTACCAGAAGTCGCCCATGCTGATCTATGAAGTGCACCTGGGATCCTGGAAGAAGCCGGAGGAGGATTCCGGCCGGGAATTTTATACCTACCGGGAACTGGCGCCCCAGCTTGCAGATTATGTCAAAGAGATGGGATATACCCATGTGGAGCTGATGCCGGTGATGGAGCATCCTTTAGACGCTTCCTGGGGTTATCAGGTGACGGGATACTATGCGCCCACAGCCCGGTACGGATCGCCGGAAGATTTTATGTATTTTATGGATTATATGCACGGTCAGGGGATCGGCGTCATTCTGGACTGGGTGCCGGCCCATTTCCCCAGGGATGCTTTTGGCCTGGCGGCTTTTGACGGAACCTGCCTCTATGAGCATTACGATCCCAGGCAGGGAGCACATCCCCATTGGGGAACGCTGATCTACAATTACGGCCGTCCGGAAGTGAAAAATTTCCTCATTGCCAACGCACTGTTCTGGACAAAAGTTTACCACGCAGACGGCATCCGTATGGATGCGGTGGCATCCATGCTGTATCTGGATTACGGGAAACAGGATGGAGAATGGGTGGCCAACATGTACGGCGGGAATGAAAATCTGGAAGCCATGGAATTTTTGAAGCACTTAAATTCCATTTTCCGGAAACAAAAGAACGGAGCTCTTCTCATTGCAGAGGAATCGACGGCATGGCCCAAGGTCACGGGAAGCGTAGAGGAAAACGGCCTGGGCTTTGACTTCAAATGGAATATGGGCTGGATGAATGATTTTCTGGGTTATATGCAGTACGATCCGGTGTTCCGGGCTTATCATCACGGAGAATTGACCTTCAGCATGATTTATGCTTACAGTGAAAACTTTATATTAAGCCTGTCCCACGACGAAGTGGTGCACGGGAAGAGCTCACTGGTGGGAAAGATGCCGGGAGACCGGGATTCCCAGCTGAACAATCTGCGGGCAGTCTACGGCTATATGATGACCCATCCGGGAAAGAAACTGCTCTTTATGGGGCAGGATTATGCGCCCTTTGAAGAGTGGAACGAGAATATAGGACTGGACTGGGAGCTTCTTGAGTATCAGGATCACAGCAATATGCACGATTATGTGAAGGACCTGAACCATTTCTGCCTGGCACATCCGGCACTGTATGAGCAGGACTGCCTGCCGGAGGGCTTTACCTGGATCAACAATATCTCGGCCAATGAGAATATGCTGGTGTTTACCCGGCAGGCCGGGGAAGCGAAGGAGACGCTTTTGGTGGTATGCAATTTCTCGCCTCTGATCTATGAGAAGCATAAAATCGGCGTACCCTTTGAAGGACGCTATAAGGAAATTTTTAACAGCGACAGTGAGATCTACGGCGGAAGCAATGTGCGGAACAAGCGTGCAAAGCTGTCAAAGAAATCCGAGTGCGACGGGCAGGAGAATTCCATTGAGATTACGGTTCCCCCCATGGGAATTGCCGTGTTCTCCTGTACGCCGGAAAAGATACCTGTGAAGGCGAAAGCCGCAAAGGCAAAATCTGCAAAAGCAGCCGGAAAGCCGGCGTCCGGTTCCGGGAAAGGGGCCGGGACGGCAGGAACAAAAAAAGAAGGAAACGGCCCAAGATAAAATTCTGCGGGCTTTCCGGCATAAAAGAGAAAGAAAAAGGCATAGAGTAGGAGAAAAGCGGGATGCAGCAGAGCGAAGGTCAGGAATTGGAAGCGATTACAGAGGAAATAGACCGAGCACAGGCGTATATGGATCAATATCTTCCGGGGGTAGTGTCCTTCGGCTTGAAGGTGCTGATTGCCCTTCTGGTATTTTTTATTAGTTCCCGGCTGATTAAGCTGGTGCGCCGGCTGGTGCGGCGCTCCATGGAACGGGCCGGGGCGGATACGGGGTTGGTGCAGTTTATTGACTCCCTTTTAAAAGCTTTTCTGTACTTTGTGCTGGTGATGCTGATAGCCTCGGGCTTTGGCGTGGACACGGCATCCGTGATAGCTTTGGCAGGCTCTGCAGGGCTTGCCGCAGGCCTGGCTCTCCAGGGGAGCCTTTCCAATTTTGCAGGGGGCGTTCTCATTCTGATGGTGAAACCCTTTAAGGTGGGGGATTACATTATCCAGGGGGACCTGGAAGGGACCGTTTCCCAGATTGAGATGATCTATACCAGTCTTCTCACCCCGGATAACCGCAAGGTGGTGATCCCAAACGGAGCCCTGGCTGACAGCAGCCTTATCAATGTGACAGCCCAGGAGAAGCGCAGGCTGGACATTGATGTGGGAATTTCTTATGCGGCGGATCTGAGAAGAGCGAAGGAAGTGTGCATGAAGCTTTTGGAGCAGGATGCAAGGATTCTGCAGGATGAGGAGCGTTTGGCGGTGGTGTCAGAGCTGGCAGACAGTGCCGTGATGCTGAAGGTCCGCTTCTGGGTCCGCCCGGAAGATTACTGGATGGCGAAATGGGAGATGACGGAAGCTGTGAAGCTGGCTTTCGATGAAAACGGGATTGAAATTCCTTTCAATCAGCTGGATGTGCATGTCCGGCAGGAGTGACAAAAAGAGAAAGATCGCCGGGAAGACCCGGCGGTCTTTTTTGTATATCATATATTAACTTGTATTTAAATTTATTAAATACAAATTTTAAAATGAACCGTAAAAATAATTGAAAGAAAGTACAAAAATTATGCAATACATATTGACACTTTGTATAAAAACATGTATATATAAAGTATAAAGAAGCGATGCTGTCATAAAGTAACCAAAAGTAAAAGGATTTTCTTAAAATCAACTTGCCGAATGCGGAAAACCACACAAAAAAGTACAAATTTATATTAAAGATACAAATTTAGACAAAGATGTGCGGGAGATAAGAGGTTGTTCTTGTATCCAGAGTTAGAATGTATTATGATGAAAGAAAAAAAGAAAGAGATACAGGACAGATGCCGAAATATCAAATGCTGGCAGAGTGGCTGCAGCAGAAAATTGCAGAGGGATTCTATCAGCCGGGGAAGAAGCTTCCCTCGGAGCAGGAGCTGCAGGCGCAGTTTTCTGTGAGCCGCCAGACGGTGCGGAGAGCTTTGGGTGTGCTGGAGAGACAGGGTTTCGTGCGCAGCCGTCAGGGAAGCGGGACTTTTGTGACGGATGCCGAGGCAGAGGAAAAGTCCCGGAGCCGCCGGATTGCCGTAGTCACTACATATGTGGACAATTACATTTTTCCGCGGATTATCCGGGGAATTGAAAAAGTGCTCTCAGATCAGGGTTTTCAGGTGCAGATTGCCTTTACCAATAACCGGATCTGGAGGGAGGAGGCTGTGCTTGCGGATTTGCTGAAGCAGGATTTGGGCGGACTTATCATTGAGACTACCCGGAGCGCTCTTCCCAATCCCAATCTGGCCCTTTACCGGGAACTGCAGAGCCGGAAGATTCCCATTCTTTTTCTGAATAGTTCTTATCCCGAGCTAACCTGCCCCATGGTAGCCCTGCAGGATGAAATGGCAGGCCGGTGTGCTGCCCAATATCTGATAGAGCACGGACACCGGAAGCTGGGAGGGCTCTTTAAGCGGGACGACGGGCAGGGGATCCGGCGTTACCGGGGATTTATGGAGGCTGTCCGGGATGCGGGAATCCGTCCCTGCGAGGATGGGATTTTGTGGTTTGACACAGAGGATACGCTCGCATTCGGAAGGCTGGAACAGGCAGTTGCAGAGCGCCTGGGTTCCTGTACGGGGGTGCTGTGCTACAATGACAGCGCGGCTTTCGAGGTGATGGAGATCTGGAAACGGCACGGGATTTCGGTTCCGGGGGATGTTTCTGTGGTCAGCGTAGATAACACGGATCTGGCAGTTCTCGGTGAGGTGGGGCTGACATCCGTTCATCATCCGAAAGAGGCCTTGGGAGAAAAGGCGGCAGAGATGCTTCTTTCCATGATACGCACCGGCATTCCGGGCTGCACGTATGAGTTTGAGGCCCGGCTGGTGGAACGGGATTCCGTAAAGAAAATTGGTGGCACTACGGAACTTTAAAACAGTAATTCTCTGGTAGGAGAATTACGGAACCGGAATAGGAGGTCAAAGAGATGAAAAACTACAAGTTTTGGTTTGCAACCGGGTCCCAGGATTTATACGGGGATGAATGCCTGGCCCATGTGGCGGAGCACTCAAAAAAAATCGTGGAGCATCTGAACGAGTCCGGGCTTTTGCCCTATGAGATTGTGTGGAAGCCCACCTTGATTACCAACGAGCTGATCCGCAGAACCTTCAACGAAGCCAATGGAGATGAGGAATGTGCAGGCGTGATTACCTGGATGCACACGTTTTCTCCGGCCAAATCCTGGATTCTGGGCCTGCAGGAGTACCGCAAGCCTCTGCTGCATCTGCATACGCAGTTTAATGAAGAAATTCCCTATGATACCATTGATATGGATTTTATGAACGAGAACCAGTCAGCCCACGGAGACCGGGAGTACGGACATATTGTCAGCCGTATGGGAATTGAGCGCAAGGTGATTGTGGGTCATTGGGCGGACAAAGGGGTCATCGGAAGAATTGCCTCCTGGATGCGGACTGCGGTAGGAATCATGGAAAGCAGTCATATCCGTGTAGTGCGTGTGGCAGACAATATGCGGAACGTAGCCGTTACCGAGGGTGATAAAGTGGAGGCCCAGATCAAGTTCGGCTGGGAAATCGATGCTTATCCGGTCAATGAAATTGCAGAATATGTCCAGGAGACGGCAAAAGGCGACGTTGACACTTTGGTAGAAGAATATTATGATAAATATGAGATCTTGTTGGAAGGCAGGGATCCGGAGGAATTTAAGAAACACGTGGCGGTGCAGGCTCAGATTGAGCTTGGCTTTGAGCGCTTCCTGAAGGAGAAAAACTATCAGGCCATCGTGACCCATTTCGGTGATCTGGGGGCTTTAAAGCAGCTTCCGGGCCTGGCGATCCAGCGCCTGATGGAAAAAGGATACGGCTTCGGTGGAGAGGGTGACTGGAAGACTGCGGCCATGGTGCGCCTGATGAAAATTATGACAGAAGGCATGAAAGACGCCAAGGGAACCTCTTTTATGGAAGATTATACCTACAATCTGGTGCCGGGCAAGGAGGGAATCCTCCAGGCACATATGCTGGAGGTCTGCCCCAGCATTGCGGAAGGCCCCATCGGCATCAAGGTAAATCCCCTTACCATGGGAGACCGGGAGGATCCGGCACGTCTGGTATTTACTTCCAAGGCGGGCACGGGCATTGCGGCATCTCTCATCGATCTGGGGAACCGTTTCCGCCTGATTATCAATACGGTAGACTGCAAGAAGGTGGAGAAGCCCATGCCAAAGCTTCCCGTAGCCACCGCATTCTGGACACCCCAGCCCAGCCTGGCTACAGGAGCGGAGAGCTGGATTCTGGCAGGGGGTGCCCACCATACGGCCTTTACCTACGACCTGACGGCAGAGCAGCTGGGTGACTGGGCGGCAGCCATGGGAATCGAGACCGTATACATAGACAAGGACACCACCATCCGCAGCCTGAAGAACGAACTGCTCTGGAACTCCGTTGCCTTCCGATAAACGAGAACTGGAATCAAAACAGCGAAATCCCGGAAGCGCCCGGCAGAGATTCCGGAAGCAGAATGCGGCTGGAGTCTCTGCCGGTAAGAAGGCGCAGCAGGGATGGAGCGGAACTGGAATCAGCAAGTTCCCGAACAAAGCCCGGCAGGGTTTCCGGACGCAGTGCGGCCGGAAATGCTGCCAGAAAAGGGGCTTTGAGAGGGCGATGCGGAACTGGAATAGGAGGTCGCTATGAGTGATTTAAAGCAGGCAATTTTAGAGGGAAAGACAGCCCTTGGCATTGAGCTGGGCTCCACCCGGATCAAGGCGGTGCTGATTGACGAGGCCCACAAGCCCATTGCCAGCGGAAGCTACGACTGGGAGAACCAGCTTGAGAACGGCATCTGGACCTATGCTCTGGAGGAAGTCTGGAAAGGCCTTCGGGGAAGCTATCAGGCCCTGAAAGCGGATGTGCAGGAGCGGTACGGCGTAAAGCTTACTACAGTGGGAGCCTTGGGAATCAGTGCCATGATGCACGGGTATCTGGTGTTTGACAAGGAGGGAAACCAGCTGGTTCCTTTCCGTACCTGGAGAAATACCATTACCGGACAGGCATCTGAGGAATTGACAAAGCTTTTCAATTATCAGATTCCTCAGCGGTGGAGCATTGCACATCTGTATCAGGCGGTATTGAACGGGGAGGAGCATCTGCCCCGGATTGACTATATGACTACCCTTTCCGGTTATATTCACTGGAAACTTACAGGGAAAAGAGTGATGGGCATAGGGGAAGCCTCCGGCATGTTTCCCATCGATACCGGGACGAAGAAATTCTACGGTCGTATGATAGATCAGTTTGACACTCTGATTGCAGATAAAGAATATCCCTGGAAGCTTTCCCGGATTCTTCCGGAGGTTCTCTGTGCCGGCGAAGATGCCGGGGCACTGACGGAGGAGGGTGCAAAGCTTCTGGATGTATCGGGCGAGCTTCAGGCAGGGATTCCCTGCTGTCCGCCGGAAGGAGACGCCGGCACGGGTATGGCAGCCACCAACAGCGTGAAGCAGCGCACGGGAAATATTTCTGCGGGCACCTCCGTCTTTGCCATGATTGTCCTGGAGCATGAGCTGAAAAAGGTACACCCGGAGATTGACATGGTGACCACGCCGGACGGCAGCCTGGTGGGTATGGTCCACTGCAACAACTGCACCTCGGATTTGAATGCCTGGGTGGGCCTCTTTAAGGAGTTTGCAGAGAGCTTCGGCGTGGAAGTGGATATGAATAAGCTCTTTGGAACCCTCTATAACAAGGCTTTGGACGGAGATCCGGACTGTGGCGGCCTTCTGGCCTACAATTACTTTTCCGGCGAGCATCTTACGGGCTTTGAGGAGGGACGTCCGCTCTTTGTGCGCAGGCCGGAGAGCCGCTTTACTCTTGCCAACTTTATGAGGGTTCATCTTTTCACAGCCCTGGGCGCTTTGAAGACAGGACTGGATATCCTGTTCAAGGAAGAAGGTGTGCAGGCGGATGAGGTTCTGGGCCATGGCGGGTTATTCAAAACCAAGGGCGTGGGACAGAAAATCGTGGCTGCGGCCATGAACGTTCCGGTAGTAGTCATGGAGACAGCCGGGGAAGGCGGAGCCTGGGGCATTGCCCTGCTGGCAGCTTATAGGAAGCACCGGGAGGAAGGGGAAAGCCTGGGTGCTTATCTCCGGGAGAAAGTATTTGCAGGAGAGACAGGCGTGAAGGCAGAGCCGGATGCGGCGGATGTGGAAGGCTTCGATGCCTTTATTGAGCGCTACACGGCAGGACTTGCCATTGAGCGGGCGGCGGTGGAGAGCCTGCGGAACTAAAAACAGCAAAAGCCCGGTGCAGAATGCAGAGAGGGCGTATGGAGAACTGAAAATAGAGGATGTGCATATTGTGAAGAGTCACCATGCGCGTCCTCTCTTTTTGGCTGCGGATGGAGAGAGAACATGCTGAAAGTATTTCTGGTAGAAGATGAAGTGGTAATGCGGGAGGGCATCAAGAACAACATTCCCTGGGAGCAGGAGGGTTTTTCTTTTGCCGGGGAAGCCAGCGACGGAGAGATGGCCTATCCCCTCATTCAGAAGACACGGCCGGATATTCTGATCACGGATATACGGATGCCTTTTATGGACGGGCTGGAATTGAGCCGTCTGGTAAAGCAGGAAATGCCGGATATGAAAATCATTGTCTTAAGCGGTTACGACGAGTTCGAATATGCCAAGGAGGGAATCAGCATCGGCATTACGGATTATCTGGTTAAGCCTGTATCCGGGGCGCAGCTTCTGGAAGCAGTGAAAAAGGTGGGAAAGCTGGTGGAGGAAGAGCAGGAACAGCGGCAGTTTTTAAAGACGTTTGAGCGGGAACGCCTGGAGAATACCCAGCTTGCCAGACAGAAATTTTTCCGGAGCCTGGTGTCGGGGAATAAATCGGTGTCGGCCCTTCTCAAAGAGGGGCGGGAGATCGGCTTGGAGCTGGCTGCCAACCGCTACAATATTCTTTTGTTTCAGATTTTCTCCGGCGGGGAGATGGAGGCTTACTCTGAGGAGCAGAATACGGTTACAAGGGCGATCGAGGAGATGACGGAGAAGATTCCCGGGGCTTTGATGGTGGAGCTGGGCCTGGAGGGATGGGCTTTTGTCCTGAAAGAGACAGAGAACAGGGGATTGGAAGAGCAGCAGCAGGAATTTCTTAATCAGCTGCAGAGCACCATCCGCTCCTATGGAAAGGTAGAGTACTTCGGAGGCCTCGGCGTGCCTGTGGGACGTTTAAGCGAACTGAACCGCTGTTTTGAGGAGGCAAACCGGGCCTTTGCCTACCGCTATCTTAAGGAACGGAACCAGATTATTGAGAGCGGCCGGGAAGAGGCGCAAATTCCGGATGCGGAGGAGTTTCGTCTGGCGGCACTCAACGCAGACCGGATGGACCGGAAGGTCCTGGAAAATTTTCTAAAGACAGGATTAAAAAGCCAGTCCCGCCATTTCCTGGACGAATATTTCAACAGCCTGGGGGAGAAGAATGTTCAGTCCCTCTTGTTCCGGCAGTATGTGACGATGGATTTTTATTTTACGGCCGCCGCCCAGGTACAGCAGCTGGGGTTTCCGGCCGGAGAGCTGATCGAGCGCTGCGGGGATTTTCAGAACATGACAGCCGTGTTTGCCACGGCAGAACAGACCAAGGAATATTTAAACCGGGTGCTGGAGGCAGTCCTGGAAATACGGGAGACGGTGTCTCAGAAGAAATACAGTTCTCTTTTAAAGGATGCCAAGAGCTTTATCGAGCAGAATTTTGACAATGAGGAGATCTCCCTGAATATGACGGCTGCCAGCGTGAATCTAAGTCCCAACCATTTCAGCACCATTTTCAGCCAGGAGACAGGACAGACCTTTATTGAGTTTCTTACTTCTGTTCGGATGGAAAAGGCCAGAGAGCTTTTGCGCAGCACTTCTATGAAGACGGCGGAGATCGCCTTTGCGGTAGGTTACCGGGACCCTCATTATTTCAGTTATCTTTTCAAGAAGACCCAGGAATGTACGCCCAGAGAATTCCGGGCGAAGGCCTAGCAGTATTTAGCAAGCTGCGGCCGGAGGAAAAATTATGTGGAAAAAGGATTCTTCAATCAAAAAGCGCTTGAATATGCTCCTTCTGGTCTGCCTGATACCGCTGACTGTGATGATTGTCTATCTGTTGTCTCTGGTCCGGCAGTTTTCGCTGCGGTACGATGCGGTTGTGGAAAATATTTCCAAGGCAAATGCCTACAACATTGATTTCAAAAAAGACATTGATTACATCATGTATATCATTGTGGCTAACGCAGAACGGGCGGAAGAGCTGGTGGATACGGAGCAGCCCCATCTGATGATTGAGGAAGCCAGAGAGGTTTTCCAGGGACTTTACGAGACAGC
The DNA here is from genome assembly GCA_910587955.1 of uncultured Lachnospiraceae bacterium. GTDB lineage: Bacteria > Bacillota > Clostridia > Lachnospirales > Lachnospiraceae > Laedolimicola. The sequence goes on along the minus strand of CAJUNN010000005.1, from coordinate 11,510 downwards.
GGATGCCGATTACGCCAGAAACCGGCTGAAAGGGATTTTGAAAAGCCTGAATACCCTGGAAGACCGGGTGGAAGAGATTGAAGCGGATGCTCTGGCCGGCGGCTCCTACGACATCAATATGGGGCGCCTGGATCTGAATATCCGTATTCTTACGGAGCTGATTCAGGAACAGATACAGAAATATATTTACTATGAGACGACCAACCTGGAGGCCCTGCGGGAGGGAATCCGGGCGGATGTAGATCAGGCTGTGTGGATGGGGGGCGGAATCTTTGCGGTGATTCTGGCAGGCGCCTTGTTTATCAGCCGCAGGATTATGACAGGCATCACGGAACCCATACGAAATCTCTGCGAAGTGACGGCCCTGGCCGGGAGCGGAGATTTTGCGGTACGTGCCAGGGAAGGAAGCGGAGATGAACTGGCTGTTTTAAACGCCAGCTTCAACCAGATGGTAGAGCGCATCGGCAATCTGGTGGAGGATATCCGGGTGGAGCAGCTGAACCTGCGGGCCACGGAATTAAAGCTTTTGCAGGCCCAGATCAATCCCCATTTTCTCTACAATACCCTGGACACCATTATCTGGCTGGCAGAGGCAGGCGAGAAAGAACAGGTGGTGATGATGGTATCTGCCCTCTCGGACTTTTTCCGCACTACCTTAAGCAAAGGACGGGACTATATTTCCGTGCAGGAGGAGGAAGCCCATATCCGCAGCTATCTGCAGATTCAAAAATTCCGTTACCGGGACATTCTGGATTATGAAATCTGCATTCCGGAAGAACTGTACCAGTACCGGATTCTCAAGCTGACCCTGCAGCCCATGGTAGAAAATGCCCTGTACCACGGTATTAAAAATAAGCGCGGCATGGGACGTATCCGGGTGACCGGGAAACGGCAGGGAAGCAAACTGGTTTTTTCTGTATGGGACAACGGAAAAGGCATGGAGCCGGAGAAACTTAACCGGGTGCGGCGCATTGTCAGCGGAGAGCTGGATCTCAAGGACCCATCCGGCTTCGGCCTCTTTAACATTCAGCAGAGGCTCCGGCTCAACTATGGGCCGGAATACGGCCTGGCTTTGGACAGTGTCTATGGGGAGTGGACGGAAGTGCAGGCGGTGATTCCGGCAGAGGATATTGAGGATATGGCGTAAATTTATGAACTTTTTCCGTAAAAAAACAAACTTTGTTCATGGTTTGTTCAAAAATTAGTAAAAAACTGAACCTAATTCCGAAGGATCTCCGTATCCTGAAAATCCGGATCCCTGTAATATTATGGCATAGCCAAAAAAAGACCGGCTAAAAAAGAACAGGGAGGCTTTTCATCATGAAAAGAAAACTTATTGGTTTACTGCTGTGCGCAGCTATGACGGCCACTATGCTGGCAGGCTGCGGTTCCAAGGAAGAGGCGCCGGCTCAGGCACCTGCCGAGACGGAAGCGCCTGCAGGAAATGACGCCGAGGCTCCGGAGACGGAGGCGCCTGCAGCATCCGGCGACGTGATCACCATTGGTTTCGCACAGGTAGGACACGAATCCGACTGGCGTACCGCTTCTACCAAGTCCTGCCAGGATGTCTTTTCCGCAGAGAACGGCTACGACCTTCAGTTCGTAGACTGTGACAATGATTCCGCTGTACAGCTGGAGGCGGTCCGCGGATTTATTGAGCAGGATGTAGACTACATCATCATCGACCCCATTGTTTCCACCGGTTGGGACACCGTACTGACTGAGTGCGAGGATGCCGGAATCCCGGTTATTGTAATCGACCGTACCATTGATGATTCCGACAAGTATGTATCCTGGGTAGGCTCCAACTTCAAGACAGAGGGTCTTGCGGCAGGCGAGTGGCTGAAGGCTTATGCGGCAGAGAAGGGCATTACGGAGATTAACGCACTTGTAATCGAAGGTTCCACCGGCGCATCCGCAACCATCGGACGTACGGAAGGCTTCAAAGAGATTGCCGACAGAGAAGGATGGACCATCCTGGATTCTCAGAGCGGAGATTTCACACAGGACGGCGGAGCAGAGGTAATGGAGTCCTACTGCAAGTCCTATGAAGGAAAATTCAATGTAGTTGTATGCCAGAACGATAACGAAGCTTTCGGTGCTATGGATGCTATGAAGCAGGCCGGCGTTTCCTACGGCGTAAACGGCGATGTGATTCTGATTTCCTTTGACGCCTGCTCGGCCGGTCTTGAGTTTGTAAAATCCGGCGACATCAACGCAGACTTTGAGTGCAACCCGCTGGCAGCTCCTTTTGTAGAGGAAGTTATCAAGACTCTGGCAAGCGGCGGAACACCGGAGAAGGAAGTTTACATGGAAGAGCACTGGTTTGTAAACGAGGATATTCTTTCCAGTATCGAAGTAAACGGTGAGACCCAGAATTTGACGGTTGTAACAGATGAGATTATTGCGGCACAGTACTAATTGATTTCACGCCGGCGGGAAGTATTCCGGGCGAAAACAAGGAGCAGCTGGCAGCTGGGGAGGCTGGTGAAAACGGGCCTCCCCTTTCTCAACGGAAAGGATGTAATAGGATGGACAATCATGTAGTATTGACCATGCGCGGCATATCCATGACTTTCCCAGGAGTGAAGGCTCTTGATAATGTGGATTTTACCTTGCGAAAAGGTGAGATTCATGCGCTGATGGGGGAGAACGGCGCAGGTAAATCAACGCTTATTAAATGTCTGACCGGTATCAACGCATTTGAGGCCGGTGAGATTCATGTGGAGGGCATCGAAGGCCCTGTGGTAAATCATTCTACGCTGGATGCCCAGAAGAAGGGTATTTCCACCGTGTACCAGGAGGTAAACCTCTGCCCGAATTTAAGTGTGGCGGAGAATCTGTTTATTGGCAGGGAGCCGAAGACAAGGCTTGGGACCATTGACTGGAAAACTATGGTGAAGAAATCGGAAGCTATCATGGCGGACCTGGATATGAAGATTGACGTAACCCGGAATCTGGAAGAGTATTCCCTGGCCCTGCAGCAAATGATCGCCATTGCCCGTGCGGTGGATATGGACTGTAAGGTGCTGATTCTGGATGAGCCTACCTCGTCCCTGGACGACAACGAGGTGGAGAAGCTGTTCCGTCTCATGCGGCAGCTGCGGGAAAAGGGCGTGGGCATTGTCTTTGTCACCCATTTCCTGGAGCAGGTGTACGCGGTCTGCGATCGCATTACGGTGCTGCGGAACGGACAGCTGGTGGGAGAATACCCGATCGCAGAGCTTCCCAGGGTGAAGCTGGTAGCTGCCATGATGGGGAAAGACTTTGATGATTTGGCGTCCATCAAGTCAGAAGAATCCCCGGTATTTGGCGATGCGGATATTCTCATTGACGCCCAAGGCATGAGTCACAAGGGAACCATCAAACCCTTTGATCTGAAGGTTCATAAAGGCGAGGTGGTGGGCCTGACGGGACTTCTTGGTTCCGGGCGCAGCGAGCTGGCAAGAGTTATTTACGGAGCAGATAAGAATCAGACCGGAACTTTGAAAGTGGACGGGAAAGAAGCGAAGATTCATGCGCCCATTGATGCCATGAATCTGGGTATGGGCCTTCTGCCGGATGACCGGAAAGCGGAGGGAATCATCGGCGATTTATCTGTGCGTGAGAATATTATCCTGGCCCTGCAGGCTAAGCGGGGAATGTTCCGGCTTCTGTCCATGAAGGAACAGATAGAACTGGCGGACAAATACATAGAAATGCTTCAAATCAAGACGGCCAGCCGGGAGACCCTGATCCGGCAGCTGTCCGGCGGAAACCAGCAGAAGGTGATTCTGGGACGCTGGCTGGCAACGGATCCGGATTTCCTGATCCTGGATGAGCCTACCCGAGGAATCGACATCGGTACCAAGACGGAGATTCAAAAGCTGGTGCTGAAGCTGGCGAAGGAAGGAAAGGGAATTATCTTTATCTCTTCCGAGATAGAAGAAATGCTTCGTACCTGTACGAAGATGGCAGTTCTCCGGGACGGAGCAAAGGTGGGAGAGATTACCGAGAGTTTGACCCAGGAGAGCGTGATGAAAGCAATCGCGGGAGGTGGCGCGAATGAATAAAGCGAAAAAGATTACAGGGATGCCTTTGTTTCTTCCCATATTCTGCATGGTGCTGGTGATGGCGGTAAATATTCTGTACGATGCCGCTTCCGGCAATTTTGCGTTTAACTTTTTTACCATATCCGTCCGCAACGGCGTTCTCTACGGCCGTTTGATTGATATTCTGAACCGGGGCAGCGAGATTGCCATTCTGGCCGTGGGCATGACCCTGGTGGTGTCGGCCTCTGCAGGAACGGATATTTCCGTGGGGTCTGTTATGTCCCTGGCAGCGTCGTTCTGCTGTATGCTGCTGGCCGGTTACGGCGTATCCTCCACCAGCGATCTGGCAGTCCCCCTGCTGGCGGGCGTGCTGGGCGGCATCCTGATGGGATGTCTTTGCGGTGCCTTCAACGGCTTTCTGGTGGCATATCTGAATGTACAGCCTATGGTGGCTACGCTGATTCTATTTTCTGCGGCAAGGGCCATTGGTCTTCTGCTCTGCAACAATCTGATTGTGTATGTGCGGAACGATTCTTTTAAATTTTTCGGAGGTTATGCAGGGTTTATGCCTACTCCGATTATTATTGCCGCCCTCTGCGTGGCTGTGATGATGATTCTTTTGAAAAAGACAGCTCTGGGCCTGTATATCCAGAGCGTGGGAATTAATAAGCGGGCTTCCCGGATCGCCGGATTAAATTCGGAAAAGATTATTTTTGTCTGCTATGTTGTGTGCGGCCTTGCGGCGGGAATTGCCGGGATTGTAGGGGCTTCCCGGATAAGCTCCGCGGACTCCAACAATATCGGGCTTAACTATGAGCTGGACGCGATACTGGCGGTTGCCTTGGGAGGAAACAGCCTGGGAGGAGGAAAATTCAACCTG
>CAJUNN010000005.1:0-6589 GCA_910587955.1 uncultured Lachnospiraceae bacterium | reverse complement strand
GGTCAGCTACCTTTGTGGTCAATGTCTATTCACAGGAAAATTCAACCTGGCAGGTTCCATCATCGGAGCCTATACGATTCAGGCTATTACTACCACCCTGTATGCCCTGGGCGTGTCTTCGGATGTGGCGCCTGTTTACAAAGCGGTTATCGTAATTGTGATCGTTATGATTCAAGCTCCGCCCTTTAAGGCTTATTTGAAACGGATGTCGGCCAAGAAGGCGCTGGCGAAGGGAGGTGCTGCGGCATGAAACAGAAAAAGATCAACAGCAATACACTCCTGCTTCTCATTACGATTGCCCTGTTTGTGGTAATGTACGCAGTAGGGTGTGTGATTTACTCTTCCAAAGGTTTCACACATCTGCAGACCTTTTTGAATATTTTGATCAACAATGCAGGACTTCTCTGCATTGCCTGCGGTATGACCTGCGTGATGCTTACGGGAGGAATTGATATTTCCGTAGGTTCCCTGGTAGCGATGGACTGCATGTTTCTGGCAGTGGGCATGGAACAGTGGGGAATGAATGCGGTTTTACTCTGCGTGCTGGTGCTTCTGATCGGTGTGGTCTTTGGGCTTGTGCAGGGTTTCTGTGTGGGATATCTGGAGATCCAGCCTTTTATCGTGACCATGGCCGGCATGTTCTTTGCCAGGGGCATGACGGCAGTGATCTGTACGGATCAGGTATCCATCAGCCAGAATGAATTTTTTGTGGGCCTGGCGAATATGAAGTTTCAGATTCCCTTCGGTGCATACACCAACAGCAAAGGCGTACTGCAGGTTCCTTTTATCCGGCTTCCGGTGCTGATTGCCCTGGTTGTGTTAGTAGCTGTGTTTCTGATGCTGCGTTATACGAAATTCGGACGAAGCCTGTATGCGGTGGGCGGCAATGAACAGTCGGCAGCCATGATGGGCCTGAATGTGAAGCTGACGAAGCTGAAGGCTTATATGCTTTCGTCTTTTCTGTGTTCCGTAGGAGGAATCTGCTTCTGTTTGAATACCATGTCGGGAAGTGTGCGGCAGGCCCTGGGGCTTGAGATGGATGCCATTGCTTCGGCAGTTATCGGGGGAACCCTTCTCACAGGCGGTGTAGGAAATGTGATTGGATCCTTCTTTGGCGTACTGATTAATGGGACCATTTCCACGCTGGTGAAAACCAACGGTAAGCTTCTTAGCTCCTGGTCCAGCATCGCTGTGGCGGCGCTTCTGTGCTTCTTTATTGTGCTTCAGAGCGTATTTGCCAAGATGAAGGATACGAAAAAATAACGAAACCGTGAGGACTGCCATGAGGACAAAAAACTTATACATTGTATGGTGTCTAATCCTGATTCTTGTACTGGAGGGGTGTTCCGGGAAGAAAGAAGAACCGGAAAATGCCTTGTTGTATGAGGATGAGATTGAAGAGGGGCACGACTATATTGTGGTGGGCTTTGCCCAGGTCGGCTCCGAGTCCGACTGGCGCATGGCAAACACGGCTTCTTTCCAGGCCACATTCCGGGAGGAAAACGGCTACTACCTGCTCTTTGAAGACGGGCAGCAGAAGCAGGAGAACCAGATTAAGGCCATCCGGAATTTCATCCTCCAGGAGGTGGACTACATTATCCTGGACCCCATAGTGGAGACAGGCTGGGATGCAGTTCTTGAGGAGGCCAGGGCGGCCGGGATCCCGGTAATCCTCTCGGATCGTTCCGTAGAAGTCTCAGACGAGACTTTGTACACCTGCTGGGTGGGAAGCGATTTCGAGGAGGAAGGCCGGGTGGCTGGCCGATGGCTTGCCGATTACCTGAAAAAAGAAGGCCGGGATGAGGAAGAGATCCGGATTGTAACCCTGCAGGGTACGCTGGATTCCTCCGCCCAGCTGGGCCGGACCAAAGGGTTTGACGATATATTGAAAAACCACGGGAACTGGACCATGCTGGAGCGCAGATCCGGCGATTTTACCCAGAGCAAGGGCCAGGAAGTGATGGCGGATTTCCTGCGCACCCACAGCGATATTGATGTGGTGATCAGCGAAAACGATAATATGACATTCGGAGCCATTGAGGCTATCGAAAAGGCCGGGCTTACCTGCGGACCCGAGGGCGATATTATTATGATTTCCTTTGACGGTGCATCCCGGGCGGCTTTTACGGCTATGCAGGAGGGGAAACTCCACATGGTTATGGAATGCAATCCCCTCCTTGCGCCTCTGGTAGATGAGATTATTCAGAAGCTGGAGCGGGGAGAAGAGGTGGAGCGGATCCGTTATGTGGAGGAGCAGTATTTTGACGCATCTATGGATCTGGAAGCGGTTTTGGAGACCCGGGGGTACTAGGCTTGCATTTCCCCTCCCCCTGTGCTAAGATACAAAAGGTACAAGGAGGGACAAAAGAGAATGGAAGCTGTAATTGAAATACTGGAACTGGTTCTGCATTACCTGGTGGAGATGACCATTCCCATCTTTGAGCTGATTGGCGTGGGAATTATCATTGCTTCGGGTATCCGCGGATTTTATAGTTATGTGCGCCGCAGGCCGGAGACGAAACTGACCCTGGCCAAAGGACTGGCCATGGGCTTGGAGTTTAAGCTGGGAAGCGAGATCCTGCGTACGGTGGTGGTCCGGGAGTGGACGGAGATAGCCACTGTGGCCGGAATCATTGCTCTGCGGGCGGCACTGACCTTTTTGATCCACTGGGAGATTAAGGAAGAAGAAAAAGGCAATGAGCTCTTGTAACTGGAACCAGAGTGATTTCCAGGAGAAAACAGTTGACAAAGGCTGGTGCATCCATTAAAATAAAATTTGTAAATAGGTTTGTTACTCTTTGAGGCTTTTCCTAGAACAAGTGGTTTTTTATGTTTTTAGGGCAGCTTTGAAGAGTTTTTTTTATGTAAAAAAGTGTCCCTTTTTCAATGTCCCGGATTCTTCCGGAAAGAGGAGCAAGAAAGATGTTTGGATGGAAAAAGAAGAGGGAAGAGAAGACACAGGCCGAATTTCATGCCATCTGTGACGGGCGGGTGCTGCCCATCAGTCAAGTGCCGGATATCACGTTTGCTCAAAAGCTTTTGGGAGACGGCGTAGGCTTTTCCTATGAAGAGCCTGTGATTTATTCCCCCTGCGACGGCGAAATTATCCTGGTAGCCCAGACAAACCATGCCATTGGGCTGCGGGCAGAAAACGGTGCGGAAATTATGATCCATGTAGGAATGGATACTAATTACGCCCATGATTTTGACGAACGGGGAGGAATACGACTTAAATATTGTGAAGCAGGATGGGGAAGTTACAAGAGAAGAGATAGCTTTTGTTGCCGTTAAACGGCAGGCGGGGTGAAGGAACATGAAGGTCATAAAGAATATCAACAACAATGTGTCTTTATGCCTGGATGGGGACGGATATGAGGTGGTTGTCTTTGGCAGCGGCGTGGGATTTGTAAAGCCGCCCTCAGAAATCCCTTTGGAAAAAATACAGCGGACGTTTTACGACATCAACCCCAATTATCTTAATGTGATCTCCCAGCTCGACGGACTGGAGAAGATGCGGGTTCTGTATGGAAAGGACTGTCTGGAAGCCGTTCATGTGAAAGATATCTTTGAGGAAAAGCACATAGAATTAATTCCCTCCATTTTTGCCTCCTGTCATCCGGGGGGACTCTTAGAGCGGGAGGCATTCGATTTTATCGAAGGAAAAATTCTGAGAACCATCCGGGAACATCTGGGGGAGCTGGACGGAATTTATCTGCAGCTTCACGGCGCAAGTGCCGTAAAAGGGCTGGACTGCGTGTCGGGGGAACATCACATTGTACGTAGAATCCGGGAAATCGTGGGAGAACATATGCCTATGGCTATGGTCATGGATCCCCACGGAAATGTGACAAAAGAATTGTGCGGGCAGGTAAATATCATCCGCTGCTACCGGGAATCCCCCCACCGGGATCAGATTGAGACAGAACGCCTGGTGGCGGAAAAACTAATCGATCTTCTGGAAAACCGGCGGCCCATGAAGCCGATGATCCGCAAGCTTCCCATTATGGTGGGAGGAGAGCGCAGCGTTTCCGCCAGGGAACCCATCTCCACAATCAACCGGATGCTGGATGAGGCGGAGCAGGATTCCCGGGTATTTTCCGCTTCTTACCATGTGGGGTATATCCGCCACGACGACGACAAGCTGGGGGCGGCTGTGGTGGTAGTTCCCAATATGCCGGAGGATGAGGCGTACTGCGGGAAGGTAGCAGAAGAGATAGGAAGGTATGCCTGGGATCACCGGAAGGAGTTCCAGTTCGGCGGCAATTATGACGAGGTGGAAGCTGCCGTAGCGAGAACCATTGCCTATCCGGGAAAAACGGCAGTCATTACGGATTCCGGGGATAACTGCGGAGCCGGAGGCGCAGGTCACAATACCCTGCTTTTGCGGGAGCTTCTTAGAGTGCCTTCGGAGAAGAAAGTGCTGGTTGCCGGAATTCATGATCCGAAGGCTCATGAATATCTGAGCCGCCGGAAGCTTCAGGACCGGGTTTCTTTTTCCCTGGGAGTTCATGCGGATGAAAATTTCAGCCCTGTGGAGATTGAAGGCACGCTGATACAGATTGGAGATCAGATGTACGGCCTGGGCGGGGGCTTTGTAGTAGGACTGGCCTATACGGTTCACATTGACGGCACAAATATCGATTGCATTGTGGTGGATCATAATATACAATATGGAAATATGGAACAGTTCCATGCGGCGGGCCTGGAGTTCCATGATTATGATATTGTGGTGGTGAAAATGGGGTATTTGGATACATTCCTGATCCCGGAGACGGCGTATCACATGATGGCTTTAAGCGACGGGCCTACGGTGCAGAGATCGGAACGGATTCCCTTTAAGAAGATTTACCGCCCCATGTGGCCTATGGATGAAGCGGAGGAGCTGCGCTATATAGAGAAATGATGAAAAACGTAAATTTGACAGAGAAAAAATTAGAAATCTGTGCGGGAAGTTACGAGGACTGCAGGACAGCCTGGGAGGCGGGAGCCGACCGGGTGGAGCTGAACAGTGCTTTGAGCCTGGGGGGACTGACCCCCGGGCTTTCCGGCTTTCTGGCGGCGAAGAAAGAATGCGGATGTCCCATTGTGTGCATGGTGCGGCCCAGAGGGGCCGGGTTTTGCTACCGGGATGAGGAGGTCCGTGTCATGTTTGGAGATGCCGGGAGATTCCTGGAGAACGGGGCGGACGGCATTGCCTTTGGGTTTCTCCGGGAGGACCGGACCATAGACAGGGAATTAACCGCACGGATGTGCAGTCTTATCCACCACTACGAAGGAGAGGCCGTGTTTCACCGGGCTTTTGACGTGACGCCGGATGCGGATGCGGCTATGGAAACCTTGATGGAATGCGGGGCAGACCGGGTTCTCACCAGCGGCCAGCAGAAAACGGCCATGGAAGGAATTTCATTGATTCGGCATCTTCAGGAGGTCTACGGAAGCCGGATCGAGATCCTGGCGGGAAGCGGACTGAACGCAGGCAATGCGGCGGAAATGTTTGCCGGAAGCGGCGTGAGCCAGATTCATGCCTCCTGTAAGGGATACGGCTCAGATCCCACCACGGCAGGAAACGGCGTTACCTATGGGATTCTCGCTCCGCCCTATGAGGACGGATATCCTATGGTAGATAAAGAAGCTGTCCGCAGGCTGGTGAGAGCCGTCCGGGCATGTTAGAGCTCTGCCAGTTCCACCCGGATATGGCGGGATTCCAGTGCATTGCGGTATTCCTCTGAAAGATTGGAGTCGGTGACAACCGTGTGGACCTCATCCGGGGCAAACATCCGGGCCACGCTGCGCTTGCCGAATTTGCCCGAGGGCGTCAGCACAATGACCTTTCCGGCCTGGCGGGCCAGAGCGCGGACGGTGCTGCAGCGGGTGTGGTTCACATTGGTAAAGCCGTTTTCTTCGGTGTATCCGTCGATGCCTACAAAAATCTTGTCTACATAGTATTCCCTGGCGCAAAGTTCCGTGACGGGGCCGGTGGTGACTTCTGCCACCGTGTCGTAATCGCCTCCCAGAAGAATGACTTTCGCCGACGGGGCGGCGCTCAAAGACCGGGCAATGTAGGCAGAGTTGGTGATAATGGTGACATCGTTGACTGCTGCCAGCTCTGCGGCGAAAAGGGCGCAGGTGGATCCGGATTCGATCATGATGGTTTCCATGGGCTCTACCAGGGAGACGGCTTTTCTGGCGATCTGCTTCTTCTCCAGGTAGTGGAAGGACATGCGGGAGCTGATGGCGTCCGGGGAGGCCTTGGCTGCGTAGCCGTGCTGACGCTTCAGGAGTCCCTGGGCTTCCAGTTCCTCCAGATCTTTCCGTATGGTTACCATGGAAAGGTTCAGGGCCCGGGCCAGATCCTGTACCCGGATGCGGTCCTGTTCATTGACCATGTTTAAGATTTGCAAATGCCGTTCTTTCATAAATCGTGTATCCTTTCTGTGCGCACCCTGCTGCCGGGCGGGCGCGGGCTTCTATCTCTCTATTATATAATATCTTTTCCTTTCATGCTATCTTTTTTTGAAAAATCTCAGATTGAACGCAATTAAATATTATTACGTTTGAAAATAAAAATAGTTTTGTTGACAATATTTGT